>CAYPLE010000056.1:31428-40737 GCA_964411445.1 uncultured Pirellulaceae bacterium
TGTCGCAATTCGCAATGCCACAATTCCTAATGTCGCAGCACGGCAGAGTGAAAAAAATGCGACGAGTCTCGAACTGGACTCCGCAGGGCAGTTCGTGCTTTACTGGACGCAGTCGGCACTCCGCGTCGACGAAAACGCAGCCTTGGACGTGGCGAAAAATCTCGCGACACAATTTGGGCTGCCGCTCTTGGTCTATCAAGGAGTCTCGTCACGCTACCGCTACGCGAGTGATCGACATCATACGTTCATCCTTCAAGCAGCCCGTGATCTGCAAATCGCCTATGCCGAGCAGGGGATTCGCTACGTTTGTTATCTGGAGAATGACGCGGTGAAACGGCCCTTGTCATCCCTCATCCAGGCTTCGAGTATTGTGGTCACAGAAGATCTTCCGACCGCGCCAACGACTGTCTTCCTGCGATCTATCAGCACGGTGGAGCGAGCAAAGATTCTTCTCGTTGATACTGCCTGCGTCTTGCCGATGCAAGAAGTTGGAAAAGCCTACACACGTGCCTTTGCCTTTCGCGACGCGACCTGGCGTGCTCGCTCGAACTTGATCGATGATGCTTGGCCCGAGCCTACCGGACAAGCTGAATATTGCGACTCAGGCATCTTGCGTGACATTCCCGCAGTTGACTTTCAAGCCGACAAGATCAGTGACTTAGTCGCAAGTTGCCAAATCGACCATTCCATTGGTCCTGTACTCGATACTCAAGGCGGATTTCGAGCGGGATATGCGCGGTGGAAAGAATTCTTGGACAGCCGCATCGGTAGCTACGCTCGTGTTCGCAACAATGCGATTGAATACACCGGAGTCAGCCGCATGTCGGCTTACCTGCACTACGGCATGGTCGCACCAACACGGTTGGCCAGGGAAGCGCATCGCCGTGGCGGAAAGGGAGCAGACAAGTATTTGGATGAGTTGCTAGTCTGGCGTGAGCTTTCCTACTGCTACTGCAAATTCACGCCCAATTACCGCTCATGGCACGCTCTGCCCGACTGGGCGAGGGAAACACTCCGGTCCCACAGGACCGACCCACGCCCTGCCATCTACTCTTGGGAGCAATTGTCGCGCGGCGTTACCGAAGATGCACTTTGGAATGCGGCCCAGCAATCGTTGCTACGGCACGGCGAACTACACAATAACCTGCGGATGACGTGGGGGAAAGCACTTATCAACTGGTGCGACGACCCGCGTCAAGCACTTAAGTTGGCCATTGACCTGAATCATCGCTACGCACTCGACGGACGCGACCCAAGTTCTTACGGCGGCATCCTGTGGTGCTTCGGTTTGTTCGATCGGCCATTCTCACCTGAAAATCCAATCATCGGAAGCGTTCGGCCGAGGCCAACGGGCGACCATGCGCGACGCTTGGACCTGCCGCAGTTTCGCGCACGCGTCCTCAATCGCACTTCGCCCAAGCATCGCGTGGCGATTATTGGTGCTGGCCTATCGGGGGCTGCCGCCGCTCGCGTTCTTTCCGACCATGGACTTGACGTTGACGTCTTCGAAAAGAGTCACGGATACGGTGGCCGCATGGCTACGCGGCGCATGACCAAGAATGCAAACGGCCAGTTTGTGCGTCCTACAGCAGGCGTCGCCAAAGAACAAGTGTTTACCTGGGACCATGGCGCGCAGTACTTTACCGCACGCAGCGATTTGTTTCGCCGACACGTTGCCTCATGGCGTCAACTGGGTCTGGTTGAAAAATGGGAAAGTCCGATTGCCGTCTTTGGCCAGCGCGAGACAGATGCCCTACATGATGCGAGCGCCAGTGGGAAGATTGAGGGCAGCAATGCGTCTCCAACGCGCTACTTGGGCGTTCCCGGCATGCCTGCAATTGCCAAGCATCTGCTCGAAAACACACCCACGCACCTAGGGCAATTCGTAGCGAACATTCAACCGCTCGAATCTGGTGTACGATTACTTGGGGAAAGTGGCCAGACTCTGGGTGAGGCGGACACGGTCATCGTCGCAACTGTTGCACCTCAGGTAAAGCAGCTTGTGTCAGATTTCGACGGACTCGATTCGATCGACGCCTACCAACTCCGGCCGTGCTGGGCCGCTTTACTGGCGCTTCAGTCGCCCTTAGCATTGCCATTCGGCGGCGCGTTCGTGAACGCTGGACCAATCCGTTGGTTCTCACTTGGAAACGCCAAGCCAGGCCGAAGTGGACCGCCCACCGTGACCGTTCACGCCTCCGCAGACTGGAGCGAAGCAAACCTCCAGCGCCCCGCTGATGACGTTGCTCGCGACCTTTGTGAAGCTTTTCGAAAAGTAGTCGATGGAGAACTGCCGTGTTCCATGGATTATGGAAAACCCAATCTTTTGATTGACCATTGCATTGCGCATCGCTGGAGATACGCCATTCCAGATAGCGAAGCCCACCCGTGTAGGCACTTGCAGAGTACATGCGGTCGGGTCATATGCGCGGGCGACTGGCTAGCAGGAGCTCGAGTCGAAGGAGCATTCTTGTCCGGCATCTCCGCCGCCTCCCGTATTCTCAACTCACTACCCTATATCGACCCTTCTAAGCCTAAACAGCTCAATCTGTTCTGAAATCCCTAAGGGCGAATATCGCGACATGCACAATTTCCTGCATACTGCAAAGCGAATGGAGCCCGGAAGCACCTTGCGGGCCAGCAAAGGGGGCGATCACCCCCAAAGGTGTTGATTTAGGTCTTGGAAAATTGTATCCTGCCTCTGAGCAGTTTCTTTTTCTTGATCTTTTCTGGGGAGACGTCGATATGAAACGACGCACTGGCTTTACTCTTGTAGAGCTCCTGGTGGTTATCGCCATCATCGGAATCTTAGTTGGGCTACTGTTGCCTGCGGTCCAAGCGGCGCGCGAAGCAGCGCGTCGAATGCAATGCTCAAACAACTTGAAACAGTTGTCACTTGCATGCATCAATTACGAGAGCGCGCACAAGCGTTTTCCAATGGCTTTCGTTCCCGCGGTTGCTCCTTACCAGCCACCACGCGTAAACAACAACCAAGAATCGTGGGGTTGGGGGGCGTTGGTGCTGCCATTCATTGAGCAAGGTAATTTGCACGGGCAATTGGGGGTGAACACTGCTTCGCTCCGGGATGTAATTGCTGGATTCAGTCCGGTGATCACCAACACGGCTGCTCGTCCGCTTCTCGAACAGGGGCTCTCGGCGTTTTCCTGCCCGAGTGATACGCAAACCGATGGTCAAGTGCATCGGCAACGTCACTTCAACGGTGGAAACGGTACGAACATCGCTGGTTGGAGAAATTGGCGGCCCGGCAAGTCAAATTACATGTCCAACCGTGGTACGCGTGATCGCCCGCAACACCGGAACGATACTCATGGCATGTTCATGGAAAACACGGCCATTCGTCATGGCGACATTACGGATGGAACCAGCAATACATTTATGCTTGGCGAACGGGATAGCCTCTATGGCCGCGGTGGAACCTGGGCTGGCGTTCGAAATCCCCGAGGCGCTTTTGCTCGCGGGATCTATTACGTGACTGCAAACGTCCGGCCTAAGCTCAACATTACCGATCCGCCGGTGGGTTGGAATGCCACGCCAGCGCTCGCTGCTCAAGCCGGTTTTGGTAGCTTACACACCGGTGGCGCCAATTTCGCCTACTGCGATGGTTCAATTCACTTCATCTCTCAGAACATTGAATGGCGGCCAAGCTCGGCTGGCGGCTGCAATATTTGGAACGTGTCTCCTTGCGAGCCAACGCACGGAATCTACCAGCGTTTGGGCCGTCGAAACGATGGTTTCGTTTTCCAAACGCCTGAGTAACGCTGAGAGATTGATTTCACCCATGAAAGCGAGAGTGGTTGGACCGCTCTCGCTTTTTCTCTTTTGCCGCTGCTAACGTAGAGTGATTCGCAAGTGCGCACCTATTTGCTTTCGCGAAATGCCCTGCAGCGATTCCACTTGCACCCCGCCTTTGCTGGGGCTGTCTTCATTGGTTTTGCTGCGATTATCGGCTGCTCAGCTCAGGATTCATCCAAGCATTTAGACAGCGGCTCCCCAAACAATAACAACGAAAACAGACGACTCACGTCCACCGCGTCACCGACGGCAGGATTTGTAAGCGACAAACAATGCGCAGAATGCCACCAAGAATTGTTCGACAGTTACCAACAGGTCGGAATGGCTCAGTCGTTCTACTTGCCAACGCAAGACAAACGCATCGAGAACATTGAGGACAGCCACTACTTTCATCCTGCCAGCAATCGGCACTACGAGATGTTCGAACGTGATGGCGATCTCTATCAAGCACGCTATCAGATCGACGCAGCGGGAAAGCAAGTCAATCGTTTGGAAGTCAAAGTGGATGCAATCCTGGGTTCTGGGAATCACGTGCGGTCGTACTTGTACGAAGCCCCCAGCGGAGAGTGGTTTCAAATGCCTTTGGCTTGGTATTCACAGCAGAAGATCTGGCGAATGAACCCGGGCTACGACAACGCGAATCACTTAGGATTCCAACGGAAAATCACCCGCGAGTGTATGTTCTGCCACAACGCTTTCCCGCTTGAAATGCCTCCTGGCAGTGATGAGCATTGGCAGCCGCACATCTTCGATCGAGAAACGCTACCGCATGGCATCGGTTGCCAGCGTTGTCATGGCCCCGGTGAAAAACACATTCAGTTAGCCCGCGAGAAAAATGCCGGACTTGACGTACAGACCTCGATCGTGAATCCAGCCAAGTTGCCGAAAGAACGGGCCGAGGATGTTTGCTTGCAGTGCCATCTACAACCGTCGAGTCAAATACTGAGCGAATTGGTTCACCAAGATCGTGGCGAATTTTCTTTCAGACCAGGGCAGTCACTAGCGGACTTTCGCGCCCTGCTTGACTACGAATTGCCCAAGGCTTCAACCGCTTCTGAGGCTGCGTCGGACGACCGGTTCGAGATCAACCACCATGCCTACCGTATGCACCAGAGCAAGTGCTATGTCGAATCGGAGTCGATGACGTGCACGACCTGCCACGATCCACACAAGAAAATCACCACGAAGAACCGCATCGCGTCCTTTCGGTCCAGTTGCCTGAAGTGCCATGAAGTTGCCTCCTGCGATTCGGCTGTTGAGATTGAGCACGCGGATGCTCCCAGCAGCGAACTGGCTGATTGTATAGCTTGCCACATGCCGCGTCGGCGAACACAAGACGTGATTCATGCAGTAATGACCGACCATAAGATAGTTGCCATCCCGGAACCGGAAGACGTCCGCCTGGCGGTGCTGACTGAACCACCGCTACCAAATCCACAGACCAAGGTCGTTCCGTACACTGTTCCGAATCGAAGCAATGATTCTAGCAAGCCTGTCGACGTTTATCAGGCAATTGCATCTGGGCAGCTTGGCAACCAGCGCGCGACCCAGAGCCTTCGTGCTTACGTCGACGCCAAGGGCAATGATGCTGCCATTCTTGTGCTGGCCGAACTGGCACTCGCTCTGCAGAACAACGGTGACGTCCAAGGCGAATTGGAGACACTTCTGCGAACACTGCAAGCGTACCCGAATCATGTCCAGGCAAATTTAGAGATGGGTATGGCACTAGCAGCAGCGGGAATGCCAGATAGGGCTCTTACCTATTACCGTCGAGCCCAACAGATCGGCCCTCCATTGCCGGAGACTCACGTCGGGCTTGGCATGTCCATGCTGGCAAGAAACGACCTCGAAAGTGCTCGAGGAGAATTCGAGCGCGCCGTTGAGTTGCGGCCACTTTACCCAGAAGCTCTGCTCAACCTGGGGATCGTCTGCTTTGCTCTGGAACATTACATCGAATCAGAAGAATTCCTGCGCCGCGCTTTGGCTGCGGATCCAACGTTCACCGAAGCGCATCAGTACCTTCAGCAGATCACTAAATTACGTTGATTTTTTTACTTGGGGAGAATTTGTGATGACAAGAATCGGATTCCTTGCGATTGTCGCTCTGGTGGCCTCGGTCGTTGGATGTAGCAACGGTGACGTTGGATATGTGACTGGTACGGTCCATTTGGATGGAAAACCGCTTGAAGGAGCGCGTGTTACGTTCTACCCACAACTCAATGAGAAAGACGCCTTCAGCAACGGTGGAACCTCGATTGGGCAAACGGATGCAGAAGGCAAATACAAACTGATGTATGGCCGCGGAGAGGATGGAGCAAAGGTTGGTAAGCACAAGGTGTACATTGAGACACTCGAAGAAGGCGGGGGTGGCGACTATGGTGCCGGTCGCAAAGAAGAAGTGCCGAAACGCTATAATTCAGAGACGGAACTCGAGGTTGAGGTCAAACCTGGAAACAACACGATCGATTTCCTTGACCTTACATCCGAGGGCGAAAAGGAGCAGGGACGCAACGTGGACGGCCGCTATTAGGCCGCTTCCGGAGTCATTTCCAACTTGTTTAATTGGATTTGAAATCCCGTCTTCTCAGCTCCTAGTGGCCTTGGTTGCAAATCCCCGGGGGCAAAACAGAAAAATCTAGGTGATCAGCCGTAGAGCCCAGCTCACGGTTTTTCGGGAGAAGTGCGCGGGAGCGTGTGGTGACTGATGCCTGATCGATGTATCCCGCTTGCAAGGTTCCTGAAATAACTTGCGATTGTCGCCCTGTGAACAGGACGCAACTTTTCTTGCCGATCGCTTCGGAAATTGAAGAAGGGATTTGTAACCAAGTCCACAACGCGTTGATAAGCGCCGAAGAACACAACGCTTTCCGTGCACGCGACTCGCACTAGACAAGCCGTTGGCGCTGCCTGACAACCCACTCAGCAAAAGTGCCGGCCTGGATTTGACGACGCATCTCTGCCATCAGCATCTGATAGAAAGTCAGGTTGTGGTGCGTCAATAAGATAGGTCCGAGCATCTCGCCTGCAGCAAAGAGGTGGCGAATATACGAACGACTGTGGCGGCAGGCCAGACAGGGGCAATTCTCGTCGATTGGGCGAGGATCGTCAGCGTGCTTGGCATTTCGCATCCGCATCGGCCCTTCCCAGGTGAATGCGAGTGCGTTCCGGCCATTGCGAGTTGGCATGACGCAATCGAACATATCGATGCCTCCTGCAACCCCTTCAACCAAGTCGATGGGACGCCCGACGCCCATCAAATATCGAGGCTTCTCGACGGGTAAATGCGGTGTGGTTGCGTGAATGATGCGGACCATTTCCGCGGGCGGCTCACCAACACTCAACCCGCCAACGGCAAAGCCTTCAAAGTCCATCGACGACAGGGCTTGCGCGCTGGCGACGCGCAAGTCGACATCCAAACCGCCTTGCACAATGGCAAAGAGCGCTTGTCCAGGTTTGTCGGCCACCTTTCGACAACGCTCAGCCCAGCGGGTTGAACGCTCCATTGCTTCGGTGATAGCCGATCGCTCTGCGGGCAAGCCGAGAACGTGATCCAAGACCATGGCAATGTCGCTGCCCAAGCGTTGTTGGATTGCGATTGACTCTTCAGGGCTCAATTCAAGCCGACTACCGTCGATGTGCGACTGGAACGTCGCCCCCTGCTCAGTGATCTTGGTTCGCTGAGAGAGTGAAAAGATCTGAAAGCCACCGCTATCGGTCAGAATCGGCGAAGGCCAACCCATAAACTGGTGCAGCCCGCCCATTTTCTCGACCAGCTCGCTGCCGGGACGCAGGGCCAGGTGATACGTGTTGCCCAGAATGATGGGCGCGCCGGTCGACTGGACTTGATCAACCGTCATGCCCTTTACGGTGCCGACGGTGCCAACAGGCATAAAGACAGGCGTGGAGACAACTCCACGCGTCGTTTCGAATTCGCCCAGCCGCGCTTTGGTTTGCGAGTCTTGAGCGTGGAGACGAAATTGAAAACCGGAGTGCTGCACGAGTATCAGTCGCCACGAAGTTTGAGGCTCATGCCCTCAAGCTTCGCACGCACTTCATTCAAGCTGGTCACGCCGAAGTTCTTCGACTCGAGCAGGTCGTCACCCGTCTTGCGAATCAATTCGGAGATTGTGTTGATGCCCAATCGCACCATGCACTTACGAGCCCGAACGGACAGGTTCAAGTCGGAGATCGGACGATCCAGAACAGCTTGCTGATCCGGAGTCATGCCCGAAGTGTCCAGTGGTGGATCCGGTTCGCGTTGTTGATCGGCAAGTTGGCCAAGCGACAACCCTTTGGAGGAGAGCATGTCGCGAATCTCGATCAAGCTTGTTTCGCCAAAGTTCTTGCTCGAGAGCAGTTGTTGCTCGCTGGTGCGAACCAAATCGCCAAGCGTCTGAATTCCCATCTTGTGCAAGCAATTACGGCTTCGCACGCTGAGTTCAAAGTCATTGACTGAGACGCTGAGCAGTTGCGTGAGGCGTTCGCTTTGTCGAGCAGCGTCTTCGTCGTACTGAACGTTTCCAGATGCCGAAGCATCCTTCATGTACAGACGAGCTCGTTTGTGATCTGGAACAACATCCAGGACTCGCTTGTAGCAAGCCTGAGCCTTGGCGTATTCGTTGCGGTCTTCGTAGATGATTCCAAGGTTGATCAGCGTTCCAACGTGAGCTGGGAAGCACGACGCGGCACGCTCGTATAAGTTCAACGCTTCCAGGTCATTCCCCTTGCGATCATGCTCAAGGGCCAGCCCAAAGAGAGCGCCAGGATGTTGGTCGTCGTACTGAAGAGCTCGGTTGTACAGTCGCAGGACTTCTTCCGTTCCATCTTCACGAGC
Source organism: uncultured Pirellulaceae bacterium (assembly GCA_964411445.1). GTDB lineage: Bacteria > Planctomycetota > Planctomycetia > Pirellulales > Pirellulaceae > Aureliella. Next base: position 40,076 of record CAYPLE010000056.1, read on the forward strand.
TTCAACGGTCGACAGTGCGGCAACGGTTGCTCCGCGCTGGTAGAGGTACTCAGCCGTTTGTTCGAAGGGGCCGAAGATGTTGTCCAGGATATCCATGGCAGCCTTCAGCTCACCCTGGTATCGCTTCACCTCCGCCGCAGCTACTTGACACGCGTCGCCATCATAGCCAGCGGTCTTGGCCGCATCGAAATGCTTGAGCGCATCATCGTAGTTCGAGAGCTGAAACGAGGACTTGGCAAGATAGAACAGCGCAAGTGCACTGCCATCGGAATGCGAAAGTGTCTCTTTCGCATTGCTGAACTTGCCGATCAAGTACTGGCTAACGCCAAGCCGCACAGCGCTGGCAGGCGGCAGATCCGTGGCCTGCGCAAGCTCGCCGACTGCATCACGCAGAACGCCAAGCTGGCTGTAATCCTCGGAGATCGTTTTGCAAATTTGTTGAATTTCGTTCGGGCCAAACGACTGATTGGCCACGACCATTTCACGAACGTCAAGCGCTGGGGCTTCCGTCATTCGAAGCGACTCCAAGAAAGTTCTCTTCTTCGTATCGATCAGCCAACGCTACTCCGTGAAGCACGCGCACGGGTGGCCATCTGACCGTTGCATAGAGCCAGCGGCGGGAATCGAACCCGCAACCCCCGCATTACGAATGCGGTGCTCTG
>CAYPLE010000057.1:0-2018 GCA_964411445.1 uncultured Pirellulaceae bacterium
TGGCCTTCCAACCAAGGCCGTCGCCGAACGACTTGTGTCAATCGACGGCCTTGGACGGCCATCGTACGATATTGTCAGAATTTGAATTTAGATTGTCAGCCGTGGTTCCATTGGGACACAAGTCCGGCGCAGCCGCGGGGCTGGACCAACCCCCAGGGCGACAGATGTCGTCGCGTTGCGTCTGAAACTACCGCAACCGCAAAACTGACGCAGCGAGTTCGTAAATGAACTAGATCAAATCGACGCTCGAAAACGGGAACGCGGTTCTAGTTGAAGTAGTCAACTGCGTTTTGAAAGAGCTTGCGACCTTCACCGAACTCCGGCTGCTCTTTGCGGCGTGTCCAGAAGGGGTGATGGGTTGGTTCAAGATGTCGTTCTGGGTGCGGCATGAGCCCAAAAATTCGGCCGGTTGCATCGCTGATGCCTGCTACGTTGAGTTCCGCACCGTTGGGGTTGATCGGGAAAGCAAGCGTTTCATCAACTGCTCCGCCGTCTTCGGTAGCATACCGCAGACCTAATTGCCCTGCACTTTGCATGGCCGATTTAGCGGCTTCGTCTCGGAATACAAATCGACCTTCAGCGTGAGCCATGGGCAGAAAGACCTTTTCGATCCCTTGGAGGAAAACAGAGTTGCTGTTTGCATTCACCAAGTGAACCCAGCGGTCTTCAAATCGTGCTTGATTGTTCCAAGTCAACGTTGCGGGGGCGGATTGCTCATCGGGGGCAAAGAATATTCCTAGCCGCATCATGACTTGGAAGCCGTTGCAAATGCCCAGCACGAGTTTGTCGCCCGAGCGAAACGACTCAACCACGTCGCCGAGGTGGACGTTCAACCGTTGTGCCAGGATTCGACCCGCCGCGATATCATCCCCGTAGCTGAAGCCTCCTGGGAAGCAAAGAATCTGAAAATCGTCGGCAATTTCAGGGTTCTCAATCAACTGATTGATGTGAATACTCTGCGGCTCGCCACCCACAATCTCAAAAGCGTATGCGGTTTCGACATCACAGTTGGTGCCTGGAGCACGCAAGACCAAGACTTTCGGCTTCGCCATCCTGAATAGCCTGCTAAAAGATTGAGATTGGGCCGGGCCGAGCAATTGGCGACGGTGAGCCGCATTTGCCGGGCTAAAACTTTCGATCGAGAAGGCGTCCAGCGTAACAATGCTGAGCCAAATGTGTACCCCACCACCCATCACTTGTTGGCCGTTCAGGCCAAGGAAACTCGTCGGGGCCGCGGCCTGTTTGCCCTGCAAAGGTTGCCTCCAATGCGGGTTTTGCATGTTTGTGCACCTGAATCGAAGGCTGCCCCAAATGGCATTCTGCGAGGGGATACGACGCGCCTAGTTATAATGGGTGGTAAAAAACGCGGTTCCGATGATAATTACGCTGAGTTTGCGGGCTGGCTCGCAACGGGTCAGATGATTGCAATCTGGCCGAGCAACTTTGATGTCTTGGCAAATTTGCGAAAGGCCAACGCCAAAATGGCGCGAGTCAGCATTGGATTACCTGTCTACGAGGGCGAAAACTTCGTCGAGCATGCGATTGAGAGCGTGCTGGCGCAGACGTTCCAAGACTGGGAGTTGATAATCTCCGACAATGCTTCGCAGGACTGTACCGAGGAAATTTGTCGGCGTTATGCTGAGACGGATTCGCGGATTCGATATTTTCGCGAGTCAGAAAATCGCGGTGCGGCGTGGAATTTCAATCGTGTCTTTCATCTCGCTGAAGGTGAGTACTTTCGTTGGCTCAGTCATGATGATGTTCTGACGCCAGACGTTCTCACCGCCTGTGTCAATCACTTGGATCACCACGACGACGTCCTCTGCAGCACGACGACGAAGATTATTGACGCCTGCGGTCATCAACTGCTCGACGATTGGCCTCACTCAGTTGGTGAACAAACGAGTAGGCCCGCAAGATCGCGAGTCGCCGATTCGGATCTTGGCATTCAGGGGCTCACGCGAGCCAGCGAAGACAAACGCATTAGGCTTGCTGCCGGTCAGGCTGCATCCCTTCGA
>CAYPLE010000057.1:2118-6640 GCA_964411445.1 uncultured Pirellulaceae bacterium
AGCCAGCGAAGACAAACGCATTAGGCTTGCTGCCGGTCAGGCTGCATCCCTTCGATTCGCCGGTGTTCTCATGCATTCTCTACGGTGTCATGAGGTGTATGGGCTGATCCGGCGCGACATCATGGCGTCAACCGGGCTGCATCGGAATTACTGTGGCGGCGAGAAGGTATTCCTGGCGGAGTTAGCGCTGTTGGGGACGTTCGCGGAAGTCTCCGGTCCGGCCATGTTGAGTCGTTGGCACGAGGCGCAGTGCAGCAGCATCAGCTCAGCGGCCGGGCAACGAGAGCACATGGATCCATCCGGTGGAAAGTGGTTTGCTTTGCCGCATCAATATCGTGCCACGCTTGGCTACCTGAAATTGGCCTTCTCTCGACGACTGAGCCTGGTAGAGCGAGTGCGTTGCCTCGCGGTCTGGGGCAAGTTTGTGTTCCAGTACAAGAAATGGGCCAACATCCTGGCAAACACGGTTGCTGGAAGAGAAAACGTCACAACTGCGCCACGCTGCTTTCGACGCGGTCCTGTCGTTGTGCCAAGTCAGCATGCGGACCGCGTTGCTAAAGCAGTTGGCTCGGATGCAAGCGAAGCGCAAATCTGGTAAAACATATCCCGCATCGCGAGAGGCGAGGCAGGGGATTGTTGGTTGATGCACTTGGTTGGGAAATAGCAGCACGATGACAACTTTTAAAGTGGCGGTGATTGGAACTGGCTTCATCGGCCCGGTCCACGTAGAAGGGCTTCGACGGGCTGGCCAGGAGGTCGTTGGAATCCTTGGAAGCTCACTCGAAAAGTCACAAGCGGCAGCACAAATGCTGGGCATTCCCAGAGCCTACGCGAACTTGGGTGAACTGCTGGCCGATCCAGACATACAGTCTGTTCACGTGACTTCACCCAATCAGGCACATTTTGAACAGGCAGTGCGTTGCATCGAAGCCGGAAAGCACGTGCTATGCGAAAAACCACTGGCGATGGACAGTCAGCAATCAGAGAGGTTGGTGAAACTCGCGGCCTCGTCTTCCGTCGCAACAGGCGTTAACTACAACATTCGCTACTACCCACTTTGCCAGGAAGCCGCTGCGCGGGCACGCGACGGACAACTCGGAAAACTCTATCATGTCAGTGGCAGCTACACGCAGGACTGGCTATTTCACGAAACGGACTTCAATTGGCGCGTCCTCTCTAGCGAAGGGGGGCCGTTGCGTGCCCTCGCCGATATCGGTACCCATTGGCTTGATTTGATGCAGTTTGTTGCAAATGACCCAATCACTCAAGTCTGTGCTGATCTGCTGACCGTGTTCCCGCAGCGCAAGCGTCCAAGTGGAACGACCGAGACGTTTACTGGGAAACATCGCTCAGGTCAGAAAGAAACCGAAGAAATCAAAATCGACACAGAGGATTTTGGTGCCGTGCTGCTACGGTTCGACTCGGGTGCAAAAGGGCTCATGCACGTTTCGCAAGTCATGGCTGGACGGAAAAATTCGTGTCGCTTCGAACTTGCTGGAGCGAAACAAGCCCTTTCCTGGGACAGCGAATCGCCAAACGCTCTGTGGATGGGCAATCGCGATTCAGCCAACGAGACGTTGATTCGCGACCCTGCTCTCATGTCCGATCGCGCTGCCGGTTTTGCAAGCTACCCAGCCGGGCACAATGAGGGTTTCCCAGACACATTCAAGCAGTTGTTCGGGGATTTTTATTCGAGCATTGCTGACGGCAGCTTTCGTGAGAATCCAAGCTATCCGACGTTCTCTGACGGGCATCGCGAAATTCTGCTTTGCGAAGCCATCTTGCGAAGTGCGTCCGAGCAGTCTTGGCAAAGCGTTTTGAGCGTTGAGCCGTAGGTTCGATGAGATTCAGCCGCCGCTGAAATTGACTGGCCGCGTACGTTACGTTCCCAATGCACGAATTCGCGGTCGCGTTGCCGGTCGTGGCTACCTTTGTAGCCGCGCGCAAATACAATAGTGGCGTTGGTATACTCCTGCACCCTCGGCGCTCAAATCATGTTTCGACAACAATTCCTCGGCTTAATTCTCGCGGCAATGTTCGTCTGCTTGGCAAGCTGTGTTCCCAATCCCGTCGATCTTCCCACTGCGCAGCCCGTTCGCCTGGAAAAAGCTGCTGACACGATTGACTCGGGCAACTTGGATGGGCCCAAGTCCCCTGGCTTGTCCTCAAATCTCAGCGCTAGAATCGACGCAATTCTGCAACGGGGGCTTGAGCAGCGGCAGATGGATGCCAGCGTCAATGCTGCGTGGCAAATCATGCACGGCGTCGTGTGTTACGGCCAAGAGCTGACCATTCAGACGCCAGATCGCGGCTTGGTCGGTGCTATTGACTACGCTTTTACTGGTGGAGTTATCAAGGGGTTCGAGCTTAGCCGCGGTGACGCTCTCGAGGGCGGCCGCCGCGGAGTCCGCGCGAAGCTGGAAGCAGGCAGCTACGTTGGACAGGGGCACGTGGACCAGTGGATCGCCATTTGTGCAATGGCTGAAATCCCTGGTGACACGGTCGTTCGCATCGGGGATGCAGAACACAATTTGATTGACTGGGCTCGCCAAGCGGCGCTGGATGTCAGCGACAACTATCTCGACGAATATGGTTGGACACTCATCGCGTTGACTTGCTATCTACCCGAAACACCTGAATGGACCACCCGAGCCGGAGACAAGGTGTCGTGGGAAGATCTAGTCGACGTCGAAATCAAGCAAGACTTGACCGTAGCCGCCTGTGGAGGAACACACGGTCTTGCCGGAGTTATTAGCGCTGTTGCTGCAAAGCAGCGAATGGGATTGCCGGACTCCGATGTATGGACGCGTGCGGAAAATCTGATTCAAACCTGCATTGAAACTGCGGAGCGGAATCGTGCTAGTGACGGACGATTGTCGTGCTACTACTTTGACCGTTCAGGAATATCGAGTGACCTTTCAGTTGAATTGTCGGGAGCCGGGCACGTATTCGAATTTCTGGCTCTGGCCTTGCCCAGGGAATCGCTCCAGGAGCCGTGGGTTGTCCGAGCGTGCGAACGAATCTGCGAATTGATGGAGGCAACGCACGGTATCGACTTGGAATGCGGTGGCTTGTACCACGCTCTACATGGTCTGAAGGTTTACCGTGATCGCATCGGTTCATGACTTCTATGAACCAGTTTTTACGTTCAGTGCTGCGAGGTGCCCGGTGCTGAAGGCGGCTTGAAAATTAAAACCGCCGATCGGACCGTCAAAGTCCAGGATTTCTCCGGCGAAGAACAAGCCATCGACGATCCGGCTTTGCATCGTCTTCGGATTCACTTCGTTCGTTCTTACGCCACCTGCAGTAACTTCAGCTTTAGCGTAACCGCGCGTTCCGCTGAGTTTTATCGGTAGTCGTTTGAGCGATTCGATGAGCTTCTGCCTTGCTGCCTTTGGAAGTTCAGCACCGGTCACATCCGTAGCGATTCCTGATCTGTCCAACACCGCAGCAACAATACGTTTCGGAAGCGTTTTGCCAACTAGGCTCGACACAGGGCGGCCTCCCAATTCAACGAGTTGTTGCGCAAGCGTCTCTTCGGGCATATCAGGGAGCATGTCGAGTTCGAGCCCGGTCTGATTGGGCTTTGCGGCCGAAGACACCCATCGGGAAACGTTCATCGGGACAGGGCCCGAGCAACCGAAGTGGGTCCACAGAAATCCGCCGCGATAGACCGACCGCGGCTCCTTTATCCGTTTGCCGTCGATTAGCACACGAGCTTGAGCGTCCGGCAACGTCAAGCCCGTCATTTCATGCACCCAGTTTTCTGGGCTGACGAGCGGCGTCAAAGCGGGAAACGTCTGTGTGGTTGAGTGCCCCAATTGTCGGGCCCACGGATATCCATCACCGGTAGTCCCGCAACCCGGATAAGATAATCCGCCGCAGCACATCAACAACTGCTGCCCAGACTCTTGTGCGATTGAATCGTTCTGTTGAGTTGACACCAACCACACCTGCTTTTCCGGATGATCGGCATTGCGTTTGATCTCTTGAACGGCCGTCCCACAGCGAAGTTCTGCTCCGGCACCTTGCAAGCGCCGAACCAGGGCGTCGCGGACGTCGATGGCTCGATCGCTGACTGGAAAGACTTTGCCGCTGTCCTCTACTTTCGTCGCGACTCCAAGCCGATTGAATTCCGCTACAACAGCTTCGGGAGGCAGGGCGTATAACGCACTTTTAAGAAAGCGTCCCTGAGCACCAAAGCCATCCATGATTCCGCGGATGTCACAGTTGTGCGTGATATTGCAACGCGTGCCACCGGAGATCAATATCTTTACGCCAGCTTTGTTGTTCTTTTCAAGAACGAGCGTCTTGACACCTCGCGCAGCGGCCGTCCCGGCAGCCCACAGCCCAGCCGCGCCACCTCCAACGATGATCAGATCCCACATGCGATGTTAACCGAGTCTTACAGAAAAGGAGATTCAGACGCGAAGCGCTACGCTACCAAGAGCTCTCAGAGCAGATGCACATCTTACTATCGCTTATCCTGTAGGACGAGCGGGACATTGAAAGAAGCCACGCT
>CAYPLE010000057.1:6740-18973 GCA_964411445.1 uncultured Pirellulaceae bacterium
CCATCAACTCTGATAATTCGCGGGCGATGAATAGACCAAGCCCGACACTGGTGTCCTTCTTCGTTTGGTCCAGTTCACCGCGGTAGAAGGGTTCAAAAACCGTCTTCAACTCTGCTTCGTCGATACCGGATCCCGTATCCCGCACTTCGGCTTGCCAACGTCCGTCGCCGCGAGCAGCAAGGCTTACCATAATGCTGCCTTGTTCAGTATGCTTGACTGCGTTTTCAATCAAGTTGTTGAGAACTTCTGCGACCATTTCTCGGTCAAGCTTCAGTGTCGTCGGCAACTGCGGATCCACCTTGGTTTTGAACTCAACTGGTAAATCCTTGACACGCAGTGCACCGGCAGCTTGTAAACTAGCCGAAAAGTCCGACAAATTACAAGGGATTGGCGTTACTTCAGGGCGTTTCCGAAGCTTTGCGTAGTTCAGCAGTTGGTCCGTCAAATATCGCATGGAATCGGTACTTCCGCGAAGCAGTTTCACGATGGTTTCCCGATCGGATTGGCCCGCTGAATACAGGTCCGTTGCCACAAGCACGACACCAAGCGGATTGCGTAGGTCGTGACAAACTCGTGCCAACAGCATTTCCCGTTCCCGGCTCGCTTCTTCGGCATTTTGCCGGGCACGTTGTTCTTCTTCGTACAGGATCTCGCGGATTTTGCTTTCCGCAAGTCGCGCTCGACGCAGACGGTTGAGCGCGAAGAATAGACCGATGACCAAAGTAATTGCACCGGTGAATAGTAACGCCCGAGTAGCAGGGTGTTGGTAAAAGGGGTAATACGAGCGGATGGTCAGACTGCTGATTGGCGACATGTTCCACTCGCCATCAATCGCCTGGACTTCAAGCACGCGACTGCCGCTGGTTGGATAGCGGAGTGAAATCGTATGCAGATTCCCAATTGATTCCGCGTACTTCCAATCGGAACCCTCAGCCCGATAGCGAACAGCGCATTGGTCGGAGTCATCCAGCGTGGCGAATCGCAGGCCGAACGATTCGTTGCATGCAACTTGGAGAACCTGTTTGCCGGTCGATTGAGTGATTTCGCCGGAGGTCCGATCAAACGTGAGCTTCGGTTCTCGATCCGTCGGTCGAAAAGGAACTGCACCTGTTTCCGTCGCAATCCATAGTGTTCCGGTCGAATCAACATCACAGCCGTTGATCGTCATCGGTGTGGCTGTCTCGAAGGGCTTGACTGGGCAGAGCTCGCCAATCGAATTCACGAGGCGAATTCCTGCGTTTCGTGTGACAATCCAAAGAAACTCGGCTCCACTTTCACCTGCGCCGCTGATATCCGTACGCAAGTCTGCAATTGCTCGACCTGCGAACGCCGGATCGTAGGCTGCCACGATCCCGCCTGCTTCGTCGAATCGAAAGAGCCCTTCGTGGGTGCCGATGTAAACTTGGCCTCGAAAGCGGCGAAGAATAGTGGATGTGCAGTCTTCGTTAATGGGGATTGGGAACAACTCGGGCTTTCCGCCCGGTTTCAACCGAATTAGGTTCCTCCGGCAATCCACCATCCAGAGGGTGCCGTCGGGGGTGTCCATGATGGCCACACCACCTTCTTTGGCGACGTTTTCATCAATTTGAAACGGAATTAGTTCATTGTCTTTCAGCTCCGCCATGCCTTGCGAAGATCCTACGATGATTCGCCCGTCGAGAAGCTCTGTGGCGAAGAAATAGGCAGTCACCGGCTTGGTCCATGCTGGACTCCTCAGAGCCTTCCAAGTTTGGTCGCCAGTTTTTAAATACACTGGTAGCGTTGTGTTGATCCGCTGCCCTGCTCCCTGCATCAGAAGCGTCGTAGCGAAGGTCGTACCGCTGGGCAGATTCTTTACACAAACGTAAGGCGTTAGCACATCTCCGATGACTTCGCCGTCGTCGGCCGTGCCAAGGGGCACTTTGGTGAGGATGCCATTGCGAATGATCCCCAATTCCGATTCCCTCGTCGAAACGGCAACCTGATCGTTGGACGCAGAAACGTGATAAGCTCTGCCAGATAGGAAACCACGACCGCCCGAGTTCGGGAGTCGATCGCGTTCGACAAGGAGAACACCGGTGTTTCCTGATGCGATAACCAGTTTTCCATTGCTGGCCAAGCAGGATTGGCGTCGGTCTTCGGTAATAGCCGGGACGGCAAGTTTGCGGACGACGTCGTTCTCAATCGAGTAGATCACATCCGAGTACACCGCCAGCAATCCAAATGTCTCGCTTCGGAATATTTCAGTCCGTTTGTACATAGGGTTGCCGGGCCACCGCATGCCGCCCCAATTGCCCTCTTGATCCAACGAGTAAAGGCTCTGACCCGCGAACCAAAACTTGCCATCCGATGGCACCATGCTGGTGACCCGCAGGCTCCCTAATTTACTTGAAAAAACACCGTTTTTGGTTAGGACAAGCGGCCGAGCATCTGGGCGAAAGAGTGCAATCTCCGACTCGTCCGAAAGTTCGCTCAGCCCTGAGAAATTTGGCACAGCTTCGAAGGCCTCGTTCCGCGACAGAGGCTGGCCGTCGGCGAAGTCATACTTAACGATATCACGCACCAGCGCGTCGTCCGGTAGGTCAATCTTCTGCAGCTTTCCGCTGGACTCGATTCGGTAGAGGCTCGAACTCGTTATGTTCTCTTCCTCGTATGCCAAACTAACAAGTGCATGCGACTTGGATAGCGGGCAAAATGTTGAAACGACTCGCCGCTTTTCGTCGCCCTCGGCAACTGGGTAATCCAGATTCTGAATTGTACCTCCTGCCCAGTAATAGATGCCTTGGTCTTGCGTTCCGATCCAGACAGATTCGTCCGGCCCGGTTGCCAAGCAGGTGATACGCGATTCGGTGAAATTCCTAAGGTTCGGATGGGCGTACACGCGTCCACCGTTATAGATGTAAATCGTGTGGTCCGAGTCGTTCGCGAGCAGGATCACGCCATCAGAAGTTTCTGCGGCGGCAACGTATCGACCGGCGGGGGCATCCAAAGTCCGGTAGCTCAGTTGTGCGGTTGCGGTGCGCGCAACGGATATAATCTCCTGCGGTGCATCTGTGTCGTCGGAAAGCGAGAATTCCTTTGGGTCAAGTTCCAAAGTTGTGCTCAGGCAGTTGATCTGCGTGTTGACATGGAAGGGCAGGGCTCTTGCGCGAAAAATTCCTTCCCGATCTGTCGTCGTGATTTGCTCCGCTTCGCCAGGAATGCGAATCCGAACCACTTCGTCAGCCACCGGTTCGAAGCTGTCGTCGTAGACGATTCGGCGACTCAGTTGCACCCCGCCGTAACAGGCGAATTGGTATCCTCCGCTATAATTGTGCAGCTCAATCATCAGTCCGATCGGTTCGGCATCGGTCTGAGGAACCGGGATCGAGTGTTCGTAGAGCATCAACCAGTCGGGTTTGGTGTCGGAAATGATAAGCTCGCCGTCCAACCATACTCGTCCGCCGTCGTCCATCCCGAGAAGCAGTTGGCGAGCCACATCGGCAGTCTCGACTTCGCAATAGGCGTAACAAACGGTGTTGTCGGGGATGCCGTACTGGTCCTTGTACTGGGGATTGCGATAGGCAAAATCCCTGGCAAAGTCTCCGAGATTGACCATGCCAAATCTATCCGCTTTCCACTCTTTCCACTCTCGTTCTTGGCCATTTGGGAAAGTGACAGACTCGCCAACACGAAGATCGCCAAAAATCGTTGCAGGATCCTCCGGTTCGTTGCCACGCTTGATAGGTCCAAGCACGAGCCAATCTGTCACGAAGCCCGACTCGAATCGGTAGAGCGGTGGCGCGGACGTGTCGCCCTCGCTTGGGGCACCGTCCGAACTCTTAGCCTCCGAGGATTCAGGGTTGGCGTTTGTTGCTTCTTGGCAGAATGCCACAGAAGAGCAACAAGCGAATGTGCTCACAACGAGCACCAAATATTTCCACGTTGATCGCCAGAAGTGCTGTCGACCAAAGAAGTGATGAATTTCGGGAAGCGTTTCGCGGCTGTTGCTAGGAGGGCGAATCAAGAAATCGAGCCTGTCGTGAGTCAGCGTGAATGGGTAACGATCGGGCTAGTAGCTCCGCGTACGCTGTACCCCCAAGAAAGGGATTACGTCAGGATAGCAAATCTCTCAGCGGTTGTCTTGATGTATAGACAATCTGCGATGACCGTGGCGTATTTTGTCAAACTTGGCGGTGATTCGCCTGGTTCAGTAATCCGATTACGGAGTGATCGGGCGACTATCAAGCCAAGCGACTAGCGTTGGAGGCGATGAATGAGCACGAGGCCTTTGCGGTCCGAAGAGGCGAGCCACTTTCCATCAGGAGAAAAGACAACGCTTTCGACTCCATCCAAGTGGCTTGCTATGACTGCGATAGGCGTGCCCTGCGTGAGATTCCACAGCCGCACCGTTCTGTCATAGCCGCCGGAAGCGACAGTGAATCCGTCCGGACTAATGTCGACGCAGCGGACCCAATTGCTGTGCCCGCGCAAGACCCGCTGGCGGACGCCCGTTTGGAGATCCCAAACGCAGATCGTCCTGTCCGCGGAACTGGTCACGATCGAATTGCTCAAAACGCTAAATGCCAATGACCACACGCGGTCGGTGTGCCCGGTGAGTTCCCGAATTTGACGTCCAGTCTTCGGATCCATGACCCGAACGGAACCGGTTGCCCCAGCGACGATCACGCTACCGTTCGGCAGATATTCGGCTTCGAAAAGAAAATCATTCGTGACTTCCCAATTGCGAATCGGCCGCAGACTCTTTGCGTCCCAAATGGACCAATCGCCTGTTTCGCCTCCTATCGCCAGATTGCGTCCGTCCGGCGAAAACGAGAGTGCTTTGAGCCAGTCTTTGGCGACCGAAACCGACCGTGCTTCGCCAGTCGCAGTGTCCACCATGCGGATCGTGCCATTTCCGACGACGGCCATCGACTTTCCGTCGGGCGAAAACCGAACTGCGGCCATCATGTCATTGGCATTGGTCCAACGCTGCAGCGTCTGGCCCGATTCGGGATTCCAAACGGTCAAGCGGTCGCCGCCAACCCCGACCAGGGTCTTCGAATCGGGTGAAAAATGAAGGGCAACCATTTTGGTGCCAAAACCGTCCCGGAGTGAATGGGTTAGCCTGGCCGATCGAATGGTGCCGGTCTCTATCGAAAGCGATTCATCACTGCCTCGAACAATAGGCTGCATCGCCGCGCCTTTGGTTGGGATTGCCCCTGCAGGCGAACTTTCACCATTGATGCTGCCCGCCATGGAGCTAGGCTGACGCACCCCCTTTATTTCTGGAAGCGGTCGTTCTAAACGAGCGACCTGGCTCAGTCGCTTGTCGATCTTGACTTTCAACAATCCGCTGGTCCGTCCCGCAGCCTTGTACCAAGCTGCTGCTCGCAGTTGACATCCATCCCGTTCTGCTGCGTCGAATTCCTCTGATTGCTCCCACCAAAGGTCGCCTAGTGCAAGCATGTGTTCCGGGGAATCGTCGGGTTTGTATTCGAGCTCAACCAGCTTTTTGAGCCGTTCGTCTTCGCTCACACTCAGGTGAGCTAAACCGCTGAGCCAATCGTCGAGCACAAAGCACTCGTACCTTCCTGCGATCAGGCTAGCAGAAGCGTCATCGGGATCGTCGAGCAGTGCTTCAAGTGCTTGCTCATAGTTTTGCTGCCCAACAACAAATCTGTCCAGCGTCTTGAGTTGCTCAGTGACTTGATTGGCCAATCGAAAATCTCGAGCACGGCGAGCAGAGACGCGAGCGATGTCACCAAATGCTAGCGATTCGATAAACTTCTTTTTGTCGAGGGCCGATTGCATCTGCTCCAGTGCTGCTCGTGCCAATTGCTCACGCTGGGCTAGGTTAAGGGATTCCTCGGAAAGTTGTCTCAGCACCTTTCCAATCACCAGCGTCGGGTCCGCCTTGTACTGTTCATTGAAGTACCCTGCGACCTCTAGTGACAGAGCGCAATCGCCTGACTCAATTGCCAGTCGCTGTGCTTGGCGGAGGAGCACGAAATGGTCCTTCGGTGCGGCTTCGCTTTGCCGAGCGGCGGCCAGCATTTCTTTGGATAGCAACGCTTTTGCATCGTCGTCCCTGGCGGCCTTAATCTGCTCACCAAACAACTCGAGCATCATCGCTTCGGCACTCGCGACATCGTCGTCGGCAGGTACGGCCCGGCGATCGTCGGCTGCGACACAGCGGGCCGCCGAAAACAAAATGACAACGGTTAGAACCAGAGCTCTCACGAAATCCTCCACCAATCATCACAATGACTGCTGCGTGCCCCAATCGCGGTCCATCGACAGAACACGCGAAGATTAGACCACGCAGTATACACCCAATTCTCGCATGGCATGCGCTGTCCATGTCGGGAGGAAACAATGGGTGCATGCGGCGAGGCGCTTTGGGAGCGATTCTTCCAGCTTGTCATACTGCCACGGCTGGCGTGCAGCTATTTTTGCCGAGCCGCCCAAGAATGGAGGTTGCGAGCGTCCATGTAGCGATTGTCGGAACTGCTGCTGCCAAGGCTGACCACGATCCGCTCGACGCCATCCAAGTTGGAAAGCGACACTAGACACGCTCCTGCGGCGGAGGTCGTGCCGGTCTTCACGCCCAAGAAACCCTCTTGGCTAAGCAGACGGTTCGTGTTCTTCCATACGACATTGCGGCTGTAGCCATCAGCGCTCTCAAGGCGGCAACCTCGCTGACGAGTCGCTACAATCGATCGGAAAAGTGGATCGCGCAGGGCCTCGCGAGCCAAGATCGCAAGATCAGCAGGACTGCTCTCGTGGCCGGCTTGCGTCAGCCCATGCGTGTTCATGAACCGCGTCTGGTGCATTCCAAGCCGCTTGGCCGTCGCGTTCATTTGGCGGACGAAACGCTCGACTGCGTCTGGCGCAAGGGAATGTTTCGCTGTGCCGCCTGTCACGGTCACAGCGGGCTCTTCGCCTGAGTCGACGCGGTCAGCAAAATGTTCAGCTAGCGCGATCGAGGCGTCGTTGCCGCTAGGAAGCAGCAATCCATAAAGTGCCTCACGGACGGGCAGCCGCTCACCAGCTCGAACGCCCGACGTGCTGCCCACCGTTTCATCCGCGCGCCGCGAATACTCGAGCGTTTCGTCAAGCGCCTCGGGATGCGCCTGAAGGTATTGCATGACCACCAAAGCCGTCATGATCTTTGTGGTACTAGCCATTGGCAAAGGTATCGCTGCTCGATGTCCACCGATCATCCGGCCGCTTTCGACATCGACCGCACACCAAGCCTTGCAGCTCACCGCTGGCGGCCCAGTTGGATCCAGCACACGGGTCTGCGACAGCACCTCGGCGTTGATCTCATCGGGCAAACGTACTTCGTCAGCGGTCCGCAATTCTCCAAGGGCTTGCCATGTCTCCGTCGTCACCCGTCCACTTGGCTCGATCCCTTGAAGCATCTGAAATTCGCGGACGGCAGCAAGTGTCGCAGGGCCAAAATCTCCGTCGACAGACAAGTCCGTTGCGATGCGATCGTTCAGCGTTCGTTGCAAGGCTTCAACGAGAAAACCCGTCGAGCCCTCCTGAAGTTCGTTGGACTCCTTGATGAACCTCTGCTTGGGCAGTCCGCTCAAGGCGGCAACGGCGACTCGACCGCACAAGATTTCCGCCTGGTTGCCGTCGCCCCAGCTTTGGTCCGCATTGTTGGCGGTCAAGACGCAGATGGCGACGCTGAATCCGTCCGTCGTCAAGATGCCTGCGTCGGTACGGACTCGCGAGATTGCCCCCGACTTGTTCGCGAGCCCCACGTCGGCGGGAAGATATCGGCCAAGCTTCGAACGATCCTCACAGTTCCTTAGGTGTTCGAGCATCTGCTTGCTGGCTGCTGGTGAGACAAGTTGCCCTTGGTGGAGCCGCGTCAAAAGCGTGACCATTTCCCGAGCCGTTGTGCTGCCAAGGCCAAACTGCTGACTCCGCTTGGGAGCCATGGACGTTGACCGGCGGTAGACCTGAGAGTGCAATTGCGTCGCCGGGCATCCCAGCTTCTGCATGGTGCGTGTCGTGCTCTCCAGTCCGATCGATTCAATCAAGAGATTCGTTGCCGTGTTGTCTGAGTAGCGGATCATCAAGCGGACGAGATCGCCAAGTCTTAGGCTGGAGCCTGCAGAGAAGTGCTCCGTTAGGATGCCCGAGCCCGGCACTTTGTCCTCTTCGCGAAGCATCGTTGTTTCATCGCTTTGGATATCTCCTGCCTCGATCTGTCTGAAGACTTCAACCATGACCGGGATCTTGATCAGGCTAGCTGTTGGCATTGGCTGGTCGGGGTTGTGCCAATAGCTACCGATCTCTTCTTGGCCTTTGAAGACGCGAATACCGATGGCGACGTCACCATCATGTCGCTGGGCCAGCGGCTGGATCTTCTCTTCCAATGCCAGGCTGACGTTAGAAGGAGCCTTCTCGGCCAAGTCTTCGGCCTGAGCGCCGTGCATGGCGGCTGCAAAGAGAGCAATCACCGGCCAGGCGGCAGGGACCCAGATTCGGCAAGGTGGATTCACTTGAGAGCTCCGCTAGATGGAGTGCGAGAACAAGGGCGCTTTGGATGGCTCTCGATTGTAAGCCAAATGGTCAACAGATGCCGGTGTAGAGAAGCGGCCGTTGATGTGGCCCCATGTTTCATGTGAAACATTGCTGGTCAGGTGATGTCTGAGCGTTGTTTCATGTGAAACGCCCGATCAGCGTGTCGCCCGATCACTTCAAGGCCGGAAATGAGCCTAGACGGTCGCCCGATTACTCCGTGATCGGAAATGCCCCCAGATAGTCGTCCGATCACTCCGTGATCGGCAAGCGTGGCAGAATCGAATCGCGGAGCGATTCGGCGACTATCGTCCGGCGGCTCTCACCTAAAGCTCCAATAGAGTTACTGCTCCAGCAAGTTCACAACCAGACCGCTGAGGAGCTTGGGGTAGAAGTACGTGCTCTTCGCGGGCATACGCTCGTTATGCAAACTGACGCGACGAATATCGTCGACAGTGGCTGGCATCACCAACGCTGCCAGCGGATACGACTGATTGTCTTCGAGTCTGCCATTCAAGCCATCGACGACCTCCTCGACCAAGTGGACATACTTCGGTTTGGGGTGTCCCTTCATGCCAAGTAGCTCATCAATGATCAAACCGTGCAGCATGGCAACACCAAGGTTGCGCCAATCCTCACTCTGCTGCCCGGCAATTTCGAGCATCTTGGGTTCCGTGTTTTCGTTTCCAGATACCAATGTCCACTTGGCATCTTTGGACGTGTACAACCCGAAGACGCATTGGTCGTCCAAGGTTTCGATTTGTTGCCAAACGGCGTGAGCAGCTTCGGGGCCTTCCCCAACCACTTCGCAATCGAACACATCGCCAAGCTTGCTCGCCAGTTCGGACGAATCGAGTTCTTCGACTCCGTGCAGCAGGCGATGAGTTGGGAGAACGATCAACCCAGGATCGTCCATACTCATCACCATCGTCAAAACGCTTTGAGCTGGATGGTCGGCAGGCAACGAGCCACCGGCTGCTTCGGCCAATTCGTCGCGATAATTGCAGGCGGTCTCGTAGCGATGATGTCCGTCAGCCACGAACATGGGTTTGTCTTCAACCAGAGATGCGACCTTGGAAATCAGCGATTGGTCGGTAACTGGCCACAACCTGTGCGTCACGCCCAAGTGGTCGACGGCCTCGAGCGCGGCCTTGTCCGCGACATAGGCTTCAAGCAAATTTTGGGCTGCGTTTGTGGGATCGGGATACAGCCCATAAATCTGACTCATGTTTGCGTTGCATGCTCGCGTCAGCCGCAACCGGTCATCCTTCGCCTTGGCGTGCGTTTCCTCGTGAGGATAGATATTGCCTTCGCCGAAACGCACCAGTTCAACGCGAGTCATGAAGCCGCGGCGGGTGTACGTTCGGCCGTCGTAATCGAATACTTGGTGGTAAACGTAGATTGCCGGATCCGGCTCATGCTGCAAAACACCGTCACGAATCCACTGTCGAAAAAGTGTTGCCGCGCGATCGTAAACGGCCCCGGAATCATCGTCGCCGTCCTCGTGTTTTGTCAGTTCAAGACGAATGAAATTGTAAGGGCTATTGTCGTAGAGTTGTTGTTGGAGGGCCCCATCGACGACATCGTAGGGCGGAGCAACCACATTGCTCAACGAACCAACTTGCGCCAAGTTGTAGCGCAGTCCGCGGAAAGCTTGAATTTTCGGCATGGTCAGTTTTCGATTTCGATTCTCTTCCGAAGGCGTGCACACCGCCTGCCCACAAGATAGTTGTAAGCGTCCGAGCCCTGACTGCAACCAGTCATGCTGCATTCGTCAAGGTAACTCAAAAGTTCAATTTGCGGTGCCTTGGAGAGTTCGTGCCCTGGCCTTCCAAGGTCGTCGCCGAACGACTTGCGTCAATCGACGGCCTTGGAAGGCGCCTTGGAAGGAAGGCCATCGTACAATATCGTACTTTGAACAAATGAGTGGCACTGCTGCATTCGTCAAGGCTGGTCAGTTGTGCAAGCCGGTGCCGAAGGCAGGAGCTGCGATTTGCTCGCACTCGACGGCTACTTCTGTTCGAAAGCCGCTTGGGCAGTGTTCACGAACGCCTGCATCGCAGAAGCATTCTTCACGCCTGGAGCTGTTTCAACTCCGCTAGCGGTGTCCACGGCCACAGCACAAGTGGAGATAATTCCGTGGTGAACCGAAGCGGGAGTTAACCCGCCGGCCAAGATAATCGGATGACTCGCGAGTTCATCAGGCACGCTTTCTAGAAGATGCCATGCGGCTCGCCTGCCTGTCCCACCGCCTTCGACGGGCGCGTAAGCATCGACCAAGTATGCGACCAGTCGATCATCGCTAGCCCATATTCTTGCCAGCTCCCGTTCCTCCCCGCGGCCACTCCACGACACGGCTTTGATAATCGGAGTGTCTCTGGTTGCCTCTTTCGAGACCTGCTGTGGAAGCTCCTTGCCGTGCAATTGCAAATAATCCGGCGCAACCTCATCTACGATTTGCTGCAATTCGGCTTCCGACGCATCCATCACAACGGCGATGGTTTTCAAGGAATGGCCGCGACTTTCGTTTGCAAGTTGCTGCGCCACTTCTACCGTCACACACCGCGGACTCCGTCTGACGAAATTGAGGCCAATTGCATCGACACCACATTCAGCCGCCGCGCGCACGTCCTCAACACATGTGATGCCGCAGACCTTGATTCGAAATGGAAGCGCGGAATTTTGCAAAGTGCTGTGCCGAACGGGTTGGACGCAATTGGTGACGGAACTTTTGAGGTCCCAAAATAGACAAGCTCAATTTTCAGCGGATTCGTTCGTTTGTGCAATCCGTAGTCGTACTTTCACGGAGTGAACGGGCGACTATCCCTACCGTTCGATACCGTACAGGGAATGAGTTGGCGACTTTCCGACAATGCTATCACTTCAGTGTGACGACAAGGCGAGAGTTTTGTGTCAACCTTTTCGGGTCGTAGGGACGATAACGAATCTGAGGACCAAAGTGATGCAGGTGAATGTCACAAGCAATGCGATGCGGCGGATTCAGGCCATATGATTCAGCATTGATGTCGCTTGTGCCTACGAGACAATGCACGCTGCGACTTGCTGCGCGGTCGGGCGCGATAACGCCGAAGACTCGTCCGAATCACGCAGCGAATCGGACAAACGAAAGACTCGAAGACAAGCTGCTCGGGCAACTATTCATCCAGGGAGGGGTGCGTGAGCCAATCGACTCGGATCGAACAAGCCATTGGGACCAACCGACTGCTTCGAAGATCGGTTTGGTGCGGTGTAGTGCTAGCACTCGCCGTCGTCATCAGTGCGCTCAATGCACTGCCGCCTGTAGCGATCGATTACGAGGTAACAACTCGGTTACTCGTTTCACAGCCGCGACTCGCGCAGATAAACGAACAAGCGCGAAGCGACGCGGCGACGTGGTTCAAATCGTCAGAGCCAATTCGCATTCGTGAAGTCCGCGAACTCGACTCAGTCGCCGATGTCGAAGTTCATGCGGAAGAAGCGTTGACGTTGGTCGAAGTTAACACCGTGTGGAGACGTCCGCATGATGAACGATTGCTTGAGGAGTGGCTGCGCACGGCCAGTCGTCCGCCCGTTCGAACACTCGCCGGTGAAGAGCTGACGAGAAAATCCAACTTTGCAAAGTGGCAGTTGCGAGCCGCGCAACACTACAAAGCACAACTTGATTATCTGGGACCGCGTGGAGAATCGCTCGACCAAAATCAAGCCAGCTCAGCATCACAGCAAACCAGCTCAGC
>CAYPLE010000057.1:19073-27277 GCA_964411445.1 uncultured Pirellulaceae bacterium
CCAGCTCAGCATCACAGCAAACCAGCTCAGCCGGCAAACTGGCTGCCGAGCAGAAGCCGGATCGCATCGCGGAGACATTCAGCGGCGCAAGTTCATACAGTAATGCGAGTTCATACAGTAATACTGAACAGCCTGCGGGAGCTGGACATACGCCGGAGATTCTTCGCGTAACGCCGCAGCCTGGCCCACGGCCGACCTTCACGCTGGCAAGTAGCAGCGGTGGACTTGCAGTCCGGCAAGCAAGCATGCAAACAGAGGTTTCAGAATCACCAGCCACGATGGATGACCTGGATAACTCGACAAGCCAACCCGCATCAAGAGGCTTTACGCTAGGTCAGCACAGCAAATTCACCGACCAAGGAACCGATGCAGGTCAAGCTCCCAGTGGTGATATGGTCAGTGCAATCCTGGCTTCGACCGAACTTCCCGGATCTGCGGAAACGCTAGCAAACACAGTCTGGTCAGATGGTTCGGGCGACGATTTGGCTGCGGTTCAGGACACATCGACGCAAATGGAACGCGAGATCGCCAAGCGGCAACGCGAGTTGCGAACACTCGCAGGCGAAATGATTCGCAAGTCCGATCAAGCGGCTGGAGTGATCGAGTTTTCCGAAGCCAGTCGAGTGCGACCGCTCAGTCATCCCATTCCGCTGTGGATGGCGGCGAGCGTCCTGTTGCTTGGAGTATTCTCCGCTGCATCGGCGAGTTGGGTTCAGCAAAGATTGCATGCTGGAGGTGTTTACGATCCCCGGCAACTGGTAGCAACACTTCGACAAGCTGGATTGCCGGTCGTGGACATGGTGGAACTCTCCTCAGATTGGGAAACGCCCAACGGCATGCTCAGCCGAATGCGACTCCGGGCAAGTCAAACGGCTCGCCGAATCGCTAGCAATATGACACTCGCTTGCGAATGGGTGCTGTGGTTCTGGGTTTACACGCTGGCCATTCGCTTAGTACTAGATTCTATGTGGAGACAAGTTCTCTTCGACAACCCATTGGCCGCTTTGGGGCGGATTCTATGGGGGCTTCCGTAATGGAATTGGCCATTCAGCGAAGCCGCGAGCCGAGGATCGCAAAAACCCTCAACCAGTAATGCAGTGACGCGACCTTGCGTGACGAGAAAAAGAGTTGGGCTCGAAACGATGAGCCGAACTGAGGATCGAAGCACAAGAAATCTTCGCAACTTCCCCGATTGCAGATCATCGATAATATAGAAATTGCCATGTACGAAGAACTGCTGCAAAGCGACTCACGCCCGTTCCGTGCAACTCCGGATCGTCAGTTCTATTTCCCCTCCGACTCGATCGAGACCGCTCGGCAAACTGCTCTGCGTGCAACGCTTCGTGCTGAGGGCCCTGTGCTGATCATGGGGGGAGCTGGATTGGGGAAAAGCCTGCTGGCGCAAATTCTGGCTGAAGACCTATCTGCTCGGTTTGACATCGTGAACCTGCACGCGGCACAATTGTGCAGTCGCAAAGCCTTGCTGCAGAGCATCCTATTCGAACTCGACATGCCTTACCGCGAATTGTCCGAAGGTGAATTGCGGCTCTCGATTCTGGACCGCCTGGTCCCAAGTCCTGAGACGGCTCCTGATGGTGTGCTGTTGATCGTCGATGAAGCACACACGCTGCCGGTCAAGTTGTTGGATGAACTTCGGTTGATCACCAATTTCACGCGCGGTGGTCAACCTCGAGCGCGGGTCGTTCTGCTGGGCAGTTTGAAGTTGGAAGACATCTTCGCTCAGCCAAAGTTGGATTCCTTCAACCAGCGCCTTGCTGCACGCTGCTACCTTCAACCGCTTAGCCGAAGTGAGACCAGCGACTTTGTTCGTCATCAACTTTCTGTCGCGGGCTTGAATCCTGACGAAGCCATCACTGCTGAAGCGTTGGGAACTGTGTTCACCGCCAGTGACGGATTGCCTCGGATCACCAATCAGTTGATGGACCATGCCGTCGTCTTGGCGGGAGCTAAATCGGCCGGACCAATCACGTCGCAGTTGATCGAAGAAGCCTGGGCTGATCTACAACAACTACCTGCCCCATGGCACGCTGGTGAAGAAGCACTCAATTGGCAGCCTTCTTCTAGCAACGAATCTGCCGCGCCCGCCGCACAGGATTCGGTCCTGCCCGATTTTGGTCACGGCACGACGCAATCAAATGAGAACATCGCAGAGTCAGATGAGCCAACGGACTCAAGCACGAGCGTGTTTGAGTTCGGACCAAGCACTGACAAACCAGCCGAGCCAGAAGTCAGCAACGATTTGCAATCGAATGAATCCTTGGAAGGTGAGGCTGGAAATACAGAAAATCCATTTGGACTCGAACTGCCAGATGCAGAATTCGCTCCAGCGGTGGGGGCATTTCCAACTAGCGAACCAGAGCCAGAGGTGCCAGTTGGCGTTCCAACTGAGTCAGCAACCGTTCCAGTAGCTACTTCAGCAATCGAGTTCGACCAAACGGCAGACGCGGCTGAATCTCGCAGCGAAGAGGCTGAATTCAGTGAGGTCGCTGATTCTGCTACGCCGAACTTTTTCGCCGCCTTTACACCTGACGCACAGAATGACGATCCGACTGACACCTCGCCAGCACAGGTTGAACTAGGTGAGGCGGTCGAAAGCGATCGAGTTCATCAGTCCACTTCGATTTCTCAGGTTGCTTCGACTGAAACCGAAACCGACACGCAAGAAACAGTGGAACCGGCTGATCCAATTTTGCAGGAAGAGGGCTTCTTCGCTGGGCGTCCTACGGATGATCAGATGCTTGCTTTTGCCGAAGAAGCCGCTGAGCTCGATACCGTGACGCCTCAACTGGAAGCAAACGGCGTTGGCGCAATTAACGTAAGCGAAGCCGTCGAAGCGATGAATATCGACGCGGCCCAAGTGTACAGTTACTTCGACGGTGATCTCCAACCCGAAGAACCGCTCGCTGAGAATATTGCTGCGTTTGGTCGTGTTCCCGAAGAAGGCAAAGCTGCCCAAGAAACCAGCGTTTCTCAAGAAACCCGCATTTCTCAAGAAACCGATGCGCAGCAAGCTCAAGCAGACCAGCCTGTTGCTGAGGAAACGAGCACTTGGAGCTCTACGCAACAAAGTAGCGTCGAACAGATTGTTACGTCCAGCAGCACTGACCTCTTTGGCGATGACTTCGAAGAAGAATTCTCGATCGACACCGGTGGCATTCGCCCAGTCGCCTTGCCGGGCGATTCCTTCGCCGACACTATCGAACCTGCTCCTGTAGTTGTGAGCAAAGAAAACATCGTCGAAGTGGTCACTGCCCAGGTCGACGAGCTGGATCATGTTCTGCCCGCAGAAGAAACTGCTGTCACCGACACACCAAATCCAGTTTGCAATACCGTCGAAGTAGAAACACCTTGGTCGGTGGACATTATTTCGACCGACGTCCAAAACGAACAATCGCTGCACAACGAGATCGAAGACATTGTCTCACAGCTCAACTTCTCAGCGTTCACTGTTGAGAGCGAGACGATTGAGCAAGTTGCTGAGCGGTCGACCGGCAATTCTGAGCGTTCCGACGATGCAGCACAAATTCCTGAGGATTCCGTGCGACGCGGACAAAACGACGACGTCTACATGCTGCATCGTCCTATCGAATCCGACGTCGAAGGAAACATTTTCACGCAGGTCGCAGAATACGATGACGACCGCGATTTGCTCGTGATCGAAGAAGACATTCCCGTAGTGGACCGAAGTTCGCCAAAAACTGACGACCAGCCTCCGAAGCAGACGGTTGCCTACAGTCAGCTTTTCGCAAAGCTACGCAAGTAGGCAAGGCCGCGTTTGCTGGGAACCGATAGCATCTGTTTGATTACGACTTAGACCCCGTTTCATCTGAATTTAGGATCAAATGCGATGAAACAAAGTGTTTCCAGCCTGGCGGTCAGCTTGGATGCGTCTCAAGCAGGTTTGTGGGCGCAACGTGCCATTGAGGCGCAAACCGTTGACGGCTGCCAAGCGATCGGAATTGCGAGTGCCAATCGCTATCCCATTGACGCGCGCACCGCGAATCACTTGGCGACGACCCTCGCGAGCACCGCCGACTCGGCAGTTGACAGTCGCATGCTACGATTGCACTTGGACGTATTCCCAAGTGCCAGTCTTGAGCGATTGGACACCCAAACAAAGTGCATTCCTGCGACGGTGCGTAGCCCGCTGGGCCGCTGGCAAGAAGTCACCGTGCCTGTGCCGGTTGGGATTGCCGCATCATGGTCGCTGATCCAACTGCCGAAATGGATTGCTCAGTGGCGAAAGCAGTATGGGTTGCTGCTGATCGAGCTTGGCAGAATGGACCTGAGTCCCGCGCGAATCATCGGTCGGTTATGCCAAGCAACGTATGTTGTTGCTGGGCCTCTTCCCACCGGTTCACCAGATTGGGTTGCAACGCACATCCAGTGGATGCGTTCTGCGGGTGTTAATGTTGCCGGAAGTATCGTCGCGGGTAGTATCGTGGGCGAGAAGACCTCGATCGCGGCCTAGCAGAGATCAAGTCGTGCCACGAAGTGCGCACAAAAAAAGGCGAACCGACTGTTGCCAACCGGTTCGCCTCACACGGGGGGAGAAAGCTAGTGCTTTCTGAGCGGCATCCTCCGCTCGATGGAATCCTAGTCCCTTCCTGGCTTGCTTCGCTTAAAAGTTTAGTTATTCGCGACTTGCCGCGTGCTTCAATCCAAACTGACTCGCGAATGTACGGTTTGTAGGGGTTGCGTAGGCAATTCGCTGCTTGATTTCGTCCGCATCAAGACCCTGTACTTCCGCATCAAGATTCTGTGGCAGTGAGCAACGCTGGATCCAATGGCTTGTCTTCTGCGTATAGGTCTAGAATTTTTGCGGCGAGCTTCTTCTGCTCCTCATCGGCGACTTCCATGGCCTTTTCCTGCCAACCGCGGGCCGTTTCAAATTCCTCAGCCGATGCATAGGCGGCAGCCAGCAGCGTAAGATCGCTGAAGTCCGCGTACTCCGTTAGCTCGCAAACAACCGTTGCAGCGGAGATCGCTTTGGCCGGATTGGCGATGTCGACGTTTTTGGTCAAGACGAGCAGCCAGGAAAGATTGCGCCAAGCCAGCAAGTAACGAGGGGCTAGTTTGGTCGCGCGGCGATAATCCTCCAAAGCAAGCTTCTCATCGCCGAGCTGTGCGTAGTTGTAGCCGCGGTTGTTGACCGCTACGGCCGAACGAGGTGCTAGTTCAAACGCCTTGGAAAAGTCGGCGACGGCTCCTTTGTGGTTTTTCATCTGGAACTTCACAAAGCCACGGCCAAGCACATGCGTCTCGTCCTTTGGCTGCAGCTCAATGGCTTGGTCGTAATCTTCAAGACTTTTGGCAAGTTGCCCGGCTGCTTTGTAAGCAACGGCTCTTTGGGCAAAGAGACTCGCATCGTTTTCACGTAGCTCGATGGCTGCAGAGTAGTCGTCGATGGCTCGCTTGTAATCGCCCAAGCTGACATAGACTCCAGCGCGATTGATCAGTGGCACTGCATCTTGGTTGTCTTCTTCGATCGCCCTAGTGAAATCGGCTAGCGCTTTTTCTCCTGCCCCCATGGCTGCGTGAAAAAGTCCGCGGCTCGTGAACGCGTGCGCCTCCTCGTATCCTAGTTCGATGGCTTTGTCGTAGTCATCAACGGCCTGTTCGTTCTTGCCGGCTGCAAAAAAGGCTCCTGCCCGAAGGGTGTATAGCCGCCCTTCATCGGGGCTGCGAGCGATCAACTTGCTGTAGACTTCGACGGCTTCCGGCAGCGTCGCTACGGTGTTCTTGAGCACTGCTCCTTTATGGCCACTGTGCGTTTGAATGACGAATACATTTTCGCGAACGGATAGCACCGTCAGCAGATCGCCGACGTGGATCGTGTCAACGACTTTCCCCTCTAGGACCAAATTCAACTGACTTCGCGCAACGACCGGCCCAGACGGCACTTGCTCGACGACTTGCGCAATCTCTTCCGCAGCCGCGGGAGGCTCTTGGGTAGCGCCGTGACAGGCCGCGGAGGCGAGCCAGATTAGGCAAATTGCCAGCAGCGCGGTAGCCGAATGGGCAGTTCTGTGAATTTGTGGGTGAAGAGAGTGCATGGAATTGGGCATCGCAGCAGGCCTTGGTCGGGTAGGACAATGGAGCGTGAAATGGTCAAGCACGGCGTCGGAATGCTGACCTGCGAGCATTCGAAGCAGCTCTGAGCATACTTGCGATCGCAAAAATGTTCCAAAACTTCGAAACTGCGCACCTTGCGAAAGCAGGACCCGGCCAACTAGACTACCCACTTTGACTATCCTACGCATTGTAGGGATTACGCTGACCGCTCCGACACTACTCCCGAGGCGCCCCCATGAGGCTGACGCAACTGCTTCTTTGCCTATCTGCGATTCCTGTTCTTGCCCCAACCGCTGAAGCATGTAGATTGTTTCGCGGCGGATGCAGCGACCCATGTTCCGTTGGTGCCTGTGCGACCCGCTCCGGCTGTACGTCTTGCGGAACCGCCCAATCCGCTGCTCCGGTCGTCTACGGTTCGGCTCACTACGCCAATCGCGGCTCAGCCTGCCAAGCGTGCGGATCGAGCCAAGCAGCCTACTCGGCGGCCGCTTATGCTCCGCAATCGACTGCCCGCGTTGTTCAGACGAATCAGTCACAAATCGTCGACTGCGGCCCCGTGACGACTTACCAAGTTGTCTTGCAGCCCGAGTACTTTACCGAGACGCGTCCTCAGGCCGTGACCGAGTACGAAGAAGAGACGCGTTATCGAACTCGCACCATCGCTCGACAAGTACCTGTGGAAATTCAGGACTACCGAACAACAACTTCGATGGTCACCAAAGAAGAATCCAAGACGGTTGAGTATCAAGTGCTGGTTCCGAAGACCGGCGAGCGAGAAGTCAATGTCACGGAGTCCGTTCCAGTTTGGAACGAAGTTTCCGAAGACTACGTTGTGCAAGTCCCAACGGTCGTCGACGTCGAAGAGCAGTATACGGTGAAGGTCGCGAAGTTGACCGACCAACCGTTTACCTACCAAGTGTATGTTCCTCAGGTTCAAAAAGAGCAAAAGATCCAACGCGTCACCAACGTTGTGCCTGTTACCAAGACGCGAACCGTGCAAATCACTCGTCCGGTGACGCGTTACGAAACGCGGACACGCGATGCTGGCCACTGGGAAGTTCGCGTTGAACAAATCGGTGTCGCGACCGTTGCGACCAGCAATTCGTACGCAACGTCGTCGAGCAGCGGAGTTGTCATGGGTGGCTGCGGCACAGCCGTTTCTTCGGTTTCCATGGGTGGCTGCCAACCTTGTGCAACCAGCTACGCTCCTTCGCGGTGTGGTTGCAATCGCGGTTGTGCGTCACGCTGCTCAGGCTGCGGCAGCAGCGCTTGCTCGCACTCGGGGTGCTCCAATGGTTGCGGATCATCAAACATCGCCTACGCCTCCGGGAGCTGTGGAGCAAACGTCGTTCACAGCAATGCTTGCGGAAGCGTTCCTTCGATGGCGACTCACCAAGTGCCCCAGACGGTGACGCGCCGCGTATGGGTTCCAAACGTGGTTACCGAGCAAGTTCCGGTGACGGAAAATGTTGTCGAGAGCCAGGAAATCGCCTACACCGCATTTGAGCAAACGGTAGAAGAAGTCCCCTACGAGCGAACGTACATGGTCTACGTTCCTGAGCAACGGACTGGTACGCGACAAGTCGTCAGCTACGTTCCCGAAACTCGCACTCGGACTCGAAAGATTGTTCAGTACAAGGAAGAGACACGAACGCGCGTTCGCAAAGAGCTCAGCTACGAAACGAAAACTCGCGTCGAAAAGGTTCCGTTTGTGAAGTACGTCTCCGAGCCACGTACGAAGGAAGTGAAGTACTCAATCAGCGTTCCTGAAACCAAGGTTGAACCTTACACGCGGACTGAATACCAAACGATCCAAGAAGAAGTGAGCGAGCCGTACACGGTCAAGGTACCGGTCACCACTTACAAAGAAGTACAAGTGCAAGTGAGCCGTATGGTTCCCAAGATTGTCCCAGTCACGATCTACCCCTGCTCGCAAACTGGCGCCACCAGCCTCCAAGGCTCGACGCTTCACAGTGCAACTGGGTGCAATACCTGTGCTACCTCCAGTGCAACAACCTCTGGCGGTTGTGCGTCTTGTGCCACCGCTCCAGCGTCTTGCCCAACCTGCCGCTAGTAGGTGCTGATAGTCACCTGATCGCTCCGCGATC
>CAYPLE010000057.1:27377-40681 GCA_964411445.1 uncultured Pirellulaceae bacterium
ATCGCTCCGCGATCAGATATTCTTGAACGGTTCGAATCGCAGCGCGATTCGGAGACGTTCATGGCTCATCATCGTCAGTTGCGGGGGGCTACTCGCGTGCTGAGTGGGTTTGCTTGCGGGTCAACTTGCGACAAATCGATTCCGCAGGATTCCAAGGCCTTCAATTTCGACTTCGGTGATGTCTCCGTCAGCAAGAAAACGAGCTGGCTTTCTCGCCATGCCAACACCAGGTGGTGTGCCGGTGAAGATGACATCTCCGGGCAGTAGTTTGACGCACTGCGATAGATGCGCAATTAACTGATTCGGTGTGAAAATGAGCTGCGATGTTGTCGACTCTTGCAGCGTTTCCCCATTCAGCCGCAGCTTGATAGCCAGTTGGTTGGCGTCGACGATCTCCGACGCAGGCACAATCCCTGGGCCGATGGGAGCAAAGTTCGGAAAGCTCTTGCCGAGCAACCACTGGCCGCCTGGACGACCCAATTGCCAGTCGCGGGCGGAAACATCGTGCCCGCACGCGTAACCGAAGATCTTAGATGCTGCGTCTTGTTCGGTGCACTGCCAAGCTTCAGAGCCGATGACGACGACCATTTCCGCTTCGTAGTCGACTTGTTTGCTGCACGCAGGCAACGGCACTTCGGCTTCTGGACCGCACAGGCATCCAGCCAGTTTCGAAAAGACAACAGGTTCACTCGGGATTTCCATACCGCTTTCGATCGCATGGTCACGATAGTTTAAGCCGATACAGATCGTCTTGGCATCAGGTGGCACTGGACAAACAAGTTCAACATCGCTCAGAGAATAGTCTCCTGCTTGCTGGACTGCATCGCCAGCTTCTGCCAGCAACTCGCTCCAACGCAGGAATACTTCGCGGATGCACGAAACCTCAGGCAAACTTTCGCCGAAAGCGAAGATTCGCCCCTCGTCCTCAATCCCAGGCTGAATCGCATCCTGACCGGGAAGTTTGTACTGGACAACTTGCATGTTCACTCTCTCTGGAAGAGAATCCTTGGATCTCAATACTGGCGTCTCGATGGCTGACAATCGTAGCCGCTTCTGAACTGACAGCAACCTGATCGGATCCAGCACGCATGACCGTCTGCTTCGCCAAGCCAAGCTGTGTATCAGCATCAACTCTGACATTGAGCCTCATATTCGTGCTCGTGCTATCCCCGTTCGTCACTGCCGCAGATCGTCCGAATATTATCACCATTATGGGCGATGATATGGGGTACAGCGACATTGGCTGCTACGGCGGCGAAATTGATACCCCCAACTTAAACCGGCTTGCCGCTGGAGGCGTCCGGTTTTCGAGTTTCTACAACATGGCTCGATGTTGCCCCACGCGTGCCAGTTTGCTGACCGGACTGTATCCGCATCAGGCTGGCATTGGTTGGATGATGAACGACAGCGGGCATGACGGCTACCGTGGCGAGCTGAATCGCCGCTGCGTAACGATGGCGGAAGTCTTGGGGGCAGCAGGCTATCGAACGTACATGTCTGGTAAGTGGCATGTGACCAGCAAAGTGAAGCCGCAAGATACTGATGAGAAAGCAAACTGGCCGCTGCAAAGGGGTTTTGATCGCTTCTACGGAACCATTCACGGTGCGGGAAGTTTTTGGGATCCGTTCTCGTTGACTCGCAACAATGAGTACATCTCGCCAGTTGCTGATGATGAGTACCAGCCCGACGACGGATTCTACTACACCGATGCAATCTCTGATCATGCTGTTCGCTTCATCGCCGAACACGACAAAAGTGGTGACCAGCCATTTTTCATGTACGTCAGCTACACTGCCGCCCACTGGCCAATGCACGCCCGCGAACGTGACATTGCCAAATACAAGGGGCGATACGATGCGGGCTATGAAGCCATCCGCCGTGAACGCTTGGAACGCTTGCTTACAACGGGGCTGGTTCCAAAGGACTCAGTCGAGTTTTGGCCGATGCAAGACGCTTGGAAGGAAACCGAGTATTGGGACTGGGACAAACGCAATATGGAAGTCTACGCGGCGATGGTCGACAGCATGGACCAAGGCATCGGGCGGATTATCGCTGCTCTGGAAAAGTCCGGCGACCTCGACAATACGATCATTCTCTACCTGCAGGACAATGGTGGATGTGCCGAGGCGTATGGTCGTCGAGGCGAAGGGAAGCCGCGGGAGGACAAACCTACACTCGAGCCGCTGGCGAAAGACTACTTGCAGCCTGATATGCAGCCCAAGCAAACTCGCGATGGCTATCCAGTGCGAACGGGCAAAGGCGTCATGGCGGGACCTTCGGACACGTATATCGGCTACGGAAAAGGATGGGCAACCGTTTCGAACACTCCGTTTCGCGAATACAAACACTGGGTTCACGAAGGCGGTATTTCAACACCGTTGATCATGCACTGGCCAGAGGGGATCTCGGCCGGTGGAATCGCCCACATGCCCAGCCACTTAATCGACATCATGGCGACCGTCGTCGACGCTGCTCAGGCGGAGTATCCAACTGAATTTCACGACGGCCAACAGATCAAACCCATGGAAGGCATCAGTCTCTTGCCCGCGGCTCGAGGAGAGCAAGGCGAACGCCAGCAGCCCATATTCTGGGAGCACGAAGGCAATCGAGCCGTCCGCGATGGCGATATGAAGTTGGTTGCCAAAGGTGCTGATTCGCAGTGGGAGCTCTACGATTTGCGTTCCGACCGGTCAGAACAACATGACTTGGCGGCAGAACAACCGGAAACCGTCGCCAAAATGAGCAAGATGTGGCAAGCTTTTGCAGAGCGAGCGAATGTGCTCCCTCTAACGCCCTATTACAATAAGAAAAAGGGCAAAGCAGCACAGGCCAAGTCGAAACCGGCCGCCGCCGAAAAGAAACAAGCCAACAAGCCTCCGCAACGTGCGAAAAAGGCTGCCCCAAAGGGTGACCCGAAAGATGACCCGGAGGCTGCCAAAGAAGCTGCGAAATAGATTTGCCTACGCAGGCGGACATGCCCAATTGGCTATTCACCTGCTGAACCTCGCGCCCCGAACGCTCGTCATAATATCCGTTTTCACATTGTCTTCCTGATACATCAAAAGCCATGCCAATCAAGTTTGCTTGTCCCAAATGCAAGAATGTCATGACCGTCGCGGACACAATGGCTGGCAAGAGCGGCAAGTGCAAGTGTGGAAATCCGGTGAAAGTCCCTGCTCCTAAGCAGCAACGCAGTTCCGCTGGCGGCGGCTCCAAGACCACTGGATCAAAACCGGCAAACCAACCTGCTGCACCTGCACCTGCACCTGCGGCTATCGGCGGTGCATTGGATGAACTTACCGAATCCGACTTCGGCCGCACATCGCCCTTCGAGAGTGTTTACAACCCACAGAAGGCAGTGGGGGACCACAAACAACTTGAAAAGTTTCAGAGTGAAGACGATCGCAAGAAGATCGCCAACAAAGGCAAGTTGACAGGTGGATTGATTTTTGTCGCAATCCTGAACTTCATCCATTCGCTCAGTTTTATCGCTCTGGCGGTGGTCGTGTTTGTCGCAGCCGCCGCGCTCGCCAATGCAGAGGAGCAACTCCAGGTCCTTGCACTCGGGGCGACGGCCATTGCGGTCGTCTCTGGAGCATTTGCCGTGTGTCTCATTGCAGGCGGCGTCGGAATCTTGATGAAGCAGAAGTTTGGTTGGTTCATTACCGCGACGTACTACGTCATCTTGTTGTGTGACCGCATCATGAATGTCGTCAACGTAATCATTGATGGCTTCGAACAAATGCCCTTCTTCGGTGCATTGATTGGATTGTTGATTACTTTTGCTCTAATGTCATACGTGTTGAGCGGCAATGCTCAAGAGGTCTTCAAGATCAAGACTTCGGTGCCTTTGGTTGTAGCGTTAGTCTTGGGAATCGCCATCGGAGGCGGAATCCAGGCCGCTGCCTATATGGCTGGCAAAGAAGCCGCTAAGCAAGCCTTTCTGCCGAGCAAACAGATCCACGACAGCCTAGCGGGTAGTGGATTGGGTTACAAATCCGGATCTTGTCTTGCACTTTCCTGCAAATGCGAATTTGTTCGTGCCGTTTAGAAGCTGCACCACCTCCACCGCGCAGCGTGTCCCGAGAGCCGCTACACGCAAGCCGTGCTGACCTCAGATCATGACCATCAGGCTAGTTCCGCCGTGGCAACGCGTCGGGTGGCTTCATCGCGTCGAGCGATGACGAAAAGCAGCGCGACGGAGAACATCACACTCATCGTGATCCACTGGGGACTGTATTCCCATCCACCTGGCCCTTCTACAACCGCCCAGTCAAAGAGCGGACTGATACTTGCGCCGTTGGCAGACAAATGGGCAAGGCCAATGGAGAGCGTGTTGTTGATCAAGTGAATGACGATGGTGCATATCACGCCACCCGTTCTCCAAGCAACGATTCCCAACAACAATCCCATCACACATGCTGCAAGTGATTGTTGTAGAACGGAGTGCGTAAACCCAAAGAATAATGCTGAGACGACAATCGCGCGCAACACACCGCCTTGATGCAGCAAGCCACCGAAAATGAAGCCTCGGAAGGTTAGCTCTTCGCAGATCGCTGGCAACACCGCCATCAATAAGAGCACCGCCCAGAGTGGCTGATTAAAAATGGTGGTTTGAACCATCTCCAACGCCGCTTGAGTCTCGCTGCTGAGTGAATATACGCTCGAAATCGCAGACCCCAGAACCATGTAACTGGGGTGCAATGCGATGCCTAGTAGCACAGCGGCCGCCAGGTGAGTGGGTTGGACTCGGTGGATTCTCAGTGAATGACGAATGGACTTCGTCAGGAATGCAGCCATAAGGATGGCGGGCATCAGGATAATTGCGATTTGCACCACCGAAGTCGATATCACAAATGATCGCCAATTGAACAGCGACGAACCAGCAGCAAACTGGGCAAAGAACATCGCAACGATGATGATGATGCCGCACAACAAGGCTTCAGGTGGAGAGGCGGTTTTGCCACGATCTCGCCACAAATGATGAACCCATAGTTTCAAATTCCAGCGGTCAGCTTCGCGGAACATCACGGATTCACTTTCGAACTGGCGAATCGCCCAGCGAATCGAGAGAGCGCAGCAACACAACGTCACGATCATGACGATTGGCAGGTGGACAAGCGCGGCAGAGTAGTCCCCTTCGATCAGAGATCGAACCAGGAATACTGCTCCTGCAACGGGAACAAGGCTCGTGCCAAGGTTTAGCTCTAAGCTGGGCAGCATCGGCAATGCTACAAGCGGAAGAGTGACCAACAGCAACGGCATCAAGTAGTATTGGCCTTCTTTGGTGCTGCGAGCTAACGCGGCAACGGCCAGTGCGAGGGCACTGAAAAACGCTGCCATCGGGATCAGCAGGAGAACCAGCCAACCAAGTGCTGAGAATGGCATCGGCCCAAGTGCTTCCGCCAGGCGGTCGCCTCCTGCGGCACCGAGTTGTTTAACGATCAGTCCTGCAGTCACGTGCATGCTCATCAAATTCAGCAAGGCACTGCCTACGCTAAAGACGCTGATCGTTAGGAGTTTTCCCCAAACGATCTCGCGGCGGCGCGCGGGGCTGGACAACAGTGTTTCAAGCGTGCCTCGTTCCTTTTCGCCAGCGCACAAGTCGATCGCTGGATAGAACGCGCCAGTCAATGCCCAAACAAGCATGACAAACGGCAGAACCTTGGACCACAGCATCGCGCGTTTGACACTACTCTCGGCCGTGTCCATTTCTGCCAACTGCAGCGGTTCAACAAGTCGAGGGTTAACGCCAGCATCGGCTAATTGGTCTGCGGTCCAATCCCTTTTCCACTGGCCTAAAATCGCGTTCAGTCGTTGGCTGGCGATTTGCGAATGATCGCGTGCCAAATTGGCGATTAGGTGCAATCCGTCGTTCTCGCTGATTTCCAATGTGGATGAAGTTGAGGCAGTCGCCAGGCCAGCTCCCGTTTCGGCGTTGCCCGTACCGACACCGGCTGTTTCGCTCGCGGCATCTCCGCTTGCCCTGTTATCGCTATCATCTTCGCTATCAGTTCCTGTGATTTTCGCATCGTTCAGGCGAGTTGCGAGTAGTTCTTCGAAATTGGGTGCCACGATGAGAACCGCGTCATATTCATTGGTGCTCAGCCGCAAACGCGAATCAGCTTTCCATTGCTCGAGCTGCTCTTCGGGTGATCGGTCGGCGAATTTCTCGCGATTCCAAGGCAACATATCAAACTCAACCAACTTAGGCAGGTTGGGATCATATGTTTCGACAGCCAGAGTTCCGTCTGGGTGAATCAGAGGTAGACTACTGGGCCAATTCTCTTGCCCGATGACTTGTACACGCACTGTATAGTCGCGTTTGAACTGCGCGATTTGCATCATCAGCATGCCAAGCAGCGGATAAAGCAGGATTGGCAGAACGGTGATGGTGAAGAGCGTTCGGCGATCGCGGAGTTGATCGTTCAACTCGCGCATGAAGATCAGGTGCACGTGTTGCCAATTCATTTCACGCCCCCCACGATGCTGGTTTGAGCGTGTTCCGCCTGTTCTTGGCGACGACGATCGCATTCGACTAAGAGTTTGAAGAACATCTCCTCGAAGTCAGTCTCTTCGTGTTGTTCGGCCAATTCTTCGAGTGTTCCGGTGGCAAGCGTTTGACCATGGTACAAAATCGCAACTCGATCGCACAGTCGTTCAACCTCACGCATGATGTGCGTTGAAAAGATGATGCACTTTCCTTCGTCCTTCAGACTTGCGATGATGTCCAAGAGGGCTCGCGCGACCATGACATCCAACCCAAGGGACGCCTCGTCAAAAACAAGCACCGGTGGGTCATGGACAATGGCTCGAGCAATGGAGACTTTCTGCCGCATTCCTGTCGACATGCGAGCTCCGGAGATGTTGCGGATCTCGTTCATGTTGAGTTGATTGAAAACGGTCTCCATTCGAGACTGGAGCATGTCAGCTTCTAGGCCGTACAGTTTCCCGAAGTACTCGACCATTTCCCAGGCGGTCATTCGGTCGTAGATTGCGGTGTTGCTCGACACGAATCCGATGCTATGACGGACTTCGTACGGGTGGGTCACAACGTCGAAGCCATTGACGCGAGCGTGTCCGCTAGTTGGACGCAGTACGGTGCTCAAGATGCGGAGAGCTGTGGTCTTTCCAGCTCCATTGGGCCCAAGCAGGCCAAATATTTCCCCCTGAGCGACTTGGAAACTGACCCGATCCAGGGCCAAAAATTGGCCAGATTGCAGGTCGGGATAAGCTTTGGTGAGCTCTTCAGCTTCAACCATAGTCAGCTCCTGGAAGTCGTTTGGGGGCAAGTTTGGGCTGATTCCATCCAGCTCAGTGTTGAGCTCAGTGGGCAGCGCAGTGTTGAGCTCAGCCTGGCGAGCATCAGGTCGGCCTTTAGGCTTGGCCGGAAAGCGTTGAAGCAGTGTTGTCCTTCGTCGGTGGTAGGACAACTGAGTTTCTTGACGTGTTAGCTTCCTGGTTTGACGCTTTGGCGACCGGTTGAGGAGCTACATCAATGTTGGGTTCCGCTGGTCGTTGTTCCGCGGGAACGTCAGCGCGTTGCGCGCGTTCGCCACTAGTGTTTGGGCGCACCGTATTGGCATGTTCGGCAAAGGACAATTCGCCGAGACCACCAAGAAGCTCTTGGCTGAGCGAGTCCTCACATCCACTGGAATCGCTCAACGAAGCAACCACGGCTTGGACCTTGCGGCGGTCTGCTACTTGTGGAGACGCTGCAGAGGAGGCTGACGTGGCCCCCCTGTCTTCACCGCGTCGGCGTCGTTCTCCGCCGGCTGGCATCGCACTCGCGTCGGCGACGCGTACTTGATCGCTCATTCGACGGCCAAATCCTGCAAAGTCGGACGATCGGCGTCCAAAACCGCCTGTGGGTTGTAATTCCATTGGACTGAAGAGGAACACCAAACCAAGGCCGAACATGAGACCGCATGCAGTTGCACCGGCGACGATGGTTGACTTGCCGGGGCCGACAGGCGTTTCACCTACGATGGGCTCATCCAGTTGGGTGACCAAGCTGGAGGTGCTGGCGGCATTTCTGCTTGCGACCGCACTTGCAAGTTCCATGTCGGCTCGTTGAAGTTGTTCGTTTCGACTGCGGACTTCTGCGGCTGCATTGGCATAATCTGCCCGAACGCCAGCTAGTATGCTCAAACGTTCCTCGAGATGCGCTTGCTTCTCGCGAAGCCGCCGGGCTCGCTCGGTCGTGATTTCCAGTTCTTGTTCCAGGTTTCCAATGGCAACGACAAGTTCGCTGCGGAGTTGTTCGACGATTTTCGCTTCTGTTTCCTTAGCGGCAACGACCTTAGGATGCTCTGCCGTGAACCGCCCGGTCAGTTCGCTTCGTGTGATCGAAGCATCAGCAAGACCTTGCCGCAGTTTTAGCAGTCCAGGGTTGCTCGTGAGCACCTTCGCAGGAGCCGACAAGAATTTGTTGGGCGACTTGAGCGATTCAAATGCCACAGAATGTTCTGTCTTGAGTTGTTGAAGCCTTAGTTCAACGGCTAGGAGCTCGCTTTTCACGCTGTCGAGACGAGTGCGGTTGGCACTGCCGCCGACGTTTGCATCGGTCAAGCTTCGCAGGTCGCTCAAGTCGGCACCGGCGGTTTCTTCTAGCTTGCGAAGTTTGTCTGTAGAGGCTTCCAATGCAACACGCGCGCTCTCGGCTGCAGTCTTCAGTTCGGCGATAACACCGTCGGCTCGGACACGGCGGACTTCTTGAAGATGCTTTTCAAGTTCCTCCGTCACAGCACGATTGAGCTTGATCGCGTGCTCAGGTGTCTTGGCTGAAACGTCCAAATAGATGACTTCGGTTGTGCCAAGCTCGGCACCTCGAGGCGCACGGACTTCGATTCCATCCTTCGCAAGCGACTCGACTTCTTTGGACGTAGGTGCTCCGGTCGCTGGCTTGCCAAACAGGCTACTTGCAAACGACAACTTTCGCAGCGGATTCTTGCTGGGCTCGCGCCCTACTTTTAGTAGTGCATTGCGTAGCACCTGAGGATTGCGAGCCATCTCCAGAATTGTTTCCTGAGCAGCTTTCATCGCCGTTTGGCTCTCGAAACGCCCAAGACGCATCACACCGCCATTGGCCTCGTCACGAACCAGCAGCCCTTGAGAGGAAACCCACTTGTCTTCCTTCAAGAACATCGCGTAGCCCACACCTAGGCCGCCGAACAAAATCGTGGTGAACACCCACAGCAATCGCCATTGCCAATAGGTCTTCAGGAGGGTCAGCAAGTGTTTGTTGGTAATCTTAGGAGCTGTCATCTCGAGCATTTGCCAGAAGAGTCGCGTCGCAAACGGTTTGACGACTCCTGATGCCTAGTCACACTACAGCCGCCGCGCGACCGCGCATTCGCTGTAACTGCTACAAAGAGCATTCAGGAGGAGGTCGGGCTCTAGACCCGACTTCGAACCGTAGCTCACAATTCGATTTGAGGCGCTTGGGAGCTGGTGCCTTGCTTGCTGTATTGCAAGCATT
Organism: uncultured Pirellulaceae bacterium; assembly: GCA_964411445.1. Taxonomy (GTDB): domain Bacteria; phylum Planctomycetota; class Planctomycetia; order Pirellulales; family Pirellulaceae; genus Aureliella. Next base: position 36,859 of record CAYPLE010000057.1, read on the forward strand.
CGCGCGGTTGTCACGAAGGTGTGAATTGTAGGAGCACCAGAATGCTCTCCACGACACCTTGAAGGTCGCCTGAACGCTCCGCGATCATAAAGAAAGATAGTCGCCTGAACGCGCCGCGATCAGATTGGCTTTGCCGGGTTCGAATCGCAGAGCCATTTTGGAAAACTAGCCGTACAGACTATCTAGCTTCCGAAATGACTATCGGTAGAGTCCGCCGGTCGGAGAGCCAACGGGCGGCTGAGCAAGCAGCGATGGAGGGTCGGTGTTGATGTCCATCCCTCCCGCAGAAGGATTCGCCGGAGCCGTGGTGGCGGTGCTGCTGGCAATGTACTGTTTCCACGCAGCAATGTCGCCACCAAAGTCCTCGCCGGAAACGTTTCGCAGCGTCTGAGCCACTTGATACTGAATCACTGGGCTTTGGTCGTCGAGTAGCGTGTCGAATGTCCGTAGAACCTCCGCGTCCCCAAATGACTCGAGGCTCGCGATGGCCTGTTGACGGACGCTGGCCGTTTCCTCTTCGCTCTTCGCGACGGACAACAACATGTCGCGTGCAGCAGAACCCGCCTGCTGCTTCCAAGCCTCGCAGGCAGCCACTCGAACCTTTTCGCTCTCATCGATGGTTGCCAGATTGAGTGCTTCTGTCACAACCGCGTCTTCAACGCTGGCGATGGCTCGAACCGCCTTGGCTCGCATTTCCGCACTCGGATCATTCTTGATGACATCCGCCAGGGTCCGAGCCCATTTCTGTTGCTCGCCGGGGGCCATGTTCTTCAGTCGCTGCGATGCATAGATCAGTTCGTTGTACCGGTCCTCGTACGTCGGACCATGCTCGCGGTCCTTTTCCCATTGGGACGTGTAGTATGGATTGATGCGTTTGAGATTATACAGCGGCCCATCGACGCATCCCGCGCCGCAAAGCAACGTTACACTCGATGCCACCAACAAAGGTAGACGACAGTACATGGGCGACGGTCCACTTGTGATCTGACGGTTCATATCGGCGTTATGATTCATTTTTTTGATTGCCTTGGGTCCCGAATGGCCATCGATGCGGGCTAGTCAAGGAAACCTCCAGCGGTGCGAACCGGTTCCGGGGCGGGATCAGACGAGCGGCTGCCACTGGCAGGTCTTACAACCCCGCGATCGACGGAATCAAACTGAATGTTCGACGGGTTCGAATTGGAATTGCGATTGCTTGCATGCATCGAAGCACCCGAACGAGGCTCGGCCAAGTTGCCGCCCGATGGCGCCCGAGGAGTCCAGACGGTCTTGCCTCGCGTATCGGACCATAGGAATATTTCCTTGTAACCAACCACGCGGCGGCCATCCTTGAACGTGTAACGTGCAAAGACCAGCACCTTGTCAGCTCGAGGATTCTGACCGTTCCATGGCAGACGCAGATGGATGCCTTGCTGGGCACCAATGGGTTCCATCTTGGCTTTCACGTCATCCGCGGAATAGGTCCACAGACCGATACGATCTTGCCCTTTGGGGAGCGACGGATCAAGGATCGCAATTTGCAACTCGCCCGGGACGTCCACCATTTGGCCGTGCGTATTCTTCGGTTGCAATACGATGTAAACTCCATCATCACCTTCTTCACCATCCAAGTCGATGGCGCGGGATATCGTAGGATGGAAGGCTATCTCGATAACGCGTTTATCTGTGACACGTTGAACGGCTGGCGTCAAAGAAGCTTTCTTGGGGATGCCGTGAGACGCTGTCAAAGCCGGGACTTGAACCTGTGACAGGCTCAGCTCCATCTCATTGTCGGGCAAGTCAGCAGGCGCACTGGCGATCAAATCATCTGCAGCAGTGGCTGTGCCGGGGGCGGAGAAGTTAGGTGCCTCCGAAAAGTCTGGCGGACTGCCCACCGAGGGCGAAACTGGTCCACCGCGCGTCTGCAGATTCCCTGGAGACTCCAGTAGCGATACCGGCGGAGCGCCCTCGGAGCCCATTTCAATCGTCGGAGGAGAGACGCTGTCCAAGTCGAAATCGCCTGTGTCGTCAAAGCCGTCGTTGCTGCCGGGAGACGGTAGCGAATTGCTGCTTCTCTCTCGCGTAGGCGGACCTACCGGAGTGCGCGCGTTGGATCGATCACGTGTCAAGTCATCCAGAATGGAAGGACGCCGCGTTTGCGCCGCTCCGCCATCTTGGTCCTCCAAGTAATCGAGCTGTTGCTGCAGAGAAGCATTTTGGTTTTCGAGGCGGCGATATTCGTAGTCGTATTCGTACAGTTGATCTTCTAAGTCGCGAATTTCAGCACTCATCGTTTCAATGTACAAGTCATCGCGAGCTCGACCGCGACAGCCACACAGCATCGCACAGGCGACCGAAGCACCAAGCAGGTACTTTGTCCATGTCTGTGAAGGGTGCTCAGTTGGCCGTTTCAACGCTTGCTCCAACGCTAACGATGTCTCTCGCGTGCTGATTGCTGCACGGAAGCTGGTACTTCTGTGCAGATTCGTTAAAGTTCTCCCTGCGAACTACCGAAAGCCCGATGATCGTGTCAAGACGAATCGGTGGATCAAGTTCGTTCCAAGACCCAATGCTGCTAACGTTTCCACTCTTAAAGCGTGGGAATTCCGGGCACATCCCGGAAGCAGCTTGGCAGGTTCTGAACGACGCAAAATCAGTTGCAACTCACTTTGTCCGCGAACCAATCCATGAAGCTTCGAGTGCTCTTTGAAGACAATCACTTGTTGGTGGTCAACAAGAATGCTGGCATTGCAACCATGGGAGCCCTTGCCGGTCAGACTTCGATGGTAGAGCTAGCCGCAGATTACCTCAAAGTGAAATACAACAAGCCCGGCAACGTGTTTGTCGGTGTCGTCAGTCGCCTGGACCGTTTGGTTACCGGAGTCCTTGTGCTGGCAAGAACTAGTAAGGCAGCATCGCGGCTGAGTGAGCAATTCCGTAGTCGCTCACCATCGAAACGCTATGTTGCGATCGTCGAAGGAGCCTTGGACGCATCGCGAGCCGACCAAGACGGCTGGATTGTCCTCCGAGATCATGTCATCAAGAACGACGCTCGCCACCGCATGGAGATCTGCCCTGCCGGAACGGGGCAATTGGCCGAGCTTCGAGTTCGGTTGCTGAGTCAGTCCGAGAAACGCAGCCTCGTCGAAGTGGATTTGTTAACAGGTAGGAAACATCAGATCCGTTTACAATTGAGTGCACTTGGGCACCCCATTTGGGGCGATCAAAAATACGGCAGTTCGTCGCGTGAGCTTTCCGGCGGCATTGCTCTTCATTGTTCGCAGTTGACCATCAGTCATCCCACTCTACGTGAGCCGCTGGAATTCCAGTGTTCTTGCGTTGATGTTTGGCACAGCCTGCTTCGTCCCGACGAACTACGCGCCATCCAGAAAGCCACGCTTTGACGCATTTGTTAATCCCAGGGTGGCTCTCAAGTCGCTGACGCTCGTTTCGGTTACCCTGGGCTGTGGAGTCGAACGCCTTCGGCGTAACGGCTCAGGGGAGTTGTGAGCCGAACGCGCTAGCGTCGGGCGTTGGCTGTTGGTTTGGAATATGTGGTTGGGCCCGTGGCTAACGCCGCGCGAGCCCGTGGAACAGAACAACGAAAACAAAGCAAAGCCCCGAAAAGGCGACAGGAATGCTGACCTCGCATTTCCTGTCGTCCCTTCGGTACTAGTCATATGACGCGTGCACCCATCTCCATGGGCTCGCGCAGGGCGATAGCCCCGGTTTCACATACTGCTCTTCAAACCGCTGATAGACGCGGATGCTGCAACCCTCCAAAACACTCTGGCTCCCTTCTAGTATCTTCCCGTTCGACGTGTTTTGTGTCTTTGATGATACT
>CAYPLE010000058.1:0-3423 GCA_964411445.1 uncultured Pirellulaceae bacterium
TCAGCGTCTCCGCGTTTCAAGATCTGAATCAACGAAGGTAGTCAAGATGAGACCTGGTCGGATCGGCGGTTCGCGGTTGAATTTCCTGGCGGTGGTGCTATTGAGCACTGATGCAGAAAAGGTGGTTTTCGCCGCGGATAAACAACTGGGAATCGACGGCGGCTGGCGTTGCGTCGACACCTTCGCCAACATCGTTCACTGAAACGACTTCCAAGCTGTCTGCGTCTTTGATCACCACGGTTTTCCCGCCGCGACCGGTCGCGAAGACATAGCCGCCGGCCGCAATTGGCGAGGCGTAGGTGGAGCGAATCTCAGGCAAACGGCTGCGGGTGAACAGAGGCTTTCCCGTCGTTGCATCCAGGCAAGTGAGGATGCCGGTCTTTTCTTTGTGGTAGTACAAACGGTTGCTGCTCAGGAGTAGCGATGCAATGTCGGGAGTATCTTCGTCGACGGTCCAGCGAACACTGTCGCTGCCGCGGATGTCCCCTTTTGCGTCCAGCGTGAAAGCGCCCAGGAATGAACCTCGATAGCCGCTGCCAACAAAGACGGTATTCTGATTGGCTACGGGACTTGCGACCGGACGTTGCGTCTGTCCGCCGCATCTCCAAAGTTCCTTGCCCGTTTCAAGGTCGTAACCGCGGGCGTAGTTTTGACCATTCATCACGATCTGTTTCGAATCGCTGTCGCTACGGGGCACGATCAACGGAGTTGCCCAGCAGGTCGGCTCGTCACGTTTCACTTCCCAGACCGTGTCGCCGGTTCGTTTGTCGAGTGCGTAGAGCACCGATTGTCCTTCGTGATCGAAGGGCACGATAACTTTATCACCAGCGAGCGTCGGAGAGCTTCCTTCGCCGAACGATGCTCGAGTTTGCATCTTCCCAAAGTCGGTTCGGCTCCACTTCAGCTCACCAGCCATCGTGTAGCAGAAGAGGCCGCGCGATCCGAAGTGTGCATAAACATGCTCGCCGTCCGTGCAAGGTGATGCAGACGCAAAGCCATTGGTTTGATGGGTGCCTTCGTGCGGAGTTGCGGTCACCGCCAGCTTGTCCCACAGCTTTTTGCCGGAGTTTCGGTCGAAGCTCAGGACGCGGAATTCGAGCTCCGCCAACCGCGCGGGGGGCCGTCCTCCCCTGCCTCGGCGCCCACCGGAACTTGGTCGCGCAGGCTGGGCTGCTTCGTTTGACTTGCCAGTTTCAACAGCCGTTACGACGAAGACCTGGTTTTCCCAGACGACCGGGGATCCAGAACTGCGGCCAGCAATTGCTGCTTTCCAAGCGATGTTCTTAGAAGGGCTCCAAACGGTCGGGGGAGTTGCGGTTTCTGATGTGCCGTTGCCCGTCGGGCCCCGCCAGTGGGGCCAATTATCAGCTTGAGCAACTTGGCAAAGGCAGGTCAGCGATAGGGTTAGGATCGAAAGAAGTCGCATCGTGGGGCTTCCAATAGCGTTGTTGACAGTGAATGGGGAACGTTCAAGTGAGGATGCTGAGCGGGTACAGCAAATGGGATGATGAAAACAGAACTTGCCATCAACTCTAACCGCGTTTCGACGGCAGAGTTTCGGTCACAGAGTTTTCGCAACGGGTCGATTGCCTACGGACGGCTGCGTCCAGACGATATGGACGATTCGAGTAGGTCGTGCAGGCGGGCTGCAATTTCGGGATGCTCAGCAGCCAAATTGGTCGTTTCTCCGGGGTCTTTCTCTAAATCAAATAATTGCCCCGGAGTTTCAGGGGCTGTGTCCGGCAACGCGTACTCTTTCAGCATGGCATGCTTTTCATAGTTATTGCCGCCTGAGCCTTTGTGAGCGAGGTACTTCCATTTCCCTTGCCGAATCGCCAACCATCGCCGTCCGCCAAAGCCTTGTTGCAGCAAATATGGTCGCAGCGGTGTCGTCTGGTCTCCACGGAGAGTACTCAGCAGACTGAAGCTATCTTCGGCCGCGTCGTCTGGAAGTTCAGCCTCGAGAGCCTCGGCGGCTGTAGCAAAAATATCGCACAGAGAAACGATCTTGCTACTCTCAGATCCAGGTTCGCTGACGCCAGGCCATCGAACAATGAATGGAACCCGATGACCACCTTCCCAGTTGTCTCGCTTGACTCCGCGCCAGGGCCGTGCGCCGTCATGGTTGTGGTCGTGTCGCATGTGATACACCGTGGGTACCTCTGGACCATTGTCGCTGGTGAAGATCACCAGTGTATTGTCCGCGACGTTGAGCTCCTCAAGTGTTTTCATGAGTTCTCCAACGATCCAATCCAATTCATAGATGAAGTCGCCGTGCGGGCCGGAGCCCGTTTTTCCCTTGAACTGATTTGCAGGGAATGATGGAAGGTGAACCGCCTGGGTCGAATGGAACAAAAAGAAGGGCTTGTCGGGCGACCGAGCAACATGATCTTTCAAGAATCCTTGGCTCTTCTGCAGGAATTTCAGATCAACTGCCTCTAGATCAAAGTCGGGCGCGTGCCAGCCGCGACGGTTGTCATTTGCGTAAGGGTGCTTGGGTAGGTTCGTTTTATCCAGCAGTTTAGTTGGATGCACCGGAATGTGCGCGCCGTCGATAAACGCGTAGAGATAGTCGGTTGTAGGACAGCAGGCGGTTCCGAAGAACTTCTCAAATCCGCAGTCGATAGGGCCACCGTCGATGCGCCGCGAATAGTCGATTCTTGCGACGTCGTCCGGCCCTCCTTTGTGTATTGGCTTGCCAGCAGAATCGTAAAAAGTCAATCCAATGTGCCACTTACCGAAGCACGCAGTCGTGTATCCTTGGTCGCGCAGGAGTTGTGGGAGAGTGAGTCGGTCCGGCGTGATGAGCGACGGACCGCCTGCTCCGCTAAAGACGCGCCCGCCGCCCGCAGCGCGAAACGCCATCTGCCCAGTGAGCAGGCTGTATCGCGTTGGCGTGCAAACTGTACAAGGGCTGTGAGCATCGGTAAAACGCATCCCCTGGTTTGCCAGCCGATCTAAGTTGGGCGTGGGGATCTGAGATTCGGGGTTGTAGCAGCCCACGTCGCCGTAGCCCAAGTCGTCCGCGAGAACGACCAGAATGTTTGGTTGCTTCACGACGTTCGATTGGTCAGCAGCAATGCCATGCGATGCCGCAACAGTTAATGCAACGCAGAATACGAAGCATGCAACCAAGTGTTTTGCGAGCAACGCTTGGTGACTATTCGAAATCCGTCGGCCGTCATCGAAGCAAAAAATCATGTGCGGTCTCAATGAAGTAGGTTGGTCTTGGGCCATTGGCTCCCAGTCAGCCTACAATACACACCGCGAGCTTGCACTGGCCAGCGGTCGTGGAACCGGCCAAGTGGGTGCAGAAATCGAAGAATTCGCCACCCTCAGTCGGGTTGGCACGCAGCCGTTTGGCAACGAGTGAGCCCTCAACACGTGGCCACAAGTTCCAACGTCTCAGCTACGCCGTCTCAG
>CAYPLE010000058.1:3523-25197 GCA_964411445.1 uncultured Pirellulaceae bacterium
CTCAGTTACGCCGACTCAGAGTCACCAAAGCAGGCTCAGCGCGGCTGCGTGCTTGGACCTGGCTGCAGGTGCGATTTAATACCGCCAGTTGCCGGTAGGAGGCCCAAAAAGTCGGCCAGATCGGCTCGAGGAGAATTCTGTCGAAGGAGCACCGCCATTTGGCTGAGCCCCTGTTGGGTTGGCTTGTGGATTGGTCGTTCGCGGTGGGCCGGCGGGCAGCGAAGCCTGCGTTTGCCGGTCTATACCTGGCACAACGCCACCTTGGCCCCACTGCTGCACTGAGACTTGAACGCTCTGAGTGCTACTTGGACGAGCAACGCGGCTGGTTGGAATCGGTTGGATCGGCTGGCCGTTTGGTCGACCGTTGAATCTTGGTGGTTGCTCACCGGTCACCTCCGTGAGTCGACGACTATACCAGCTCATCGGAGCTCCGCCGGTTGGCTCGCCTGATGCAGAAAGTTCTCGGGTGGCGATGGCAAACTGGACGGGATTCTCGCGCGTCTTGCCGGTTGGATTGTTGGCAGTCTTAGAATGACTAACGGTATTTGAACTGCCAAGTGCACCGCCTGCGGAGCTGACAAGGTTCAATGATCCTGCAGGCGGAGTGCTTGCCGCGATCGCCGTAGATGCAGAACCACTGCGTAGCAAGGGAGCGTACGCCGTTAGGTCGCTGGGGGAACCATCCTCTATCCACTGATTCCAGTTTATTTGGAAGTCTCCAATGGAATCGTAGGCGTACACAGAATTGAGTGCTCTTCCCCAGTTCTCGCTAGCCATTCCTGTTTCAACGAACTTGATGAATTGTTGAGGGCCAGCTTGAGTGATTAGAAATTGGACAGCCGAGTGTCCTTGGGCGTAGAGTGGCAGAATATCGTCAGGATACTCCTTGAGACGAAACATGAGATTGAAAGGCAGCCCACGTCCGGTCAGCAAGTACTCTTTCAAGTAGTGGCGGTGCTTTCGCTTTTCGGCTTCATGTTCCACCGTAGTACAAGCGCCTTCGTCGGCCCATCGCGGCATGTATTTGTTCATGGGGGCAAAGTGAGTCGCGAAGACGGTGTGCGAAATCTCGTGAGGCAATACGCTGTCTAGAATGCGCTCTTGAGTGCCTTGGACCATCATTTGCCAGTCGACCACGGCACCTCGGTTGAAGCGAAACTGAGTCTCACCAGATGCAGGTGCATTGGGGTGATCGTGCACATGGAGCGGGCAACGTTGACGCCATGGTGGTAACTCGTGTCCCAACCAGTGCATTGCCAAATCGCGACGATACTGCTCGGCGGCCTGAGCGACTTGCTCGGCGAACGCCTTGTTGGATGCGAAGACGACGAAATTCCGCGAGCCAACTGCGGAACTTGGATTGGCGAATCGCTGCGCTGCGGACACATCCGCAAGGGCGATGATTAAGCTTAAGACTGCGCAAGCGCGCAGCGGTACACGAAAGAAGCGAGCATCCATGCCCTAGGCTCCTGTTTCAGTGCAAGACTCTTTGCCCGATGCGTTAGGCGAATCGTCTGCTGGGGTAAGCCGCACGGGAAAACGTTGCTCCCGAATGACCTGCTGGATCGAACAGCCTTCGCCTAGTTGCAAACAAGCGTTTTCCTCCAAAATCGCTTATCTAGCGTTTCAGCACGAATGTAGCGATTGAGCGCCTTTTTTAAGTTGGCGCATCATTGGGCGTAACACGCTATAAGTCCGTGCGACTCGCACTTTGGCGTCGGCTTTCACGTTGTGTCGGCATCTCCTTTGCCAACACTTCGGGAGTCTAGAGAAGGGTATTTTCCGCCGATAGGGCAATCGGGCCGCTAGCAAATGTCGTTTTCTGGCGCCCCAATCAATCGGCTTGCCGGCCGTTCTGAAGCTAGCGGCGAGCGACAAAGATCGTCCACAAGAGATATCGCCAAGCAACATCCGTATCGGTAAAGCCGGCTTCGGCAAGTTTCGTGAACAGATCAGGAATCGACTCATGGTAGTCGCAGTCTTCCTGGTGCTGCATCCAAGTTTGCCATTCCTGCTCGCTCGAGCCCGCTTCTGAAGATATTTGTCTCCATTTGCGGTGGTGCTGGGCGGTTGAATGCAAAGTTGTTCCGCTACATTGGTCGCCAAAGACCATGACGCCATCGTCAGACAGCCACTCGCAGCACTTGTTGAACAGCTCTTGCTTCTCAGGCGGCGGTAGGTGGTGAATGGCGATCGTGGAAACAATCACATCGACCGAGCCGGGTTCGAAATGAACGCTGGCCATGTCACCACAAATGCACTCGCGGCTGGTTTCTGCCGGCAGCCTGCTGTCCGCAAGCTTCAGGGATTCTGATGAGAGGTCAACCAGAGCCAGGCTGCTGGTCGGAAACTCCCCCGCCAAAATCGATGCTAGCGTTCCACTTCCGCATCCTAAATCAACAATCTTCGATGGAGGGCGCTCTCGAGGAATGTAGTCTACGACTGACCTCAATAGCTCTGGGTATCGGGGAAAGCAGCGTAAGATTGCTTCGTCATATTCACTGGCCATGCCATCGAAGAAGTCAGCCAGGTCGCTGCGTGAATCGGAATGTGAAGCGCGACTCGCTGGAGAGGTGGCTTCGCTGCCGATCACTGTGGCAGTTGTGATGGATGCGTTGATGTGCTGATCGTCTGGCGAACGATACGTGGTCGAGGCTGCTTGTATCCAGCATGATTCGTGGGGGCTCAAGCCAATCCGCGGGTAGTATTTCTGTGCAGCAGGCGCGGCCAGCAAGATGAGCGTCGTTGATTTGCCAGCCAGTCGGTGAGTTTCGTCAATCAATCGTTGCCCGATGCCTTGCTTTTGAAACGCAGCGTCGACAGCTAAGTCGGACAGGTAGGTGCAGTAGGCGTGATCGGTAATCGCCCGAGAGACTCCAACGAGCTTTGCTTTGCCTTCCACCTCAGTCCGTGCGGTGACGATAAGGCTGGCCCCCCGAAGCATCGCATCGATTTGTGCAGGGGAATCTACGGGCCGCCGAGCATCCAGGCCGCTGAGACGCAGCACTTCGCAAAACTCATCTACACTTAGGTCAGGTTCGAGTTGAAATTGGATTGTGGCCACGCACGTTCTCAGTTCGCAAAAGAAGCTAATCGGGTTCGCTGTTCCAAGTTTCTAGCAGTTGTTCAATGACTTGCATCAGTTTTGGCCCCGCCAGGTTTCCAACATCGACAACTTCATCGTGCGATGTGGAGACGGGCACAATCGTCGAAGCCACATTGGTAATCACTGAGAATCCGCTAACACGCATGCCCAGTTCTCGCGCTTGTTTGGCTTCGACGGATGTGCTCATCCCAACAGCATCACCACCAAATGCGCGAAACATGGCATATTCAGCGCGAGTTTCGTAGGTTGGTCCAAGGGTCGCTATGTAAGTCCCGCTGTGCATAGTGATGCACAGCCTTCTGGCGATCGACATTGAGGTCTGAACGGTCGAGTAATCATAGACAGCTTGTGGGGCCAGCGGTGCGTTGCCGGCCATGGTCGTTTTTCGATCCCAGAGGAAGTCAATCTGGCTGTCGATCGCCATCAAGTCCCCTTGTTGGAATCTGCCGTTCAGTCCTCCTGCTGCGTTGGTCACAATCAAATTTGTGGCACCGAGGGCTGCCATCACTTGGACAGGAAATCGGACGAGAAGGTTCGTGCATCCTTCGTAGCGATGAGCCCTGCCCTGCATCAGAACAACAGGCAGGCCTGAGAGAAAACCCAGGATGAGTCGACCAGCGTGGCCGGCAGCATGGACCTTGGGGAACCCTGGAATTTCTTCGTACGGGATGCTGGTCGGATGCTCAACCGCGTCTGCCAAGCCGCCAAGGCCGCTTCCGAGAATGATCGCAACCGCAGGTTGGTGAAGTCGGGTGTCCAGTATCGCATCGCGAGCGATGGCGACGGGAGACGCAACGTTTGCCATCGGTTCGCCTCGTGCGTTTAAGCACTTTGCTTTTCGTGTTCGAGAATGCCGGTGACCATGGCTCGCAAGTTGGGTTCTGCAGCTCCGGCAGTGGCGATAATTTTATCGACGTTGGCAGGTTCTAGCGCATCTGGCAAGCACATGTCGGTGATGACCGAGAACGCGACCGTCCGCAAGCCTGCGTGAACGGCCGTGATGACTTCCGGGACGGTCGACATGCCGACGACGTCAGCACCGATTGTTCGCAGGAAGCGATATTCGGCGCGCGTTTCCAAATTCGGTCCAGCTACAGCAACGAACACACCCTTGTGAGCCACGATGTCGTTCTTCCGCGCGATTCCTAAGGCTGCATCAACTAGTTTCAAGTCATAGGGTTCGCACATATCTGGAAAACGAGGCCCTAAGCGATCGTCATTGATGCCGATTAGTGGATTGTCACCCATCAGATTGATGTGATCTTCAATAACAACGATATCACCGTCGCTGAAGTAAGGATTCATTCCGCCAGCCGCGTTCGATGCGATCAGCAGTTCAGCCCCCATGGCCTTCATGACCCGAACCGGAAGCGTAATCTGCTTCAGAGGGTACCCCTCATACATATGAAAACGGCCTTCCATGGCCATGACCGGCAACCCGCAAAGATTGCCGCATACCAACCGTCCACGGTGGCTGGTCGCAGTAGATTTCGGGAAATTAGGAATCGCTTCGTACTCAATCGAAGCTTCCACGTCGATTTGCTCGGCGAGTGGTCCCAAGCCTGTTCCCAGGATGATGCCAGCGTGAGGTGTCTTATCCCAAGACTTGCGGATTTCTGCGCAAGCTTCTTCAATTTGGCCGAAGAGTTCCAGCATTTTCGATGCTCAAAGATATGGTATTCCGCGGCAGATCCGCAGTTGTCGATCAGAAAAGTTTTCTCGCGTCGACCGCATTAAAGCATGTACTCCCTTGGTGTACAACATGACTCCAGAGAGTGGTGCGAGATTGTCGCCGATGAATTTGCGCCGGGCGTCACATTTCTTCGGCAATCACTTTTTCGCCAGAAGCTTTGTCGCCAAACACTGGTTCGCTCCAGTGCTGACAAACGACAGCACTGGGCTCGTTACGCTGGGATATGGAACGTCAGCGAAGCTTTATGCCAACACTGCTCTGCAGAAACTAACACAACAGAATTTGACCATTGTTTGGAACGGAAATATGCAGCGGAGAGTCATTGGGCAGTCAGGGATTTCGGTAACTGACATCTGCATGGGCACGATGACATTTGGGAGTCAGTGCGATGAATCTTTGTCGTTTGAAATAATGGATCGTGCAATCGAGGCTGGGATCGATTTCTTTGACGCTGCTGAGATGTACCCTGTGCCTCCTGCCGCGGAGACGTTTGGAATCACCGAAGAGATTGTTGGTCGCTGGCTCAAAACGCAGCAGCGGGATGAATTGATCATCGCGACTAAGATTACCGGCCCAGGACACGGTTGGTTCTCACCACCGGTGCGAGGAGGCAGGACTGCTCTCGACGCACATCAAATTCGGCTGGCCGTGGAAGGCAGCCTTCGCAGACTGCAGACAGATTACATTGACTTGTATCAAACCCACTGGCCTGATCATTCGATGCGTTACGAAGACACGCTTGAAGCGCTCCAGCGACTCATCGAATCTGGAAAAGTCAGGGCCATTGGGTGTAGCAATGAAACTTCCTGGGGCGTCATGAAGAGTCTTTGGGCCGCCGATCGCGCCGGATGTCGTCGTTATGATTCGATTCAAAACAATTTCAGCTTGATCAATCGTCGTTGCGAGAGTGAGCTGGCCCAGGTTTGCCGCCAGGAAAAGATCAGCTTGTTGCCCTATTCGCCATTGGGCGGCGGCGTGCTGAGTGGAAAATACTGTGACGGACTTCCCAAGGATGGGCGATTCACCGACTACCTCGAAAACGGTGGGCCACGGCAAAAGTCCATGGCGCAGCGATTTGTCAACGACCGAACGCTCGAAGCCACTCGGCGGTTGGGGCAAATCGCCCAGGATATCGGTGTGTCGCTAACCGCAATGAGCCTCGCGTGGAGCCGACAGCATGACTTTGTCGCGTCAACAATCGTTGGTGCAACCACTATCAACCAACTCAACGAATCCCTTGAGGCGGTGGATCTGATCCTGGATCAAGAAACGCTTGATCGCATTGATGAAGTTGAAGTCGATATTCCGAATCCATTAAGAGAGGACGGGTTGCGTCGGCTGTAGAACGGCCCAAGTTCGCAACTCACGTCGCTCTGGAGTTTCTAGGCATTCCCCTTCGGTAGTAAGGCAACCTCAGAATGGCTGAAATAAAACGCGTGCTCGTAACTGGCGGAGCGGGGTTTCTCGGGTCGCATATTTGCGAGCGGTTAGTCCGAGATGGCCATGATGTAATTTGCTTGGACAACTTCTTCACCAGCCAGAAGTCGAATGTCGCGCATCTTCTCGGGAACTCAAATTTTGAGCTGATCCGTCATGACGTGACGTTGCCCATTTTCCTAGAGGTCGATCAGGTCTACCACATGGCCTGCCCGGCTGCTCCAGGGCACTACCAATTCAACCCTATCAAGACGATGAAGACGAGCGTTATGGGGTCGATCAACATGCTGGGGATGGCCAAGCGGTGTGGAGCCAGGATTCTGCAGGCCAGCACTTCAGAAGTTTACGGTGATCCCGAGGTGCATCCACAGCCTGAGTCCTATCGTGGTAGCGTCAATCCCATCGGTCCAAGGGCCTGTTATGACGAAGGGAAGCGGGCGGCGGAGACGCTCTTCATGGACTACCATCGCATGAACCAAGTCCAGGTGAAAATTGTTCGAATTTTCAACACTTACGGACCTCGGATGCATCCATATGACGGGCGTGTTGTCTCGAACTTTATTCGCCAAGCACTGACTGGGCAGGACATTACTATCTTTGGCGATGGTTCGCAGACGAGGTCGTTCTGTTATCGAGACTGCCTAGTCGAAGGGATCATGCGACTGATGAACTCGCCCGTAGAGTTTATTGGGCCAGTGAACATCGGAAATCCAGGAGAATTCACCATCCGCGAACTTGCTGAGTTGGTGATTGAATTGACAGGTGCAAAAGTCAAGCTGATCGAAAAGCCATTGCCGGCCGACGACCCAACACGACGTAGACCCGATATCACGCTGGCCAAGAAACAGCTCGACTGGGAACCTCAGGTCGGCTTGCGCGAGGGGCTTCAGAAAACCATCGAGTGGTTTCAGTCGGTTGACCTTTCGCATTTCCGGCCGCCAACTCCCAACTATGTTTGATCGGCGGATCGAGCACTCGCGCGTGACTATCCGCCAAGGCCTTCGAGTTCTTCCCAGCGTTCATAGGCCCGTGCGAGTTCTGTTTCGAGTTCCTTGAGTTGTCCCTGGACCTTGGCAATCACACTGCCATCACTCTTATAGAATGACTCTTCGCCCATTTCTGTATGGATGGTCGCAATCTGCGATTCTAAGCCTTCGATTCGTTCTGGCAGTTGTTCCAGTTCGCGTTGCTGTTTGAAGCTCAGCTTCTTCGGTTTGTTTTCAACTTTCGCTTTTTCAGGTTCCGAGTCGGGCGAAGCAGTCGTGCTTCGATGCTTGTCTTGCCGCGATGTCGACTGGGTCTTGTTTCGCTGGTCTGCGATCCTCTTCCAGTCATCATAGCCTCCGACGTATTCGCGTACCGCGTAGGGGCTGAGAGCCGAATCGCGTTCGAAAACAATTGTGCTAGTAGCCACGTTGTTCAAGAATTCGCGGTCGTGGCTGACGATCAGCATGGTTGCTTTGCTCTCAACAAGTCGCGATTCAAGCAACTCGAGCGTCTCAGCATCCAAGTCGTTGGTTGGTTCGTCCAGCACGATCAGGTTGGCGGGCTTGGCGAAAAGTTTCGCGAGCAAGACGCGATTGCGCTCGCCACCACTGAGGTGTTTGATTTGGCTGCGGGCTCGATCTGGTGTGAACAGGAAGTCTTGCAAGTAACCGAGCACGTGACGCTTGTTGCCAGCGATCTCGATGGTCTGATAGCCATCGGACACGTCTTCTTCGACCGTCTTAGATTCGTCTAGTTGTTCGCGGTTTTGCGAGAAATAGGCGATTTCTAAATTCGTGCCCTGGCGGGTTGTCCCCGACAAGGGGTTTAGTTCGCCCAGCAGCAGCTTCAGCAGAGTACTCTTCCCCGCTCCGTTGGCACCGATGATGCCAACTTTGTCGCCACGCATGACAGTCGTAGAAAACCCTTCAATGATCGGCTCGCAATTCGGGTGAGCGAAGTGGATATCCGTGGCTTGCAGTACAAGATTGCCGCTGCGTTGTTCGTCTTGAATTTGCAACTGCACCGAACCAACTTTGCTGCGCCGTTGCTGCCGAATCCGGCGGAGCTCTTCGAGTGCTCTCACACGCCCTTCGTTACGGGTCCGCCGAGCTTTGATTCCTTGGCGAATCCAAGCTTCTTCTTCAGCAAGCTTCTTGTCGAAGAGTGCGTTTTGCTTCTCCTCGGCCTCGATTGCATCCTCTTTTCGACGCAAGAACGTGTCGTAGTCGCATGTCCAATCGAATAGCTTGCCACCTTCGATCTCAAGAATGCGATTGGCCAACTTGCGCAGAAATCGCCTGTCGTGCGTGATGAACATGAAGGCAGTTTTTTGCCGCTGGAGAAAGTCCTCCAACCAATTGATGGCTTCGATGTCGAGGTGGTTGGTCGGTTCGTCGAGCAATAGCAGATCTGGATTGTTCACCAAGGCTCGTGCCAGCAGGACGCGGCGTTTCATTCCGGTGGAAAGAGTTTCGAACTGCAGGGTCGGCTCAAGTTCCATTCGCGATAGGATCTGGTCCGTGTTGTGAACGGCTTCCCAGTCATCGGCATCCGCACCAGAGCCACTGGGGGATTTGCCCGAGCTAGCCTTGGCGGCTTGCAAGACAAGCTCGTGAGCTGAACCCGTCAATCCGCTCGGCACGTCTTGCGGTAACAATGCGATGCTGCGTCCTGCTTCAATGTTGATGCTGCCGTTGTCCGGAGTGATTTCTCCAGTCAACAATTTTAGGAACGTTGACTTCCCGGCACCATTTCGGCCCAGTAGGCCAATTCTCTGCCCCGTTTGGATCGTCGTGGAAACGTCCTCGAACAAGGCGGGACCTTTGAACCCGATTGTGAGGTCGTCAATTTTCACCAAAGGCAAAGCCGGATTCCTTTTCGCAGGGAGCAGTCGTTTAGGTCATACATAAGCAGCAAAGTTTGCCATCGGCGAGCCGACGGAGGCGACGCGAGAATATTAATCTTCGGATCGCTAATGCGAGCAAGGCCGCCCTTGGTGGTGCCTAAAGGGGGCTCGAGGGGCGCGTTCATCTTAGTCGGATGACTTCTTCAATTGTTAACAGTTCATGCCCCTCGTTTATAGCTGCAAGTGACGATCATGTTGACTCTCAACTGTTCTTGATCCCTGAAAATTTTCGTTGGAGGCGTCTTATGCGCACAAAAACACGGCCTGCTTTTACGCTGGTTGAACTGCTGGTGGTTATCGCCATTATCGGAATCCTGGTGGGTTTGCTACTTCCTGCGGTCCAGGCCGCTCGAGAAGCTGCTCGTCGAATTCAGTGTTCGAACAATCTCAAACAAATGGGCCTAGCACTGCTCAACTACGAGAGCACATTCAAGCGTTTCCCGCTTGCGATCATGAGCCACCCGGAACGCAACTGCGGCAACGGTCCAGACTGCGGTAGCTCGCGATACGACGACGATGGATTTGGTTGGCAAGCAGCCATCCTGCCGTATATCGAGCAAGGTAACCTGTACAACCAGCTCCAAACCATCGTTATGCCCGACGGTCGTCCATTGCCATACGGCACGTACGGGGCATTGGAAATCTACGCCGATGTTGCTGGTCGGGGCAATCCAATTCCTGGTGGTGAGACCGAAATCTCCGCTTACCTGTGCCCAAGCTCCGCGATGCCGACAATCGTACCAAACGAATTTGGCATCCCCGGTGCAACCGCTGGAAGCTTCGTCGGCCGTGACCAGGCAGTTGGTTATGCGACCAGTAGCTACAAGACGGCTGGCGGCAGTTGCTTTGGCGACTTTGGTTTGATGCACAAGCACAACGAAACCCCGCAAGGTGGCCGTACGATCGCCAGCGTAACGGACGGAACGTCGAACTCTTTGGCAGTTTGCGAATCAGTCTACGTCACCGGCAATACTTCGGTCCGTTGGGGTGGAAGTGCAACTCCAGATAATCCAGGTGCGGTGCAAGACTGGCCAATTTGGATCGGAGCTCCTGGGGACGACGAAAGTACCCGGACTAACGGCCGCACCACTCGGCCAATCAACGCTCGCACGACCCCAAACAACATGTTTGATTCGATCGGTGATGACTGTGCGTTCAGCTACCACACCGGTGGTGCTCAGTTCACCTTCGTTGACGGTTCTGTTCACTTCCTGAGTGAGAACCTGGACATGGAAACGTACTGCAACCTGCACGATATTCGCGACGGTCGCGTTCTAGGTTCCTGGGAATAGTTCTGGGCCATTGATGCAGCAAATCGTGACATTCATCTCGGGTGAGGTTCAAGTGAAAACCAAAGTCTTAAAGAGCTGGGTATGCCTGGCCGTCTGTTTAGTCTCGTTTGCCGGATGCGGCGGCATGGAGAAGTTTGATACTGCTCCCGCCGCAGGGGTCGTGCTTTGCAACGGCTCTCCGGTTGAAGGGGCGATCGTCTTCTTCGAACCACTAAAAAGCGGCGACAGCGGTTTGGTGGGCAAGTCGGCCGTTGGCCGAACGGACGCCAAAGGGGAATTTGTTCTCACGACGTATGACGAGGGCGATGGAGCCGTTATTGGTCGCCACCGCGTTCGCGTCGGTGCACCTGAGGTGAGTGGCTGGGAATGTGATTGCCAGACCAATTCTGAGGTCAACATCATGGAAGTGGATGTTACCGCCGATGGCAATACCAATTTCAAGGTTGAGTTGCCGAAGAAGAATCGCCGAGCCAAGACGCTCGACGATGATCCAGATGAAGACGAAGACTAAAGCAGTAAACCTGCCAGGTCTTTGAAGACTCTTAAGGTAATGAATCTGATCAATGTGGACTCCCTTCGCATTCATGCGGAGGGAGTCGCGTTGACTGATCGCGGGGTGCCCCTCGCATGCTGTTTAACTGAGCATCATGAGCAATACTTCAAACGCAACAGAAGTTGACGTTTCTGGCTTCAAAGGTGTGGTCGCAAGTAGCAAGGCATACTACCGAGCTGCGTTTCGACCGACTGACAATTCCAGCGTGACTTTCTTCCGAATCGTATTCGGGTTCATGATGTCCGCTTGGGCTTGGGACTATCTCCAGTCGGGGCGTGTCACAGAGCTTTACGCTACGCCTGAGTTTCACTTTAGCTACTATGGATTCGGTTGGGTGACTGCGGATCCTCCGTGGGGGATCTACATACACTTCTTGCTGATTGCGGCTGCCGCCATTGGGGTTGCTACAGGATGGATGTACCGATTTTCAGCAACTGCGTTGGCACTGCTGTTCACCTATTTTTTTCTGATAGAACGCACAAACTACCAAAATCACTATTACCTACTAGCGCTATTCTGCTGGTGGCTGCCGTTCTTGCCTCTTCATCGCAATGTTTCCTGCGATGCCGCAACTGGGCGAGTTGAGAAGTCGCAGACGACGCCCGCGATCGTTTTGTGGATCCTTCAGTTTCACGTTTTTGTGCCCTACTTTTTTGGTGGCGTTGCCAAGCTGACAACCGATTGGCTGCTGGGCCAACCTCTCGGTGTGATGCTCTCAAGGCTGGGGGAATTCCCTGTCGTTGGTCCTTGGTTAGTCTGGGAGCCTACCGCGATGTTGTTCGGGTACTTCGCGTTGTGTTTCGACCTTGGCATCGTGCCAGCCCTCTTGTGGCGGAAGACGCGACTGATTGCCTACTGCCTTGCACTGGTTTTTCACTTGGGAAACTCCATCTTTTTTAGCATCCACGTTTTTCCGTGGTTTATGATCGTCGCCACAACGCTCTTCTTTGAGCCCGATTGGGTGCGCAGAGTGATTGGTGGGAAGGCGATTGAAACTGCCAAGCAATGGTCGGTCCCAAAGTCATCTCTTGCGAAATTGGCAGCGCTTTGCGTCATCGGATACTGTCTGTTCCACTGTGTTTGGCCTTTACGCCATAACTTGTACGCAGGCGAGACGAGTTGGAATGAGCGAGGGCACGTTTTCGCCTGGCGAATGATGCTACGCGGGAAAGAGGTTGGAATCGGCTACGCACTGCGCGACCCCGAAAATGGCCAAGTTGTCAATGTGGATCACAAGCAGTTTGTTGCGTCTGAACAAGCGGAGAAGTTCCCACGCGATCCAGAAATGATCCTGCACATGGCGCACTTTATCGCTGGCAAGTTTGAGGTGGAGACGGGGAGAAGGCCTGAAGTCTACGCATTCGCACTCGCCAGTCTCAACGGTCGCAAGCCTGAGTTCTTGGTCGATCCAAATCAGGATTTAGCCGCCGTGCCGCGAGGCATCTACTATGAACGGGAATGGGTTCCGCCAGTGACCGAACCGCTTCGGTGGCCTGCCTGGGATATCCCGGTTCAACAGTGGCGAGAACATGTTGAGATGCCAGAAATCAAGTTCTTAGAAGATATGAAGAAACAAAGTTCTACTGGAGCAAGTCAGTGAATAGTACACGTCGTTCATTTGTCAGTGAGTTGGTCCGCGGTGTCACGGCAGCGTCCATTGTCGGGGCTTTCAGCGAGTTTAATTCTCGCGCCGCCCTTGGCAGTAGCGGCACAGTTGGCTTTGGGCCACTTCGTCCAGCCAAGTGTCAGAGTACCGGGTTGGAGTTGATTCAACTGCCAGAAGGTTTTCGGTATTTGTCTTACGGTTGGACGGGACAGCCGCTAACGGATGGTTCGCCAACGCCTGGCGACCATGACGGAATGGCTGTGATCGCGGAAGATGATGACGTCATCACTATTTGCCGAAACCACGAAATTGGCGGTCCACTGAAGAGCAAGAATGAGCGTCAGGGAATCTACGATCGATTTGCTGGTGGCGGATGCAGCAATCTGAAATTTGACCGCAACCAAGAAAAATTTGTGTCGGCCGAACTGAGCCTTGCAGGCACCGCAAAGAACTGTGCTGGCGGAGCGACGCCTTGGAATTCGTGGCTGAGTTGCGAAGAAACGGTGGACGACCCTACGACGCAATTGGAGGATGGCGAAGTCAACACCTTCACTCGGCCGCATGGGTTTGTCTTCGATGTTCCAGCCAGCGGTGATGTCAACGGCGAGCCAAAGCCTATTGAGTCGTTGGGCAGATTCGTTCATGAAGCTGTATGCATCGACCCCAAGAGTGGCATTGTCTATCTGACCGAAGATCGCGGCACCGCTGGACTGTACCGAATGGTTCCCAACAAGCCGGGTGACCTGCACGCTGGTGGGCGATTCCAAATGCTCGCTTGTGAAAAGACAGATGATGTTCGCTCGGGCGTGCAGCCTAGTTTTCAAGCGGACGTTCACTGGGTGGACATCGAAGATCGCCTGCGACCACACACCCCAGGTACACAAGATTGTCTGGGCGTTTATTCGCAAGGCAAAGCGTTGGGGGGGCTCACTTTTGCACGTCTTGAGGGCTGTGCGATGCACGACGGAAAGGTCTTCATCACGGCGACTAGCGGTGGCGATGCTTCATCGGGGCAAGTGTGGATGTACGATCCGGCCGCTGAGCGGTTGAGTATTGTCTACGAATCGCCCGCCTCGGAAGTGTTGGATATGCCCGACAATATGGCCGTCAGTCCTCGAGGAGGGATACTGCTGTGCGAAGACGGTGATTACATTCCGCAGCGTTTGCAAGTGCTCACGCAGAGCGGCACTCTGTTTCCTTTTGCAGCCAACAACATGCGATTGGATGGCATTTGGGGCCACAAGGGTGATTTCCGAGGCAGTGAATGGGCTGGCGCGACGTTTTCGGCCGATGGGCAGTGGTTGTTTGTCAATCTGCAAACACCCGGCGTTACGTTGGCGATCACTGGTCCTTGGCAAGATTCCTTGATTTAGTGTTGCTGGGCGGCTCCCACGCAGTCCTTTCCGTTTGTGAGATTAGTGCAGGCGCATCGACGTGCTAAAAACTTGCGAAATAGATTTGGTCTCAATGGTCACGTTACAAGGTCGATAGATATGTTGAAATCACAAAGTCTCGTGCTTGTTCTGTGCTTTAGCCTAATGTCACCGGATGGACGGTTGAAAGCGCACGATGGCGACCACACGCACGCCGTTCCGGCCGTTGGGCACGCCGAAATGTATGCCCCGACGGCCATTCCAGATCGTGTTGTGCTGACGTGGGACGGTGACACCAAGACGACCCAAGCGGTTACTTGGCGAACCAGCACCATTGTGAAGAAGGCTTGGGCGGAGATCGCCATTGCTGGAGACGGGCCAGCCTTCCCTGATACGGCAAAAGAAGTTCCGGCCGAGACAACGTACCTGAAAACAGATATCAACGAAGCGCATTTTCATACGGTGCGTTTCACCGATTTGGTACCAGGAACGGTATACGCCTATCGCGTTGGCGATGGCACGAACTGGAGTGAGTGGTTTCAATTTCGAACCGCAAAAGCAGAGTTCGAGCCGTTTTCCTTCGTCTACTTTGGCGACGCCCAGAACAACTTGCGGTCGATGTGGTCGCGTGTCATTCGCGAGGCCCATCGCGATGCACCCAAGATGGCGTTTCTATTGCACGCCGGAGACCTAGTTAACAAGGCTGAGGCCGACGGTGAGTGGGGAGAGTGGTTTGGGGCAGGTGCTTGGCTCAATGCGATGATCCCAAGTGTGGCGATTCCCGGCAACCACGAGCATGCGAAGAACGAAGACGGTACGCGACGGCTGACCCATCACTGGAGACCAACGTTCGCATTCCCGACAAACGGGCCGGAGGGCCTGGAAGAATCCTGTTACACCCTGACGTACCAGAACATGCGGCTCATTGGGCTCAACAGCACATCGATGCAAGAAGAGCAGGCGAAGTGGTTAGAGGGTGTGCTTGCAAAAAACGAGCATCCTTGGGTGGTATGCACCTTCCATCATCCGCTCTTCTCGACTGGCAAGGATCGTGACAACCCAGAGTTGCGGGCACTTTGGAAGCCAATCTTCGACCGCTACAAAGTCGACTTGGTTCTTCAGGGCCATGACCACACTTATGGTCGCACCGGTTTCGTTGTGCCCGAGGACGGGGTTAGCCAAATGAAGGCTGCCGAATTAAAGGCTGAGCAAGAACAGTCGGCTGCTCAGTTGGTGGCGCATCGCAACGTTGCCTCTGGCGTCCAGAATTTCGACGAGAAAGCTGGTACGGTGTACGTCGTTTCGGTCAGTGGGCCGAAGATGTACAACAACAATCGCAAGTGGTTCATGCGCAAGCTGGCCGAGGACACTCAGTTGTATCAAGTCATTCGCGTTGAACAGCGACGGCTGATCTTTGAGGCTCGAACTGCGACAGGCAAACTCTACGACTCGTTTGAGCTCGCGAAGCGGCCCGGTGAGATCAATGAGCTGATTGAAACGGGCGCCGAGATGCCAGAGCGACTGCGGCCGGAAGAGCCTCAAGACGAAAAGTAGTCAGCAGAATGTGACTCGCCGTAGTCCCTTTGTGACAGGGACATACCAACTAGCGAAGCATGAATTCCCGCTGGCTGGCTTGGTACGGGGCCTCACGCGTTGCTTGTTAAGGCTGACCGGTGGGGTTTCGTGCTGATTTATGCCTGGAGCGGTCGAGTTTGCCGGGACGAAGCGCGATTGTGGGGGTAGGGGCAAAGGCCGTTTTGGGGTAAATTTTAGGGGAATTCAGCGAAGGGATCGCTTTCCCTTCCGGCACGGCTGCTCGTCCACCAAAGGCCATTGGCGTTATCGTCCATGGTTTTGGCGGGTGGCAGCGTGTCTACACGATCACCCATGTAGGCGGAGTGACCCATCTCGTGTCCCTGACCCTTGCTCGACTACCGCGATTGTCTGCTTTGGCCGTAATGGCATTTCTGCTTCTACTGGCTCCCTCATCGGCCGCTGGTCAAGACGACGCCAATGCCGGACCGTCCGACGAGGCCTCGCAGGTTGCTGGAGATGATGGAGCTGGCGATGCTGTTGATGAAGCAGCCATGGCATCAGGGGCGGAAGCAGAAACTGAAGACGAAGGAGCAGATGCGGGAACTCCTCCCATGCCAGACGATTATTTGGCTGGAGCAGATTCGGCCTCGCACAACGCTTGGATGCTCGTATGTTGTGCCCTCGTCTTGTTCATGACGGCTCCTGGATTGGCGCTTTTCTACGGCGGTCTCGTCCGCAAGAAGAACGTCTTGAGCGTGATGATGCAGTGCGTTTTTCTGATGGGGCTGATGACCGTCTTGTGGGCCCTCTACGGATATTCGCTCGCGTTCGGATCCGGCAATGCCTTCATCGGCGGAACTGAATTTCTGTTTATGAACGGAGTTGGCCGCTACTGGGACGAAGCCGCCGGAGCCGGCATGACACCGATGTATTCGGCTGAATTGCCACGATTGACGCACATGCTATTCCAAGGCATGTTCTTCATCATCACTCCAGCATTGATTTGTGGTGCGTTTGCTGAACGAATGAAGTTCAGCGCCATGGCAATCTTCTCAGTCGTTTGGGGAACGCTCGTCTATTGCCCGCTGGCCCACTGGGTTTGGGGCGGAGGTATTTTGGCGTTTGGCGAAGACCATGCGATCGCAGGTGGCGCGCTGGATTTTGCTGGCGGGACGGTCGTCCATATTAGCTCTGGAGTCACGGCACTCGTCGCCGCCTTTGTAATTGGGCCGAGAATTGGCCACGGTCGCGAACCCATGCCGCCACACAACCTTACCTACACGGCTCTCGGAGCATCCATGCTGTGGGTTGGCTGGTTTGGTTTTAACGCAGGCAGCGAATTGATGGTCGACGGCGTGACCTCAAGTGCTTTTGCCGTTACGCATTTCTCGGCTGCAGCCGGTGCAGTGGCTTGGGCTTTGATCGAGTGGATTCGAACTGGGCGGCCATCCGTCTTGGGGGCGAGCTCCGGTGCTGTTGCTGGGCTGGTTTGCATTACTCCAGCGGCTGGGCACGTCGGCATGATGTCTTCCCTGATTATGGGAGCTGCCGGTGGACTTGCTTGTTATTTAGGATGTTCCACGCTGAAGAACAAGCTCGGCTATGACGATTCGTTGGATGCCTTTGGTGTTCACGGCGTTGGTGGAACGCTCGGTGCCATTCTGACCGGCGTGTTTGCAAGTCGAGCAATTTGGGACATCAACTCTGGCAAACCACTTGGGATGATTGAAGGTAACTATGAAACGATCGTTGGGCAAATTGCCGCGACGGCGGTGACCTTCATTTTCGCAGGAGTCGCTAGCTTCATTCTGCTTAAGATCCTGGACTTGACGATCGGGCTTCGAGTGGAAGCAACGGCAGAACGCCAAGGCCTCGACATCACCGAGCACGGCGAAGAAGGCTATATATTCATGTAATCCGATCGGCGCAGAAACGCTACACCTGTGCTTGAAATGCTCTAGCAGCGGCTTGAGCGAAAGTTGCTTGGCCTATTGTCGGGAATTGCTGGTCTCATTGCCGGGAATCTGAAAGTCGGCTGCATCTGCTCGACAGACTTGCCGATCCTACTGCTGATCGCATTTGCTAAAACAAATGCTTGCATTGCTGACGGCTTTTTGCCTGCAATGCAAATTTGCTATTCGCAGGAGGACGGATATGGTACGCCGAGCATTGGTTACCGGGATCACTGGGCAGGTCGGTTCGTATCTTTCGGAGCTATTGATCGCGAAGGGCTACGAAGTCGCTGGCACTTGTCGCCGTAGTAGCACACCCAGCGCTGCGCGGATCGAACACGTGCTCGATGATATCGACTTGCATGAATGTGATCTGACGGATCAAGCTTCCTTGTACCGTCTCATCGATGAAGTCAGGCCGAGCGAAATCTACAATCTTGCGGCCCAGAGTTCCGTAGCCACCAGTTGGAATCAAGTCACTGCAACTGGCGACGTCACCGGATTGGCAGTTGGGCGATTGCTTGAGGCGATTCGCTGTGTCGATCCGTCGATTCGCTTCTTTCAAGCAAGCAGCAGCGAGATGTTTGGCGAAGTGGATTCGCCACTGTGCAGTGAACAGACACCCTTTCGCCCACGCAGTCCCTACGGTGTGGCAAAACTGTACGGTCATCAACTGACAGTTAGCTATCGCTCAGCTTATGGGATGTTCGCCTGCTGCGGGATTGCCTTCAATCAAGAGTCTCCGCGCCGAGGGTTTGAGTTTGTGACCCGCAAGATCACCCGCGCGGCGGCTCGAATCAAGCTTGGGCTTCAGGATGAGCTTCGGCTTGGAAACATGCAGGTGCGGCGAGACTGGGGGTACGCCTGCGACTTCGTTGATGCCATGTGGCGAATGTTGCAGCAAGACGAACCGGCTGACTTTGTTATCGGAACTGGGGTCTGCGTGAGCGTCTGGGATTTTGCCAAGCAAGCTTTTGATCAAGTCGGTTTGGATCCCTTCCGCTACATTGTGTCTGACGAACAACTGTTTCGACCAAGTGATCAAGAAGAGGCTCTGCGAGCGGATGCACGGGCGGCGAACGAGCAATTGGGCTGGCGACCTGAAACGAGTCTTGCGGAGTTGGTTGAATTGATGGTCGACAACGACATGGCGTTAGCCGAGCGCGAAGCCGCCGAGCAGCCGAGGCCAGCGATTCGTCGAGCTGCTTAGTGTTTGCGGGGCGACACAGCCTGCTGTGAACCATTTGCCCCTTGTTGGGTGTCCTTGCGAAATGTGCATTGGGCCGTCATCCTTTAAACCCGATAACTCTATATCTGCTGGGCATCGCTCGCCCGGCCTTCACTACGCGAAAGTCAGGTCTTTTGTAGGGATCTGGCAAAGGAGATACCACTATGGTTTCTGTACAGCTTCCCGATGGAACTCTCGTTGACCACCCCGACCAAGCAACCGCTTTGGATGTAGCTGAGAAGATCGGCTCGCGTCTGGCAAAGGCCGTGGTTGCGGCCGACGTTGACGGCAATATCGTCGACGCCATGCGACCTTTGAAGGATGTCTCTGATGCGACCCCCATTCCCTTGCGTTTGCTGACCAATCGGGATCCAGAAGCTCTCGGTGTCCTTCGCCATTCCTGCGCCCACGTCATGGCCCGAGCGGTGATGCGTTTGTTTGATGGAGTTTCGTTGGCGTTTGGACCAACAATCGACAATGGCTTCTACTACGATTTTGAACTCGACCGAAAGCTCAGTCTGGATGATTTTGAGGCGATCGAAAAAGAGATGGCCAAGATCATTGAAGAGGCTGAGCCTTTCGAGCGGTTCTCGCTTTCTCGTGACGAAGCACTCAGTTTGTGTGGCGATTTGAATCAGTCGCTGAAAGTAGAGCATATTGAGACCGGTCTAGCGGACCATGACTCTCTTGGCTTTTACCGACAAGGCGAATTTGTGGACCTGTGCCGCGGGCCACACATTCCCGATGCAAGTAAAATCAAAGCATTCAAGTTGCTGTCTGTGGCAGGTGCCTATTGGAAGGGTGACTCCAAGGGTAAGCAACTTCAGCGACTGTACGGAACCGCATGGTTCAGCCCTAAGGATCAAAAGAAGTATCTCGAGCAGCTCGAAGAAGCGCGTCGCCGTGACCACCGCGAACTTGGGAAGAAACACGGTCTATTTAAGATCAATCCCGACGTTGGTGGTGGACTATGTCTGTGGCTACCCAAGGGGGCGCGTGTGCGCGTTCTGTTGGAAGACTTTCTGAGGAACGAACTGCTGCGCCGGGGCTACGAGCCGGTTTACAGCCCTCACATTGGCCGAGTGGAATTATACGAAACCAGCGGGCACTTTCCGTACTACCGTGACAGTCAGTTTCCGCCGCTATTTGTTGAGCAAGCTGGTGGATTGGTCGATGCTTGGGTTGAGCGTCTGCAGGGTGAAGATGGGATTTCGCCAGAGGAAGAGCAGCAGCTTGCATCAGCAGCAAAGGTGTTGGGGGCTGAACTGGAAGAGTATGATCCGGCTGCCAGCAAGGAGGATCGCGTTGCGGCGCTGCAGAAATGGCAACGTGGTAACGAACGCTACCTGGTCAAGCCAATGAACTGCCCCCACCACGCACAAATCTTCAAGGCTCAGCCCAGATCGTACAAGCAATTGCCACTGCGGTTGATGGAATTCGGAACCGTCTACCGTTATGAACAGACCGGTGAATTGAACGGAATGCTGCGAGTCCGTGGATTGACCCAGGACGACGCGCACATTTTCTGCACTCCGGAGCAAGTCGAAGAGGAATTCCGCAACACCATCGAGTTGACTCGGTTTGTACTTGAAAGCGTTGGGCTGGATGACTATCGCGTGCAATTGTCGGTGCGTGATCCGAACAGTGACAAGTACGTGGGCAGTGAAGAAAACTGGGAGAAGGCCGAGGCTGCGTTGCGACGAGTGCTCGAGGAAAGCGGGCTTGAGTTCCATACCGAAGAGGGCGAAGCTGCCTTTTATGGTCCAAAGGCCGACTTCATGGTTCGTGACTGTATTGGGCGAAGCTGGCAACTGGGCACCGTCCAGCTTGACTACAATTTGCCTGAACGCTTCAAGTTAGAGTATGTTGGTAGTGACAATGACATGCACCGACCTGTAATGATCCACCGAGCTCCGTTTGGTTCGATGGAGCGTTTTGTAGGCATGCTGATCGAGCACTTCGCTGGCGCATTTCCAATGTGGCTGGCTCCAGAGCAAGTTCGGATTCTTCCGCTGAGCGAAAAGACCAATGACTACGCGCTTGAGTTGGAGGCCAAGATGACTGCTGCTGGGCTGAGGGTTTCCTCGGATCTGCGCGGTGCAAAGGTGCAAGCCAAAATCCGGGATGCACAGCTTGAGCTGATCCCTTACATGGCTGTCGTTGGCCCGAAAGAAGCGGAGTCGGGAGCAATTGCACTCCGAGATCGGATCGATGGTGACCTTGGCGCGATGCCTGTCGACGAGGTCATGAAGAAGCTGCTCGACGAAGTCACCAATCGTACCATCCGTCAGGTTGCGAAGCGAAGTGATGCCGCTACGCCAGAAACTGCCTCCGCCAGCGGTCATGAGTATTGATCTTCAGAACTGACCGGTCTGACAACCTCCGCTGCGAGCTTGCTGATTCATGGCTGCTAAGAAACACAAGGGACTTTCGGTTCATTTGTTCAAGACGCCAGCTCGCATGGAGGCTTGGCTCGAGCGCAACGGAAAGCCCGGCGGTGAGAGCATCTGGCTGAAGATCGCAAAAAAACAGTCTGGCAAGCAGTCGGTTAATTACGAACAGGCTCGAGAGACAGCGATTCGTTATGGATGGATCGATGGTCTGATCAATAAGTATGATGATGCTTACTATCTGATCAAGTTCTCGCCGCGACGCCCCAGAAGTGCTTGGTCCAAGATCAACCGCGGAATTGCCGAGCAACTGATTCGCGACGGTCGGATGCAGCCGTGGGGGCACGAACAAGTTGAAGCGGCTAAAGCTGACGGGCGTTGGCAAGCTGCCTATGACTCCCCGCGGACCATTGAAGTCCCCAGTGATCTTGCTGTTTTGCTGAAGAAGTCGCCCAAAGCGGCCGCTCATTTCGAAGGCCTCAATTCGTCGAATCGCTACGCCTTTTTGATTCGCTTGCAGACGGCTAAAACCAAGGCGACTCGCGAGAAACGATTAAGGGAAACAGTCGCCAAACTCTCCAGGGGTGAGTCGTATCACTCTGCCGCTGAATCGAA
>CAYPLE010000058.1:25297-29677 GCA_964411445.1 uncultured Pirellulaceae bacterium
GTGCGAAAGGCATCCGCTACGTTTTGCTGCTGCGCGGCGTCAATGTCGGAGGCCATCGACCTGTAAAGATGTCGGAGCTGAAGGTTGCATTAGAGAAAGCTGGGCTGCGAGACGTACAGACCTACATCCAGTCCGGCAACATTGTCTGCGCTTCAACGCTGGCGGTTCCGGAAGTCCAGCAGTTGGTAAGGGAAGTCATTCATCGGAAGTGGGGATACGAAGTTGAAGTCCAAGCGTACACTCTGGCCGCTTGGCGACGGATACTCGCACAGTGTCCTTATTCGGAGCAATCCAAGAAGCTGAACTTTGTCTTTCTGGAAAAAGCACCAGCGAAACGAAAGCTCGAGACGATCGTTCAAGGAATGCTGAAGCCTAGCGAGAAAGCCGCGGTCTATGGTCGGGTGGTCTACTTGCTCTGCCCCGAGGGTCTTGGGAAATCCAAGTTCAATCTAGACACTTTGGCTAGCCAATTGGGAGTCCAAGCCACTTGCCGGAATTGGAACACCGTGGAACGGCTTGGAGTGATGCTCGAGTCGCCGTCAGGCTAGGGGTACTATCCAGACATTAGGTCTCGTGGCAGAGGGAGGCGATCGTCACGGCAGTCTGTTTGAGGATTGGTTCGGGATTGTGCGACCAGTTTCCTCGCTTTTTTGGCCACTTAAGAGCGTAGGTCAGCCCGCACGGCTCGATTCGCGGCATACCATTTGCAACGCTGTTGATCGTCTGTCACTTTAGTCGGTTGTTCCTTGGCCTGCTCGAAATCGACTGTGTTGTGGGCTGTTCCGATGCCCGCGAGAAGATGGAGCGAAGAGGGTGGAGACGGACAATGCGCGCCGAAGCGGCCGCATTTGACCTGCGAGAGCAACACCTCAGCAGGGTCTGGTGCTACTTTGGCAATAATCAAATTGGGCGACGAATAGCTTTTGGGGTTATTCGGAACTAAACCTGGCACGAACTCTTAGCCGCGAGGCAAGCGATGTACTCACCACGTGAGTTCACTCGACCAAATCGTCGACACCTACTTCGTCAGACTGGAAGCGCATCAAACGGTTTCTGCAGCGGTAGGATTGCGCCAGCGGTCGCTAGCTTTCTCAGCTCGAAACCTCTCGGTTCGAAGGTCGACTGGTTGATCTGCCTGTTTGCTGCGATTTTTGCCGTAACGGGTTTCCTTTCCCCCGCGGCTGCGGTTGCTCAGAATCAGGCTCAGGAGCGGTCGAAAGGATCGGTCGACGATGATGGTCCGCAAGGAAATGGGCCCGCGACGAACCTGCGGAAGGGCTTCGTCATTGATGTCGAGCTTCCGTTGGTGGGGGCACGTGACGATCAAGTCCGACAGCAATTGAGTCAGCTACTGAGCCGACAGGCAAATGCTGAAGTTCGGCCAGTGGTGGTTTTGCGTTTTCGATCTGTGGCACCCAGCGGAGCAGAGGGCGGTGCCGACGGCTCGCGGGGGTCGCAGTTTGAGCGAAGCCTCTCGCTTGCAAGGTTTTTGGTGCGACCATCTGTTAGCCGGCTTCGGCTGGTGGCTTACCTGTCTGAATCGGTTGAAGGCCATGCTGTGCTACCTGTCTTGGCCTGTGAAGATATCGTAGCTGCCCCCTCGGCTGAGCTCGGGGCGGCGGCAATTGACGAACCAGCCGACGCGCTGGTTGTTTCGACGTACCGTGATTTGGTTGCAGGGCGCTCGGCATTTCCTGGCGCTGCTGTCGAGGCCATGTTGAAGCCTGACACGGAAGTCGTCCAAGTTGAGGAGATCGGTTCGGGGGTGACTCAAATCGTTGATGGCAAGGAGCTTGCAAGACTCCGCGAAGAGGGAAAGGTTGGCTCCGAGGAAAGCGTCTGGCCAGGCGGCGGGCTTGCTCGCTACTCTGCCGAGGCGATGGCGCGTCGACGCTGGACGTTGGGTACTGCCGAAAACCTGGAACAGTTGGCAACGCTTTTGCGAACACGCCCCCTGCAAGCCATGGATCGATTGCCAGAGGATTGGAAGGGAGTTTCCGTGCTGCTTTCAGGCGAACTGGGAACTGCCAGTGTCAATCAGACGGTCAGGTCGCTTACGGAAGAAATCGAAAGCAACGGCAAGAATCTGATTGTCATCGAAGTTCAGCCTACAGAGGTGACGGCGGCGATCGCAGTGCGTCTGGCTGAGTTTTTGACCGCACTCGAGTCCAAGGATGTGTTCACTGTGTCCGTCATTTCTGGCGATGTGCGTGGGCCAATTGTCGCTGTGGCCGCTGCCTGCAGCGAAGCAATTTTGCTGCAGGGTAGCTCTGTTGGCCCTTTGTCAGCCGAGGATGCGCGGCGGATCGGTCTGGAGAGTCCGGAAGCCATTCATCGAATACTAGACGATTTGGCGCGAGATTCGGGGCGGCCACTCCCTTTGCTTGCCGCTGCGACACACCATGATGTTCTCGTCAAGGAATACGTGCAACAAGAGTTGGGGCAGAAGTCGCTTTTTACCGACTGGCAGATTCAGCAACAAGCCGATCGAGATTTGTGGCTGGAAAAACGTGTCGTGGCTGGTGATGGCAAATTGGACAATAGCCTGCTTGTGCGATACCGGTTGTTTGACGGTATTCAAAAAGACATGCCCAGCGCGATGGCGAGCCTTGGCATCAAGGAGAAGCCGCCCATGCTGCGGTTATCATGGGTTGATTCCGCCATCCAATTGTTGGTGATGCAGAGCTGGCTACCGCGAGTATTGCTGATGGTCGCCTTTTTTTCGTTGCTGGCCGAATTGGGCAATCCAGGAATAGGCGTCGGTGGGTTCCTGTCCGCGCTCTGCTTTGCAGGCTTCTTCTGGATCGAGGGACTCAATGGGAACGTTGAATCACTTGAGATCATTCTGTTCGTCTTTGGGATCATCGCCTTGCTGTTGGAGGTGTTTGTTATTCCAGGGTTCGGAGTCTTCGGAATCGGCGGCTTGCTGATGCTGCTGGTGTCCGTTGTACTGGCGAGCCAAACATTTGTTTGGCCCAGCAACAGTGCGCAGTTGAGCGAAGTTGCGGTGAATTTGTTCTGGGTAGCATGCCTGGCGCTTGGCGGAATGATCGGGTTGCTCTTCATGCATAAGCAGCTTGAGCGGTCACCGTTGCTCAAATGGGTGACCTTGAATCCGGCTGGACCCGAAGAACTAAATAGTCTTGATATGCGCGAAACAACGGCTCATCGCGAGCATCTATATGGACAGGAAGGTCTCACGACAACGCGGCTGAATCCGTCCGGCAAAGCCCAGTTTGGATCCGACATCGTTTCGGTGGTCGGAACTGGCAAGCTAATTGGTAAAGGCGTACCTGTGCAGGTTGTCGAGGTTCGTGGGCCGTTGGTTATCGTAGAAGAACTGGATTTGAGCCAATGAAGATAGGTCGTCTCGGTGGAATCGATCTCCACATTCACTGGTCGTTCTGGTTGCTGGTGTTGTTCTACCTTATGTCGGCAACGGCAGCAGGCGGATTGGCAGTTGGGCTGTACCAGGCGGTTTTTGTGATCAGCGTTTTTGCGTGCATTGTTGCCCACGAATACGGTCACGCTTTTGCTGCGGCCCGGTACGGCATCCCAACTTCAGATATTACCGTGCTGGCGTTCGGCGGAATTGCACGCTTAACCAGAATGCCGTCCAGGCCGATGCAAGAGTTTGTTATCGCCATCGCGGGGCCGCTTGTGAACGTCGCGATTGCAGCGCTCCTGGGCAGTTTCATGTTGGTTGGACTATTGCCAACTAATTTGCTGGGTGATGGAATGACGTTCACATTTTTTGATTTGCTGCTGTCGGCGAATCTTTTCCTAGTCCTTTTCAATCTGCTGCCAGCGTTCCCGATGGATGGCGGTCGCGTCCTCCGCAGCTTGCTTGCAATGCGGACGGGGCACCTGAGGGCGACAGAAATAGCGGCTCGCATCGGCCGGTGGATGGCTCTCGTCTTTGGGATTTATGGAATCTTCTACTCGTTGCCGTTGGTCTTGATTGCTGGCTTCGTCTTTTTTGCTGGGACGGCTGAACTGATGCAGGCGCGTGTTCGAGCGGCTCGCGAAGCTCAGGCGTCTCCGCTGGGCGGTGGGCCTTTCGCTGGGGCTTTTTCTGGCGCTTTCCCAGGAGGATTTCAGTTTCAGGCGGGAAGCTGGCCACAGCAGTACCCGTATCCGTTTGACGGTCCGCTTCAGGACGCCGGCGGACCCGGGAGCCGAGACGGTGGCAGCGGCGAACGGTCTGGACCAGCGGACGTAATCGATGCGGTCGATGTCCGCCGAATCGACTAGTCGCTGGGTAGCAAAGGCGGTTCGCTGAGTCGATTGGCTCAGCAGCCCTGCGGTTGGCCATTCGGTTGCTCCATCTTTCGCTCGACGCCGCGATAAAAGCACTTCCCTGTGCCTTCCCTGTGCCTT
>CAYPLE010000058.1:29777-39815 GCA_964411445.1 uncultured Pirellulaceae bacterium
CTTCCCTGTGCCTTCCCTGTGCCTTTGCGAGCAATTCCGTACTGCAATCCTCAAGCCCTGACACTGGGGTGGTGATTTGCGTTTTCAAAAGCCCGTCCGTCAGGATATACTGCAGGGCCTTCAGGATCGCCGGGTGGGTGAGAGATCCGCTAGAAGTAGCGTTCAATCGTGACGCTAACCAAGGTTTGTGCCTGGACCAATGATCAATCGTTGGCCGAACGACAAAGACCAAAGACAATGCTGCAAAAAGAAAAGAAAAGTCGAAAATTGCTCCTAGGTCACAGCGGGCGCGAAAGCATGCGAGCGGCCGGAAAGTTCAATGCGAGTCTGATGGACCATATCCGTGCGTTCATCCGCCCTGGCATCACGACTCAGGCAATTGACGATTTGGTCGTCGAGTACACCAAGAGTCATGGACACAAAGCGGCCACGCTTGGGTACTTGGGTTTTACAAAAAGCTGCTGCACGAGCATCAATGAAGTCATCTGCCACGGGATTCCCGATGGGACCGTTTTGGCTGAAGGCGACATCGTGAACGTTGATATCACCAGCGTGGTTGATGGCTGGCATGGTGACCAATCTGAAACGTTCTTGATTGGCGAAGTTAGCGACGAAGCGCGAGCTGTCACTCAAGCGGCCTTCGATTGCATGCACCTGGGTATTGATGCGTTGTACCCAGGATGCACAGTGAGCGTGATCGGCGATGCCATCGTCGAAGAAGCCCACAAGCGCGGGTTTTCCGTAGTTCGGGAATACGTTGGCCACGGGCTCGGTGAAAATTTTCACCAGCCACCGAATGTCCCGCACTATCCCGATCGCAAGTCGCGTCAGCAGAAGATCTTGCCGGGAATGTGCTTCACCGTCGAACCCATGATCAATGCGGGCACGCGGTTTACGCAACTGGACAAAAGCGATGGCTGGACGGTCAGAACACGAGATCGAAAATTGACCGCCCAGTTTGAACACTCGATACTGATGACCGAAGATGGCCCAGAGATTCTGACCGCTACCGAGAGTGGTCCTCAAAAAGGCCACAAATTCTAAAACGCACGCCACCACGATGGGCTGCGGTGTTACGCGGCGGTGTTTCTTGACGGTGAGTATCGGCAACCTAGCAGAAGACTATCAGCGGGCCGGTAACTGAGTGAGGATACAGCGCCTGGTAACTTCCCGCGGCAGCTTCGAACTGCAGGGCAACTCGTCACACAGAGAATTCGGCGGCCCCGCGCCTCCAAGAAACGTCTTCAGCTCAAAAAACAGACTATCTGCAAAGTAAATTGCATGGCCACGATCGACCAAATCTCGGTTCGAGTTGCTGTTAAGGATGATGCAGCGGTACTGACTGACTTCAACTGTGGCATTGCTCGCGAAACGGAAGATAAAGAGCTAGACCGAGAACTGGTACTTGCAGGCGTGCAGCGCGGGATGCAACAGGGCAAAGAGGCTAGGTACTACGTCGCGACACACGAAGGGGATGCAGTGGGTTGTTTGCTGCTGACTCGGGAGTGGAGTGATTGGCGGAACGGTTGGATCGTCTGGATTCAAAGCGTTTACGTCCAAGAAGAGTACCGAGGGATCGGTGTCTTTCGCAAATTGCTTGACCATGCCACAGAGGTCTGCAAGTCGGAGCCGGACACGCTGGGGCTGCGTCTGTATGTGGAAGTTGAGAATGAGCGAGCACAGGACGTGTACCGCAAGACCGGCTTCACGGACCCCAAATATAAAGTCTTGGAAAAGCTCTGGTAATTCCGCCAGACGCAAAATGCAGCGAAGATGCTTGGCTTGGCTGCGGGTGGGGCTTGTCGGGGGAATCCATCCAGGGTAACTCAAAAGTACAATTTGCGGTGCCTTGGAGGCGTCGTACGATGGCCTTCTAAGGCGTCTTCTAAGGCCGTCGCTGAACGACTTGCGTCAATCGACGGCCTTGGAAGGCCATCGTACCATACCGTATTTTGAATAAATGAGTGGCCCTGCGAATCCAACCAACCATCTACGGGGTGGCTGCGAATAAGGGTATATTCATCAATCGGATCGGATATCTCTTTGCAATCAACGAATTCACAGTGCTTTGTGGGGCGTTTCTATTCTTCAGGTGGCTGCATTTTCGGCCAGGACTGAAATTTCGCCTTGCTGAGAGTCCTGTGCAATGAAACGGTCATTAGTATGCAGAAAAACTCGGCGGCTCTCCCCATCATTGGATGGCGCGAGTGGGTTGGCCTACCAGATTTGGGTATCGCAAAGCTGAAGGCAAAGGTCGACAGTGGCGCTCGCTCGTCGGCTCTGCATGCGTTTCGTGTCAAGCGGTTCCAACAGGACGGCGAAGACTGGGTCCAGTTTGAAGTGCATCCAGTTCAACGGAAGACCAGTGATCTAGTCACCGTTCAGGCGAAAGTACTTGAATATCGATCCGTGCGCAGTTCCAGCGGGAAAGCGGAGACGCGACCAGTGATCGAAACCAATGTTACGCTGCACGGTAAGACGTGGCGGGTCGAGCTAACATTGACCAATCGCGATCAAATGGGGTTTCGAATGCTGCTTGGAAGGCAGGCGTTTCGAAAGCGATTTCTTGTCGATGCAAGTCGATCCTATTTGGGCGGAGTTCCGTCCGCCTCGAAGACGTAGCCGTCGCTGCGCACCAACCAGTGCCTTCCGCCGTATGCCCCAAACCAACGTCAACTTTGGAATACTATGAAATTCGCAATTCTCTCGCGCAGTCCACGATGCTACAGCACACGCCGATTGAAAGAGGCCGCGCTCCAACGCGGTCATAAGGCGAAGGTGCTGGACACCCTGCGGTTTGCTATCGACCTGCAGAAGGGTGAGCCCGATCTCTACTTTCGCCGCAAACAGCTCTCGGACTATGATGCTGTACTGCCAAGAATCGGGGCTTCGATCACGAACTTTGGTACGGCCCTGGTGCGGCAGTTTGAACAGATGGACGTGTTTTGCGCCAATTCATCTTCAGGCATATCCAACTCGCGCGACAAACTGCGCAGTCTTCAAATCCTCAGCAGGCACCACGTTGGGATACCCCGAACGACCTTTGTGACTGACAAAAAGGACGTCATTCCAGCGATTGAACGCGTCGGCGGTGCTCCCGTCATCATTAAACTGCTTGAGGGAACACAGGGCATTGGAGTCTTGCTAGCCGAGACGGAGAAATCCGCCGAGGCGATTGTTGAGTTGCTGCAGAGTCAGAAACAGAACGTGCTGATTCAGAAGTTTATTTCGGAGAGTCGAGGCCGCGATGTTCGGGCATTTGTGGTCGGCGATCAGGTTGTGGCGGCCATGCGGCGCGTCGCACAAGGGCAAGAATTTCGTAGTAACGTGCACCGCGGCGGAATTACCGAGTCCGTCATTCTGGACGAAACGTATTGTGAAACCGCGTTGCGGGCAACTCAGATTCTCGGCTTGCGAGTCGCTGGCGTCGACATGCTGGAAGGCAAGGATGGCCCGCAGATCATGGAGGTGAATTCATCTCCGGGCCTTGAGGGAATTGAGCGGTGCACGCAGTTAGACATCGCGGGTGCGATCGTCGATTACATCGCTGCCCAGGTCGACTTTCCCGAAATTGACGTCCGACAGCGTCTAACGGTGAGCCGTGGATATGGTGTGACGGAATTGCATTTACCCGATGGTTCAAAATTCATCGGAAATACAATTGGAGAGTCTGGGCTTCGAGAACGAGATCTGAACGTGCTGACGCTCTACCGCGGTAGTTCCGTCATCCCAAACCCAAAGTCGACGCGGGTGCTAGAATCCGGCGATCGCTTGTTGTGCTTCGGTAAACTGGAGTTGATGCGGGACCTGATTCCTCCCAAGACTCGCCGTCGCCGCAAGCCCAAGGTCCAAGACTTGCCCGATTTGCCGGTGGCTGAAGAGGTTTGGCGCGACCCGTCGGACGACGGCGAACGGTTGATCGACCGCGATCAATGAGGCGACGATCAAGGATCGACCAACCACAAAGAGTAAGTACCATCACAAACGGGGGCAAGCGTCACAACGCCTTGTCAAATCATGGATCAATTTAAGGGCCCAATCGAGTCTTGGCAGGGCAACGCCATTGCAGCAGGAGAAAACAAAGATTTGCACCTGGTCGTTGGCGAAAGCTATAGCGGGATGAACGTTCAGATCCCGATACACGTTTGCCGTGGTCTTGAAGAAGGGCCGACCGTCTTTGTTTCCGCTGCCCTCCACGGAGACGAAATTAACGGAACGGGGGCGATTCGTACACTACTTCAAGACGAATCGCTGACGGTCAACAGAGGCACGCTCATCCTGGCACCTGTCTTGAACATCTTGGGGTTCGATCGTCACTCGCGATACTTGCCGGACCGTCGTGACTTGAACCGAGCTTTCCCTGGATCCTTGTCTGGTAGTCTTGCCAGTCGTATGGCACGTCGCATTTTCGATGAGATCGTTGCCCGCTGTGATTATGGCATCGACCTGCATACGGCCTCGGTACGTCGAACAAACTACCCCAACGTGCGGGCTGATTTAACACAAGCCGACGTGCGGGAAATCGCAGAAGCCTTCGGCTGCGAAATCCTCATGGATGGAAAGGGGCCGCGCGGGTCGTTGCGTCGCGAAGCAACGCGGCATGGTTGTCCAACGATCGTATTCGAAGGCGGAGAGGTTTCCAAGGTCGAGCCAGGAATTGTTGAGTCTGCGGTTCGAGGCGTTTCGAACGTTTTGGTGCACCTTGGAATGGCAGATGGCCAAGAGTCAAGTCCAGACTACCAGTTGACAATTGAACGCTCCAAGTGGATTCGAGCCGAACGCGGCGGATTCTTGCAGTTCCACGTCAAACCGGGGCAAATCGTCGAAAAGGGTCAGCCGATTGCTACCAATACGACCTTGCTCGGCCGTGAACAACGGATGCTGGAAGCGCCGTTTTCCGGTGTCGTGATTGGCATGACGACGCTGCCCGCAACCAGTCCAGGCGAACCCATTTGCAATCTTGGCAAATTGCCGGACGATTTTTCTGCTTCACAAAT
This sequence comes from uncultured Pirellulaceae bacterium, assembly GCA_964411445.1. Lineage (GTDB taxonomy): Bacteria > Planctomycetota > Planctomycetia > Pirellulales > Pirellulaceae > Aureliella. Next base: position 34,775 of record CAYPLE010000058.1, read on the forward strand.
TCGCAAGTTGCGAAAGGAGGAGAACGGGCTTGAGCAGCGCGTGGTGAAGGCGCTGGCATCAAACGTACTCGTTACCAATCCTGACTCTAGCGACGGAAGTTAGCTGCCAGAACCGCCGATTGGGCTCAACGAATCAGGGATGTGGCGAGCATCGAAGTCGTAATTGCCACCTGAGCCTCTCGCCCACAGCACCGCATTGGCAATGATGCGACGGATCTGGTCGTTGTGGTAAATTGGGTACGTTTCATGCCCTGGGCGGAAGTAAAAAATCTTGCCCTGGCCGCGACGGAATGTGCAAGCACTTCGAAATACCTCGCCGCCTTCGAACCAACTGACCATCAACAGTTCATCCGGCTCTGGGATATCAAAGTGTTCACCATACATCTCGGCTTGCGGTAGTTCGATGAAGTCGCCATCAATACCGCTTAGAATTGGATGTCCCGGCGCGGTGATCCATAGTCGCTCTTTCTCTGCTGCCTCTCGCCAGCGGAGCATGCAACTGGTTCCCATCAGTCGTTGAAAGATTTTTGCACCATGTCCGCTGTGCAAGACGATTAGCCCCATCCCCTCCAAAACGCGGCGCTGCACACGCTGCACGATTTCATCATCAACTTTGTCGTGTGCGGCGTGGCCCCACCAAAGCAAAACCTCGGTGTGTTTGAGTACGTCCGTCGTTAGACCATGTTCGGGTTCTTCGAGCGTCGCGCAACGGACGTTTGCTCGCTCGCCCAGCAAGCTCTCAATCCCCGCCCGAATTGCTTCATGAATCCCTGTTGGGTAGATCTCACGAACAATCGGATTGGACTTTTCGTGAACGAACTCGTTCCAAACGGTCACCTGCACTGGGGATGACATGGGTGTTAGCTTTTCTTAGGAGAGGGGTATTCGGATGGCCGCTATTCTTCATCACCGCGTAGTTTGGCAAGAACGGTGAAGTCTTCGAGTGTTGAGGTGTCGCCGGATTGTTCCTTGCCTGCTGCGATATCTCGAAGAAGCCGGCGCATGATTTTGCCACTCCGCGTCTTGGGAAGTGAGTTCGTAAAGCGAATCATGTCTGGCTGCGCGAGCGCGCCGATTTCCTTGCGCACGTGCTGCTTCAATTCGGCGCGGATTGTCTCAGATGCTTCGACTCGCAATGTAACGAAAGCCGCGATGGCTTGCCCCTTAATTTCATCCGGTTTGGCGACAACAGCCGCCTCAGCGACAGCGGGGTGAGAAACCAATGCACTCTCGACTTCGATGGTGCTCAGGCGGTGTCCTGAAACATTGATGACGTCATCGATGCGGCCCATAATCCAGTAGTACCCGTCGCTGTCCTGGCGGGCGTTGTCCCCGGTTAGGTACATGCCGGGTACCTTCGTCCAGTATTGATCTTTGTAACGCGCGTCGTCGTTCCAGATGCCTCGCAACATGCCAGGCCAGGGGTGGCCGATGCACAACATGCCACCTCGGCCCTGAGGAACTTCGCTGCCATCTTCGGCGACGATCTTGGGGACAATACCAGGCAGTGGTTTTGTGCAACTGCCGGGTTTTGTGGCGATGGCTCCAGGAAGTGGGGACATCATGATCCCGCCAGTTTCGGTTTGCCACCAAGTATCCACGATGGGGCAGCGAGAAGAGCCAATTTTCTCGTGATACCACATCCAGGCTTCAGGGTTAATGCCTTCTCCAACGCTACCCAGGAGCCGGAGACTCGAAAGGTCGTGTTTGTCGACATGCTCATCGCCCCATTTGATAAAGGCGCGAATGGCGGTTGGTGCCGTGTAGAGAATCGTAACCTTGTACTTCTCGACCAGTTCCCAGAAGCGATCTTCGGCAGGGAAATTCGGAGCACCTTCGTACATCAGGGCCGTGGCGCCGGCCGCCAAAGGACCATAGACAAGGTAGCTGTGACCGGTAATCCAACCGCAGTCGGCGGTGCACCAGTAAATATCATCATCGCGATGATCGAAGACCCACTCGAAGGTCCGTTTGGCGTACAGGTTGTATCCGGCTGTGGTATGGCGAATCCCCTTAGGCTTTCCGGTTGAACCGCTAGTGTACAAGATGAATAGTGGCGTTTCAGCTGGCAATGGTTCCGCTGCAACCGGTTGTGCACCTGCGATAACATCGTGCCACCAAACGTCACGCCCGTCCTGCATGCTGACGTCATTTTCAACGCGGCGAAGGACGACACACTTTTCTACCGTTGGGCTCTTTGCCAAGGCTTCGTCGACGGTATCCTTGAGCGCAAGCACTTTGCCACGTCTGTACAGGCCGTCGCTTGTGAGCTGAATTTTCGCACCTGCGTCGTTGTTGCGATCTGCTATCGACTCAGCCGAGAATCCCGCAAAAATTACACTGTGTACAGCACCGATTCGCGCACATGCCAGCATGGCAATGGCCAGCTCGGGAGTCATTGGCATGTAAATGCTGACGACGTCGCCCTTTTCCACGCCCAGCGACTTGAGTCCTCCGGCGAACAGGGCTACTTCTTGTTGAAGCTCTTTGTACGTGAGCGTGCGGGTGTCACCGGGTTCGCCTTCCCAGATGATTGCGGTCTTGTCTCCCCTGCCAGCAGCAACGTGTGCGTCAACGCAGTTGTAGCTCGCGTTGGTTGTGCCATCGCTGAACCACTGCGCATTTGGCTCGTCCCAGGAAAGCGTCTTTGTAAAGGGAGTGAACCAGTGCAGGTGCTTACGCGCTTGCTCAGCCCAGAACGCCTCTGGATCAGCGATGGAGGAATCGTAGAGTTTCTGGTACTCGTCGAGGCTTTGAACCCGGGCCTTGGCGGAAAACGCCTCGCTGGGGGCGAACAATCGGCTCTCGACCATGACACTGTCGACATCGCCAGAGTTCTTTCCGTTTGAAGCAGTTGATTCACTCATGTTGATGTTGGTTCAAGAAGGGATGAAATGAAGAGTAAGCGGTTCAGTCAGCGCAGCGGACTGAATTCGATCGGCAACCAATTCACTCCAGAGGCTGGCAAAGGGAGGGCGATCGAGCGCAAACGAGGCACTAGGGCAAGATCATTGCAGTTTTCGCCCAGCTTTTCAACGAGGCGAACGACGAAGATCGCACGAGAAAGCTTGCCGCAGACACTTGGATTATGGCAGCGGTCGCTCTTGAGCGCCGGTTTTGGGACCAGCCCTAAGTGGCCGAATCGTTGCCTCGGCCCAAATGGCTTTGTAGATACGTGGCCCGCTGAATATTTCGTTCAGCCACTGAGAGAGATTTCCCGCGGATCGTCTGCAAGTGGGCAGGTTGCGTGTGGACGAACAATTTGTTGATCGTTTCCACGTCGATGGAGCGAATTAAGCCAAGATTGACTCCCATTCGGACTTTGGAAAGATAATGCAGCGTCTCTTCGCTACTGATTTTCTTGGCAGTGCACAGGATGCCGTAGGCACGGGAAACGTCGTCGTGCAGGTCCTGCTCACTTTCGTTGACCAAGAAATCTCTCGCTCGTCGCTCGTATTCGATGATCCGAGGCACCACTTCGCCGACCGTATCGACCAACTCCGCCTCGGTGCGTCCCAGTGTGATCTGATTACTAACTTGGTAGAAATCACCCATGTACTGCGAGCCCTCGCCGTAAAGGCCTCGGACGGCGACGTTGATTTTTTGCAGGCTTCGAAAGACTTTGTCAATCTCGCGGGTGATGACCAGCGCGGGCAAATGCAGCATCACACTGACGCGCAGGCCGGTGCCTACGTTCGTTGGGCAAGCCGTCAAGTAGCCAAGTTCATCGTGGAAGGCGTAGGTGAGTCGTTCTTCGAGTGTGTCGTCAATTTTGTCGACGTTCTCCCAAGCCTTTTCAAGGTCCAAACCGCTACACATGACCTGCAGTCGCAGGTGGTCTTCTTCGTTGACCATGATGCTGAAGCGTTCGTCGGTGTCGATGGCGACACCACGGTCACCGTCGGATTCCGCAATTTCCCGACTGATCAATTGACGTTCGACCAAGAATTGACGGTCGAGCGCATCAAGAGCCTGAACGTCCATGTAGATCAGTTGCTTCCACTGCTCTACGGATTCGATCTTCGCACGAACGGTTTGCGAAATCTGAGTCTTCTCGTCGTCACTGGCCTTTCGCACAAAAGGAAACTCCGCCAGATTCCGCGCAAGCCGGATGCGACTGCTGATGACGATATCCGACTCCGGGCCGCTACCCTTGAGCCATTCACCGCATTTGCTTGCTAGGTCTTTGAGTTCCACAGGCGTGGGCTTGTCATGCAAAAGTGTTGTGGGGGAATCCGTGAACTGCCGCGACTTGGAGCCATCTTAACCGGAACATCGCGTCGTGAAAAACGGGCCTAAACCAAGGCGACCTTATTCCGATTTTTCACCGTCAACTTCGATGTCTTCGCCGTTTTCGATTCGTTGTATTTGATCCCGCAATTCCCCAGCGCGTTCATAGGCTTCCTGCGCGACAGCTTGTTGCATTTCGCGACGCAACTGAATCAATTGGTGCTGCCGATCTGGTGAGCCGCTTTCGCGCGTCGGCCGCTTGCCGCGGTGAGCTCTTGCGCCGTGGATATTGAGAAGCAACGGCCCAAGGTCATCTTCAAAGCAAACGTAATCGTAACCGCAGCCCAAGCGTCCGGCTTGTCGAAATTCCGCAAACGTGATCCCACATACTGGGCAAGTCTTCTTGTCCAAGGTGGCTAATTGTTCAGCGGTTTGCTCCAGTTTCAATTGCTTTGCTAGCATGCCAGCTAGAGCGCTGGTCGGAGAATCACTGCTGTCCTGAGCCAAGTAGACGCGGGCATGTTCTTCGCACAAATGGACCATGACCGGCCCAGATGGATCGGTCAACTCTGTGATATGAAACGTTGCAGGCTTTTCGCATTGTTGGCACTTCATATCCACGCCTCAGGAACAACGGTGCAGAAAACCAGGCAAGCTGGCTCGATAGCTCCAGTCTCGGACAATCGGTTTTGTCTCGCAAGTGTACCAGAGCATCAAATCTCGACTTGGCGAATAATCCTAGCGCGTCGTTTTTGTCACAGGAGCCGCTCTTGGAAGTTCGCAAACGCAGCTACAATGGAGCAGTCTCGAT
>CAYPLE010000059.1:0-2543 GCA_964411445.1 uncultured Pirellulaceae bacterium
TCGCGAAGCTCATTGCCGTGTTTGTCTTTCTCGGCGTAACTACCAAGTCCATCGAATCGCTCCAGACCGAATGCCAGTGGCTCAAACCTGCTGTGGCAGCCACCGCACGCGTCGCTTTCGATGCGTCCTTGTGCAATCAGCCGCTGCGTGAGTCCTGGGCGTGTTGGAACAGGGGTCGTGTTGACGCAAGGCGGAGGATCTTTAACAACGCCTCGCAGCAAATCGTGCAAGACGAACAAGCCGCGTGTGACCATCGACGCGTTGTCACCACCAATGGTCAGCACACTCCCTTGAGTCAACAAGCCGCCACGTTGCGAGTCAGCATAGTCGTAGCGCCTCAGATTCGGCGCACTAGATTGCTCGCTAACCGAATTCAGTGTTTTGCCGGCCGCTGCGTTCGGAAAGCGATAGTGCTTGGCTAAGCGTTCGGTGGCAAACGCAGCGGGATAGTTTAGCAGCCGAGAGAGCGGTTCCTCTTCGTCGAGCGCAACGTGCTGGAAGTAAGCCAACGTTTCGCGTCGCATGTCTTCGGCTAGTTGCGGCTCCCACTCGGGAAAGTGCTCACGATTGGGCTGCAGGTTCGCAAGTGAATCGAGATTCAACCATTCGCTAACAAACTGTAGCGCTCGAGCTTGTGCCTTTTCGTCAGCCAACATGCGATCAATCTGCTTTTCAAGTGCGTCGCCTTTGTACAAACGCCCGCCCTTGGCGGCAGCGAAAAGCTCCAGGTCGGGCGGCCCGCCCCAAATCATGTAACTCAGCCGACTTGCCAGCTCATACTGCGAGACCGGCCAAACTCCCCCATCCCCACGCTGATCCTCGACGCGATAGATGAAACGCGGCGACTGCAACATCGCCTCCACGATCAACCCAACAGCTTGCTCATACGTTCCACCACTGCTGGCAACCGTGGTTGAAATACCGCGGTAAACAATGACCTCGCGTTTCTCCAGCGGGCCACGCAACAACCATTCGCCCATTTTCTCAATCAGGGCCCCCATGTCCTTATCAGTGAAACGCCTCGTTTTCGAAAAGCGATCGGCGAATTTCCCGATATCCATCTTCGACGTAATGATCGACGCCAGCGTGGAGTAGGATTCGATGTGCTGCAGATCGACACTCAGGTTATATGTTGTGTTACTAAAGCCGTCCGCCCTCAAATCCTTTGGCAGTAACTCACGGGCCTGGCGGCTGATGTCAACGCCGACAGCTTGCCTGACCGTGGCTATGTATTCTGGAACCGTCAGTCGGGCGAGCCACCGCCCGGAGTCGCCGCCACCGTGAACGTACAGGGCTGGGTCGATGCGATTGAAGGTCCAGTCAGCGCCTTCGTCTATCCACTTGGCAACTAGCGCTATTTCGTCGTCGCTCAGGGCAGGGCGGTCCGCCGGCATTTCTCCGGCTTCAACGGCTTGCCACAACAGGCTTTCGCTTGAGTTGCGAGGCAGGATGGCAGGTCCACTATCGCCCCCCGCCATTGCCATTTTCGATTGCGAAAGATCCAAGCCACCTTGTCGCGTCGCTGCGTCGTGACACTCGAGGCATTTGTCAGCCAGTAGCGGTGCAATGGAGCGTTCGAACAAGCTGACTGTCTGCGATGGCAAGGCTGATCGGAAGTCCGCGTCCGCGCCAGCTCGGAATCTGCCTTGCGCTTCGGACGCATTAATGCCTCGAGCAAAAATCCTGACAAGTTGCAATTGGCCTTTCCACGGGCGACCACCGCCAACTTCGTCACCTATGCTCAGGCGAAAATCATCGTTCCAGTTGTCGAGATTTCCTTCCCGTCGACCATTGGCAACCTGTTTTCCGTCAACGTAGATCGCCTCACGGCCAGCGGCTTCACGGCTGTAGATGACGTGATACCATTTGCCCAGCTCGAGCAGCGGTGGCGTCTGTAGCGGCGGCAAACCGTTTTTGTCTGTCGAGGAGGTTCGCAAGCGCACTTGCAGGCGTTGACCTTCTTGACCAATGGTGAAATTGCGCTCCGAAGTGTTGCGTGAGATCGTCACGATTCGAGCTGGCCCGCTCTGCTGCAGTCCATTCGTCTTCAGCCAAAGTTCGACCGCCACGGCTCCGGAGCGTTTAATTGTGCTAACGATTCCTTGCGTCTCTGTCTTCAGCGTCGCCGCCCCACCACCTAGCGTCAGCATTCCCACTCCCGCTTTCGCTTGGCCTGACAACACCAGCCGGCGTTTCGCATCCCTTGTATCACTCAGCCCCTCGCCGCTCGACTCTCCAGAGAATCGATACTCAGCAACCAGCCGATCGCTGCCGTTCGGCTCGTCGCCAAGACCGCTTCCGCACACGACTAAGCAAACGCTTACAGCGAAAGTAAATATGCTAGAATGACTACCACGAAACAAGGTAGACTCCGTTCGGGCGTGAAGGGTGGAACAACTGCGGAGCGGCTCGGGCGGGATGTCTTCATGCAACACGCCTCATTGTGACCGATCGCGCTGCCACATTCAACAGACGGAACGATAGCACCTTTTGCCTCCTGCGTTTTGACGTTGCCCACCTAAGTCACATTGCAGCAGCGATTT
>CAYPLE010000059.1:2643-37792 GCA_964411445.1 uncultured Pirellulaceae bacterium
TAACCATCTAATCCGCGGCTGAAGAACGGAAAGCCCTCGGCAATCGAACGGAGCTTCCCCGACTTTGATACCTACGCCGCCTAATCGCCCGATGCGTGCGTTAGCTGAGCTCGAAGGCTGTCTGGAGTGATGCTGGCGGGTAGGGTAATTACACTGCTGTTGAAGCGAGCGATGAGAACGTTGTCACGATCGCCAAATAAGCTTCGAACTGGATTCTCCGCGTCGACCAATAAATCATCTGGCTTCGTCCATATCACTGATTTGCGTTTGGGTGCAGCGACAAAACAGATCGTGTCCGTGGTGTCGGTAAGCGCCCGAAACGTTTGCCATTCTTCTGACCGCCCGTTCCAGTACGAATCCTTCATCATGGGCACCTGTATGCAAGTTCGCCCGAGTTCGATGCCGGGTGGATTTGCAGACTGATAAGTTAAAGGGATCTGCTCAACTAACTCAATGTTGTGTGGGCTATCCCAAGGTTCGTCTAGATGGAATTGCTCGTAAAGGTCTGAATACCCGAAAAACGGCAGCAAATGAACTCGCCAGCTAAGCAACGGTTTTCCATCAGGGGAAACTGTCATACGCGGGACAAACCCACCATATTTGGCCTCGAAGTTGTGGAACGCAATACTCAGGCGTTTCATGTCGTTAGAAGCCTGCTGAGACTGAGCAGAACCGCTCAACTTGCCCGAAAGATCTCGCAGCAACGTATCTAGCTTGGCCCCTGTGGCAGCATACGCCACGCGATTTGGCCCAGCATCGTGCTGATCGACATTAATGGACAACTGCTTGAACACACTGTCCACTTCGCCACGAGCAACTCCAGTGCCTTCCTCGGTGCGGCAAGCAAGCACCAATTCGAGCCGGGGCTCGGGTGCTGTCCAGGCCTTGAGCGTAACGGATTTCACATGCCGCATCATTGCTTTCGGCGACAACTCGATCGGCAGATCCTCCGGAAGAGCGTCAGGCCAAAGGGATGCAACTGATTGTGCCAGGTGATCCGCAAAAGCCAGCGTGATGCTCAGGGGAGCACTTTCCGCTTCCTTCAGTGCATTCCCAATTTCCTGTCGAGGCGCGGTCGCAGCCTCGATTCGATGCCACGCAGGTTCGGTGCACACAACTATCTTTCCGGGCACTGGATGTTGAGCATAACCTAAAGCGGGTGGCACCCACCCCAACACCATCCCAATGGCCTCTGCTGCTGCGTCTGGCTTGCTGACTGATATCAACAGCGAAGGCGAACCGGTCGGGATGTCGAGTGTAGACAAGCTGGCAACAACCTCTGTCGCTCCCGCTTTACTCTTCAGGGAGTCGATTATTGGTGTGGCCATGCCCGACATGCTCAGAACCGCGTCATCTGGAAGTCGCTCAGGCTCATACTTCTGAAGTAACTCCAGCATTTGACGAAGGTCGAACTGTTCGAGGTCAATGCGAACCGTCACGAAGGCAGTTGGATCAATGTGTCGGCTCGTATCTTCTTGAGCGGACACGGGCGTAGCCAGCCAGAAAACAACGAATACCAGTGGACTCACAGCGAGGCGGCCCAGCGTGCCGCTTCCGGTGCAGCCCGAAGCTCTCCCCGGATGGACCTGTCTTTTTCGATTACGTTTCATCTTTTGTCCCTTTGATTGTTGAGTTTGAAGGCTTCACTCGCCGGCGCTCTCGTGAAGTTGCGATTCTTCGGGCCGGAGCACGCCATGCTGAGTCACTTGCGCAAACCGCATGACGCTCTTTTGCTCCTCAGGTTTACTCTTTGAAACGCAGCACAACTTCGGTTGGCCACTCTCCCGAGAATCGAGCTTCCCAGGTAATCAGAGCCTCTCGATCGTCCAACTTTTTGTAGTCAAAACTCGAATTCTGGTCTGGGTCAAGCACTTCCGGCAATGGTGATAACTCACTTAGTTGTTCAGGCACTTCTCCATGCTCGGCCACATGAGCTCTAAAGGCTTGGTAAATCATTTGACGTTTGACATTGCCCCTCATACGATTGCACGCGCTCTGGCCAGCTTGGATAGCCGGAACGAGCGTCCCAAGCACGATGTTGGCGGGGCTGAACATAGATTCCCAGCCAACGACTTGGGCGATTGCGTCATCCACTGCACTTTCCGGTGCACCCTCCAGCAAACCAAATTTGAAAATTTGATCCCGCCCAGCGGCTAAGCCAAGTTGTGTGGCTCGAACCGTAGCCTCCAAATCGCCCATGGAGTCAATCTGCTCTCGGCTATAGCCGAATTGCGGAAGCTCAGTGCGTGCTCGATCAGCAGCCAGCAAGACGACGCCTCCGACAACGAGCTGCGTGTATCGCTTGATTCGCTGCGGGTCACCTGCGTCTTCAGGTTTACCATCGAACATGGAACCGGACGTCAAAAGGAATGTCTCAGCCGTAACGGACAGAGCTTCGCGGAGTTGTGCTTTATCTGCATCGTCGGCGATAGGATCCACGATGGGTCCAATGACACGACCGATCGAGGCAATCTCTCCATCGACGGCCGAACGCATATCCCAAAGCGATGGTGGCAACGAGGCTAGTGCCCAGTAAAAGTTTGGCGAGTCGGGCTGCTGCATCGCCTCCTCGACCAAGTCCAGCATGACTCCGGATATTGCAATGCCGACAAGCTTGGTGATCAGATTCATTTCGTTGCCGTCGTGCACGAATTCGGCAAGTCGAAAACCTGCGGCGATCTTCTCGGCGACCGCGTCATAGTCACGCTCGTCAAGCGAAATATACACGTCGAGTTGAATGAGCCGTGCAAAGTTTTTATAGTGCTGTATGGCGGCCAGGCTCGCATCAAGCGATCCCGTTCCACGTTGTCCCTCACTAGCTGGCTGCGATACGATCTCGCGGAGTTTTGTGGCTGCATAGATGGCTCGCAAGATGTCGCGCTGTGCTTCGACGGACTCTTCTAAACGGGGAGTCATCAGGCGACTCGACGGATTGTTTTCATCCCATTTCGCCGTCTCCTCTGCGTAGATCGTGTCCAATTCGCCACGCCGAGGATGGCTTAGATACAACAGCGTTGCGTGGGAGACACCCGCGTTAACGCTGCCTGGCTGCCGAAGCGGTGGTGCTTTCCAAAATCGATACCGCAGCGCTGGTTTCGCTTCCGCCGCAGGGAAAACATCTATGCGAATGCGTTTGGGCCGTAGCGGACGGGCTGCTTCACCTGTCACCGATGCATCAGGAAGATCACTTACACCGGCAGCGAATTCCTTCTGCCCGGCCTGCCAAACACGTATCTGCGCCTGAACGGGCCTGAGTCCAACTAGCACGACAATGCTCATCAGCAACAGCCGGACCGCTCGTTGCAAATCATGTGAGCATGAGGGGTGATTTGCGATCATAGTGTATATCCTTCATTTTAAAGCCGATCGGGTCGCATGCCATGTTTCCGGACTCGGGGAGCTGCCTAATTCCGGAACACTTGTCGAAAGGGGTTGAGGTCGAAACGTCGGTAACGGGCCTCTTCGGGCAGAAGCGGTTCGTCCTCGCGACGCGGCGCAGCCTGCAGTCTAGGAGGTGGCGTTTGAGCAATCACCAAGTCATCCCAGCTTGACCCGATTGGGCCAATTTTGATGCCGGTAGCGGCAGTGTTTCTCTGCGTCCATGTCGTCAGGTACTCTGCAAATACCTGAGCGACAAAGGGCGGCGGCAACTTATCAGTCTTCGCCGGCTTCAAATCATGTTGTCGCACCGTACTATTTCCAGCGGAAGTCTCGTTTGGTGGAAGCAAGGCATCTTCGCTCGTGCCCTCGCCCGGCTGCAACTGATTGACAATCGGCTCTGCTTGAACAAGGTTGTGCGGCCCCTGCAAAAGTGGCAAACGCGAAGCCATGATTCCTGCCCCGACAGAGACCAGCAAGCAGGCGGCTGCCAACAACAAGTGGCGTTTGGTAGTCGTAACACGTTGCCGCTCAAGTCCGGCGCGATAGCCTGCTTCGTAAAATACCTTGGCTTGTATGGCAACTGCCCCAGTAGGAGCCAACTGGCTAAGCTGAGCGGCCAGGGCGTCGCAATCGCCAGAGTGTTCGCTTTCTTCAGGTAACATTGCGGTCCCTTTCGGAACATGAGAACTTCTCGCGTAACAATTCCATGGCGGCGGTATATTTGCGATGCACGCTCGACCGCGAACTTCCCAACGTTTCCGCAATCTGCGTGAAAGACAGCTCACCCCACAGGTGCATCATGACGACCTCCGCTTGTTCATTGGGCAGCTTGCTCAGGGCCTCGGCTGCTTCCTGTGCATCCAAAGCAAGACTCTCATCGTGCTGGAACCAAGATCCTGCTGGCCGGTAGACCTGCTCTCGGCGAGTTCTTCGCGCGTTGCTGCGGTACTGCTGAAAAACGTAGTTGCGAGCGACGCGAACCAGCCATGCCAGCGGCGATTCAGGGATCTCCGACTGAGAAGCAAGTGCTAGAAACGCCTCTTGCACAGCCTCTTCTCCGATCAGCCCGTGAGGCCGCATGATCAGCAGGAGCCGCTCTGCGTGCTGGTCCCACAATCGCGAAATGTCGGCAAATTCAAGCAAGACTGCAAATCACACCTGGCGTCCAACGCTATCAAAAACAATCATCGACCATCTCAGCCACCCAGGAAAGCACCTTGCAGCCAACTGAGTATGTAGATGCCACCAAGGGCAGTGTGTCCCAAGAAATCCCAGCTTTTATTTTTGCCCCTCACAACGGGGCCAATTTGGCGAAGATACCAAACGGATACGGAAGCGGATGGGAGAAAGGATTGCGTAAGTGGATTGGCGAGAGTGAACTGCGACGCGGCCTATTCGAAAGTCAAATTCGACAAGTTTCCCTAGAGCCTGCATCTTCGAAAGTACTTTAGCAGTCCAGCACATCCTGCATGGTGCACTCGTCGAATATGCTCATCAGCACTGGGCACGTGAATCCGACGGAATTAGGTGAAGAAGCGTCGGACTGCTGCGAAGCGTAGGGCCATTCGAGCAAATCGCAACCATGGCGCCGGGCGACCGGCGACTTCCCAGCGCCGAGGCAACTCGTCCTCAGTCAGCTCGCCGTCGTCGTCCGCGTCGAATCTCGACAAGCGATTCCAACGCTGCTCGCCTAGTTCCGTTTCAGTCAAACCGCCGCTCATGTCAGCGTCGAAACGATCGAAACGCGATTGCGAACGGAAGTCTTCCAGTTCATCAAAGGAGACCCCACCGCTCTCGTCAACGTCCGCTCTTTTCAATCGGTTCCACCGATTCGCACCAACCTCGTCTTCGGTAAGCTGACCATCATCGTTCACGTCTTGCCCACGAAAGATATCCAATCGTAGTGCCGCGATGCGTTCATGTGCTTCGTCCAACGAAATGGCATTGTCACCGTTGGTGTCTAAGTCATAGACGAGCAAGCGTTCCCAGACGATCTCCGGCACTTCATCCTCGGTCAACAAGCCATCGCCGCTGGTGTCGATAACGGGGAACAACTCGGATGCAATCCGCTGCAATCGCCCGATGAAGGTCCCTCGCTGTCGATCGCTATCGTACCCTTCACCTGGATCCTCCGCAGAACCTCTATCGTCACCGGTGTCAGCGCCAGTCGCTGCGTCATCGGGCTCGTCGACGATATCATTCTCCGTATTATCATTCTCATTGTTGCCCGAACTGGTTCGGTCGCTCTCACCACTCGCTGTCAATTCCGGTGCATCATCTGATTGAGTGGGCTCGTTGAGTCGATTGACAACCATCAACGCGTCGATGGGCGAAATACTCCCATCATTGTTGGTGTCGCACTGGTGATCGCTATCCAAGTCGCCCGAATTGATCGTATTGATAATCAACAGCACATCCAACGGACTGACGAATTCATCGCCATTCACATCTCGTGGTTCGAGGTGGTTATGTAGGCGATTGCCGGGCTGGAACAGGATGACAACGCCATCATTGGTTATCGGCAGCTCAATCCTGTCCGTGGTCCACCGGCGGAACCGCTCTGCAAACCGCCTCACCCGTTGCTCAATTTCAGGTCGCTCGCTCGCATCGTCGCTTGCGGCATCGACCGGATCATCCGCTGGATCCAGCGAAGTTGGTGCCGGAGCATACAGACTTTGAATGGCCAAGACATCCGATTGGCTTAACCCAACAAAGTACTCGTTCGGCGAGATAGTGGGAGCTAGGACACCCTCGTCGTGACTATGGCCAAGTCCCAGTGAGTGTCCGATTTCGTGCACGGCCACACTCACCAAATCAAAGGCGGACCGTCCAAGAGAATTACCGATCTCCCAGTTTTCGGAGAGATCAAATTGGATATCGCCAGCCACGACAGGAGAATTCACATCGTCCGGGAAATACGCCTGTGCAAGAATATCCCCTCGACCGTCCAGCGGTTCAAAGCTGATGTCGATGCTGTTTCGCAATCCAGGCGTATCGGTCTGTTGGAAACTAATGTTGGCAACGTCTGCCCAAGCGTCGAAGGCCGATTCGATGGCAGCGTTGACTTGCGCCTGAGAAAGTGTCGGAGGAGCATTGGCGATGTGATAGGTCAATTCCGCTGAGCCGAGCCCTGGTCCATCCCAGCCAAGGCTTGCCGCTAGCACTCGTCGATCTTCTAGCTTTTCGAAACAACGGCCCCAACGACTCTTCGTCTGCCTACGATTCATCCTAAACTTCCTCCTGAGGAATGTGCACCTTCGTTCCTGAATTCTATCAAACCCACGTTCCTTGCCATAGCACGCGGCGCTGTTCCGAACCAATAACACCAGCAGCGTTGGCAATTTGGGGAACCAATGCTCAGGCGACGAGCCGCAAAGCAGACTGCCGATTATCTCAGGAAGCTTGTACTGGAAGCCCATCGGGGCGCGGCAAACCGCTGGACGCCAATTCGATGGCGGCGAATCCGCAGACAAATCAGCTCGTGTTTTACGAAGGCAGGATGCGGCAGGTGAATGTCACGCATAGCTTCGCAAAATTTGTAGCCGCACCCGCGAACGGCAACAGGACAAAGTTCCCTTGGCTTGGCGAGATCTCTATTTCGATAGCTGCCTTCATCTGATACATGTCGCAGTAGTACAACGAAAATTCGAAAGGCTAGCAATCACGACGGGCTACTTAGCGTCCCAAAGCCGTGCTTTCTGCCTTGGAGAAGAGGGATCTTAAGATGGTTTTCCCATCAGCAAACCTGCGGACCATCACACCGATGTCGAATCGTGGCATTTTGGTACTTTGCGCTGCGCTCCAGCTAACCTTTGGAAGCGTCAATGATGCAGGTGCACAAACCGCTAAGCCGACACCATGGCAGTCTGCGCCAGCACTGCCCGCCCAGCTTCCCGCTGGAGCGACTCCAGCCAATGGTGTCGCAGGTAGCGGGGTTGCAGGCAGCAGTACTGCTGCCACGGGAACGCCGCAGACAAATCGTATCGTCAGTCTACCCGCTCCACCGCCTAAGGGATCGCGCCCAAACACTGCTCCCCTAGGTGCGCAAGCGACGCCCGGTGTTCGTCCGCCCGCTCAAAGCCCATTGCAGCAATCCCCCGCCCAACAACCTGCTCCATTTTCGAACACAACGCCAGCAACCAACGCAACTCCACAAGGCGTCATGCTGCCACCGCTGCCAGTCGGTCCGGTTAGTACCGGCGGCGACCAGCCACAACTCAATGCGATTCCAATTGCTTCAACACGTCCCTTTGGAAACGGTCTACCAAGTGGACCAGTTGCACCGACGCCCGAAGTGAACGCTCCGGTCACACAAGAAACACCGTTGAAAGCTGGCGAACTCGTAGCGGTCGTCGGTACCGAGCACATTTTAGCCGGCGATATGAGCGTGTTTGTCGATCCGATCATTGACAAAAATCGCGACAAGATTCAATCCAAGGCAATTGAGGAGCAACTGCGAACGCAACTGACTCGGCAAGTCTTGAAGCAGTACATTGAAATCAAGGCGATGTATCTAGAGTTCTTCCGTGATATGGTCGGCAACAAGCCTCCCAGCGAGATTGCTGCGATGCGCGAACAAGTTATCACGCGTGCGACAAAGATCTTCTACGAAAAACAAGTGCCCACGTTGTACGAACGCTACGAAGTTCAAACGCCCGTCGAACTGGAACAGAAACTGGCAGACAAGTCTCTTTCGCTGGCTACGATGCGAACTCAGTTTATCGAACAGGTTCTTTCGGCTGAGTATGAAAACAAGTATATCCCTCGGCGTTTTGAAATCTCGCGACAAGAATTGCTCGACTACTATCGGGCGCATCACAGCGAGTGGAACATGAAGGCGCGTGCAAAGTGGCGCGAAATCACGATCCGCTTTTCCAATCATGACGAAGCGACCGCACAAACGCTTATCCAAAATCTATATCAACAGATCTACTTGGGTGGAAAGTCGTTTGAAGCGGTTGCTCAGCAAAGTTCCGAGGGCTTCACGGCTTCCAAAGGCGGTTTGTACGACTGGACGACACAGGGCAGCCTGAAAAGCAAGGTGATTGATCAAGCCATTTTCACTCAGCCACTCAAGCGACTGAGTCCAATCATCAAAGATGACGTCGGACTACACATCATCGAGGTGCTTGAACGTGAAGACGCACACGTGAAGTCCTTTCCAGATGCTCAGGACGAAATCCGCGAGATCATTTCGCGACAAAAACGGGACGAAGCCAAGCAAAAGCTTCGCGACAAAGTGCTGAAGCGAACCCCCGTTTGGACTCTATGGCCTGAAGACCTTGAGGATCTACCTCGCGTTCGCGGCCTCTCTCGCGTCGTCGACATTCAGTAGCCAGAAGGCCTCACACTCTGCTCAGCGACTTCGTTATTAACCCAATACGAGCAGCATGAATTGGCTGACGTATCGCGTCGCTACAAGATTCTGCAAAGTCTTACTGCCCTATCGCCGGTATTATCGGACGAGTCGGTACCAGCGACAAAGTTGCTTTGTCTGGACCGCACAGTTTGCGCCTCTCCGCCAAAATCAACTTGAATGGGCCCACTCAAGTTGAGCACATCCTAGGTTCCAGTACAGCCGGTCGCTTTGTGCAATGCACACCCAGCCGGTGAGGCACTGCTGCCTCAAATCGAAGTGGCCCCGCTTCGCATCCGGGCCTTCCTTCTTTTCTTGACCAGGAGAACTTCATGACGTCCGTACGCACTTATCGGCCAAGCAAGAAACGTGGATTTTCGCTACTGGAACTGCTTGCTGTGGTCACCATCCTAGGCGTAATTGCTGCCGTGGTTGTCCCTCGTATTTCGACTTCAAAGACTGCCGCACAAGTCGAAGTCAACAAGCAGAACATTGCAGAAATCAATGGCGCCGTGGAGCGATGGTATTTTGATAAAGGCACCTGGCCAAAACGAAACTTGTCTGACATTGGTGCCGATCCAGCTTATTTCCCCGACGGTGTGCCACGCAATCCGATCGATGACAGCCGTTATCGCCTGAACAGAGATACGAATCGCGTTGAAGTGAACTAAGCGTTCGTGCAATTACGGCTTGATGATTTCTGAGCCGTTGCGAATGATCCGACTTTCGTCGGGACCGACGACCGCTTCCAACCTGTCGGAAGGCAAACGACCGGCCACTTCGATGCAGTAGTTCGTACGAGACAAACCAGTTGGCACGCCCTCTCGCGCTGCCAAGAGCATATCCATCAACGCTTGCCTTTGCTGAGCGTTGAGACGTTTGTGTTGTATGGTGAACCACTTTAGATACGCTTCGGAAACTGCGGCCGTCTGCTCTGCGGAAAGGATCTTGTCGAAGATCTTCACGTAAATCGACTTTCCGCCGTAAATACGTAAGCGCATCTGGTTGCGCAGCTCGAGCAACGGTCGAGCTCCCAACTTATCCGTCGCCGTGACTTCCGTGTCGTCGGATTGCCTTGCCGCCTCTGATTCGACCAGCCAACGCTTCACATCACGCTGAAATGCGCCGGCATCAGCCTTGGCTGCATTGACCAGTTTCTCTTTCTGTTCTTTGGTAAGCTGGCAACTTTTTTCGATCTCCGCCAGCAAGCGTTTCACACGCTTCTCTGCTTCCTGGACAATCTCCGTTTCCAGCGAAGACCGTTTCGCCCCCTCGGCTTCTGGTTCTTTCTGCGGTTTCTGTGGTGTGATTCGAAGGCTAAAACTACCTGAGTCGTCTCCCAGCGTCACAGCGAAAGTCCTTGCAAACTCCGCAGCGTTGCCGTCACCGAAGAGCCCCAACGGCTGCATAACAACGTTGTCGCGCTGCGCCGCGGCTGATCCCGCCAAGATCCAAAACATCGGGATTGCTATTGCAAACCGGCTGATCGCCCATCGATTGATCGTAGAGTGAACCAACACGCTAGTCGCCCCCCAAATTGCTCCGCAAACCACCCTCCAAGGCAGCCCTTTCTATATCTAGTCTATCGCAGTTTGGCACGATGTGAAAACCATTATCTGGGAGGCTCGACAATGAGAGCAAACCGTCGCTGGGATCTGTGCAGCAAACAAAGCCACTACTTGATAACAATGGGTCGCGGCGGAAATGATGGCGAGTGGATTTGATGGATTTTGCCGTCGACGCTCTCAACAACGTAAACGCCGCCGATGCGGGCGGAGAGGCGAAGCTCGGCTCCCGGCAATACGGCCTTGGATTTGCCGCGCTTGCCAGCAGGCGTGATCGGAATGACGTCGATCTCAGAGCTCGATTGATTGTCAAAAATAATGTCGCTCTTCCAACGGCCGCGGCTTGGGCTGGAATGCACCGCTGGCGTCATCTGCAGTTCGACGCGAGGGTGCGTGACTAGGAGTTGAGCGACAAGATCATCGACGATCGTTTCGTCGGTCGAGTCCATAACATTGCTCAGCTCCTGCGGGTCGACGCGATGGTCGTACAATTCTCGCGCAAGTACTTTCCCGCTCGTAAAGTCACGCCACTCGACGTAACGATAATTGTCGGTTCGTATTGAATAGCCCATGTACTCCGCGTCGTTCATCTTTCGATAGTACTGATTCGTGGCTGACGTTCTCGACGGTGTTTGAACATCGGAAAGTGTCGGAAGCAAGCTAGCTCCATCAACAAAGTCAGGCTTGTCGATTCCGGCTAGGTCGCAAAGAGTGGGAAAGAGATCGAGCAGTTCGGCAAAGTGTTGTGTTTTCTGGCCAGCGGTCGCCTTTAGCTTCGGCGAACAAATAAGAAGTGGAACGCGGGCGTCAATTTCGTAGTTCGTCATCTTGCCCCAGCCACGATGCTCCCCCAGTTTCCAGCCATGGTCGCTCCACAGGACGATGATGGTGTTGTCCGCCAAGCCCTCTTCCTCGAGCGTGGTGATCAATCGACCGATCTGAGCATCGACGAAACTTACGCAGGCGTAGTAGCCGTGCATCAGCCTGCGAGCCGTCGCCTCATCGACTTGTTCATCGTCCCACGGCTTCGGGTGGTTGATCAAATCCACGTAGTGGGTCAGCTCGCTATTGTTGTGAAGGGCATACTTGGGGGTGTTGGGAGTAACAAACTGGTTCTGAACAACAGGTAGCTTCTGTGGGTCGTAAAGATCCCAGTATTTTTTCGGAGCCACCCAAGCAAGATGAGGGCGAATGTAGCCCATCGCCAAGAAAAACGGCTGGTCGCTGGCCTGAGCGCCAAGTCGCTTGAGGTCTTCGATCGCCATGTCGGTGCGAGCTCCATCTAGAACTTGGCTATCGTCCAGTTCCGGCGCAGCCGTGCTGGGGCCTCGCAAGTTATTCTTTCGCCAGTCGTCTTGCGGAAGTGCTGCTTGCGTCTGTTGAATCGTTTCACGCGTCCCCTCGGGGTAGTGATACGGCAGCTTGGGAAGCTTCCGAATCGGCTCACTCCACGACTGAGGATCAGGCGTTGGATTGTGAAAAATCTTCCCGTGACTCACCGCCCAATAGCCGTGCTTTCGAAACCACTGTGGGATGGTGACTGCATCGGGTTTTGCCTCGCGGAAGTGAATCGGCAAAGTCCACACTCCCAAGTTGTCTGGACGCAGCCCCGTCATCAAGCTGGCCCGCGACGGATTGCAGACCGCAACTTGACAGTAAGCTCGATCAAACTGAACGCCCATCGCAGCCAGACGGTCGATGTTCGGGCTGATTGCGAAAGAATCGCCGTAACAACCCAGCGATGGCCTCAAGTCATCCACGGCGATGAACAAAACATTGGGCCTATCCGCGGCGATTACGCAACTGCCAGCCACCACGCCGCCCCACGCGATCACTGCACGTACAAAGGCAATCCAAAGTCGCGAAGTACTGCTGATCATTCGGTTGATCTTTAATAGGATTAACGTTGTACCGGTGCCTTCGCCCGCCGCGCAAATGATCGCCTTGTGTTGGGAAGGTCGCACAGCGATCAGTTAGTTTTAACGTGTTCGAATCGCAGAGCGCTTCGGCGACTATCAGTGCCTAGAGGGTGTACGGCTTGGCCTCACTTGCGATTTGCCCAGTACTTGCCTGTTTCAGGCCAGTCGGGAGCTTCGGATTGAAGCTGAGCGAACAACTCTTCGGCTTGCTGCTTCAGATGCTCAAGCGTATCAGCATGCTCTAGAGCAACATCTTTCTGCTCAGCTTGATCGGTGGACATGTCGTACAACTCAAAGTCGCTTAGGCGGGCGGACTTGAAAATCTTGATCGCTTCAGGATTGATGTTGCGTCCTCCCGGGCCAGTGCGGGCCTCAAGCATGAGAGGTCCATCCCAGCTAGCAAGCAACTTCCAACGACCACTTCGAACTGCAAATCGTGGCGGCGTAAGTGCTCTGTAGTAGAACCAATACAAGGGCGTTTGGCGCTCAAGACGCTCGCCGCCGTCAAGCCACCCCAGTAGACTGGTCCCGTCAACGGCGGGCGCGTCTTCAATCGCTGCACCGACTAGTTCGCGAAGCGTAGGCAACAGGTCAACGGCGGAAACAGGCGTGCTGTCGGTTCGAGCGGCCTTGATCTTGGCAGGCCAGTGGATGATGCCAGGAACGCGAATGCCACCTTCGTAAATGTGCAACTTCATCGCACGTAACCCGCCCGTCGTTCCATAACTTCGCGCCGCACCGCCGTAGCGCCGAAGAGTCTCCGGACCATTGTCGCTTGTGAAAACGACGAGCGTATTTTCCAGCAACGATTCCTCCCGCAGGTACTGCACAATTCGCCCCACCGCTGCGTCCATATTGGTCACGTTTGCGAAATACTCCGCCTGTTTTTCGTTCTCCGCCACGCCTCGATACGAGTCCACCAGTTCCTTGGGGCTAGCGATCGGTTCATGTGGCTCATGGAAACAAACCTGCATCAAGAATGGTTTGTCGCGGCTCGCCCTATCAATCCACCGAATCGCCTCATTAGCCACTTCCTGGCAACTGTATCCATCCAGTTTGCCGACTGCCTCTCCGTTGCGAATAAAGTTCCCTGGCTGCTTGTGACTGGGCGCTGCATTATTCTGCGTCGCCATCCAATGATCGAATCCATAGGCATCGGGCTGCGGCTGCTGGGGGTTGTTGAAAAGACCATTCAAATGCCACTTGCCGACCAGTGCTGTTTGGTAACCTGCGCCGCGCAGCGTACTTGCAATGCTGGGCACCTCGGCGGAAAGATAGACTGGGATACCGCCCGGCAACCAATCGTAGATACCATCTCGATTCGGATTCCGCCCTGTCAGCAACCCAGCTCGGCTCGACGAACACACGGCCGACGCCGCGTAACAATCCGTCAGTCGAATCCCACCAGCCGCCAACTTATCCAGGTTCGGTGTCTTGATATGCGGATGTCCAAACGACCCCAGATCTCCGTATCCCAAATCATCACACAGCAGCACAACCACATTCGGCAGCGCGTCCTCACCCACCGCCTTACTGCCCAGTTGCATAGCGCAAAGGGTAAGTCCAACGACCCAAGCGTTCCGAACGACCATTCTCACGTCTGTTTTTGTCATAGTGCTCTTAAGAATTCAAGTAGGCCGCGTTGCTAGCGGCTTTGGCCAGCAAAAAACGAAGAGTTTACGCCAGCAAATCGTGCATGACATGACCATGCACGTCGGTTAGGCGGAAGTCGCGTCCCTGGTAGCGATAGGTGAGTCGCGTGTGGTCGATTCCAAGCAAGTGGAGAATTGTCGCGTTCAAATCGTGAATGTGCATCGAACCCGGCGTCCAAGTCTCGGGCGTCGGCTGAGGATTCAAGACAACTCCGTTGGAATCGGTAATGTTGTACCCGTAGTCGTCGGTACGTCCATAAGTTATGCCAGGTTTGACACCGCCGCCGGCCATCCACACCGTGAAGCACCGCGGATGGTGATCTCGACCATAAGTCTTATCCGTAAGCGTCCCTTGGCAATACGCTGTTCGACCAAATTCACCTCCCCAGACGACCAGCGTATCCTCAAGCATGCCCCGTTGCTTCAGATCTTGAATCAAGGCCGCAGAAGCTTGGTCGATATCCTTGCATTGCGACTCATGCTCTGTTGGCAAGCGGTTGTGTGCGTCCCAGCCACGGTGGAAAATCTGAATATTGCGAACGCCTCGCTCGGCAAGTCGCCTAGCATTCAGGCAGCAAGCCGCAAAAGTGCCCGGCTGTTTCGCTTCTTCACCATACAACTTGAACGTCTCGTCCGATTCGCCGGAAAGATCCATCAGCTCAGGCACGGAAGTCTGCATTCGGTAAGCCATCTCATGCTGCTTGATGCGAGCCAGAATTTCTGGATCAGCGAATTGGTCATGCTGCAACTGATTGAGCTTGATAAGTGCGTCGAGCTGCTGTCTTCTGTCTTCTCGCGAAAGTCCGCCAGGATTACTCAGGTACAACACAGGGTCGCCCTGACTCTGCAGCAACAACCCTTGATGCTGCGATGGCATGAACCCTGTGCCCCACAACCGATTGAACAGACTCTGCTCCGGGAAGCTCGTTTTTGCATGCATGACGACGTAGCTGGGCAGATTCTCATTCATGCTACCGAGACCATAGCTCAGCCATGCACCTAGACTTGGGCGTCCCGGGATTTGGCTGCCCGTTTGAATGAAAGTAATCGCGGGATCGTGGTTGATTGCTTCGGTAAACGTACTGTGAACAACACACAATTCCTTGGCGACACGAGCCGTGTGAGGCAATAACTCGCTGACGTAAACGCCGGAGTCGTTGTTGTCGTACTTCGCAAATTTGTACTTACTTGGGCAAATCGGCAAACCATTCTTTTGATTAGCGGTCATCCCGGTGATTCGCTGCCCATCGCGGACTTCGGGTGGGAGCTGCTCACCAAACATTTTGTTGAGCTTGGGTTTGTAGTCCCACATATCATGCTGGCTTGGTCCACCACTCATGAACAAGTAGATTACCCGCTTTGCCTTGGCAGGGTGATGCAGCCCTTCAGACACCTTGCCTGCCGCTGTGGCGGATGCGAAAGCGTCGTCCGCAGCAAAGCCGGATTGACTCCCCAGTAGCTGGGCCACTGCGGCGGTTCCCAAGCCCAGAGCGGTGCGGCCGAAGAGCTGCCGGCGTGTCGACAGCAATTCAGCTTCGCGACTTGGCGACGGATTGCGTAGGCTATCGTGATGCATCAAATTTCTCATCGGAAGATGTAAACTGAACAGACGTCGACAGGAAGTGGCGTTAGTACAACAAGATGGCAATGTCACTGGCCAGCAACGTGCTGGCGACGACGGTCCAAGAGGCCAACTCCTCGGCACTAAATTTCTTGTTGCGCGGCGCATCCCCGTAACCAAGCAAGGCCTCCGCAGCCGGCTTGTCATCCGCATAGCGTTTGAGCATCGCATCCAACAACCCTGAAACCGCTTGTCCCTCTTCTGCAGCAGGAGAACGGCTGGCAAGCAGGCGAAACGCGAACTCGATTCTGTCTTCGTTCGTTTTCCGATTCGCCAAAATCCGTTCTGCGAATTTGCGGGACATTTCCAGCCGCTGCGTTTCGTTCAGCAGCGCCAGCGACTGAAGCGACGTGTTGGTAATGCCCCTGCGGACACATGCAGATTCACGCGAGGGAGCATCGAACAAGGTCATCATTGGATGCGGACTGGTGCGTTTCCAGTAAACGTACAAACTTCGCCGGTACAGCTTGGGGCCTTCGTCACGAACGTATTCCTTGGTATTGCTAGCGGGGTGCGCCATCGCCTTCCACATCCCAGGTGGCTGATACGGCTTCACGCCCTCGCCCCCCATGGTTGGATCCAGCAAGTTGCTTGCCCACAAACCGATGTCGCGAAGGACTTCCGCGTCCAATCGATAACTTGGACCACGGGCGAGAAGTCGATTCTCAGGATCGTCGATCTCGCTGCGGATTGTTGATGACTGACGGAAAGTCTCGCTCAACACCATTGCTTTGAGCATTGCCTTTTGATCCCAGCCACTGTTGCGAAGCTCGATCGCCAGCCAATCCAGCAATTCGGGGTGTGTTGGCTGTTCCCCTTGCAGGCCAAAATCTTCGGGCGTTCGAACGAGTCCCACACCAAAGATACGTTGCCAGAGTTGGTTGACGAGAACCCGCGATGTTAGCGGATGGTCGTCAGAGGTCAGCCATTGAGCAAGCCCCAGCCGGTTGCGTGGGGCTTCTTGCGGGAAGGGATTCATGACGTCAAACACATCAGGTTGAATCGGTTCGCCTTGTGGCTGATTGTATTCGCCGCGTCGGAGCAGGAATGTCTCGCGAGGCTTTTTCAGCTCGCGGGCGACTAGCGTCGTCGTATATTCTTGGCTGTCACGCTCCTTTGCCTCGACCAGCAACTGAGCGAACACCCGGTTGCCCCACGAAGCAAAAGCGCCGTTTTCGAGGATCAAATTCAGTTTGCCAGGCTGGTCCGCTGCCTGCCATTGGTTCAGGAGATTCGGGCGGCCAGCAGACTGCACGAATGCGTCTGCATCGCGCAACAGTTGTGCCATTGATTCTGACTGGGTCGCCCAACGCTTCCATCCATCCTGATCCGGTGGTGCTTGGACCGTCGGACCGTACTGATATGCGTTTCGATCCATCGGCTGTTCGGCAGTATTGTTAAAGAATGCAAACAGTTGATAGTACTCTTCGTGCGTGATTGGGTCGTACTTATGCGTGTGACACCGTGCGCACGTCAGTGACATACCAAGGAATACGGTTCCGATCGTCTCCGTTCGGTCAAAACTGTATTTAGCTTGGAATTCTTCGGCGATCGCTCCACCCTCAGAGGTACTCGGATTCAGCCGCACAAATCCGGTTGCAACTTGCTGCTCTAGAGTTGAATTTGGTAGCAAGTCACCCGCCAATTGCCAGGTAACGAAGTCATCCAGCGGCAAGTTGTCGTTGTATGCTTTTACGACCCAGTCACGATAGGGATAGATGCCGCGTCGCGAGTCGAGGTGCAGACCGTGTGTATCGCCATAACGAGCTGCATCCAGCCAATAGCGTGCTTGGTGCTCACCATAGCGAGGGCTCGCAAGCAGCTCATCCACGTAGGCCTCCAGGTTTTCCTCGCTGAAATTAGCTGTCAACTTTGCAACCTGCCGTGGATCTGGGGGCAGCCCTGTCAGCACGAGTGCCATGCGCCGGGCAAGCACTTCTGGCGGCGCTGCTTCAGCTAGCTCAAATCCAGAAACTTGTAATTTCTGTCGAACAAAGTGATCGATGACCTGCGACCGGTCTAAATCGCTGATGGCAACTGCATCCTTGTTCTTGGGCGGCACGTAGGCCCAATGCTTGTCGTATTGCCCACTCTGTTCAATCCAGCGACGGAGCGTTTGCTTCTCGGATTCAGTCAGTTGCTTCTGTGACTCTGCTGGCGGCATCGGATCGTCCTCTGAGAAGATCCGTTTCACCAACTCGCTATCTGTGGCGTTGTGAGGCACGATCGCTTGGTATCCGCCCAAGTCACGGGTGGCTGCTTCGAACGAATCCAATCGCACCAGATCAGCATCCTGCGTATCCGGGCCGTGGCACACAAAGCACTTGTCGGACAGGATCGGCAGAACTTGTCGCGCAAAGTCGACGTCGGTTTCTTCGGCCTTTGCCAACCCAGGAACAAGAAGGCTTGCGGCGACGCAAGCGATTGCAAACGTTGATTTCAACATGCTTGGATTCTTACAGGCGGGGAAATGAGAATTTCGGCGGGTCCCCTATTCTACTCACTTCGCCCACCGCGTTGTACTCCGCCGCAGGTTCCTCACTGCGCCGAAAAAGGCTATTCACGGATTGAGGCCAAACAAAAACGCCGACGAACTGATGCTCGCCGGCGTTAATGTGACTTTAAACTCTGTACGACTGTCGCTTAGTACATGTCGTGGTCGCCACCATGACCCTTGCTACCGCCAGCCTTTGGCTTTTCGGCAATAAGAGCGTCGCTGGTCAGCAACAGAGTGGCAACGCTGGACGCGTTTGCAAGTGCGGTTCGCGTGACCTTCGTTGGGTCGATAACGCCAGCCTTCACCATGTCTTCGAAGGTGTCGGTCAGGGCGTTGTAACCATTGTTGCCCTTTTCGGCAGCAACTTTCTCGCAGATGATCCCACCATCCTTGCCAGCGTTTTCGCTGATCATGGTCAAAGGAGCACGGCAAGCGCGGAGGATGATGTTGTAGCCAACTTTCTCATCTTGGCTCAGGCTATCGTCAGCCTTTACACTGCTGCTAGCACGCAGAAGAGCAACACCACCACCGGGAAGAATGCCTTCTTCGACGGCTGCGCGAGTCGCGTGAAGTGCGTCTTCAACGCGAGCCTTCTTTTCCTTCATTTCGCTTTCGGTAGCAGCTCCGACGTTGACCTTTGCAACCCCGCCAGCCAACTTGGCGAGCCGTTCGTCAAGCTTCTCTCGATCGTAATCGCTGGTCGTGTTTTCGATTTCACGACGGATTTGATCGATACGAGCCTTGATATCGGAGCTCTTTCCGCCACCCTCGATGATGGTGGTATTATCTTTGTCGATGATAACCTTCTTGGCACGACCAAGTTGAGGCAGTTCAACCGACTCAAGCTTCGTTCCAAGTGCCTCAAAGATTGCTTCTCCACCGGTCAAGATCGCGATGTCCTCCATCATGGCCTTACGACGGTCGCCGTAGCCAGGAGCCTTGACGGCTGCGATGTTGAGGGTCCCGCGGAGACGGTTGATGACAAGCGTAGCAAGTGCTTCACCGTCAACGTCTTCAGCGATGATCAGCAAAGGCTTGCCCTGCTGAACAACCTTTTCGAGAACAGGCACGAGGTCCTTGATGTTCGAGATCTTCTTTTCGAAGACCAAGATGTAAGGCTCGTCCAGGACCGCTTCCATGCTGGTGGAATCGGTTACGAAGTAAGGAGAAAGGTAGCCGCGGTCGAATTGCATGCCTTCGACAAACTCAAGCTCAGTGTGCAAGCTCTTGCCTTCGTCGACCGTCACAACGCCGTCCTTGCCAACGTTTTCCATCGCTTCGGCAAGCAAGTTGCCGATTTCGCGATCGTTGTTTGCAGCGATGGTCGCAACGTTTGCCATTTCTGACTTGTCGCGGACCTTCTTGGCCATTGAGTGGAGATTGGCAGTGATGTCCTCAACAGCCTTTTCCATCCCGGCCTTCATCTGGATTGGGTTGACGCCAGCGACAACGCTCTTGAGGCCTTCGTTGAAAATTGCTTCCGCCATAACGGTCGCTGTTGTCGTACCGTCACCAGCGACATCGCTCGTCTTGCTGGCAACTTCGCGAACCATTCGGGCGCCCATGTTTTCATAGACGTCTTCCAGGTCGATTTCCTTGGCAACAGTCACACCGTCCTTTGTCACGGTTGGGCTGCCAAAGCTCTTCTGAAGAATGACGTTACGCCCCTTGGGTCCAAGCGTAACTTTGACCGCTCGGGCCAACTTCGAAACTCCGCGACGAATTGCTTCGCGGGCTTCTTGTTCAAATGCAATGATCTTTGCCATTTTATCTATCGCTCCAAGACTATATTTGTGTTCGGGTTGAGTTTGTCCGTCTGTGCAAAATTGGCCGCTGCCTCAGGGGCGTCGACCAGAGCCGCAGGCATTACTCGAGCACAGCGAGAACTTCGCTTTCGCTCATCAGAACGTATTCGGCGTCGCCGATTTCGATGTTTTCGCCAGCGTAGCTCGTGAAGAGCACGCGATCGCCAACCTGAACTTGCATTTCGCCGCGGCTGCCATCATCAAGCAGCTTGCCGTCGCCAACGCTGACGACAGTGCCACGAGTTGGCTTGTCCTTAGCACTGTCTGGCAGGAAAATCCCGCCTTCGGTTACGCCTTCTGATTCCTCTCGCTGGACGACAATTCGGTCTCCGAGCGGCTGCAGTTTGACTTTCGATGCGGACTTTGACTTGGTAGCCGTCGCCATTTTGCGGCACTCCTGTGCGGAAAACTGGGGTTGGTTGAATTTCGAATTCCGAGGAATTCACTTATTCCGGTAAGCTGGCCTCCGCCGATCACTCGATCAGTGGTCCAGCCAAAAAGGCATACTGAATGTTGAGCGACGGTATTGAGCAAAAAGCGTGCCATTCTCGCTCCAGCAGGATCCACTTTCGAAGTAGCCCGACAGTAGCACCGTTGCCCAAATCCACCTCCATCCGCCCAGCCCCTGGCCCTGACCCAACCCAGAAAGGCCGAACGCACAGTGCGGATGCTTTGAAGTGCGACAGGACATTTGGCGTGCAAGAAGAACACCTGGCAGGACGGAAAAAACGGGAAAGGTCATTCGCTGGCCCTATTTCGCAGCATGCTGATTCCGCCCGTTGCCGTTGACTCATTTACCTGCAACCAATCTCGCGATTCTGCCATTGTGGCACCGGTTGGGAGTTATCTGGTAGATTGCTGACAGAAGCATCGATGACAGATATTTGCCGGTTCGACGTTTACGCTTTTGCGTTTTGATAAAACACTGGCATCGCTGCCTCACTGTCACCAAGCAGTCCCGCTGACTCGAGCGCCCTGCGCGGTGAGTTTTGTTGCCAAACTCTTAGCAGCTATCTCCAATTGCACGTCCAAGAGCCACGTTCAAGAGCACCGTCCCGAAAGGAAGCGACCCCATGTCCAACTACACCATCGAAGAATTCATCAAATCCACAGCCCAGGATGACGCAGCTCACGACTATTTCCAGCTCGAGAATGACCGCATGCTGGAAATCAACCTCAATGGCATGGTATGGATGAAGGCAGGAGCCATGGTTGCCTACGTGGGAGGAATCAAATTCACCCGCGAAGGCCTCTTGGACAAAGGCCTTGGATCATTGCTCAAGCGAGGTGTCACGGGCGAAGGCGCAAAGTTAACCAAGGCTGAGGGACAAGGACGTTTGTATCTGGCCGATTCAGGCAAAACCATCAAGATCCTCAAGCTGCAAGGCGAATCGATTTTCGTCAACGGAAGCGACCTGCTTGCCTTTGAGCCCACCGTCGACTGGGAAATCAAGATGATGAAGAAGCTGGCCGCCGTGGTGTCTGGCGGTTTCTTCAACGTCAGACTGTCCGGGACGGGCCTGATTGCCATCACAACGCACTTCGAACCGATTACACTCAGAGTTCGACCTGGACAAAGCGTGCGCACCGACCCCAATGCCACCATTGCCTGGTCTGGCAATTTGCAACCGGAGTTCAAGACTGACGTTTCGCTAAAGAGCTTTTTTGGCCGCGGTTCGGGCGAGTCCATTCAAATGGAATTCAGTGGTGATGGCTTCGTCGTCGTGCAGCCTTACGAAGAAGTTGCCATGCAGCACGACGGCTAAGAATCCACCCGCCAAACTTCCCACAATCCGATTAGGCTCTGACAATTGAATTTCACCGACCAACAACTACGAGCATACCTGGACGAGAGTCTGCCAGCAGATCAAATGTCGGCCGTCGAACAGGCGTTGCGTGACTCCAGTGACATTCGAGAACGCCTTGCAGGATTGGTAGGAATGCGCGAAGCAGGTGTTCACGCGTTGGGCGACATTTGGCGCCGCGCGCGGTTGACCTGTGCGACGCGACAAGAGCTCGGAGGATTCATCCTCGGAACGCTGGACGACGATCAGGCTGACTATCTCAAGTTTCACATCGAAACCGTTGGCTGCCGTCTCTGCTCAGCCAACCTTGAAGACCTTCGGACCCAGCACCAAGGAGTGTCCGAGCAAGTCGCCTCGCGCCGCCGTCGCTACTTCCAAACCTCCGCCGGCTATCTTCGGAAGTCCGACGGATAGCTGCCTGCCTGATTTGTGGCTGCGGTCGCTAGAGCAATGAGGCCTCCCGCCTTGCCGCAATAGCTGAGCCGCGAAAGCTCGCCGCAATAGCTGAGCCGCGAAAGCTGAGCCCACAATGCTAGCACGCTTGAGCGAACGGGCTGAGGTTGACCGAGAGGCGAGAAATCCCTAGGTTAGCGGCTGCCTAAGTGCCGCTTCTGGAAGAGTTTAGGGAAACCAACGACCTGAAACGCAGCGGCTTGCGGGAAAGGTGGCCCGTCAATTGCACGCAGCGTGTGCTTGACCAGGGACTGTCGTTCTGGCAAACAAGCGTTATCCTGGGCAGGAATTCTAGGTGGGCGCTTTGCGCAGACCCAGCGGGAATCGCCTGACGACAGCCGGTCATGGCTGCAAATGCGACGAAGTAACCTGGAACCATTGGTCGACCTAACAAGTTGAGCAACTGAAAAAGCTGATCGACTGAACAAAAGCTGATCGACTGAACAAATTGCACAGGGTGACACATCGACGTAACAAGTCGACGTGACAAACCATCCAGCAGCCTCGCGTTACAAGCGAAGCAGGGTTGTCGCCGAGGGACGGCTGACGACTCATTAAAAATACTTGCAAAATCAATGCCTTGCTCCTGAGCAGGGCTGTAAAACCAATCTGATGCGAAGTTTCAACTGATGGAATTCTTGGAACGGGTTTGGGAAAACACAGGACTGTTCTTCTCGAACATGCTACAAGGCGTCGAACGCACCGTTACGGGAGTGTTTGGTTCGTCCAATGCGCGACAAGTCAAGCGTTTTGAGGCAATCGTTGCGCAAATCAATGCTCTCGAAGATCAATTCGCGAAATTCACCGACGAACAACTTCGCGGCAAGACCGAGGAGTTTAAGCAGCGACTGCGCGATGGTGAAACGCTTGACGACATATTGGTCGAAGCCTTCGCAATTTGCCGCGAAGGCGGTAAACGCTTCCTGAACATGCGGCACTACGATGTCCAATTGATCGGAGGCATCGTACTCCATCATGGCATGATCGCTGAAATGGTCACCGGGGAAGGCAAGACACTTGTCGCTACGCTGCCGACGTATCTAAATGCTCTTGCAGGCAAGGGCTGTCATGTTGTGACCGTCAACGACTACCTGGCTCGACGGGATATGGAGTGGATGGCACCACTGTACATGGGCCTTGGCCTAACCGTGGGAGCGATCCAGGGCGGCCTAAGCAACGACGAGCGTCAGGCTGCTTATGCCAAAGACATCACCTACGCGACCAACAACGAACTTGGCTTCGACTATCTTCGCGACAATATGCGCTTGGCGGCTCGCGACGACAATCGCTTCCCGAAACATATGCAACAAGTGCAAGGGCCGTTGGCGTTTGCGATTGTCGACGAAGTAGACAACATTCTGATCGACGAAGCTCGAACACCGTTGATCATCTCTGGCCCCGCACACCAGGACATCGGCAAGTATGCTGATGCGGACCGCGTCGCCAGAAGTTTGAAGAAAGAAGAACATTTTACAGTCAATGAGAAAGACCACACGGTCAATTTGACGGACGAAGGTGTTCGTGCTGCTGAAAAACTGGCGGGCGTTGAGAGCTTTTACACTGCGGGCAATATGGAATGGCCGCACATGATCGACAACGCTCTGAAGGCTCACCACCTGTATAAGCGGGACGTGAGCTATGTCGTGAAGGACGGAGCGATCGTGATCGTCGACGATTTCACAGGTCGTCTGATGGAAGGCCGGCAGTGGAGCGATGGTCTGCACCAAGCCGTCGAGGCCAAAGAGGGCGTGAAGATCAAAGAAGAGACGCAGACGCTGGCGACCATCACGCTGCAGAACTTTTTCAAGCTATACGACAAGATTGCGGGCATGACCGGTACCGCAATGACCGAAGCCAACGAGTTCTGGAAAATCTACAAGCTTGATGTGATTGCGATCCCAACCAACAGAGGATTGCAGCGGATTGAATATCCCGACACGATCTACTTGACCGAGAAAGAGAAGTTCGCCGCAGTTGCGGAGGACGTCGAACACACAACGAAGCTTGACAATGTCATTCTAAAAAATGGTGATGTTCTCTCCGGTGAAATCATCAAGGAATCAGACGACAGTCTTACCATCAAAATCAAGAATCCTCGCGAGCAACGCGAAGTCTCGAAGTCAGAAGTCGACGAGATCGAACGACGCGGACGCCCTGTCTTGATTGGCACCGTTTCGATCGAGAAGAGTGAACAACTCAGCCATCAACTCGACAAACGAGGGATCCCGCACGAAGTCCTCAACGCCAAGCAACACAAGCGTGAAGCGGAGATCATCTCGCAAGCTGGGCGAATGGGTGCCGTCACGATTGCCACCAACATGGCCGGTCGTGGTACAGATATTATCCTTGGCGGAAATCCCGAGACCAAAGCATGGGCTCAACTGCAGGACAAATACGACACGCGACTAGACGTTCCACCGGAAGAATGGGACGCCCTGGTCAAGGAGATTGACGAAAAAGAAGGCATGTCCGAGGCGGGTAAGGTCGTTCGCGAAATCGGCGGCTTGTACGTCATCGGTACCGAGCGTCACGAATCGCGTCGCATCGACTTGCAGCTTCGTGGTCGCTGCGGTCGTCAAGGAGATCCTGGCAGCAGCCGCTTCTTCCTGTCTCTGGAAGATGACCTCATGCGCATTTTCGCTGGCGATTGGGTTCGCGGCATGATGGGCAAGCTCGGAATGGGCGAAGGCGAAGCTATCGAAAACACCTTTGTCAGCCGACGGATCACCGCTGCTCAAAAGAAGGTGGAAGAACGCAACTTCGAAATTCGCAAGAACCTGCTCGAATACGACGAAGTCATGGACCAGCAGCGAAAACGGGTCTACTCCTATCGTCAGCAGATCTTGGATGGTGTTAGCTGTCGAGAAATGG
The DNA here is from genome assembly GCA_964411445.1 of uncultured Pirellulaceae bacterium. Classification (GTDB taxonomy): domain Bacteria; phylum Planctomycetota; class Planctomycetia; order Pirellulales; family Pirellulaceae; genus Aureliella. The sequence continues at coordinate 27,569 of CAYPLE010000059.1, forward strand.
TGCTGGAACAAATCAGCCAGCAAATTGAACGCTACGTTCAAATGTACACCGACCCCATGTTTGGTGCCGAAGCGTATTCGAAATGGGTGGGCAAGAAACTTTCTTGCGAGCTCGAACCCCGGGACTTCCGAAACCTGGACCCAGGAACGGCGGCCGCCTATGCGGTCGATGCAGCCGAACGTAGCGCTGAAACGCAAGTCATCGATGCAATCGAAGAGAACCTCCCCAAGGAAGAACCGCAAGAGGACTGGAACTGGGGCGCGCTGTCGAAGTGGATCAACACCCGCTACGGCACGAACTACAGCATCAACGACCTCAAAAAGATCCCGCGTGAAGAGATCGACGAACGCTTGATCGAACGCATCAACGAAAAGCTGGATGCGACCGACTTGAGCGAAGGAGACGCTTTCCTGATCGCCGACTACGGCCTCAAGATGCTCGTCGGCTGGATGGAGAACAAGTTCGGAATCTCCCTCGACATTGAGACCCTGCGAAATCGTGAAGCACCGGAAATTACCCGAGAACTACTGACCGCAGCAGAGAAATCCTATCGACGCAAAGAGTGTGAGTACCCAGTGTTTGCTGGGATCACGCGATACGGCAGACGTGTCGAATCGGACAGAATGCAAGTCGATCGAGAAAGCCTGCTGACCTGGGCGCGAAGCCGCTTTGAAAGCGACATTCCTGAAGAAGATTTTTCGGTTCCGACGGTCAACGAGCTGACCGATAAGCTGACGACCTACAGCGAAACACATTACGAGACGGGCTTGACGAAAACGGCGGAAGCCGTTGAAAAGGTGAAATCCTTCTTCAATTCGGCAGCTCCCAACACTCCCGCGCGTTACATTGCCGGGAACAATGGCGCGCTGGATTCATTGTCGACTTGGTTGAAAGATAGCCTGGCCTACGAAACGTCCGCCGACGAACTGGGTGAATTGGACCAAGAACAACTAGAGCGACGCGTTCGCCAAGCGGCTGACGATCGGTTCTACCCTGAAATTCGCCGAATGGAACGACAGGTTCTACTGAACATCGTCGATGGTTCCTGGAAAGACCACTTGCTGGCGATGGATCACCTGAGAAGTGCGATCAGCTTGAAGGGCTACGCACAAATGGACCCGAAGGTCGAATACAAACGCGAAGGCATGCGGATGTACGGCGACATGTGGTTCTCCATTGGCGAAAAGATGACGGACCTCATCTTCCGCATGGAAGCTCTGGACGAAGGCTTTGTGGCCAGCACCTGGGTGGAAACAAATGCCGAACACGAGAAACTACCACCCTCAGCCATGCAAGCTGAGCAGGAAGAAAATTTGCGAGCTGCTGACCAGGCTGGTGCTCCTGAAGCAAAGCCTGAGCCGATTCGCAACCGCGAAGCAAAAGTAGGACGCAACGACCCATGTCCTTGCGGAAGTGGCAAGAAATATAAAGCATGCCACGGACGAAAGTAGCCGCTGAGCACTGTCGGCCTGCTCTTTCAAAAGAACGCCCGACACCCGCCCAGCTCTGCCATCCGTGAACAGCCAACTGGACAAGCCATTGAGTGTTGCTTGTTGGACGCGAAACTTTCTCTACGCTGTGGCACTGCTTCTGGCATCGCCGTATCTCCTCTGGCGAAGTCTCTCGACCGGTCGCTATCGCAGTGGTTGGTCTGAACGCCTGCTTGGCCCAAAAATCACTGACGAGCAGCTCAAATGCGTTCGCTCAGCCGTAGAATCACAGCGACCGATTGTTTGGCTGCACGGTGTCAGCGTTGGTGAGGTGCTCCTGCTAGGCCCATTAATCACAAGACTGCAGCAGCAGTACACAGATGCAGTATTCTGTGTTTCGTCAACCACGGACACTGGAATAGCCCTAGCGGGCGAAAAATTTCCGAATGCAATTGTGTTTCGATTTCCGTTTGATTTTTCCTGGGCCGTTCGGCGAGTCATCCAACAACTGCAGCCTAGTGTGCTGCTACTGGCCGAGCTTGAACTTTGGCCCAATCTGCTAGCCATCTGTGACAAGAACAACATTCCCATTGCGGTCGTAAACGGACGTTTGAGCGAGCGTAGCTGTCGAGGCTACCAACGACTTCGGTGGGTGACGAAGCCTATGTTCTCACGTGTCGATCTGGTCTGCGCTGCATCCCAGGATTATGCAGAACGCTTTGCCGAATGTGGCACACCGACAACGCATATTTTTACAACGGGTTCCATCAAATTTGACAACGTGAGTTTTTCACGTGAGAGTGAACCGATTTTAGCACTGCGGGAACTCGCTGGACTCACGAGCCGGAAGCACAACGTCCTGCTTGCGGGAAGCACGCAAGTCGAAGAGGAGCGGATTGCTATCGATGCCTATTTTAAGCTGCGCAAACCACACACAGATTTGAAGTTGATTGTTGCACCGCGGCATCCCGAACGAACTTCTGCGATTGTCGATGCGATCAAGCAGCACGAAGCAGATGCGCAAATTTTGCTGCGTACGGAACTCAGCCAACCGGTCGATTCGAACGACTGGGATGTCTTGGTCATCAACTGTGTTGGGGAACTCTCGCGTTGGTGGGGCGTCGCCGACATCGCTTTGGTAGGCGGGTCTTTTGGTGCTCGCGGTGGGCAGAACATGATTGAACCTGCAGCATTCGGGTGCAATGTTGTGTTTGGCCCAAGCACTCGTAATTTTCGCGATGTTGTCCGCATGCTGATAGAAAACGATGCAGCTACGGAATTGTCGTCTGAGGACGAGTTTGTTTCTTGGCTCTCCCAAGAACTTGCCAATCCCGCTCCTGGCCGCGCTCGTGCCACGCGAGCCATTGCACTGATCCGTCAGCAACAAGGTGCACTTGACCACTCCATCAACCGCATTGTTGAACTCCTTGACACGGCTCTCGGGTAGTGTCCCGCAAGTTCTCTCGGCCGGTACGACCTATTGCCTTTTGCGGCTGTTCGCCTTCTGCTCGGCCCAAACACCAATCACTGAGGAAACAGTCGCTAGCTGGCGCGACGTATCATATTCGAAGTGGTTTTCCATTAGCTCGATCGCCAATCCTGTTGCCCAAGCCGGATCAACTAAAGCCGCCATTTCCAACGGGCGATTCGATTCAAACATCAATCCAGAATTTCGGACGTTATACAGCCAACTCCAATCATCGACGCAGGCTTCGGTCAAGTGACGAGCCAGCATCGGCTCGCCTTCTCCAACTCTGCTAACTATGCCCGCAAGTGTATCGAACGGGAGGATACTATGGGTACCTTCGCACTTCCAAAATGCCGTGAAAAGGCCCTGCTTAGCAAGCGCTGGCGCTAAGTCTTGGCATCGATCTGAAATGTCTGCGGCGAGCCAAGCTGGGTGCGTGACACCCGGTGTCATGTTGGAGTCAAGGATGCATTGATGTGCTTGCTCCAGCAATTCAATTCGCTGGGCGTCGTCTGCTACCTCTGGCTGCTGGGCAAGGTGCATCAGTAAATCCGCTTTCGCCAGAGTTGAATCCAAGAATGGAACTAACTGTCGCCCTTGTTCGATATTCGAGAAGCGAGTCTTGCTGAGAAAATCACGCAATCCAATTCCATGCAATTTTCCATCTAGGAATGTTCGAACGGCAATTTTCCAGCTCGAGTCGCCAGAGTTGGCGAGAAAACAAACGGCCTGGGTTTGAAGCCACGGAATTTCATTCGCGTCGCCACAAAGCTCAATCAACTTCAATGCAGTGCGTCGCTGCACCATTGCAAGTTCCGGTGCAAAGTATCGAGCAAGGCCGCGATACGGAGCTGCACCTCCGACCCGGATCCCCCGCGAAACGAGGTCCTTCAACCCGTCCTGGTTGTCCCAGATGTCGCGGATCAATTGCTTTGCCTGTTCGTGCTGACCAGCCGAAACAAGCAAGCATGCTGCCCGTGCCCCCATTGTCGCTTGATCAACCCCACCCAGCCCTTCGACATTGGCAAGGATCTCATCGATGAGCCTTCGCTGCACTTTGATGTCATCCTCCAACTTTGCAAGTTCGATGATCAACGCCGGCCGCACTTTGGGATCATCAAGCTCTTCCAAGACGGAGTAGGCGAACTCCTTGCCGGCAGGAGAACTTGACGGCCATGGCATCATCTGCCAATTTTTCTCGCGCTTGATCCGATCAGCCAGGCCAGTTGGGTCAGTAAACAATTCGATTTTGGTGCGAAGGATCATTCGGTGAAACGAATCAGCCCCTCCATCCGACTTTACTTTTGCCAACAGCCTCTTGGCCAAGTCCAGTCGATCGACCTGCGGCGACTCTCGGTGAGCCGCCTCATGGCCGAGCAAGTCGACTTGTGCGTCCATTGGGTCGCCATCACTTGGGTGCAGAGCTATGTGCACCTTGTCAGGAAGTTCATCGACCAAAACAAATTTCGGTGCGTAGCCCTCGGCCCGTGCTGCGATCACTTGCTTGCCATTTTTCAGGACGACGGAGAAGGAGCTTGAGCAGTCCGACTCGCGAATAAGGCCCGTATGTGGCCCAAATGACAGGAATTGGACGCCGGAGAGTTCTTGGCCTTCGCTGCTGGCAATCGTGACTGCAACCTGCTGCGGCGTGGCAACCGATTGCAGTTTAAACGAGGCCCCTTCAGACTTGAGTTTGACGGTGCGTTCGCTTTGGGGAGTGTCCAATTGAAACCACTGGCTATGAAATTGACGATAACCGGGTGCCGAGGCTTCGAATGCGACCTGCGAGAGTTCGCTAGCCGTCGTTGGCGATTCGAACACGCCATCGGCGTCAGTTTCGATCAGGGATGCAACTGAAAACAGAGGCGATTCAGTGCGATCCTCCGCAGAAAAGTTCTCCTCGACGACCACGCTTGATTTCTTGAGAACAATGGTAGCCCCAGCAATCGGCTTGCCCGTTGTGTCGGTCAGTTTTGCTGAAAAAGATTGAGGGAACACCTTCGACATCTGAAGCTGGATTTGTTGGCCCGTTTCCGCATTGAATTCAACCGGAGATGTCGTGCGTTGGTCAGGGCTAGATGCAGACAGTTGCACATTCGCACCTTCGGGAATATGGTGGAATGCAAAGCGACCATCGGTGTCAGAAAACAACCTAACTTGGTTTGTAAATCGCTCTTTCTGATAGGTCACTTCGATGGCAACACCACCGGCCGGTTGACCTTTCGAATCCAACACGATGCCTTGAGCACCCGACATTGGGATCATGGATTCTGCGGGCACGCGGATGATACGGTTTTCATCCGGCAGTCCCTGCGGTTTGCGATAAAATGCTCGCGGAGACATGTAACGTCCCAAAGGGTCCGACACATAGAATCCATCGGAAATCCCGTGGGTCCAATATGCCAACCGTCCTTGCGCGTCGGTGAAGCTGTAACGCCAAGTTGGCGAAAAAGTCTGCGCAATCAATCCAGGTATTCCATCGGCAGTGTTGCTGTCGATCGCCCTACATGTAACCAAGTCTGCGGCAACAAACTCGAGTGTCTTAAATTCGCCATTCACTTGCACCGGATCTCTGGAAATCAAGAATGCAAAGTCATCCGGAACGTCAAGCCGCACCGAAGTGTTCCCACGCGCAACCAGTACACTGGGAAACTCTCCCTCCGGATGGGCGGCAACTTCGTCCCAGACGAACTCGACGCCTTGCTCTTCGACATTTGAGATAAACGTTGCTCGCAGCGCACTCAAATCAGGCCTTTCTTCCGGCGGGATATCCCTGGGAAAGGTAAATGCAATCGATTGCTTGGTGATCGCAATAGCCTGTGCTGTTAGTCTAGGCTTGCCGCCGCCAGCGTCTGCCTTGGAAAGCGTTGTTCTCAGCAACTGCTTACCCAGTTCGCGAGATGAAACGTAGACTGCTGACACTCGTTTGTTGCTAACATGTTGTAATTGCACGCTACCGAGAGCGTCTGTCGTCGCCGACAAAAAATCCAACTCGCGATAAGCAAATTTCTTGCCATCTACCTCAGCAGGCATGATCTCCACAGCCTGGGCGGGCTTGCCTGTTGAGTCGCGGATCGATAGCGAGCAAGAATCATCGGCCTTGAGAACCACCTTCATCGGAGCATTCGATTGCATCCGTGTAGCAGGAAATCGATCGACGTGCAAGGAATGCTGCTCAGCGGCGACCACCAAGGTCACATTCGGACTGTGGCTGGCCAGTATGGGCAGATCTTGTGGGAGCAGTGAAAGGGTGAACTTTCCGCTAGAATCCGTCTTGGTCAAAATCCTGCCACGCGTCCTCATGACAGGCCGTGCATAGCTTTCTGCTCCAACAAGACAGACGGTTGCATCAACTACCGGCACTTCTGAGTCGTCAACAACGATTCCGGTCAGCTCGGCCAGCGGCGTTTGAACGGCAAGACCAGAACGTGCTGCCAGAGCTAGAGTTGTTGTGAACGCTAGGACGACAAGCACAAGAGGGCGTGCGGATGTTTGCAAGTGCATGCTGTAGGCTCCAGCGATCTCGACAAGGAACGGGCATTGAACAGTCCGTTGCAATTGTATCCGCTTTTTCGCGCGCCGCTGACGTTTTTTTTTGAGAGCGTGGCATTGCGTCGGAACTCGGACGAATAGTTTATTCCGTCGTGTCGCGACGGGAGCAACGCAACTTCAAAACGTTCGCTTCGGGCAGTGGATCCGGTCATAGATCCTGCGCGAATCGATGCAGACACAACAATCTGCGTCCGCGACTTCATCCGCGACTTTCGCGGTCGGCCCAGTCATTCTGCGGACAATGAACGATTACCACTGCGGCGAGTTCGAAGCTAAGCCAAAGAGAATCGAGGCCCAGAGAATCGGGCCAGACGCCTCGTTGGCCCTTTGATGTAGCGTTTTTTGGTCCTGGAGGCAGGGCAAGCCTTTTTCCTAGGCAATGTTGGCTTACTGTTACCGCCTTTGCCACGCTCGCGAGGGCGCGGGCGGGGCGGTATACTGATGACCACTTAGTTGAAAATCACAAAGTCGAGTTTGAGGTATCCATTGGCATGAATCGTAACGTCGCGACGAGTGTTTTCATCCTCCTGTTTGCTGGTTCTGCGGTGGGGCAGGACCAAGTCACGGTGACGCCTGAGCTTCAGGTCTATCCGCTCGATATCGCCGTTTCTGCCGATGGAGACGCGTATGTCGCAGACCGCCGCATGCATGGCGTCTGGCGATGGAAAGACGAAAAGCTGACAGAGTTGTTTCGCGGTTCGCCCAAGTTTCGCACGCCCATGAACGCCGCGCGCACCGTCGCTGTTGAAAAGGACGGGAGCGTCTTGGTGGGCGATACTTCGACGCGTGAGATTTACCGCATAAAAAAAGGGGGCAAACCTGAGCCGATTACGGGCGGGAAAATTGGCACTCCCATGGATCTGGCTGTAACCAGTGACGGCACCATTTACGTTGCTGATTTGGAACTACGAAAGCTGATGCGAATTCCTGCCGGTACCCAGAAGGTCGAGCATATTGCCGACGTGAACCCGCGTGGAGTCACCGTCGATGACAAAGATCAAGTCTGGGTCGTTTCGCAAGATGCCCAGCAGCTTCTTATTGTTTCTCCCGACGGAAAAATTGAACCAGTCGTGTCGGAGCGGACGTTTGAGTTCCCGCATCAGGTTGCTGTCAATTCCGCTGGAGAAGCGTACGTGACAGACGGTTACGCGAAAGCAATCTGGAAAGTTGTCCGCGGCGAAAAGCCAAAGATCTGGTTCAAAGGTGAACCGCTGGACAACCCTGTCGGCATTACCTTGGTCGATGATCTGCCCGTAGTTGTCGATCCGCGGGCTCGGACAGTCTTCAAGTTTGACGAGAATGCCAAGCCAACGGTCTGGTTCACCATTGACCCTAAATAGCTTGCCAACTGCGGCCCGTTCGACTACTGGAGCATATCTTTGCCGGCGCGCAGTAATCGCACTTTCATGCGGTGCAATTGCATGTTTACCTGTCGTTTGTATTCCAACGACTAGCACTGCTCAACATAACGCATCGGCCAAACAGACCACTTCGGCTAAACTGCCTGGTTTTGCGAAATCCGCTGACCTAACTGGCTCACTTAAGAATCAGGCACAGCCGACAGAAGCAGGCAATGCGGGCTCACGCGAGCCGAAGCGGCAGGACGCGATGCCTGCGCCGCTCGTAATAGGCTCGCGCGATGCAGCCAACGAAGCGTCTTCGACTTGGCCGCTTCTTTGTTCGATCGCGATTCTGGCGGCTGCTGCATTTGTACAGGCAACGGTTGGGTTTGCTGCAGCCCTCTTTGGATTGCCACTGCTACTGTGGGCCGGCAACGACCTCATGCAAGCCCAAGTGTTGATCATCACCGCTATGTTGCCGCAGAACATTTTCGCTGTTTGGAAACTGCGGGAGCACCTCAATTGGCGCGAGATCATGTGGCCAGCGATCATTCGAATCTCCGCTTTGCCGGTCGGGATTGCTGGACTGAGTAGCGTGATGACCTGGTCCTCGGCGGCTGTCAACCAATTGGTGGGCGTGATCATCTTGGGAGCGATCGCCTTGCAAAGTCTAGTGGGGGTCGAATGGAAGGGGGCACGGCGGCCACATTGGTTGTTCATCACCTTCGGGGGCAGCGGCATCCTTCAAGGGCTCTCCGGCATGAGCGGACCGCCGATGGTGCTGTGGGTGCACGGCCAGCGCTTTTCAGCCAACCATGCTCGAGCGTTTTTGTTTGCGATGTACATCTCGAATTTTCCACCCCAAGTTGCCTTGCTGTATAGCCGCTTCGGAAATGATGTCTTGCAGGCTGTCCAAACTGCAACCTTGGCCATTCCTCTGGTGCTCGTCGCCGCAGCACTCGGTCTGAGATTGGGCACCAGGCTAGGCGACAAGTGGTTGCGTCCGGTCACTTACGCTTGCTTAATTGCGTTGGCCATTAGCAGCATTGTTGAGCCGTGGCTGGTGGACACGGTGTTTCCATTTTTTACCAGCGGTGGCCAACAACCCTAACGCGGTGCCGTGGTCATCGCTAAACTAGACCTGCTGTAAACTGCGACGTTAGACTGCCTGCGAACTGCGCAGCAAACTGCCCTGCGAGTGCCTTGCTCATCCAGGAGCGTTTGCATTGCGTGCACATCAAACGACGGCGACCATCCCACGTCCCCTACTCTGACCCCGAGCCGTAGTGTCCCCACATGATTGAGCCAATCATTGCGCTGGTTGCCCTGTGTTTGATGGAAATTGTGCTGGGCATCGACAACATCGTTTTCATTTCAATTCTGACGAGCAAGCTTCCAGTCGAGCAACAGAGTGCTGGTCGGCGGCTTGGTTTGCTACTGGCACTCGGGACTCGCATCCTGCTGCTCGCCGGCGTCTTCTGGATCATGCAGCTCACCACGCCGTTGGTATCGCTGAATGATTACTTACCTGTCGATTCCCTGCAAAGCTACTTCACCATTGAGGTGCCTGTGGAGAGCCACGGCGTCAAGCACGACGTCGAACACGGCGAAAATGGGGTAGGCGAATCCAAGAAGCACGAAAGTGCATCTGAGAAAGCTGCTACTGACAAGGATTCTGACGAAGAGAGCGACGAGACCTCAGCGGAGCACACTACGCGCGAGATCTTGGATGATGAAGCTTGGCAGGAGTTTATTGAGATCTCGTGGCGCGATCTGATTCTGGTCGCTGGCGGTCTATTCCTGATCTACAACAGCGTTTCGGAGATTCATGAAGAAGTTGAGCATGCTCCGGGCGACGAAGAACGAGCGGCTGAGAAACGCCGTGGCTCCAGCTTTACAATGGTGCTCGTTCAGATCGCAATCATGGACATCATCTTTTCGCTCGACAGTGTCATTACTGCCGTCGGTATGGCAGAAGAGCTGTGGGTGATGATCACTGCTGTCATTATGGCCGTTGGCGTCATGATTGTATTTGCCAACCAAGTGGGTGAATTCGTGCAGAACAACCCAACGATTAAGATGCTCGCGCTTAGCTTCCTGCTGCTGATCGGTGTGATGCTGGTCGCCGAGGGAATTGGCACACCAATCGCCAAGGGTTATATCTATTTTGCGATGGCATTTTCTCTGTTCGTGGAGGCTTTTAATATGCGAATTCGCAAGAAAGCGGCCACCCCAACGGCTTAGGCCTCCGACTCGCCTGCAGCAGCAGATGCCCTCGCTCCTGGTTGCGGTTAGCACCTGAACAATCGATACGCTTTACCCTGTCCGGCTACTTGCTACTAGCAGCAATTGAACTTCTGGCTTGCAATTGATACTCCAAGGAGATCATTGACGGACGCCGAACGTCAGCTTAAAATTTGCGTTCCCACGGTGG
>CAYPLE010000060.1:0-34069 GCA_964411445.1 uncultured Pirellulaceae bacterium
GTGGCCCTGACTTACCGTGCACGGCGAATCAGGGTTTGACGCTGGGGCACCACACTCCAACGAACGATGCTCGGGCAAATCGTTAGCGTGCAGTCGACGGCTGATCACCTAGGCTTCGAACTCCGTTTTCGCCCTTGGACAGATATCCGGGCTGGCCAGAGTGTGGAATTGCCGACGACAGTGCCGCGGCGTCCCGAGCCGATCTCAAGCAGCGCTGGGCTGGGACAGCAAAGCCAATTTCTCAGCTTGCAAAGCAATATGACCTAAGGCGTCGAGCGAGATGTGCCGGCACGGCGCGCCGGTGCTCGAGGAAGAGTTTTAACACACTTCGCGCAGGTACCCGATTCGGGTTGAGCAGGACTGGAGGCAAAGAACGTGGGCCAGGACCTACTGCGCAACGCCCGACTTTGTGAAGTCGGAACGCGGTGCGCGAGGTCAAACGGTCCACCGTCGGGTGACGTTGGCTACAGTCGCTGAGAAAGTGCGTTGTCTAGCTGGCCTGGGCTGCTTAGATAACGCCACCGTGAACGCGGTATGGTGTCATGTGATCAGGTTGATCGACCATCCAGAAGCGTTCCCATTCCTGAATCAATAGACGCAGGTTTTCCGAGGTGTATACCAATTGCTCAGCCCGCCGCTCCGGGATCGCCGAGTAAATTGGCAACGCACAGCCGCTGGCAGAAACACAGCAGCCAAGCAAAAGAGCAGCACAAATCCAGCGTCGCATGGAACGTTCCTCCGTGAAACTTTCTTCGGGGCAGAGCAATTTCCGTTGCTCCCACCCAAGTCGCTCAATGAACGCCTTAAGTGTCAGTCTTACCCCAAGGTTGACTGTTATCCTGTATATCCAGTCTCTGTTGGTCGGTGGACACTCCCGGGCCGGTATGCGATTCCTGATCGGAACGCTCCTGCTCATCCAACGCTCGCTGTGCTGCTGCCGCTTCAAGTTCCTGGACACGAGCTTCCATCTCTTTGCCAGGTTTGAATGTTACGACGAACTTCTCAGGAACGTGAACTTGTAGGCCGGTACGAGGGTTGCGAGCTTTCCTGGCCTTCCGCGTCTTCACTTGAAAGACGCCAAAGTTACGCAGTTCAACTCGTCCATCATCCAACAACGTATCAACAATGCCATCAAAGGTGAGCTGCACAATCTCCTTAATTTGGAGTTGTGTAAGCCCAGTCTTATCTGAAATCGATTTAACGATCTCTTTCTTGGTCACGTGCCGCTGCTCCTTCGCCGCTATAGCAAATGTCGTAAGTCATTTGCCCACAACAGGTTAATGAGCGAAGTCTAGCTTCCAATCATGCCAGCGTCAAGGTCTCGCCGTCGAGCATTTCTGCTCTCAAGCCCGCCCATCCGCTTCAGCAAGGCTGAATCCAGACTATCGGCACAAGCATTGAATCGTCGATCTATCCCGCAAACTTTACTAAATCCAACAAACCGACACATTCGTTACCACGCAAACCTAATGCTCTCAAACCGAGGGCGTTCCGCGAAGCAAAATACTGGCAACAAATGTAATTCGATAAGCCGAGCTGGTTACGGATAGTTTCCTAAAGCATCTCGATCGGCAGTTCCGAATATACCGATAAGTGCAATCCGATCGATTGTGCGGATTTTCATTTACAGCTCCTCGCTCGGCGTAGTTCAACTGCCGTCCCGCCTGGCTCCGTTAAGCCCGGCCGTTTCGAGCTGCCGCCCATGCCAATCAACGACAACTTAATCCATGCCCGAATCACTATTGAGGAGTCGGACTGTGAAGCACCGAACCAACGGAACCATGAAATCGCTCCGACACTCACTTCGAGCCGCGTTGGTGGCCGGTCTGGCTGCTGGGCTTTCAGCTACGATGCCCGGCTGTTCCACCATGAAGTCGCCCACCCAGTGGTTTTCGAAAGACGAAGATAGGATTGCCGCCGCAGAAGAAAAGCCACTTTCTTCATCAATCGCGGATACCGGCAAGGGAATCGCTGGCCAGTTCAAGACCATGGGTACTGCTGTATCGAGTGCGATGGGCAAAGCCAAAGATGCTGTGACGGCTACCTTCGTCAGTTCGGACAACCCCGACGATGCAACGAGTTTGGCCAACATGCCGACGAAGCTCGAGCCGGAGGTTTGGGTGGCGAATGGTCAGTTCTTTGAAGCTCAAGGCAACTACGCCAAGGCTCTGGACAATTACACTCAGGCCCTTGAGAAACAACCCGACAACGAAGCCGCTTTGCTCAGCACGGCTCGTCTCTACGCTCGTCAGCAACAGAATACGTCAGCCGTTGAGTTCTTTAACAAGGCTCTCGAGGTCAATCCAAAGAACGCTTCGACTCACAACGAACTCGCCGTCTTGCTTCAAGCTGAGGGCAAGAACGCCGAAGCGCAGGCTGCCGTCGCACAAGCCATCGCGCTGGACCCAGGAAACCCACGTTTCCGCAACAATCTAGCTGGCATGCAAGTCGCCGTCGGGCGCAGCGACGAAGCTGTCTCGCAACTGCAGCAGATTCTGTCCCCCGCTGAAGCCAACTACAACGTCGCCTACCTGCACTTCATGAACAGCAATTTGGCCAGTGCCCAGCAGCACTTGGAAGTCGCACTTCGAACCGACCCCAATCTGCAACGTGCGAGAACACTCCTGCAGAGGATCAGCGAAACCGGCGCCGCTCAGAACGCAATGGCCGGATTCAAGACGGCAGACGAAATTTATCGAACCGCCCAAGCCATCGCGACTCCTTCTCAAGCTGGAGCGGCTGTCTTCCAACAGCAGCCAGGATCTGGAACGCCCGCTGGCACTCCTGGAATCAACGGCAACACGCAAGCGCAAACTGGCTTCGCAGCACCGCAACAATTCCAAGCTCAGCCTGGATCGCTAGGAAGTCCACCCAACGGTTTCCCAACCACAACGGCTCCCACCAGCGGCAGCTTTCCAGCCGGCGCTCCGCCAGCCCAAACGGGCTATGGTTCGCAACCAGTTGGTGCACCGCAAACGTATTCTGCTCCACCAGTTGCTCCATTCTTAACAGGGAAACGCTCCGGAGTTCCTGCGATGCAAGTCTCGACTTCGGGTTCAACTGCCTCTGGTACCGTCATCCAGAATCAGTTCGTCAATTCACCTCAGTCTCAAGCATCCCAAGATGGGCCCATTGGTTCGAGCAGCATGCCGACAATGCGTTCTGCACAGACGCCTAGCACCACGTCTCTGTTGCCACCACCGGCAACAAACCGCTACAACTCCCCGCAATAGGTCCGTTGTGGATCTCGTTACAGAAGCCGCGCAGGATTGCATCGCTGCGCGGCTGCAGGGAGGCTGTCGACATTCAAATTTTGGCCGGCTTACAGACCTAGCTCTTCAAGAGTTGGCTGCAAAGCATCGGCCCAGAGTTTGTAGCCCTTGGGACTGAGGTGCAACAAGTCGGGCATGATCTCTTTGCTGATCGTGCCATCGTTCTCAAGAAAGACATCGCCAATTTCGACAAAACGAACGTGATCGCCATCTGCTAGACGGCGAATCCGTTGATTGATGGCAATGTTGTTGAGTCGTTTGGTGTCGAAGCGATCTTTGCCACGCGGGAATATGCCGTGCAAGACAATTTTCGTTTCAGGCAATCGTTCTGCCAGTATTTCGAGAATCCGCTCAACGCCAGCAGCGACTTCATCAGGATCTTGATCGAAATGGCCCGTGTTATTGGTTCCGATCATTAAGACCGCCACCTCAGGTTTGATCTTGCCGAGGTTCCCGTGCGTCAATCGCCAAATAACGTGTTCTGTTCGGTCGCCACCGATGCCAAGATTGATGGCTCCCATGTCTGAATAGTACTCTTCCCAGACATCTTTGCCGTTTCCTTCCCATCCTTGTGTGATGGAATCCCCGATAAATGCCAGGCGAACATCCTTGGCCTGCTTGGCTCGGCGGGTGATGAGAGAATCTCGTTCCTGCCAGCGTTTTTCGTCGCCGCGTGTCGCCGGGATGACAGCAGAGTTGACGTCATAGAACTGACGCAGGTCAACGTATCGCTTCTTCAGTGCCGCCAGGACGTTAGCGTAATTTGGATCGGCATGCACCGACTTCATTTCCTGTGGGTCTTCCTGCAAATCGAAGAGATTCCATTCTCGAGTCCTTGGGAAGTACATCAATTTGTAGCGATCAGTCCGAACCCCGTCATGCACCGGCACATTGTGCACCGCGGCGTTTTCGTAGTACGCGTAATAGATGGCATCTCTCCACGTGGCCGATGGCTGGCCTTGGTTCTTCAGCATGGAAACCATGCTTCGGCCTTGGATTTCTGCTGGGACTTCGGCGCCTGCCAATTCAAGAAACGTTGGAGCGTAGTCAATGTTCTGAATCAGTGCCCGAGAGTCAACGCCTGGCTGGATGACTCCTGGCCACTTGATCAAGAATGGCATCAGCAGTGATTCTTCGAACATCCAACGTTTATCATACCAACCATGTTCCCCCAAGTAGAAGCCTTGGTCGGAGCTGTAAATGACGATCGTATTGTCTGCCAATCCACTCTCATCCAAGTAGTCCAGAATCTTTCCTACACCATCGTCAACGGCTTGAATGCACCGAAGGTATTCTTTGATGTAGCGTTGATACTTCCAGCTAACCACCTGCTTGTCGGTGAGTTTTCCGCTCTTCATCGCTTCAATGAAGGCTTTGTTGCGAGGCTCATAGACGGCATCCCAGGCGGCTTTCTGGTCGTCGTTCATCCGCCGATACTCACCATTGCCAAGTCGCGACAAAAAGTGCTCGGGGAAATAATTCTCGTCATGAAATTTCATGTCGTGCCCCCAATAAAAATGATTGGCGACCGACATTTCGTTCTGCTTCAGTAGATTGCTACGGCCAGCGTAGTCATCAAAGAGCGTATCGGGCTCGGGGATATCCTGATCTGCGTACAGGTCATAGTACCGCGGCGGAGGCGACCAGTTTCGGTGAGGCGCTTTGTGTTGGCACATGAGCATGAACGGTTCGTCGTCCGAGCGTTGCTTCAACCACTTGAGCGAATTCTCGGTGATGATGTCAGTGCAGTAACCCGTATATCGCTTCCGTTTGCCGTCCATCTGGATGAAGTCCGGGTTGTAGTAGCTGCCTTGACCTGGAAGCACTTCCCAATGATCGAATCCGGTCGGGTCGGTCGACAAGTGCCATTTGCCGATGATCGCCGTCTTGTAGCCAACGTCTTGCAGCAATTTCGGAAATGTAAACTGGGTACCATCAAAGCGATTTCCGTTCCGCAGGAAACCATTGATATGACTATGCTTGCCGGTCAGAATGCACGCACGAGATGGGCCACAGATGGAATTTGCACAGAACGAATTTCGGAATACGGCCCCTTCCTTTGCGATTCGATCCAAGTTGGGCGTCTCGTTAATTTCAGAACCATATGCTCCAATCGCTCGGGGAGAATGATCGTCCGAAAAAATGAAGACGATATTCGGGCGTTTGTCGGCAGCGACAGCGACTTGAGCAAGCACAAGCAAGGAGAGAATTCCCAGCGAGTGCTTAAAAAAGCTGTGGGGGCGAGCGAGTGTTTTTTTCATCACGATGCAACCTGAAGATCAAAGTCGGAGGTAGGCAAGCAGGAAAAGCGACGCATAGGCGTCCCAGCAGGAGTGCCCGAAGGCCCAACGATTCTACCAGCTAGCATCGCCACTTGCAGTCAAATTCACGGTGCCATTGTGGATCCGCACTCGAAACCTCCACCATCCGGCTACGGTTGCTACAAGGGGGGAGCGGGAATGCCGCTGTGTGATGCTACTTGCGGGTGGTGGTGGCCTGTTCGACAACGCTGAGAGCATTGCGAATCTGCTCCTCTCGACCTGGCGAAATCGTTGCACCTGCAAATCGCTGCTGATAGTAGGCGTCACTCAAAAGGTTGAGGGACTCCTTCAGAGCTTCATCCGTCCGATCGCCGGACAGGCGGTCGGCAGCGGCGAGCACAAATTCACGTGGCGTTGCCGAAGGTGACCTGCGGAAGCCAGCTTTCTGAAGCATGTCGATGCATCGAGCGAAAAACGGCTGCGCAAAAATGGACGCCTTGGGCCCGACGCCTAGTTTGCGAGCCAGCCGCGGCGCGAACTTTGGCAATAGTGTTGGCAATTGCCGGATCACGAGCACAATCAAGAAGACCATCACGCCTACAATCACCAACGGAACCAAGATCACCGCCGCCGTTGAATTGATCCCTCGTGAATTCAACCCGTTGCGCAGTATCGTGAATCGCTTGATCAACTCCTCGATAGCCGAACGCCCGCCTTCGGCAACGGGGTCATACAGACTGCCGGACTCGGACAGTTTTTGCCCGTCAACGACATAGTCCTTCCAAAGTTTCTCTGCATAGTCCAACGTTTGCCCTTCTTGTTCGATGATGTCATCACCGAATTCGTCGGCGGGCGGAGTCGGGTCGAATCGTACCCAATAGAACTCCGCGTCAGTAAGTTGGCTGTCGGCATCGGTGCCGACAAGATCCTCCCTCTCGAAAAGCGCCTCGACCCAGGCGTGGGCGTCGCTCTGCCTTACGCTGAAGTATTGACCTTGTTTGTTGAATTCGCGTGGTCGATAACCGACCACAATTCTGCTTCGGACGCCTAGCTGCCGCATCATCACAACCAGCGAAGATGCAAAATACTGACAATGACCGACTCGCTTGTTCGCGATGAAATCTTCCATCGGATCCAAGCTGGCTTCAGCCGGAAGCGTCAAATCAAGGCTATACGAAAACTCCCCAGACGAAACAAAGTGATTTTCGAGTGTCCTGCACGCCAGGTAGGGGTTCTCTTCCGATACTCCTGAGTCCAGCAGCACTTTACTGGCATAGTTTCTCGTATTCACGAAGCTTGTGAATCTTGAAGCCATCGCATCGGCACTTGCGATGGCGGACGATTGTTCGTTGGCTTTGACAACCGCAGGCGTCACGGCCACTTGCCGTCCTTTGGAAAAGCAGGCGGTGCCGAGTCGATAAACGGCCGATTTACCGGCTGGGATTTTTTCGTTGGGTAAATCGGCGACCAGTGAATTGAACTTGTCGTAGCGAACGGGGATGCGTTGGTCCGCCTTCGTAAGGTAGCTGGCCTGCAGAGAAAAGAGTGTTGGCAAGAACTGACGCTTAATATCAACTTCCACGTCGACAAAATCGCGACCGACTTGCCGAAGTTCACGCACCGTGTCGATACTTGGCAGCCGGCGAAATTCGAACGCTCCATTGAACACCCACTGCCCTTGCGACACAAACCGAGTGCTGCGAGGCGCAATGTAGGTATCCATGACTCTCGCACGAATGTAGGGCTGCTGCTTGAGCGGGTATGGCTTGCCGCGAAGCCCCTGTTTAAACGCGATGCGCAGAACCGGAGTCGGGTCGGCTTTGAGCTGCCCGACAATCCCCATCGTTAGCACTTTCGGAAGGCCGATCGTTGCGCCTCCGCCAAGTGGCTGACGCAGACTGCCGGGTGACGTTCGCGGCATCAGATAGAAGAAGAAGCCTGCAAAAGCGATCGCTCCTGCTCCAATCGGAATGCTCTGTAGCAAGCGGCGAGCCAATCGCGAACGCTGAACATTCTTGGGCGTCACGATCTGACTAGACACCCGTTGTTGGCTTCTGCCGGTCCGCTTAGTTTTGCGAAACCGCTGCGCGATCAGCTCCGCTAAGTGTGGGATGGGTTTGTCAATGGTTGGATCGATGTGGACGAGCGTCGCGTAGCGGGCAAACAGAAACAACGATGACACCCACAACAGCATGATTGGAGCGAGTAAAAAGCCGAAGATGATATTGTCGTTCACCAGAGCCGCGACGATCATTTCCAGAAGGAGAAAGATCGCCAACTGCTCAAACACACGGAGGTTCTTCTTCTGCAACAACAACACCGCTTCGGGGAACACCAGCAAGCTGGCGACCGCCATCAACTGTCCCTGTTCATCGGGAACGTAGAAGGCCGTGTAGACGTACTGAGATATGGCGATGCACGTCGTAACCGTCATCAAAAAGTAACTGCCCCAACGGCCGACCGCGAACCACTCAAGCGTGTCAACGAATATGAAGGCCGAAAATCCAACGCAAAAAATCAGCGTGGGCAAGAACAGGGAACCACTCCCAGACGCAACAAGCATCGCTGTTAGGAATGCCAAAACAACGAAATGCAGCGAAAGGCTAGCCCTTAGTCGTTTGAGTCGTTGGACGTCCATTCGAAGTACCTATCCAGATCGCCATCACAAACGTTTAGCCAACGCAATTGTACTCTAGCCATGATACGGCCCATCACGTTCGCTTCATCGGTAATTCCAAGATTACTTGGTTCGGGGCGCGTGCTGACCACTAACAGTCGCGGATTTGAGGCTAGGGCAAGTCCGATTGGCTTCAGCGCTGCTTCCAAGTCCGGATTGGGGGTAACCCAAACATTTGCGAGTTGGTCAAGCAGATTATCCAGTAGCACGGGGCTTTGAATCAACGGAGCGGCGAAACTAGTCTGTCCTGCAACGGCAACGGCTATCTTGCCGCGTCGCTGCAAAACGACGTTCGAAGCGACTGTGGCGACGAAGCTGATCGCCTTTTCCATTTCGTCTTCGCGCAATTCTTCACCATCGCATAGATCCAGTAGGATGCACATTTGTTGGTGCTGCTGTCGTTCAAACTGCCTAACCGAAAGCTCTCCGAGTCGGGCTGTTGTTCGCCAGTGGATCCATCTTCGCGAGTCGCCGGTAGCCCAGGGGCGCAGGCCGTAGAATTCAGCTTCGTTGACGCCCGACTTCGGGGCCGTCATGGCGTTGCCTTGCTGTTCAAGTTGAAAGAGGGACTTTGCAGTCGGCAGCAGCATTCCTTGGCCAGGGCGAACGGTCACTTGAACCTGGTTGTCGAGAGTTCTCCAGCCGCGGCCGAGACCAATCGGGAACCGCGTTGAGATGGTAGACGGGCCAAGTTCGTAGGTTCCCCGGCGGTGAAAGGTGAGTTCATAGCTTCCCTCACTCTTGCCTTGCGGCCGGACTTCGTCGACAACCACTGCGCCCTTGCCAGAGCTGCTTTCTAGTTGTGGAGCAACGCGTCGAATTGGATCTTCCACCAAAACCAACCAAGAGCCAAGCCAGCGTTTCGGATTGATCAATTCGACGAGTACTCGCGTCGGCGATTCCACGACGGCTGCGAGAGCAGCGTGCCGTCGAAGTCGAACGCCTACGAGTGTTCGAACGTTAAAACGCCACTGGAGAACGAGCAGGCCAATCATCGCGCCGGCAAGCAGGATGAGCAAATTGATATCACGGACAACTGCACCGAAAAAGATAAACAGCAACACTCCGACAAAGTGCAGACCTTCGCGGGTGGGGCGAAAGCGAATCATGGCTTGCTTGCGAGCCTTGGCTCGACGACGCCTGAGTCGATAGCGTTTCCACATCCAACCAATGGCTGATTCGGATCGCTCTGCTCGGCTATCTTCAGCAATTACAGTTGCCAACTCGATACCTTCCAAAATCACTTAACGCACGTGCCAGACTCGCCATCAAGCGGGCTCTAAGTTGGGACAACGATATCGGCCAACAGTCGATTAATTAGCTCTTCTGCACCCGAACGATCGGCCCCTGGCAAACTGCCTCGCGGAACAATGCGGTGAGCCAAGACTGGGACGGCCAAGCGTTTGATATCGTCGGGAATTACATGCTTTCGATTTTCGACCATCGCGTAAGCCTGGGCAGCGCGGTAGTAGGCAATTGCGCCTCGAGTACTGACGCCAACTTGCACCTGCGCACTGTCCCGCGTCGCGTGGATAATGTCCAAGAGATAGTCGACCAACGACTCTTCGAACTGAACTTCTCGAGCCTCGGCCTGCATTGCGCGAATTCTCTCCAGGCCAACGACTGGCTTGAGCGCGTCAACAGGCTCACCAATTCGGTGCGATTTCAGCAGTTCGGATTCAAAGTTGCGATCGGGATAGCCCACGGTGATACGAAGCAAGAATCGATCCAACTGGCTCTCAGGCAACAGGTATGTGCCCTCGAATTCAAAGGGATTCTGTGTTGCGATGACCAAGAGCGGATCAGGGAGCGTATGCGTTTCGCCGTCAGCGCTGACTTGGCCTTCTCCCATCGCTTCCAGGAGAGCACTTTGGGTCCGGGGTGGAGCACGGTTGATTTCGTCGGCGAGTACGACATTGGCGAACACAGGTCCTTGGTTGAACGAAAACTCACCGGTTCCAGCGTTGTAGATGCTACTACCTGTAATGTCACTGGGCAGAAGGTCAGGAGTAAACTGCAGACGGGTGAAATTCCCATCAATGCTCCTGGCCAATGCTTTCGCAATCAGCGTTTTCCCGACCCCCGGAACATCTTCCAACAATATGTGTTCGCCAGCAAGCAACGCAGCCACGGCAAGTTTGACGACTTCTGGTTTCCCCAGAACGGCCAACCCAATATTCTCTCGCAGGCGCGTTAAGTCCTGCTCGCTATTCGCCTCAGACATGTATTCTCTTAGAATGCGTCGTAAGTTCGTGAAGTTTCCAGCGTCTCCGTTCAACTACAACAGCGCAACGACAGCTTGGGACCGATTTGCGGCGAGCGGCGATCTTGAGAAAAGGTCACGTGATCCAAGAATGCAGAGCTCGCGCGGCGGCTGATCGTTCAGTATTCAGGAGTAGTCAAATCGAAAACGATTCAAATCATGAGGAATTCATGAACGCTCGGTTATACCGTATTTCCCCACCCAATGAAGCTCGCCCAACAGCTTTCCTGGCACATCAGTAATACTGATACAGGCCGCTTTCGGCTGCTGCAACCATATTAGCTTGCAGCCAATGAACTACGACTTAGTGGCTTCCCGCAGTGACTTCCCGCAGTGACTCGCAGAAAAGCATTTTCGACTCCTCCCTCTTCAAGTTTTTAAGGAATCGCGGCGTGAATGCACCCGCTCAGCAGAAAACAGAAAAACCCGCACCCGTCATCGGCCTTGCCAGCGCCGGGCTCCTGATGTTCGCGGGTTGCGCAATTGGAATAGTGCTTTACTTGCGAGTTTGGGCGGCGAGCCTTGATCACGCAATCGTGAATGCAGCCACCGCTGGCCTGTTCTTTTTCGCTTGGCTACTGGTCTCCTGCGCATTTTGGATGTCCGCAGCGCCTCGCCGCTTGTGGCGGTCCGTTTTCTTCGCGCCCATTGTCGGTGCGATCATCTTTTTTGCTTTCTATAAAGTGAAACGCGTCGACGGCGAACTCGTTCCCCAGTTTACCAGTCGCTGGGCCAAAGAGACTGCCTTGCCAGACGTAACCGCCGACATCGCTCCCGTTGCTGAGTCTTCGGATGAAGCAGAAATGCCGCAATGGCTCCAGGTACGGTCGTCTGACTTTCCACAATTCCTAGGACCAAACCGCGACGGAACACTGCCTGATATGCGACTAGCAAAGGACTGGCAGGGAAATGCACCGGAGATCAAGTGGAAACAACCGATTGGTGCAGGCTGGTCTGGATTTGCTGTGCAAGGAGATTTGGCGGTCACGATGGAGCAGCGCGATGAAGAGGAGTGGGTGACCGCTTATGACATTCGCGACGGTAAATTAATCTGGAAGTACGTCATCCCCGGATTGCACTTTCACCCTATGGGTGGCGTCGGGCCGAGATCAACACCCTCGATTGACGATTCTCGAGTCTACGCTCAGTCCGCAGTCAGTGATTTCGTGTGTCTGGATCTTGTTACTGGCAAACAACTCTGGACAAAGGAACTCTTGGATGGCCCACAGGAAGAGTTTGAAAAGAAGGTGAGCTGGGGCAGAAGCTCTTCTCCGTTGATCGTTGGCAACACAGTCGTCGTCGCTTCAGGCGGTGTCGCTGATGATGCTCCCGCACTGATAGCCTTCGATAAAGATACCGGTGAAGAAGTCTACCGTGCTGGAAAAGGCTTACAAATCAGCTACTCCTCACCAACGCTCGCAACATTAGGCGGCGTATCACAGATTCTCTACACGTCCGAGGATAAGATTTCAGGTTTTGATGCCGAAACGGGAGAACTGCTTTGGCAACACGATGCTCCCGGATTCAGTAGCTCAGAAGCGAATTGTTCCCAACCGGTTGCCATCGATGCGAAACGTGTCTTGGTCACAAAGGGCTATGGACGCGGGGCGAAAGTTATCGAAGTAACGCGGCCAGCAGAGGGAGCCAAACAAACTGAGCAGTGGCAAACGCAGGTGATCTGGAAGAAAGAGTCTTTGCTCAAAACAAAATTCACGTCCGCTGTCTTACGTGATGGCTATGCCTACGGGCTGAGTGACGGAATCCTGGAGTGCGTGGATGTCGAAAATGGCAAACGCATGTGGAAACGCGGCCGCTATCGGCAAGGGCAAACACTCTTGGTTGGTGATGTGCTGTTAGTCACCAGCGAATCCGGTCAAGCTGTGCTCGTTGACGCGACTCCGGAAGAATTCCGAGAGCTTTCGAGTTTGCAGGTCATCGGCAACGTTAGCTGGAACACTGCGGCAATTTCTGGCGATCGACTCTTGATGCGAAACGCCGATGAAATGGCATGTGTGATCTTGCCCACCGAAGACGAAAACGATTTAGCAAGTGCACCAATAGATGCAACTCAGGGAAGAAGTGAGGGCGAGCAATGAACGAGGCAACAAACCAAGCCCCCCAGCCGCTGGACATGTTGGTTGTCGCTCCGCATCCCGACGACGCGGAACTCGGCATGGGCGGTGCAATTGCAAAAATGCTGTCCATGGGGTGGCGGGTCGGCATCCTTGATTTGACAAGTGGCGAACCAACTCCGTTCGGCGATGATGAAACTCGCCGACAAGAAACCGCCGCGGCGAATGCAATTCTTGGATCGCCATGGCGAGAAAACCTTGGTTTGCCGAATCGATTCTTGGAGCCAACATTGGAAGCTCGCGCCAAATTGGCAAACGTGTTTCGTCGCATGCGTCCACGATGGCTATTCGCCCCTTACTGGGAAGACGCTCATCCGGACCACACAGCGGCCACAAAACTGATCGAAGATGCGAGGTTTTGGTCGAAGCTAACCAAGAGTGATCTCGAAGGGGAGCCCTATCATCCGCAGCGTGTGTTCTATTACTACTGCGTTCACCTAAAACATGCCGCCCAACCAGCCTTCGTGCTTGACATTACAGACCAATGGGACGCCAAAGCTGCCTCAATTGCGGCTTATGAGAGCCAATTCACTCGCAATCGCGAACACATCGTTCCTTCCCTACACGACAAAGTCCGGGACGAGGCTGCCTATTGGGGCAAGATGATCGGCCGGCCCTACGGCGAACCTTTTGCTTCACGCGAGCCGGTTGCATTAACGGATTTTTCTAAACTGCTTTGAGGCGTTCGGAGTTACTGCTACCGTGGTATGTTCCAATCTTGTGGCTGCGGTATTCCAGCTTCTCGGATTTGGTCAGGCAGTTCAGGGGTCACAGCGCCCTGTACTGAATAGCCAGAACTCAAACTAATTGCAACTCGCCTTGCATAGCCTTCGGAAACGGGTTCCCAGTACCTCTGCATTTTCTCCTTTTGCAAGTCCCCGTAGCATCGGACAATTCGAAAGCCAATTCTGGATGATTCACCAAAATTGCAGAGCCAATGAGTGCTGTGCGGAAGCATCGGGTCCTCCTCCCACAATTCCAAGCTCGCTTTGGTGCGCCGTGAAATTTCGCAGTCCTCTGCAGTGGAAGCAAAGTGTCCTCCTTTGGCAATCCATTGCTCGATGCCCTTTTCACCAAAGTCGACCGAACTGTCAATCGAAATATCGTCGAGCGCAATTGCGCTTCGACGCGGAGCCAATTTGGTGATGACCCATTCCATTACATTCCCCTGCATGTCATACAGTCCCCACGAATTTGGTCGCAATTGACCGACTGGAATAACTGAATCTCGATGTTGATCGAAATTTGCATATGCTTCCAGCGGAATACGGGGCCCTCGTGATTGCTGCACGCCCGCTGATGCGGCGTGCATCCATTCTGATTCCATTGGTAGACGAAAGGGCGTTTCAGCAATGAGACTCAGCCATTTCGTATACTGTTTTGCGGCGTACTGAGTCATCGAGAACGCCGGGTAGTCCAATGTTTTCACACCATCAAAACGACTCGGATCATAAATCTGAGATGGCGCCGTCACTGCATCGACGCGATTTGAATCCTGATCGACCTCCGCGCGTGGCAACTTTCTGAAGGCCAGGTAAAGCCGCTGAAACTCCCTAAATTCGCGAAACGTCACCTCATGCTTGCCAATCCAAAACGGCTGGCGGTCACGATTCAATGGTGGAATCGGCACCAAGTCGAATTGAATGTCCGTGCCGGGAATTTGAAAGCTATGCTCAACCATGTAGCCATCATCGCACTTAACAAAATGCCCCGACTCAGGTTTCGTTGAAACCAACGACGGTGATAGCTCTTGTGCGCAAATGCAATGAGTTGCGACGAGCATAATGGCGATCGAACGACTTGCGTCCGCGATGAACTGCTTCGTCATGTGCGTATTCGTCTGAGTTGGAACTGATTGCATCGATAGTAGCTTACACTGCCGGGCAATTGCACGAGCGGAATTGTCTAGATACGAAAATCGGGGGCAATCAACCTAGTACTTGCTCCCCGTGGCACGATTGCTGGCCGAACGCTAATTCCCTTCATTCGTCTTGTCGTTATTCTTCCGAGGAGCAATCTTCCATTCAGGATAACTTGGATTCAGTTTGAGGATTTCTTGCGGCAGTTCGGGGCCGACGCCCCCAATTCGGCCTCGCCCTTCATCGATCTTCATGTCGATGTCAAACTGATATTCGCTGGACGCTGGATCCCAGTATCGCTGCATTAGTCGCTTGTCCAATGCTCCGTATGTCCGAACGACCCGAAATCCAATTTTGGATTCATCTCCCAGTGAACCTAACCAAGTTGTGCTAAGGGGAACATTCGCTTCCTCGTCCCACAGGTCCAGTGTTGGCACAAATCGCTCGGATATCCCACACTCCCCGCGCGTTGATGCGAAATGGCCTCCCTTTGCCGCCCAAGTGGGAAGTTCTGCGACTTCAACGTCTCGCAAGTTGTCGGCAGATCTATCGAACGCCCTGTGAATATCACGAGGACTCAGTCGCGTGATCACCCACTCAGATACATTTCCTTGCACATCAAAGAGTCCCCAAGAGTTACCGCTTAGCGAACCACACTTAAGGACTTTTCCGTGGTGGTCGTTGAAATTGGCAGACTCGGATAAAGGCCGAGACACGCAGACTTTTTGTGGGCCGCGGTTTGAGGCTGCTAGCTCCCACTCTGCTTCCATGGGCAAACGGAAAGGTGTTTCCGAGATTAGACTTAGCCATTTCGTAAACTGCTTGGCTGAATACTGAGTCATCGAAAACGCAGGACAATCCAGTGACTCTGCTAATTCGAATCGTGCGCTAGGATCGTAGACTTCCGTGGGTGCCGTAACTGCATCCAACTTGGAAACGTCGGAAAGGCGTATAGCGGCTTTGCGTTGTCGCAGAGTAAATGTGTCATATAAGCGGCAGTATTCCCGATACTGGCGAAACGTCACCTCATGCTTGCCAATCCAAAACGGCTGGCGGTCACGATTCAATGGTGGAATCGGCACCAAGTCGAATTGAATGTCCGTGCCGGGAATTTGAAAGCTATGCTCAACCATGTAGCCATCATCGCACTTAACAAAATGCCCCGACTCAGGTTTCGTTGAAACCAACGACGGTGATAGCTCTTGTGCGCAAATGCAATGAGTTGCGACGAGCATAATGGCGATCGAACGACTTGCGTCCGCGATGAACTGCTTCGTCATGTGCGTTTCCCAGGAGTACGGTTTCCTTGTGCAACTAGAATATCGCGCCAACTGGCTCGCGTACAGAAGCACAGACTTGCACCCCAAAACAGATTGGGGCTGAATCTGACGCAATGGAGGCTGGCTACCACGACTGCGTCGCACACGATACTATCGGCGCACACCGCTTGGGCAATTGCTGAGGAAGGACCCTACATCTCGCCATCGATAAACGCAGCCATCATGTCCCAGCCATCGGAAAACTTCAGTTCGCTCTTCGCGGCGGTGACTTCGCTATATGTATCGCCAGTGGAATTGATGCCTCTGCCGCATACGGCAAGTGGCACCATCCCATGGGCATGCTTCTTCGTTGAACAAGGCGTTGGGTGGTCGGGCAAGACGATCAATCGATAGTCGCCTACTTCCTTCAGCTTCTCGTGGATTGGTCCAACGACGTGCGTATCGATGGCTTCGAGTGCTTTGATCTTCTCATCAACTCGTCCCTCGTGCGACGCTTCGTCGGTTGCTTCGACATGTACACACACACAATCGTATTTGTCGAGTGCTTCGATCGCGGCCTGGCCTTTTCCTGCGTAATTGGTATCCAAGTAGCCGGTCGCTCCTTCGACTTCGATGCGATCCCAGCCGATTAAGCTGGCAAGTCCTCGCAGTAGATCGACGGCCGTAATCATTACACCGGAGACGCCAAAGCGCTGTTTGAAATTTGGCAGGGTAGGGCTCTTGCCTTGCCCCCAAAGCCATACGTTGGTTGCTGGCTTCTTGCCGTCAGCAATGCGTTTTTTGTTGACTGGGTGATCGGCAAAAACACTTTCGCTCTGTTGCATCAGCGTTGTCAGTAAGTCCGCGCCGGGACCACGCGGAAATTCGTCCGCTACGGACAGATCAGTTAAATCGTGGGGCGCGCGAGTCCGCGAGTCCTGCGAAAACGGAGCCGGATCGCCCTCTCTGCCTCGATAGATCAACAGATTTCGATAGCTCACTCCGGTGACAAACTCCAATTGTGCGTTGGCGACTTGTTCCGAGAGCGACTTCAACAAGGCGTCAGATTCTTCTGTGGAAATATGATCCGCCGTGAAGTCGACCATTACCTGGTCTTGGATCGTCACCAAATTGCACCGAATAGCCCAGTCGTTTGGGCCGAGTTCGATACCCTGAGCGGCTGCTTCGATTGGAGCTCGTCCGGTGAAGTACTTGTTGGGATCGTTCCCAAACAGGGTCATATTGGCAACTTCACTGCCGGCGGGCAGATGCGCTGGCACGTTATCCGTCTCGCCAACTCTTCCAGCCGCGGCGACGGCATCCATGTTCGGGATATTCGCTGCTTGCAACGGCGTCTTGCCGTCCAGTTCTTCGAGTGGAAAATCTGAACATCCATCAGGAATGATGATTACGTATTTCACTTCCGTGTCCTTCGACTGACTTGATGTGTTGGTTTTTCAGTTGTGTTGACAACGCGTTCCAAAGTAGCCCTGCTGCTTGGGCGATACGCCGCGACGTCGCTACTAACTTTGTTCAATGACTCGCATGCGAACGGCTGATCCGATTGTGTCGTTCAAGCCTTCGATTCTCTCCACCGCACGACTTGCTACCCCCTCCGGGGCCTCGTGGGTCATAATGACGAGCTGCACCGTTCCGTCTTTGTCTTTTGGCAGCGGTTCGTGCTGGATGATCGACGAAATCGAAACGCCTGCTTCGCCAATGATGCTGGTAATGCGAGCCATCACGCCTGGTTCGTCAGCGACCTGGAATCGCAAATAGTATCGTCCTGGCAGATCTTCGTCCGGTCGAAGATTCACCTTCGATTCGCGTTGGCTCCACAATTCGAGCGTTCGGAAAGTGATGGGAGTGCGTCCGACGGCCATGTCGATCATGTCGGCGACAACGGCTGAAGCAGTTGGCATTTGCCCAGCTCCCTGGCCATGGAAAAACAAGTCGCCTACTGCATCGCCATCGACGTTGATGGCGTTGTAATTTGCACGAACTTCGGCAAGTGGATGCCCGGCACGAATGAGAGTTGGTGCAACGCTTAGTTCCAATCCCGCGTCAACTAATCTCGCATGTGCAATCAACTTAATGCGGTAGCCCAATTCTTTTGCGAAACGGAGGTCGACGAGATTGAGGGAGTCGATTCCGGTTCTGGGGATTTCGTCCCAGCGGATTCGAGCTCCGAAAGCCAAGTGAGCGAGGATGGCGAGTTTCTGAGCTGCATCGGTACCGTCGACATCGAAGGTCGGGTCTGCTTCGGCGAACCCAAGTCTTTGCGCCTCAGCGAGCGCGTGATCGTAGGTCCAGCCGTATTCGTCCATTTGGCTGACGATGTAGTTGCTGGTCCCGTTCAAAATGCCTTGCAGCGATCCAACTTGATTCGCATTCAAACACTGACTCAAGTTGGTGATAATTGGGACGCCGCCTGCCACGGCTGCTTCAAACGCAATCGATCGGCCCAGCTCACGGGCCGCGTCAAAGAGCTCGGGGCCGTGCTCGGCCAAGAGAGCTTTGTTGGCGGTGACGATGTTCTTGCCAGCGTTCAAGAGCTGCAGCATGATCGTTCTAGCCGGTTCGAGGCCGCCGATCAACTGAGCGACGACTTCAATTTCCGGGTCATCCAGCACTTCCTTCAGGTCGGTGGTCAGAACGCCTTCGGGAACATCGCAGCCTCTCGCCTTACTCAAATCCCGAACCACACACTTTTCCAGCCAAAGCGTCCTCCCAGCATGTCGTGCCGTTCGGTCTCCATGGTCTAGTAACAGCCGTGCTACACCGCTTCCTACGGTTCCCAGGCCGACAATTGCGACTTTCGTCTTATCCATAATGCTGCTGAAGTTAGGCTATCAGTATTGATTTGAGCGAAGTTGATGGAAAGTCAGTTCACACTGCGAACGCTGAGCCGCAGGAGATCTGAGAATTCGCCACCCATCGTACTCGAATTGTCCGTCATTCGCGATGTGGCTCAACCTAGCCAACGGGCAACGGTTTCGGTGATCTCATCACGACAGAGCTGCTCGTGAGCCATCGCCTCGTCGGCCAAAGCTGCGATTGCTTGCCAGACCTCGTCTCGGCAAATAAGTTGATGCACAAAATTTAGGCGTCGAGCGATAATCTGAGCCGCCGAGTCGCCTTGCTTTTCGAGCAGAGTTGCCAGTCTGAGGGCAGTTGCCCAGTCACCGGACCATTCCGGCACGTCATGCAAACGAATCGGACCTCGAAAGTGCGTGCCTTCTTCGTAGATGATTTCCGCGATCGGCCCAGCAAGAGTAACATCAATCGATAGCGATTCGACTGTACGTCTGTCCATCCGCTGCGGCCAGTGAACTTCGACTTCGCCATCACGGCGTGGTTCATCGTCTTGATCCACATCAACCGACAAACTCTCGACCGTTGCCCCGTGCACGATCGCAATCACGGCGTGCGCCGCCTCGTGATAGGCACATAGTTCCAAGGCTTATCTCCCAAAATTCGAAACACACAGAATTACACTAGTTGGAGGCGAAGATGCGAGATCGCCGAACTAGGCCTCAATTCCCAACAACTTTGGTCGAAGCTGTGCAGGGCCACTGAAGTTAGTCAACGCACGATGGCCTTCCAAGGCCATCGCCAAACGACTTGGGGCAATCGACGGCCTTGGAAGGCGCCTTGGAAGGCCATCGTACGACTGCTCCCAGGCACCGCAAATTGAACTCCTGAGTGGCCCTGCGAAGCTGTCCGTGCGCCTTGTATTAGTGCCGTTTGTTGAAGACAATTGTGCTAAACATAATCCTTGCCCCAGAAGCTCACAAATTCATGACCAAGAACCTCAAACGACCGCTGAGCATCGAAACACTCGAAAACAGAAATCTCTTGGCGGCGGATTTCACGCTACTTGGGGATATCAACTCCGAGCCAGCTTGGCAGGGCACTGATGCAATTGGTTTTCTGCCAGCGGGGGAAGACATCTGGTTCAATACCGAGTTCGGGCAACAGAGCATATTGTGGCGAAGCTCGGGGGATGACAGTACATCCGAATCACTAATCGATAGCAACCTCAATTCACGCATTTCTGATATGGTCCAAGTTGGGGATCGGATCGTCTTCAATTTTGCCAGCAATGAAGCAGCCCGGTCTGGTGCATGGTCCATGAGTGAAGATGGTGGCGTCCCCGTCTTCCTTGGGCCGACGATGAATAGTGTTGTTCGCATCGGCGACCACATTTTCTACTTTGCCATCGAAAGTGATTATCGTGGAAGATCCATTTGGAAATCAGACGGAACTCCTAGCGGTACAGCGCGACTCTATGCTGACCGTGGACCGCAGAATTTAGAGATGCTTCCACAACTTGCTACGGACAACGAGAAGCTATTTAGCGTTTTCTGGAGTCTGACCTCTGACGAAGTGTTCTTGGGCGAAATCGATAAAATTTCGGGCGCAGTCGCAAGACGCGTGGAGTTACCTGATCGTCGAATTGGCCGTATCGTTTCCACAGACGGCGGCTTGCTGATTATGGGAGGCCCCTCTGATACCAATCTCTTTGGCTACACGGAAGAGGCAGGATTGGCAGCTCTTGGAGATATTGAGACAAGGGTGCATCACGTTCCAATCACCCAACAGGACGGGCTTACCTATTTTGCACGGGCGTCAACGCAATGGTGGACGACAGATGGGACAGCCGCTGGAACGAAGCGGTTTCTCGACGATAGCGTCGCATTTGATCCAGACAGAATCAACATCGCCAAGTCCAATGACAAATATCTTTTTGCTGCGAGACGTAACGCTCCCCCAGAGTACTTCTTGAGCAATGGCACGGGAGCAGGAACCGAGCCAGTGGGTTTGCGTGTAGGAAGCTACGATACGCCCATTGCAACCGGCGATGGTGGGTTCTACGTGATCGCACAAAGTCCCGAAGATTCTAGCTTCGGGTTCTATCGCATTGATGCAGCCACTGGTGCAGTAGAACTCATTCGGCCCATTCACAGGCCGAATGCCCAGCCCATTCCTGGTCAGTTCGGTGACTTTACAACTTGGCCGGCCCATATCAACGGCCATGCGTTTTGGGTCGACAACCTCAACGGCCAGAACCTTCTCTACCAATACAGTCATGACACCAAGCAAGTTCGAGTGGTGCAGTCGCCGAGCGGCACGTCCGGCGGAAACGTCGAATTTCTCGCCGCCGATCGTCAGATTGCTTGGCTCTTGTTTGGAGATGAATTGTGGAAGGCCGAGCCCTCACAAGGGCGTCTGTCGCCAGTTCGCTATCCCGTTCCTACCTTTTCCGGTTCAAGTCTCTACGCATCTCAAGCCTTTGATGGGCATTTTTTGCACGAAACTCGCGCCGTCAATAAGTTTCAGCGGTGGATTGTCGAGAAAGATCAGACTGAAGCAGCTTTGCTGAGCGAGGAAAGTACAGCAGCGGCCAGTCGCGTATTTGTTCTCGGCTCGTCTACGCTTCAGTTAAGATCAGATCCCGTGAATGAACTTGGGCTCTATTCGTTTCCGGAAGATCTAAGTTCCCCCTCACAAATTTTCGCAATGCCAGAAGCTGGCAGAAATCAGTGGGTGTCGATCGTGCCATTTGGGGACCGCGCATTACTGCGTGGCGACACTCAACTTTGGTTAACCGACGGTACCGAATCCGGGACCGTGAAACTACAAGATGAACGCGTAACTGGCATTCGATTCGACGCACAAGGAAGTGCGTGGTGGTTTGCCAACGACACCTTCTACGCCATGAGCCCGACGGAAGACCTACCGGTGCAAAGATTTAGACTTCCAAAGTCTGTCTATCTGATCGGCGGTTCAGATTCCCCTGAGTTCTATCCACTACAGCAGGGCGTAGCCTTGTTGGCCATGGACGAGAATAGGGTTCGAAACTTGTGGATTGCGAACCACGACAGCGGGCAAGTTGAGCAGCTAGCGGATGTTACCTCTGGAGACGCTTCCATTATCCCTGCCTTCCGCGGCGTGAGCCACGGAAGAGCCATTTTTAGCGCCTACGGCTCAGTGGCTGGCTACAGCTTGTGGTCGACCGACGGTACTCCTGAAGAGACGTATCGACTTAAGCATGTACCGGTCTACACGTCTGAATCAGCAAGTGGATACCCTACCTATGGTCCCGCTTTACTTCCAAACGGCGACCTGTTGATTTCGAGTTTTACTCGGGAGTCAGGGCACGAGATCTGGGTAACCGACGGCACAAACGCTGGAACAAATCTCTTCGCGGATATATCCGCTGGTGCACAAAACGCCTATCCGAAAACGTTAATGCTTGAAGACGTCGTGCTAGCCGCGGCCAACACCACCGCATACGGTCCACAAGAGTTGTTTGTAGGGGTGGCTAGTTCGTATGTTCCAGAACGAACAACTGCACTCGAGTATTGGGTTGAAGAAAACCGCGCCGGTGCCCCACTTGGCAAAGTCTCTCTGGCGGACATTCCTGAACTCGCTATTTCGAGCGTCAGCATTGTGGGCGAACAGTCGGTATTCGACGTGGACTCGATGTCAGGAATACTTCGGCTGGCTGACCAAGTGATGCTGGATTTTGAATCACAATCTGAGCACGCACTTCAGTTAGAGGTCAAGTACACGGGCAGCTCTGGCGATCTTGTAGTTCGTCAGATCGCGGCCATGATTCGGGTGATCGACTTAGTCGAACCATTGGTGGTAAAAGACCAGGTCTTCGAAATCGATGAAAACAGTCCGCGTCAAGCATTCATAGGACAAATACACATCGAGGGTGATTCGCGAATCATACCTCGCTTCAGAAGGAGTGGTGGTTGGCCGTTCCCAGTTGAACAAGAAACCGGCATCGTCCGAGTTCTATCTGAAGCCTGGAGACTGGATTACGAAACCACGCCGGAATTTACATTCCCAGTGACCGTATTTGGAGTCGAGACGCACGATATTGACGTAACGATCAGAGTTCGAGATATCAACGAACCTCCAATTTTTGAATCCAACTCCGCTGTAATAGAAGTCTATGCTGGTTACGAGGTTTCGCGTGACTTGGCCTATGCGATTGATCCCGAATTGACGGCGGTCAGCTACAGACTGGAGATGACCAACGGTGGTCAGCTCCCAGACTGGATTCAATTCTCACAAGGTACGCATCGGATCACACTCGCACCTGAACTGGATGCGATCGGGCCACATGAGTTATCGCTCGTCGCAACAGACAGTTCAGGGGAATTCTCGGTTCACCACTTGACCGTTCGTGTTGTCGATCCACGAATCACTTGGCACAACAGACCGATGCCGTTAGACGTCAACAACGACGGAGTTGTCTCACCCAGCGATGCGTTGGCCGTCATCAATCTGCTCAACAGCGGAAATGGATTTCCGGACAACTCCGAACTAAATCGATTCGTGGATACGAACGATGACGAATTCCTGACGCCAATTGACGCCCTGATGGTAATCAATCACCTCAATGCTCAAGCAGATGGAGAGGGAACTCCGCAGTCTGTACTCCCACACTCGCTGGACCATGCACACTTCCATAAGGTCTACGGCAGCGAACTCATTTCCAGCCTACTTGAAGAGCAACGTGAGCGCGATCGAGAACTGGCATTGTTGTCCTTTTCGGCGGAGTGATCCGCTTGCGCACAAGTCCTAGCTGGTGGTGATCCCAGGGACCTTGTTGCGGCGTGCGGAGCCGGTTTCGATGGCTGTCTTGGCGACTGCTTCAGCAACCGCCGATGCAACGCGACGATCAAAAACGCTCGGGACAATGTAGTCAGGGACCAAGTCGTTTTCTGGAATCGTCTCCGCAATTGCCTTGGCCGCAGCCGTCTTCATTTCCAAGTTGACGTTGCGAGCACGAACGTCAAGCAGTCCGCGGAACAGCCCTGGAAAACAAAGTACGTTGTTGATTTGGTTGGGATAGTCGCTCCGCCCGGTCGCCATGACTTTGACGTGGGGGGCAGCAAGCTGAGGGCGAATTTCCGGATCCGGGTTTGCAAGCGCGAATACGATTGGATCTGTCGCCATGGATTTGACGTCTTCCTCGCTCAAGCAGTCCTTTACGGAAACTCCTATAAATACGTCTGCTCCATTCACCACCTCGGACAGCATTCCCGACGCTCCTTGTCCGTTGGTATTCTCTGCCAACCACTGCTTGAGCGTGTTCAAATTGTCCCGGCCCTTGTGGATGGCTCCTCGCGAGTCACAGACGACCATATTGCAAACGCCGACCGCGTGCAGCAGCTTTGTGATTGCAACGCCCGCCGCGCCTGCTCCGTTGATGACGACCTTGACCTTGCAAGCTTCCTTACCCACAACCTTAAGAGCGTTCGTC
Source organism: uncultured Pirellulaceae bacterium (assembly GCA_964411445.1). GTDB lineage: Bacteria > Planctomycetota > Planctomycetia > Pirellulales > Pirellulaceae > Aureliella. Next base: position 24,011 of record CAYPLE010000060.1, read on the forward strand.
AACGCAGCCAACACGACAATTGCCGTGCCGTGCTGATCATCGTGAAAGACCGGTATCTCCAGTTCTGCTTCGAGACGCGTTTCGATTTCGACGCAACGCGGTGCAGAAATATCCTCTAAATTGATTCCGCCGAACGTCGGGGCAAGATGGTGGCATGTGCGAATAATTTCCTCGGTGTCCTGAGTATCTAGACAAATCGGAAATGCGTCGACACCACCGAACTCCTTGAACAGAATCGCCTTTCCTTCCATCACCGGCATGGCCGCCTTTGGGCCAAGATTACCCAAGCCAAGGATTGCCGAACCATCGCTGATGACCGCAACCATGTTACGCTTGATGGTAAGAGAGAACGCAGATTCCTCATCCTTGGCAATCGCCTCACACACGCGGGCCACGCCAGGCGTGTAAGCCATGGATAAATCGTCGCGCGTCTTTACGGGAGCCCGAGCTGCAATTTCCAGCTTGCCCCCCAGGTGCATCAGGAAGACGCGATCGGATACATGGACAAGTTCCAAATCATCCAAGGCTCGAAGGGCATCGGCGATCTGCTGCCCATGTTCGACGGTTGTCGCGTTCACGGTAAGGTCACGAGTGATCTTGCCGTCGCGTGAATCGACAACGTCAATTGCACCAATGAGGCCGTCGTTTTCTCCAATAAGACTCGTCAGTCGGCCAAGGTAACCTGGTGTGTCAGGGTAGCGGAGGCGAATTGACAGACTGTATCCGGGACTATGGTGACTCATCGAAGTTCGTTTCGTAGGCTTGAGTGCTAGTTTCTGTTCTCAACCAGACGCTGTGCTCTGGCAAAATTTCACTGATTTCCAATTTCATCATGAAGCGAGAATCGCAGGTGCGTCGTCATGACGGTCATCAACAACGGCAATTGCAATATTGTGGAATCGCCCGGGCTCAGCTTCTTTCCGCCGAGCGATATGGTTACTTTGCGTGACAAGTTTGTCGCTTCTACGCGGTTGACTTCAACCCGGCGAATGCCGACCTGTTCGCGCGATATCTGTTTGCAGCCGTGAGGAACGGCCACCAGCCTCCTGGATTCTGCCAGCCAACACGGCGCTTCGGGTTCTCCAATATCTTGGCGGCCGAACGTGAATCGCGCCGGAAGCACTGCGATGCTTTCTCCGCCCTCCGCTGGCGTCTTTTGCTCTGCCTTGTCCTCTACTCGAACAATCAGCGGCGCAAGTTCGGTGAGTTCGTCTTCGAGAACCGTTGCATCCAGTGTTGGGATGACTGCTTCGTCAAATGCGATATCCTCTCGGTCGTGAATGTCAATGAATTTATCGACGTTCGGCTGATCTCCCCAAGCACTGCGGGCTCGCCATTCCGTTAGCAGTAGCTGGTGCCAGCAATTGTGCAAGACATCGTCAATTGCGTCCGAATCATCTAGCCGCTTTTGCGCTTGCTCGGACGCAAACTTCAGGTAGCCTCGAATTGCCGAGGGGCCATAACTCAAGCTGGCTCTCTCAGCCGCTTCGCCACCGAGCAGAGCGTGAGCTAGGCGAATGCGCCATTCTAAATCAGCAGCGCACAGTTCGACCAGCATTGACTCCCAAGTAACGGGCGAGCTCACCGAAATCGTCAAATCGCTGTCCAGGCCCGAATCTTCGCCGAACGTGAGCCTGTTCGGTGGTTCGCAGTCGGCGAACTCAGTAGGCAAGCCGCCTACCAGCTCGCAGCACACTCGACTGGGCGAAGTCCCAAGCAGATTGTCGATTTGTGACGGGCCTATAGCGGAAAGCCGTTTGTCGAGTTCGGCGAGTATTTCATCAAGCTTGTTCAATGAATCAACACCGCCTTAAAAGCTCACAGCCGCATACTTCGCATCTGTGGGAAGCCAGCTCGCTGCCGGATAATCGTCGTGCGTGCGCCAAGTGAGCTCGTCCGTATGCCGTCTTGGGTGCGTGACATCAGCAAACAATATGGTACGATTCGACGCTCTGCATTTATACCCCAACTGGGCCATTGACGCTCCAGTTTTACCCGATCCAACGAGATTGTTCCGATGACCAGTGGTGAAATCTTCCGTGGTTGTATCCCAGCATTAATGACTCCGTGCAGTCGCAGTGGTGAGCCAGATTTTGACACTTTGGTTGCAACCGGCAATAAACTGATGTCGGCCGGGATGCACGCCGTTGTCTACTGTGGATCGATGGGAGACTGGCCGCTGCTCTCCGACGCACAACGACAGGAGGGCGTCCGACAATTGGTTGCAGCCGACATCCCGGTCGTCGTTGGCACTGGAGCACAGAACCCTTCCTTGGCAGCCGCGCATGCTGCCCATGCCGCGAAAGTAGGGGCGGCCGGACTGATGGTGATTCCGCGAGTACTATCGCGAGGCACATCGTCAGCAGCTCAGCGGGACCATTTTTCGCGAGTCCTCTCCGCAGCCAGCAGTCTGCCTTCGGTGATTTACAACAGCCCGTACTATGGATTTGAAACCAAAGCAGACTTGTTTTTCGAGCTTCGCAAGCAACATGCCAACTTGGTTGGATTCAAGGAATTCGGTGGCGCCGAATCGCTCAGTTATGCCGCTGAGTTCATTACGGGCCAAGATCCGTCGCTGACGTTGATGGTGGGCGTTGACACCCAAGTCACGCACGGCTTCTTCCATTGCGGAGCAAAGGGGGCTATCACTGGCGTTGGTAATGCCCTGCCCAAGGAAATCCTCCGCCTGCTTGACTTGTGCAATCGCGCGCAAAGGGGTGAACCAGAGGCGACAACGTGGGCGATTGAACTCGAAAGTGCTCTCTCTGTACTCAGCAAATTTGATGAGGGGCCCGACTTGGTGCTCTACTACAAACATCTCATGACGCTCGAAGGCAACAGTGGCTACGAGCATCATTTCAACGAAAGCGACCGGTTGTCTGCCAGCCAAAAGCAGCACATCGAATTCCACTGGAAGCAGTTCCGCAATTGGTGGGACGCCTGGCCTGGCAAGGAAGGCTAGCAGCTTTTGCCGCGATCGCTACCGAGGCAGCCGCCCCCACAGGCTGACACTGGAATGGAAAACCGGAAAGGGATTTGCAACCAAATCCACTTCAGTGTTTCGAGGGGATTTGTAAAAGAGTCCACGACCTTGTTCGCCACCTGTCAACAGGATCACTTGGATTGGAAACTCAGAACGAGGGATCTATGTTGCTCGGCGGTGATCGAGAAATTTCGACCAGCATGCAGAGGTTTTTCGGAATCTCACTGGCGGTCGTCATTGCAGTGGTTTGTTATCCGATTGGGACGACCGGATTTCAAATCGGTGTGGCGGTCGCCCTTGCTACGCTTGCGATCTATTATTTGCTGCCCGTAACTCAGCGACCGATCATACAACTGTGGCGATTTGTTACTTTCCCAATAGCTTTTGTTGTTGGGCACGCACTGCTGGCTGGCATTTACTTCCTCATCCTGACCCCAATCGGCCTGACTTTGCGATTGCTTGGCCGCGATGAACTGGACATCCGCGCTAGAGGACGCTTTGAGGGGACGAATACGGAAGGCGAGTCTTTCTGGGAGGCGAGGCCTCGTGAGCGGGATCCAGAGGACTATTTTCGGCAATACTAGAGCAGTCCAAGCGGTAAGCTGTCAGCCGCGTGGGTAGACGCGGGAAAACCGTGAAGTGGTTGTAATGATTATTCCGTCAGCTTTCCCTAAAAGGACTGTTTCTTCGGCCGTCGCCTAAGCACGCACTCTTGCTCAAGACCTAGGCTAACATTGCGGGCCGATTTGCTTGAAGTGCCGACCTTTCAAGGGCCCTTCCTACGCCCCTTTTGCATTACGTCCATCGGATCTACGGCCACCAGCCATGTCACTGCGATTGAAAGTACTGACGCGGACATCACAAGCACAGCAGTATGCTGACGCTTGGCGTGCTATGGCTAAGACTCCCATGCAGTCGCCTGAGTGGCTAATTCCCTGGTGGCAAGCTCATCGAAATCGCTGTTCACGTTTGCAACTGCTTACGCTGACAACACGCTCCGGCCAGCTCGCAGGTTTGGTCCCGCTCTACCACCACGATAGCTGGAGCGCTGGTTCTTCGCTTCGATTCCTTGGTAGCGGCCAAGCGTGCAGTGACTACCAAACCATCCTCTGCGATGAACAGCACGTTTCGGCTGCGTGTGAGGCGACAGCAGACTGGATTTACGACAATTGCAACCGTGGCGGTTGGGGCTACTGCGAATTCGATGGCGTGTCGAGCACAGACGCTCGAATGCAACAATTGGTTTCCAGCTTTGAAAGTATCGGCTTGCTGGTTCAAGCAAAGCCCATCGAAAGCTGTTGGCGATTGCCGTTAACTGACGACTGGAAAGAGGTCCTAAGCCTGCAGTCAAAAACTCAGCGGCGGCAATCCCGCAACCTTCTCAATCGTCTCGACAAGTCTGAAGCGCTGAAGGTCGTCGAATACCACTCGGAAGAAGCCAGTGAAGAGAGCTTTGCCGAGTTGATGAAGTTGCACCAAGCCCATTGGGAGAATAGCGGAAAGCCGGGATGTTTCGCGTGCGGACGTTTTACAAAGTTCCTTCGAACCGCCCGCGAACAACTCAACGCACGCGACCAGTGGCTGATCCGAACACTTTATTGCAATGAAATTCCAGCAGCTAGTCAATTGCTGTTACTAGATGGCAAGCGAGCATACGTGTATCAGTCCGGACGTGAACCAATCTTTGACGATCAGCGTGTCGGCAGGATCCTCAACCTCGACACGGCCCGATCTCTGGCTGAGCGCGGATTCGAATTTGTCGACTACTTGCGAGGCGATGAAATCTACAAAGCTCGGATGGGAGCGTTACCAAATGAGTTGCATCGGATTCGCGTCGTCGCCCCCAACGCTCGTCATCAAATGACCCATGCTTCGACTGAAATTGGCCGGCGAATCAAACGCTCAATCAAGCACATTGCACAAGCAGCAGGGTTCGATCTGGGCAGCTAAGCTGCGAAGGCAACCATTTGCAAAGCCACTTTGGATAGGCGCTAAACCGGCAACGGAGGCGACACCGAAAACAGCCGCTTGAGTGCATCGCGTGACAGTTCGTAGATCTCTGGGCACGAGCTTCCACGCGGGCCGGCCACGTTCAATGTCCGCACTTCATGCTCGATTAGCCAAGCAGACACTTTTTCCAAATTGACCTCCAGGTCCAATCGCACTCGCTTGAGCGGCCGCCCTTGTTCTTTTGCAATGCGGTTCGTTAGTGCCGTTCCAGCGGTCATCTTCCGCTGATAGAGAATCAGTGTCGCGTCGCTGTCGATTACGTTTTGGCGAGTGCGAACGGCGTAGTCGGGCGAGGTTAGTTCGGTCAGGTCATAACAGTCCGGGATAACCCCATCTTCGGCGAGTCGTCCGCGGGGACACCAACCACCGTGAGGGATCCCAAGTTCGATAGCAACATCTAACGCAGCTCGATCCACTCCGGTTTGACCTCCGGAGACGATACGCTCCACGCCCAAACGATTCGACACCCGCTTCGCCTTCCAAATAATCGCCGATTGCTGCCCACAAGAAACGATAATTAGACCGTCGCGGAATCGAATTTTCCAGTCCGGGGCAACAGCCCGGGGCGGACGAAGCTGGCCCTATGATGCCCAGCGGCAGTTCCCCCTACAGAATCAGTCGTGGCTGGCCTCGGTGGCGTACTCCTTGAGCACTTCAAGATCGACATATTCTAGGACAGACATATGCGTCGCTTTCAAGTTGACCTTCGGCGCCTGGCCGGCTTCGTAGGCTTCTTTCCAGCGAAGCACGCAAAGGCACCAATGATCGCCATCTTTCAGGCCGGGGAATTGATACGCAGGATGAGGAGTGGACAGGTCGTTCCCCCGCGACTTGCTGAATGCGAGGAACTCATCGGTAACATGAGCGCATAGAGTGTGCATGCCCGCATCTTCGGCCCCCGTGTTGCAACAGCCATCTCGAAAGAAGCCTGTCAGTGGATCGTGGCTACAAGATTCTAAATCCGTTCCAAGGACGTTTTTTGCCACAAGAAACCTCTCATCAATGACTAAATAAAATTTCGTTGACGGACGATGGTAGCAGGCGGCGCGGTGCCTACAAGGTCCAGCCTTCGCGAGCAGGACGGCGGATCAACGCCTGAGCAGCGGGCTTGCCGACCGACATCGCTTCGCGGTCCCACTGAATCTTTTCGCCAAGTCGATAAGCTACGTTACCGAGATGATTGGCTTCTGTCAGCGGCCCTGCGTAACTAAATGGACTGGCCGTTGGTTCCGCACTGAAGCAGGAATTGATCCAGTCCGCGTGATGCGATGTGGGGATTGTATGCGCTGGTCGAGGGGCGCTGAGTGGCAATTTCTTGCCATCGAGATCCATAATCACGTGCTTGCCATAATCCGACAGAAGCATCTTCTCACTTCCTATAAATAGGCAGCCGCTGGACCACTGCGGAATGCGTTTGTCAGACCAAATCTTCGGCTTCATTTCACCTTGGTACCAGCTCAACTGAACCGCGGGTCTAACTCCCAACGCGTCGTACTCATAATGGGCTGACATGGTCGCAGGTGCTAGCTCTGGATGAGCCGGGGGACCATCGGCATGGATGCTCTTGGGTGCATCGAGCTGCAATGCCCAAAAGGGAAGGTCGTTCCAGTGGCTGCCAAGATCGCTCATCGTTCCGCTGCCGAAATCCCACCAGCGATACCATTTGGGCCCCGGAAAATAGACAGGATGAAACGGTCGATATGGAGCAGGCCCTAACCACAAGTCCCAGTCCAAGCTGTCCGGTACCGCCACTTGTTCAACGGGCCGCCGATCTACGAAGACGATATCCTTGTTGCGTTTCGCAGCTTCTTCACTTTGCAGCCCCCATGCTCGGTTGACCCACACATGACACTCACCAACTGCGCCAATCATGCCAGACTGAATCGCAGCGACAACGCGATGGTAGTTTTCTCCTGCGTGAATCTGAGTTCCCATTTGCGTAGCGACACCAGCAACCTCGGCTGCTTCGGAAATCTTGCGCGACTCGTAAATGTTGTGCGTCAATGGTTTTTCGCAGTAGACGTGTTTGCCAAGCTTCAAAGCTGGCATTGTTGCGTAAGCATGCGTGTGCTCCGCTGTGCTGACGACCACCGCGTCAAACAGTGATTCATCTTCGTAGAGTTTCCTAAAATCGGTGTACTGCCGAGCATTGGGAAACAAGCCTTTGGCGGCGGCCAACCGACGGGAGTCGACATCGCACACGGCAGCCACTTCAACGCGAGGATCGGAAGCAACAGTCTTCAAATTGCCTCCGCCACGGCCGCCCACTCCAATGAACGCAACCCGCAACTTACCACTGGAATGACCGATGTTCGCCCGGCTACTGTGGACACCTGAAAAAATGGATGCCGTTGCGATTTGAGCGGAAACGGCAAGTGAGAAGCTACGACGATTCAACATGGTGGGCTCCGAGTCTCAGGTGCAGGCGAGTTCTCAGGTGATTGTAAGGCGGAATGATCTAGACCAATCGCAATGCAGCGAACGGCCAGGATCAGTACGAGCGACGATGAACGGACCATCCTTAAGTGTAACACCAAAGCTGCCCGCTAGAGCTCCCCGACGCTACCGCCCCTATCGCTTACTGCCAAGGAAAATGGAAACCGAGGCTTCTGCCTCAGCGGTCGACACTGGAATCAGGTAACGCGACTTCGGATCGACGCACTGCCCCCGAAGGATCTCAGGTGGAATGCCCCCAAGGCCTCGAAAGTAACGACGTCCTGTAATCTCCAGTCCCGCCAAGCGGACGTCGCGAAGCAGTCGACTGGAATTTCCGTCAGCATACGCGTAAAACACCTCCTGGATTCCGTTTGAGTGTGACTGTGAATGGTCCAATTGCTCCGGCTCGAGGGACGAAGGTCGCGTTCTGCGGGTGACCACTTCCATGATCGGCGCACGAGCCGCAAAAACTCTCCCGCCGCTGATGACATCCGAATGGAACTTCAGCAAAAAACCCAACAGTAGTGCACTGCAATGTATTCCATCGGCGTCAGGATCAAATAGTAGGATCAGACGACTGCCTGCGTGCTCCCCTTCGATTTGCTGAGTGAGCAGTGAATAGAATGGATGCGCTGCGACTCGTGCTGGCGAGGCTCTGTGAGAATTGAGCGGTTTGCCTTGAAGCCCCATGACGGCCTGGAACTCTCTGTCGCGAAGTGCAGCCACGCTCAGAGCGGCTGACCTCCCCTCGACGACATACAACTCGGTTTGCCTGGGCGGCTTCTCTTGGTCGCCGTCGCTTGTCGGTGTTCTTTCGACTGGAAAAACTTCCGGCGTGCCGGAGTATTCACCGCTGCTCATTTCGTTTGCTCACGGCAAAGGTAAGAGTGCTTGGAGCAATTCAGACTGGATCAAAACTGTTTTTCACACAGCCGAACTACTTCTCGCTGGGCACTACCGGCGGCGACAAGCTATTGACCAGCGGCAAGACGGCGGAAAGTACGAAGAGACTGATGAGCACTAGGGCCGTCAGCTTGATCCAAGTCGGTGTTCCGGTTTGCGTGCTCGATTCGCGGTCGCCCCAGTCTTCATCGGTTTGGTAGTAGCCGCACTGAGGGCAAGACTCTGCGTCAGACCAAACCGATGCGCCGCATTCACTGCATGGGTAGGTGGAGTCGTCACCTTCATCATCGTAATCGTCGTAATTCACCGTTGCGGGCCCCTCTAAGCAAACTCAAGGCCACGCATGGTGCCTGTAGAGGTGGCAAATTGATCGACGGGCAAGTTCATGCGTTGAAGCATCGAAACGAAGAGATTTGGGAGTGGGTAATTGTTGTTGCGGTCAAAGGCAAGGTGCTGACCGTGCTTGAAGCCACCGCCTGCGCAGAGAACGGGCATGTTCGTCGTGACATGTGTGTTGGCGTCGCCCAGATTGCTGCCGTAAACGATGGACGTTCTGTCGAGCAGCGTGTCGTCATCTTCCTTGATTTGTTTCATCGATGTGAAAAGGTCGTTCAGCAGACCCATGTGTCCTCGATCGATGACTTCGAGTTGGGCGATCTTCTTCTCGTTCTTACCATGATGCGACAAATTGTGATAACCATCGGTTATGTCGGTGCCGTCGATATCGATTGCTGGTGAATTGACACTGTCGAGCATGATCGTGATGGCTCGTGTCGAATCGGTCTCGAGGGCAATTCTCGACATGTCGTACATCAAGCGTACTTTGTCCATGTATTCCTTTGGATCGGATGGATCGCGAGGCGGCTGGTCGGTCGGCACCGGCTTAGGAACTGATTGCCACGCGTGCTCGGCGTCAAGTCGTTGTTCGAGGTCACGCACGCCCGTTAGATATTGGTCGACTCGGCGCCGATCCTTTGGCCCGAGCTCTTTCAACAGGCTCTTCGTCTGGCCAGCGACCGCATCCATGATACTCTTCCCGACTTCGAGCTTCTTCTTTTGCGATTCGATTTGTTTGGCGGAGCCCTGCAAAAAGAGGTTCTCGTAAACTCTACGAGGGCTCTCTTCACACGGAATGAGAACCCCGGCTCCCGTCCAGGAGAGGCTGCGGAGCCCTTGGTGCACGTTAACACCAAGAGTCATCGATGGGAAACGAGTCAAGTGTCCGATGCGTTCGGCGACAAACTGGTCAAGAGAGATCGTATTGCGAAAGCCGCCGGAGCCTGGGTGAGGCGCTGCGGTTAGGAAGCAAATATCGGCCGGATGCCCACCGTCCACGTCAGGGTGCCAAACGCCGCTGAAGACCGTGAAGTCCTTGCGGTGTCGCTCAAGCAGCTTCAGATACGGGGATAGCTCATATTCATCAGGATCCTCGCCCGGTTTTGGTGCCGCCGGAAAGAACTGATTGGGCAGAAGCCCCAGATTGTTGCAAATGCCGATCATGCGCCGCGGAGCAGGGCTGTTGTCAGCCGACGCACCCAGAGAAACGGCAGGTCGCATCGCGTCCAGCATGGGAAGTGCCAAGGAGACCCCCAAGCCTCGAAGGAGCGTGCGCCGGCTGAGTGACCTGTTGTTCAAAAAGGTTGGCATCGGCGAATACTCCTCGATTCATGGGACGTATGCAAGCACCGCTCGACCGCGTTATGTTCGCCCCGCGAATCAGACCGCGA
>CAYPLE010000060.1:34169-37714 GCA_964411445.1 uncultured Pirellulaceae bacterium
CCGCGAATCAGACCGCGAGGCGAGTTGGGCTAAGCAGAATGTCAGATTAGACAAGTTTGGTTTCGCCGGGAACAGCAACTGGAGCCGTTTCACGCGCTGCGTCCCAGTCCAAATCGGCCGGGAACAAATCCAGTTGCGAATCCTTGCTGGCAAAGTCCCAAGTGACCTTCTTGCCCGTGTAGGCGGACATGCGTCCCATTGCAGCAGTGAGCGAGCTCTCTGCTGTTTGCTTTAGTTCCACTATTGGCTCGCCAGCACGGATCGAATCAATCAGGTCCTTGTGCTCTTGTTGGTAAGCCGCTCCGATGTTCCCCTTCGCTTCCCAGACTTTCTCGCCACTCTTGTCGTACATAATCGCCGGCGAGTTAATGGCGCCGATGAACATGCGTCCGTTGCTGCCGTAAACCCAATTGCCATTGTCGTAATCTGTGCTGCCCAGTTGACGGCACATGAATGAACAAAGACGATTCCCGGGGTACATGTAGTCGATCGCAAAGCTATCCCAAAGCTCACTGCCGTCGGGGCGTTGGTGCCTACCGCCGCTGCCGTACGCCGACTCTGGGGGACCACCCATGATCCAGTTGATGGCATCGATGTTGTGAACCGCTTGCTCTGCAATGTGGTCGCCGCTCAACCAAACGTGGTGCATCCAGTTGAATAGTTGGTACTCAGTGTCCGACATGTCTTGGCCGCGATTTCGGTGCCAGATCCGTCCGGTGCAATAGCGAGTCGTCGCGCTGATGATATCACCAATCTCTCCTGCATGGATCTTGGCGACAGCTTCTTTGTAGTTTTCTTGCCGTCGGTATTGTGTGCCCGTCACGATAGCTGTATTGCTTTTCAAAGCAAGTTCGTGCGCTTCCAGATTCTTCTTGTAGCCGGCTGGGTCAACGCAACTCGGCTTTTCGGCAAATACGTGCTTACCAGCCTGAACCGCTTCGAGCACATAAGGTGGACGAAATCCTGGCGACGTTGCGAACATGACAACGTCAATCGAGCTGTCATCGAGAATTCGTTTGTATCCGTCCAGTCCGCTGAACATACGGTCTTTTTGGACGTCGATTTTGTTCGGATACTTCTTGCCGAGAGCTTTTACGGTTCCCTCACAATTCCTCATGTAAAGATCCGCCAACGCGACGATCTTGACATTCTCATTGACGCTGAGCGAATCGTTGATCGCTCCCTTGCCACGCCCGCCGCATCCAACCAATGCGAGACGAAGCTCACGTTGGTCTTGCCCAGCCCGCGCACTTGAGTGCACCATAGTGGCTGCACCTACAGCAAGAGTGGATCCTTTCACAAAGTTGCGGCGCGAGGCCGAGAGCCCTTTGGTCGAACCATTGTCGCCAGTTTCTTGCGTGGAAAGATCGCTGCCGTGGGATGGTGTTGTATTCATGCGGAGGTTGACCTGTTGAAGTTGGAGATCGCATGCGTGAAGCGATCTGGTTCGCGGAGGGAGTTCGAGGAGTGTATGAGGGATCGGCCGCAGGGGCCTGCCACGAAGTGATCGTTGGCAATGATCCGGTTAGTCAATTGGCGCGCGGAGCTCGTTCTGCACCAGCAGATCATTGTACGGTCAACCAATTCCACATTCAACGAGCACGTTGGGCTGAACGGCTTTAGCGAGCCAGAGTTACTACTCCCAGCAAAGAAGAAGCGAATTGGGAGAGGTCGCGAGGCCAAAGAGGCTGAGAAGGCACTCGAGATAAGGTGTGTTTGTCTTTGTGGACGAGAGTCGAAGATCGTCCGTCTTGCGAATTCGCGTTTTGGGGATCGCTGCCTTATTGGGGATCGCAGTCAGCCGCCTCGACCGCCAACGAAAAAAGCGGCAGCTCAAACTCTTGAACTGCCGCTTTTGATTATTCATTTGCCTGCGGGAAATTGACGTCATTATGCGTCAGGACCGCAGAGCGGGGGCATGATTACATGCCACATCCGCAGCTTGGAGCTGGCATTTCGCAACCGCAAGTTGGAGCGATTTCGCAACCACAGCTTGGAGCAGCGTCGCAGCAAGAAGCAGCCTTACGAGCAGCGCAACGCTCACGAAGCTTAGCAAAGAAGCCTTTGCGTCCACCGCAAGGATCGCAGCAAGGATCTACAACTTCGCAACCGCAAGAAGGAGCAGCCATTTCGCAGCCACAGGTAGGAGCAGCAATTTCGCATCCGCAAGTTGGAGCGATTTCGCAACCACAGCTTGGAGCAGCGTCGCAGCAAGAAGCAGCCTTACGAGCAGCGCAACGCTCACGAAGCTTAGCAAAGAAGCCTTTGCGTCCACCGCAAGGATCGCAGCAAGGATCTACAACTTCGCAACCACATGAAGGAGCGATTTCGCAACCGCAAGTAGGAGCAACTTCGCAGCAGCTAGGAGCCGCGTCGCAGCAACCGCCTCGATTGAACAGACCAGCGTTTGCAGCTGGAGCAAAACAAGCAGCTAGAACGAGAGAAGCTAGAATTCGAACGGACATGGGAGTCTCCACAAACATTTTTTCTTGGATACGGTGAGGGGGTCGAACCATCCTTGTGCTCGATGCTATGGATCCGAGATTCGATGCTGGCAGCTAATCATGTTTTGGCCAGGCGGTCGATCGGGTCGGTTGTGAACACGAGCGAGGGCGGTCGATGTAAAGGTTTCCTCAGTTGTTTCGTCCAGCCTAGCTTGCCCATACGACCAAAATGCTATCTTTTGCCCCTCCGGCACGTTTTGAAGTTGTACCTCTGACGACTGTATCGATTTCAATGCTGGCATTACCGCCAAAGGAGGGGTTTGTGAGCGTTCCAATACCCATCCTTGGACTCGGCAGTCCGCCTTTCGCCGATCGCCCAACGACTCAGTCCCTGTACGACAACTGTCTCCTTGACGGAACTCAGCCAGTTCGAGGCTCCGCCTCGCCAGTCCGACGAAGACACCTGCTCGGCGCTTCCACCCCAAGCTATTCATGGCAGCCCCTCCGGGCCCTCCGGGGCGAGGGTACACGCGCCGGATTCCGGAGCCACAGATCCGCAGAGCCAAAAACAGGTCTCGGAGGTCTCGGAGGTCTCAGAGGTCTCAGAGGTCTCAGAGGTCTTGCGCGGCGACCGATGAATCGTTCGTTTTGCCGGGGCGATGGTCCTATCACGGCTCCGAAGGAGCCCGGTGATTAGCTCGGGGCGTCAGCCCCGAGATGGGGAAAATGACCAATCCTTCGCCCCGGAGGGGCCGACGTCGCGTGTTGGCCGTGCTGGGTTCGTTCGGTGTTTGACTAACGAAGACCAGCCACAAGAAGGACAAGGAACACAAAAGTCTGCTCTTGAAGTCTTGTGTCTTCTTGTCCTCTTTGTGGCCAACCTTGTTTCATTCAACGCTGCTTCAACCGCGTTATCACGGTCGCGGTGGATGGACTGGGTTGGAACACTAATCTGCACTGATCGACGCTAATTCTGCGTTGGTGAAGTCGCATTCGGTGCAGGGGCGAAATGATTGCGATGACCAGCTATGATGATAAGGGACAGTTCACCGGCTGCACTTATCCGGATGGTACGAGTGTCGAGCGAACGCTTTCTTCGAT
>CAYPLE010000061.1:0-8411 GCA_964411445.1 uncultured Pirellulaceae bacterium
TCGCGGTGGAGCTTGCGACGACGCGGGGAGGGATCGTTTTGCAAATCCCGATAGCATCTGCTTACATCTCGCCCCCTCCCCGAAGCCTCGTTCCTCGGCTTCGACCCTCCCGGAGGGAGGGTTAAGAAAGAATCTGATTGGGCGTTATCTCCTCTGCATCGCGTTTGCGACGTTCCCGTTCATCTCAACTGCTGCCAACGCCGCCGAACGCCCCAACGTGATCCTGATCGTTACCGACGATCAGGGTTACGGCGACATGAGTTGCCATGGCAATCCATCGCTCAAAACACCCAATTTGGATCAACTGGCATCCCAAAGTGTTCGACTGGAAGACTATCACGTCGATCCGGTCTGCACGCCGACGAGGGCGGCTTTGATGACCGGTCGCTACTGCACACGCGTTGGAGCGTGGACGGTGACCCAAGGCCGCCAGCTTCTTCGCGATACCGAAGTCACGATGGCCGACGTGTTTTCGAACTCAGGTTACCGAACGGGGATGTTTGGTAAGTGGCACTTGGGCGACACTTGGCCCTACGCACCCAGGTTTCGCGGTTTCGATAAGGTCGTTTGCCATCAACGCAGCTGATATCGGACACGCCCCACCACCCTTACAGTCAATCAGTTCGTCCAGTTCATCTTGCGCAACCATGATGGGCGTGCGATCGGAATGATCTTGCTGAATCTTGTCAAGAGCTTGGCCCGGAGTGAGTAGAACAGGATGTTTCTGATGAAGGTGTTGAGGTTCACTTGACTCCTGCGGCGCTGCAAAGCCCGGCGACGCAACCCCCAACCCAGAGAGTAACAACATTAATCGAGCGTTCATTTTGGTCTTTCAGCGAAGAAGGTATAAGGATGGTTGATATGTAGACTCTTTAGGTCTGGTAGATCACGGAGTAGGAAGCGAAAACGTTTAACACCAGACGATCCGTCCACACCGTAGAAAAAAGTGGCTGCGGCAACCGACCTTTCGCCAAACAGACGGGTGTAAGGTGATTCCGCCATCCGGTTCCTGACTCCACGTCCAACGTGGTCTTGTGTTTGGCAGGCAGCACAGTTGAATCGTTGCTTTACAACCGCACGGGCAAGACATCACCGCCTGCCAGACGGCTTCGTCTTCGCGAACGAGATAGACCATCCTGTCAGCCAGTTTGGTCGGTACATCATCAACAACGACAGCTTTCCATCGCCGACCAAACGGCCAGCATGAATGCAGCCACTTCCAAAACTGCTCAAGCATTCGCACGGTGTCCCTCCCGCTGAATCGAAAGCTCGGGAAGTCCAAGCAGCGGGTTCATGTCTCCTCGGCCTAAATATCGAGACACGATCTTGCACCGCTCGCGTTCAGGTTCGGACTTTCGGAAATCGCCAGACAATGACCAACGCTGAACCGCAAAGTTAGCGTTATCGTCTGTCCGGATCGGATGAAGCCTGCTGAGCGCGGAAGTTTCGGGAACAGTTCTCTGAGACCACGGAGATTCAATTGTTTTCAAAACTGCAAGAGGCAAGCAATTGGAACCGGCGTGGAATGATAAGCGAAAGAGAAGTTGAACTGACCGACGACAACGGTGAATCGCACACGTTCGTGTTCGAAAGCTTGTCGACACAACCGAAGGACAAAAATGACCATGATGGCCCGAGACCGTACAACGTATTGACGCTTGCCGTTCAAAAGTAGCGGATTGCAACCACGTTCACCGCAAATCAACTAGCAGCAGTGCAGGCCAGTGTGTCTCAAGCCGCACGGTAGATGTGTGGTTTTGGTGGGTGGCGGTGCGACAGACGGGCTCTTCGGAAAGTTATCCTTCGCGGGATGACCACCAATCGGCGTAGGGCGTGTTTCTGATTAACTTGCGATTGTGGTCAATGTCGTCGTCCCACCACGTAGGGCCTCGTTCACCGAAGGGCGACTTTGGCGGCGTGGACTTTCTTGCGGGCGTCGTCGAGGGCAAGTTTGTTGCCGGATCGCTTTGCGGCGGCAACTCCCTGGTGGGCGGACATTAGCTCCACCACCAATCGCTGGCGAGTTTCTTCGTCGAGATTCGGATTGGTGCAAGGCCAAAGCCGTTCATTGTGAACGAACGAAGTATCGTCCGTCTGGTGTGGTGGGATATTTCAATGCTGAGGCCTCATCGGGTTTTCTGAGCGTCTTGGCGATTCTTCTGAGCTTCTGAACGCCTTCTTACCCAGAAAGATGCGTTTTGAGCGATCGTCGTCTTCTCTACTCCGAGCGACACTCTTTCAAACCCAATGTTTTCCGGGGTCCGGCGCTGTTCTAAACCTGATCGATTGGGAGGTGCCGACGGCTTCTAACCCGACGGCCCTCAGAAACGGAGAACGTCAGAATTCTGGGCCAGAGCTCGAAAACGGGCCGCCGAAATCGCGCCGGGTTATCTGAACGGTCTCAGACGGCAGAGAAACGCGGGGCCAGCCGCATTGACGCAAGTCATTGCGAAATAACGGGATAAAACGAAAAAAGCCGCCGTGGGGACCACGACGGCTATTCGTTTACTGGTGGGTCGGAAAGTGTTCCAACCAAACAGAGAAGTTGCGGGAGCCGGATTCGAACCGACGACCTCGAGGTTATGAGCCTCGCGAGCTACCGGGCTGCTCCATCCCGCACGAGAAATGTTACCGAGGATGATTCGAGCGCCTAGGGGCCCCGCGGAAATTCTTCAGCTTCGAAGTTCGACCGGCTCCGAAAATGCGACTTGTCGCGATTCTGCTGCTCGAAAGTCTGGTTGAAACGATTACTGCATTGGAATGCGCTTTTGGAATCGTGGTTGAAGGTACTCGCGGCCGGTTGCGTGGCTTAGCGGCTTGAGCTTGAGCCCCAAACTCGGATCAGGCTAGGCGAGCGGAAGAGTTGCGACTAGGCTGTTCGTCTTGCCCTGGTGTTCGTTCAAAGTGCTGGCTGCTTGCCGGCCCAACAGACCGCGATTGGCCGGAAAACTCGACCGATGACTGAAGCATGGACAGCAGATTCGTGGCGTTCAAAGCCCGCAAAGCAGCAACCTAGCTACGAGGATTCCGCCGCGCTGAATGAAGTCCTGGCTACCCTTCGTAGATTGCCCCCATTGGTAACCAGTTGGGAGGTCGATCGCCTGCGAGCCAATCTCGCGACAGCCCAAATGGGTGACGCTTGGGTGCTGCAAGGAGGGGACTGCGCGGAGTCATTTGACGACTGCGATTCGGAGTCGATTGCCAGCAAGCTGAAGGTTCTGCTGCAAATGAGCCTGGTGCTCGTTTATGGTTCGCGAAAGCCGGTCGTGCGGATCGGACGCATCGCTGGACAATATGCAAAGCCGCGGTCTCGAGACACCGAAGTGCGAGACGGCACAGAATTGCCCTCGTATCGCGGTGACTTGATCAATCGCGCGCCGTTCTCGCGGGACCACCGACAAAGTAATCCGCAGTTGCTGATGCGTGGATATGAACGCTCCGCATTGACGTTGAACTTCATCCGCGCTCTCAGTGAAGGAGGTTTTGCGGACCTGCACCATCCAGAGAATTGGAAACTGAATTTCGTTTCACACAGCGACCGCCTCGAACGCTACAAAGAAGTCGTTGACTCCCTCGGGGACGCCTTGCGATTCTTGGAGACTATTTCTCCCAACGCAATTCCAGACCTTAGACGCGTGGATTTTTTCACTTCGCACGAAGCATTGCACCTGGAATACGAGCAGACGCTCACGAGGGAGAGTATTCGGAAGAATGGCTTCTACAATCTCGGAACCCACTTTCCGTGGATCGGCGAGCGGACGCGATCCATTTCAGGTGCACACGTGGAAATGCTGCGCGGAATCCAGAACCCTGTTGGAGTCAAGATTGGGCCAACGGCAAATCCGCAAGAAGTCGTCGCACTTTTACGATTGCTCAATCCCGAAAACCTTCCTGGCAAGGTGACTCTGATTCATCGAGTTGGAAATGATCATGTTGGCGAAGTGCTGCCTGGCATCATTTCTGAAGTGAACCGTAGTGGGATGCATGTGCTGTGGTCGTGTGACCCGATGCATGGCAACACGGTCACAGCAGGAAGTGGGCATAAGACGCGGCGATTTGATGATGTGCTTGGCGAACTACGGACTGCCTTTGCCGTCCACCGCGATTGTGGCACAATTCTTGGAGGAGTCCATCTGGAATTGACCGGTGAAAATGTTACCGAGTGCCTTGGAGGAACGGGGGGGATTACCGAAGATGACTTGCATCAGGCGTACAACACCCACTGCGACCCTCGCCTGAATTACGAACAAGCGATGGAGATCGCATTCGCTATTGCCGACGAGATTCGCGAGTAGCACGTCTGATTGGCCGCGGCGAGCGACCAACGGTGAACCTTGAGCGTCTCTGAACAGTCTAACTGACTTGGCAACCGGTGATACGCTTTGTTTCGTTTCTTGGTGTGGAGCGCGCTTTTGTTTGACCCCGAAGTTCCGCAGTCCCACTATCGATTCGCCAAAGTTGGACTGGAGCGTTCGGTCCTTGACTGGAACGACATTCGTCGTTGGGGCGACGCAATGATCCTCGAGTGCGATTCCCCCTTGCCTTGGATGATTGACATTTGCCTTGCAAAGGAGTCGGATGTCGAATACCTCCTCAAGCAGGCACCGGTTGCGTTTAGATCACAAGAGGCACAGCTAGCGCCCGACGAGCAAGTCCTGCGAGCGCTGATGGCGACGGCGGAATTTAAACTTTCAGCCGGGGCGCTCTCTGCTGGTTTTGCATTGTGTTTCGTCGCAGAGTTGTGTTGGGACCACGATGCATCGCCGGATTGGCTCTTGTCCGTCTACGGCACTCTCGATTTGCAGGCTTTTGACTATGACGAAGGCAAGTTGAGCGAGGCCGATTTTCAGTGTGCGGTGCACTCAACTTTGCTGCCGTTTCACCAATATCGTAGTTTGATTCCGCAGTGGGTCTTTCGAGAAGTAGCCTAATAAGGTCGCCAGGGCCAATCGACGTTCGACGACTGGGCCCTGAACAAGTCGCCTGTCTACTTGCCGGCAGCTTTAACGCGAGCGTAACTCGTTTCTACCGCTTTGGCTTCTTGTCCATCCGGCGTGATATTGTAGGCGGTGATGACAAGATGATCTTCGTCCACAATCTCATACTGGGTTCGCCAGCCCCACTGAGGCTGGTCGGCGCCGGTGTCGTATTTTGCCATGACTGAAAATCCGCCTTCGCTTGACGGCCCGACCGAGAACAAAATGCACTCACTCATGTGAAAATCGTCGAACCAGGAAACCTGAAAGTCTTTGGTTATCGAGTTGTAGGCGAGCGTCTCTTCGCCCTTGCGCGGCTTTCCAAGCATGGTTGCTTGATAGGTATGGCGGAAGAACTTCCCGTTGAGCTGCTTGCGAATTTCGCCCTTGACTTTCGATGTATCTGCCAGTTTACCCGGCTCAAACCAAGTCTTACACTCGCCTTCCCAGTCCCCGACCATCTTCTCAAAAACTTGCTCGGCTGACATTTTCGATTCCTTTTTTCGCTGGTTCGTTTGAAGTGGTTCCTGCCCAAGGGTCTGGTAGCCTGTGACCACAAGGACTAACAAGCAACCCAATTGCTGGCCAAGTGTTCTTGCTGCTCCAGGCATTGCGTTCGCTCCAGTATGGATAGATCGGTCGAGGGAAGTTTGCAGAACAAAATAAGCGGGCGGGCGAAGTGGAGATTCCGCGCACGCAGTGTCTTCTCAAAACCGCTTATCATACCCCAATCTACCCGATCCGTTATCGCCCGGATGAGCGTGTGTGTCGTCCTTACGGGGCGAACCGTCCTTGCTCGGCGGTAATCAAGTCTGGCTAGCAAAAAGAACCGGGAGCCACACGCGCGGGACTAACTGATTACAATCTACGACGAGCGCGGCCACGAATCGTGCTATCTTTGGAACAGCTTTGGATGAAATTTGGACAGGCGGGAATCATGACGACGCTTCGAATTGGGCTAACGGAAATGTACCGGGCGCTATCGCTTCTTAGAATCATGCTGGCTGGGCTTGCAGTCCTAACGCTGACACCTGGAATGCTCGCGGCGGAGCCTGCAAAAGTTGCAGCCAGCGGCGATCGACCGAACATTTTGTGGGTGACCAGTGAAGACAACAGTCACCACTGGATTGGTTGCTACGGAAACGAAGACGCTCAAACGCCCAACATCGATGCCTTGGCCAAAACCGGCATTCGCTACAAGTATGCTTACTCGAATGCAGCTGTTTGCGCAGTTGCTCGGAACACAATGATTCTCGGACGGTACGCATGTAGCAACGGTACGCACAACATGCGTAGCCGTTATCCTGTCCCCAAGGACTTTCGAACTTATCCGTCGTTTCTTCGTGAGGCAGGTTACTACTGTGTAAATCGTTCCAAGACCGATTACAACTTCCGCACCGACGACAAAAGCCACTGGGACGAATGCAGTGGAAAGGCGCATTGGAAGAATCGGGCCGAGGGGCAACCCTTCTTCGCGGTTTTCAACACGACGATCAGCCATGAAAGCTGTTTGTTTAAGGCCAAAACGGATGGTTATCGCAAGAATGGCACGATTCCTGCCAAACCGACTCGAGATCCAGCCTCCGTCACTCTGCCGCCTCACTACCCAGATACACCGGAGATTCGACAGGACTGGGTGACCTACATGGACGTCATAACGGCCATGGATAAGCAGATTGGGAGCTGGCTCAAAGAACTAGACGACGAAGGAGTTCGCGAGAACACAATCGTTTTCTACTATGCAGACCATGGTGGGATTTTGCCACGGTCAAAGCGATACATTAACGATACCGGCACGCACGTTCCAATGATTGCCCACTTCCCAAAGAAATGGCAACATCTGGCTCCATCGGCGTCAGGTACAGTTAGCGATCGTCCCGTGGCCTTTATCGATCTCCCGCCAACGGTATTCAGTTTGGCTGGTGTTGATATTCCAGATCAATTCCAAGGTCGGGCGTTTGCAGGCGAAGCTGCTGAGCCCGCTGAAGAGTTCGTCTTCCTGTTTGGTCAGCGGTTTGACTCTCGCATGTTGCGTTTTGTTCGTGGCGTGACGGACGGTGAGTATCGATACATTCGCAACTTCCATCCGCATCGACATCGTGGAATTTACACCGGCTACCCGCATGGTCAAATCGGCTGGCAATCCTTGTTCAGGGTGCGGCAAGACGGAGGCTTGAACGACATCCAGTCTGCATACTGGACCGTGCCGCAACCAACGGAGGAGCTTTACCATACCGGTTCGGATCCGTGGGAGCTGAAGAACTTGGCCAATGATCCATCACAGCGTGAACGCCTTGAAACCATGCGGGCTGCAACGCTGAACAAGATGCGTGAAATTCGCGATACCGGCATTGTGCCCGAAGCGATGTACACCAAGCTGTCGAAGAAGGGCACCGTCGCCGAGTACGTTCACAGTCAAGACTTTCCGTATGACACTGTTTTGAAGTTGGCTCTCTTGGCAGGTGACGGCGATTCTGGTTCACTGCCCGAGCTTGAAAAGGCACTTGGCCACGCGCATCCAGTGATGCGTTACTGGGCTGCCGTGGGTTGTACAATCCGCGGCGAGCAAGCTGCTTCGGCGAAAGAAGGACTCGCGGCATTGCTAACGGATTCGTCGGAGTCAGTCCGCCTGGCTGCTTCAGAGGCTATCTATGCATTGGGAGACACGAAAACTGGATTTCAGAGTATTGTGTCGATCCTGGCAGAGTCTTCCGATCCGATCGTCACGCTCGAAGCTCTCAACCTGACTCAGGCGATAGGTCGGATGAACGATGTTCCATCAGACGTCTGGAGCAAGGCTTGCAAGACGGGCGACTACACGCAGCGGATGGCGAAAGATCCACTCGACCCAAATTTGCAAGCCTTATCACAGTAAAGCTTTTTTAAAGTGCTTCTGTGACCTCGGCTTGAAAGGTTTTCGAAACGGATGTGTTCTGGACGCTTGGCTTTTCTCCTAGGTCACAGATGTCTCTGATTGCCGCAATGCTATTGATAATCCGAGTACTGTGGGCGTTACCCTATACGCTCCTCGGACTCTTGATCGGAGGTATCGGGCTTTGCTTCGGCGGTCGCGCGCGGATTCGCGGTCGAGCGATCGAATTCTACGATGGTGGCATCAAGTGGTTTGTGCAAAATTTGCCGTACGGGCAATTCACGCTTGCGCTCACGTTGGGCCACGCAATACTAGGGCAAACAGATGCATCGCTCGACATATCTCGTAAACACGAAGCTGTTCACGTTCGGCAGTATGAGCGCTGGGGGCCATTTATGCTGCCTGCGTACTTCATTTCGTCCGTCTTCATGTGGTTGACTGGTCGCCGTTTTTACCGGGACAATCCGTTTGAGCGCGAGGCTTATGATGCGGATGGTGGCGAGCAGGATTCGTAGCGATACGCTGCGTCGGCTGCGACCAATACAGGTTGAGGAATGCCTTCG
>CAYPLE010000061.1:8511-37159 GCA_964411445.1 uncultured Pirellulaceae bacterium
GCTTTGGCCGAAGCGGACGTTGAGGGGCGTGCTCGAATGGAAGCTCGTTTCGCAGGAGAATAATTCACACGCAAAGTCATCAAGAGGGCTCCCGCTGGCTGAGCCAAGAACACTCTCGTGCACAGGCAGCGAACAGCGGGTTTGTGCTCGCCTTCGGCTAACTGTTTAAGGAAGGGCGCCCAAACGTGTTGCTGTCGGTGGACGCTCGAACAAAGTTGCAATGGCCAACCTCATAACCAACAAACACAAGAAGCTCGAACACGCTAAAAAACCGTCGGGTTTTCAAAAACGTTTGTCCTCCCGCAGGCTTCGGCGCGCAGCGAGCAACGATATTTCGGCAGAGTCTACGCGTCTCCCAACTGGCCCAACAAAGCACGGCCGGCGAAAGCGCGCTGGGATATGCCCGGTTTGCCTTGGGCGACTTGCTCGGAACGCTCGAGGTACCCGTTACGTGCGATCTTGCCAGCATTGCTCAGCTCAATTTGTTCCGGGACTTCGGTGCGGTCGCTGTGGCACCCATCGCGTTTGGCGTGGCCGCTTCGAATGCCGCTGTAAAGGCTGTGGCAATGTCGTCTAGTAGAAGCTAGTTCAACTTTGCAAGGCGGCGAGCTCCGCTCTCGGCAGCTTTCCATTTGGATGAAGCAATGGGCTCGGACCAGCGAAGGCGATGTGGCGCCGACGGGACATGACACGAACACATAGATTCGCTAGTTCACGCTTGTCCGCGCCGAAATTATTGCGAAATACTGCAAAGATGATTCATGAGAGTGCTTTGGGCGGTTGGGAAGCGTAGCTGGATCTGAGGACAGTGCGGTTGGCTAGATGTAGCGTCCTGTGATGCTGTCGGCGCATTTTTGAATTGCTTCTGGTGGGCCGGTCGCGATGACTTCGCCACCAGCGTTGCCGCCGTCAGGGCCAACGTCGATGAGCCAATCGCAGGCGCGAATGACATCTAAATTGTGCTCGATGACAACGACCGTATTGCCCTTGTCAACTAGGCTTCGCAACACTTGAATCATCCGACGAATGTCGTCGAAATGGAGGCCCGTTGTTGGTTCGTCCAAAAAATAGACCGTCTGGCCCGTGGAGGGCTTGGCCAGTTCGGCAGCCAATTTGATGCGTTGCGACTCCCCACCGCTTAGCGTCGTTGAACTTTGGCCCAGGCGGAGGTAGCCCAGGCCAACATCGTGCAGCGTTTGCAGGATAGCGGCGATTTTGGAAAAGTTCTCAAAGAACCCAAGCGCCTCGTCAACGGACTGTTCCAGCACGTCAGCAATACTCAGCCCCTTGTATTGGATGCGAAGAGTCTGGCGGTTGAAGCGTCGGCCATTGCAGGTTGAGCAATGCACATACGTGTCGGGCAAGAAATTCATTTCGATTCTCTGTTGCCCTTGTCCCGCGCACTCTTTGCAGCGACCACCACCGGCGTTGAAGCTGAAGCGCCCAGCGGTAAAACCTCTCGCTTTGGCACCTTTGGTCTGAGCAAACACGTTTCGTATCAGATCAAATACGCCGCAGTATGTAGCCGGCGTACTGCGCGGAGATCGCCCAATTGGTGCTTGCGTCATCTCGACCAGCTTGTCCACTTTCTCGTGGCCGAGCAGCTTTGCGTAGGCGGAGGGGCGGGTAAGTCGCTGTCCGATCTCGTATCCAAGCGCAGGCAGCAGAGTCTGGCTAACGAGCGAGCTTTTGCCGCTTCCGCTGACACCTGTGACGCCGACCAAGACGCCGAGCGGTACTTCGACGGTTTGGTTCTTTAGATTGTGAAGATTGGCACCACTTAGCTTCAGCCGCTCGCCTTTCTTGGGTTTGCGGCGCTCGCTATTGTCGCTGACCTGCTGTCTGCCGGAGAGATATTCCGCGGTCAACGACCGTGATTTGGCAACTTGCTTGGGGGTGCCCTCGGAGACAATCTTGCCTCCCTGTTCACCGGCACCTGGGCCGATATCGACCAAGTAGTCGGCGGCCAGCATCATTGCTTCGTCATGTTCAACGATGAGTACCGTGTTTCCGTTCTTCTTAAGTTCCAACATTGACTC
Organism: uncultured Pirellulaceae bacterium; assembly: GCA_964411445.1. GTDB lineage: Bacteria > Planctomycetota > Planctomycetia > Pirellulales > Pirellulaceae > Aureliella. The sequence goes on from CAYPLE010000061.1 coordinate 10,551, forward strand.
GATGAGTCGGTCGTTGTCGCGTTGGTGAAGTCCAATGGAAGGTTCGTCCAAAATGTAGGTGACTCCGACCAAGCCATTGCCGATGCAAGTTGCCAAACGCACTCGCTGAAGTTCACCACCGCTGAGTGTGTCAGCGGAGCGAGCAAGTGTAAGGTAGCCGACACCAACTTTGTTGAGGAATCTTAGGCGATGGAGCATGGCATCGATGATCGGCTTTGCAATCTCCTCGCGAAACTTTGGAACGGTCAATTCTTGTGCCCACTGATAGGCTTCGGCGATGGACAGGGAGGTGATGTCGTAGATTGACCGTTCCCCCAACTTGACCGACAGCGCTTCGGGCCTCAAACGAGATCCACCGCAACTGGCGCAGTCTTGTCGTCCACGTAGCGAAGCCAACTCAGCTTGCTCGTCTTCGTCCAGCGCGTCGTACATTTCCGACAAACTCTGCTTGAGGCTGGACAGCAATGCAGAGATGGTTCGCTTCGCGGGGGCCTTCTCAATAGTATCCGTCGGGGAAAGCCCCGCAGCGTCGCAGGCTGACCGGATGAGCGTGCGGACCTTGCGTGTTGTCGACTTCGACGCGTCTCGCGGGACCGCGAAGCATCGCTCTAGCTTGGCGGAATTGCGAAATTGAAACAACAATGCATCGGTAAAGTCTTCTTGTACGCCGAGACCGCCGCATTCCATGCAAGCGCCCATGGGGCTATTGAAGCTGAATGTCCTCGGCTCGATCTCTTCAAAGGCGGCACCGCAGGCGGCGCAGGAGTAGTTTGTGTTGAACAGTTCGTCTTTCCACGGCTCGGGCTCGTGATCTTCTTCAGCGGGGCGTCGATAAGACAGCGAGACCAAGCCTGAAGACAGCTCGAGTGCAGTAGAAATGGACGTTTCAATTCGCGATGATTCCTCGTCACGTAGAACGACGCGATCCACCACCGCCTCAATCGTGTGGTCTTTTCGAACCGCTAGATCGGGGACGTCTTCAATTTCGTACATTTCTCCATCAACTCGGACTCGCAGCAGACCAGCCTTCTCGATCTTAGCGAACACGTCACGATGCGCGCCTTTTCGGGATCGAACAATGGGAGACATCAAGACGAGACGGGTGCCTTCGGGTAATTTTGCAATTCGTCCAAGGATGTCTGCGGGTGACTGCTGCTGTATGCGTTCGCCACATTGAAAGCACGAAGGCGTTCCGACGCGCGCCATGAGAACACGCAAGTAGTCGTAGATCTCCGTAATAGTCGCAACGGTACTCCTGGGATTTGCGATGCCGACGCGTTGATCGATGCAAAGGGTCGGCTGTAATCCGCGGATCGAATCGACATCCGCCCGGGCGAGTTGATTGAGAAACTGTCTGGCGTAAGTGCTCAAGCCTTCGATGTATTGCCGCTGGCCCTCGGAGTAAATTGTGTCGAAGGCCAAGGAGCTTTTTCCGCTGCCGCTGACACCCGTCAAGACAGTTAGCTTGTTGTGCGGAATCTCCAGGTCGACATTTTTTAAGTTGTGTGTCCGCGCTCCGCGGACTTCAATGGCCTCCAACCGTTCGTCCAGCAGTGCTCGTTCGTCTGTCAGTTGCGTTGTCGTCATTGCACTTGGCATGGTTGGATGGTCTGGCGAATGCAGGTTCACGCGGCGCGGCGTTCCGCTTTCTTGTCGTTGCTGGCCATATGGTAGGACAAAAGCAACAACTCGAACATATCCGCCATCGTCGGCAGGTAAATGCCTTGCGATTTTGGCTGTGACGTCGCGGGCGATGGCACGCTGGCTGAGCGTTGAAGATGAGGCAGTTGAAGAGGATGCGTTTGAACGAGCTACGAACGAGCGGATGCGTTTTGAAGATCTTGCCAGCAATCGGGAAGCAAATCCGAATATCGGCCGGCTGCGTCGCTTAGCAAGTTGGCGATCACGTTGAGCTGTTGCGCCGGAAGGTGGGAGAACTGTTCGGTCGTCACATGCCGCTCTAGGATTCGATCTCGAAGCACTAGTTGGAGATTGGGATCGGCAAGCAGTAAGTTGATCCCGGTAGCACTCGCAGGTGCACCGGTGCCGACGGCCGACAGCGGCCACTCGACCAGGATATCTAGCAGTCGATGCAGCAACTCATCCTCCGAGGCCCAACTGCGGACTTGCTTCGACACACTGTGCAGGTATTGAAGTCCCATGTCAACCGAGGGGTGATTAGCAGGCACATTCACATCCGGACGCGTTTTTGCTAGACAGTCCGGCAGGGCCGTGTCTTGCTCGAATCGGTTCAGCAGAATCCAACTGGACCAGTGGAGAGTTCGGAAGGCCCAAAACGCTGCGTCGAGATTCAGTGGGGGAAGCGTACCCGCAGAGTCGCTTTGTAAGATTGGATATGCGTCGGAAATGATTTTCCGAGCCACCGTACCGTCGTTGTGTTCCACGAAGCTTCGCCAGACTGGCACCACGGCGCGACCATCGGCCAAGATTTCTCTGACGAAATTTGCAAACTCGAACATCGGCGACGCGACTGACTGGAGGGCAGGAAATAGTTCTTCCTAACAGCTTAACACAATTCAGGCACCGCTCACTCCCGCTTGTCGCAGTGTTCAGGGTCAATCAAGGTTTGAATCCGGTGCTTCAGACATCACACGCTCTGCAGCCGCTCCTCCCCAAAAAACTCGAGCTGCCTTCTACTGCAAATTTCCAGATTCAAGTTCTGATTCGCTCTGTCGACAGGTTGGTTAGGCGATTGAAATTGCATATTCAATGATAGATCGCCACTCCGAGCCGATCCTGGGCAAGTTCGGGGCGACGGTCGAGCTTCCTTTTTAGATATGTAGGACCGACCTGATATCCAATGACCGGGCTACGAAGCACTAGGACGCGGCAGCAGTTTGGAATTTGCTGGCATATGCCTCAACGCCTTCCTGGATTTCCTGATCGGTGATGCCGTAGCGTTTGAGCACGGCAATCATGGCGGCTCCCATTCGGATAGGAGCCCCGTATCGCTGGCCGCTTCGCACGCTTTCAAGGTTGATCGATTGCTCGGCAGGCATGATGCTGGCCGTTCCAGCGGTTTCCGTTCGTGTGACTTCGCGTTCGTCTGCACGAGGGATGCGTTTCAGCGTGCGAATCCGCTTCTTGGCCGGGACTTGGGCTTTCCCGCGAGCGGCTGGGCGGGAAGGCGATTCATCCGCAAAGTCAAAGCAAAGCTGCTTAGCTGTCGAGCGATCAAGCTTGGTGATGTGGGAGAGGGCTGGGACGAGTGTTGCGACTTGCATGATAAACTGCCTTTTGACTGCAAAACCTGTGAAAGCGGCCCTCCCTGGCCAACACAATTTCAGTTTCGCAGTCGCCTGGACACGTTCGGTCACCAGCAATTCAAAGAATCTTGTATCCCCCAGAATACTTGCATGGCTCAACGAAAAACTTCCGCTTCGCAAATCCAACCTGGCTGGGACAAGTGGGACAATTAATGTCCTAGAACCGCCCAAGGGCTTGGAAATTCAGGCTGACGATTGGCCAATTTCGTCTACTATATGTTTGAAAGTGTTCTACCGGTGACCCCGCCCCTAGCGAAGTGACAAAGTGCAAGTCGGAGAGAAGCTCAGTACGTCACCCGATCCTGCTGGTGATGAGCACGAGTGCCAAAGCTCCGCGGTCGCGCGCGCCGCCAAAACTGGGATACCGCGTGATTTGGAATATCAACTTGTTAAAACACCGGAACTGACAAGCAGCGATGTAGAACGGTGGGAGACGATCCGAGCAGCTGACGGTATTTACCGCAGCCCCTACTTTGGTCACCGATTCACCGCTGCAGTGGCTGAGTGTGCGAACGATTGTTACCTTGCAACCGCTCGTCGCGGGGGCGAGTTGATCGCGGTGCTGCCGGTCCAGTTGAGCCCACGAAGGCACGCTCGTCCTCCTGGGCTGGGGATCAACGATGCGCACGGAATTTTGAAACCCACTTCGCTTGGCCTGTCCGCAATGGATCTTTGCCGAGCGGTTGGGATCCGTTCCTACAGTTTTCACGCGTCTCCACCGGAATTGCCGGACTGCAGATTGTTTTCGGCTGGAACGACGCCAGCCTTCATGGCCGATTTTGAGATTTGCCCTGGTGGTTACGAGGCAGACTTGCGCTCTCGGAGTACGACTGTCGACCGCCAAGACCAGAAGACGCGACGCCTCGCCCGCGACGTTGGGCCGCTTCGGTTTGAATTCGATTGCCGTTCAGCGGATTTGCTTGACGAACTGATCGGGTGGAAACGCGACCAATATCAACGAACGCATACGTTTGACATCCTCAGCCAAGCGTGGATTCGAACTTTGTTGCACCGACTGCACTGTTTGGACCGCGACGGGTTGCATGGATTGTTGAGTGTGTTGTTCGCAGGCGACAAACCAGTAGCGATGCACTACGGTCTGTTCGAAGGCGATTTTCTCCACTACTGGTTCCCTGTGTTTGCTCCCGAGTACGGTTACGGATCTCCCGGTACCGAGTTGTTCTTGCAAGTCGTGCGGGAGTGCCAGCGTCGCGATGTAACAAAGATTGATTTCGGGTACGGCGAACAGGCTTACAAGTACAAGTTGACCAATGTCCGCGGGCGGATGTCACACGGACTCGCAGACGATAGCTCTCTGCGTCGCACAGCTTACCGGCTGAAGAACCAAGCCCGCTTGATCGCCAAGAACACTCCAGGCAAGCAGCAGCTCAAGCCGATATTGCGTTCGCTGATGCCAAACTTCGGCGGCTCTAAGTACGAAAACTAGCAGCTCGTGCGATTCGCACAAACGTACAGCTTGATTGACCCGGCGGCGTATCTAACGCTGGAGAGTCTCAGCCTCAGCGATGATGCGCTGGATGTCCTGCTCGCGAAGTGCGTCCAGAATTGCGCGTTGCTGCGGCCGAGTCCATTTTCCTTGAACCGGTTCTGCATGCACGCCAGTCGGAACATTTTCCAGCGACCAATTGTCACTGCGCTGCGTCGCGAATGGGATGTCGGTCATCCGTTCGGCCTGCAAATTGCCAAGCGGGCTGCGCGCCCAGGCATAGCGGAAGTGCACTGGAGCCGGCACCATTGGGCTGCTCAGCTCTAAGATGCGTTTGTCGGTCTTTTCTCGACCGCGATCATCTTGCCCAGTCACTTGATGCACAGCTTGCGCGGGATGAAACTTGCGGTCCTTTCCTGCTACCGCAAAACCGAGAATCGGCCCGCCGTCGTCAACGGCGCTCGCAGGTTCATCCAAGTGGATAACCAATTTGTCGCCGGCCGCTTCGGAGGACTCGACAAGCGGTGGCTTCCATCGGATGGCTCCATCGAAACCGTACTGCGTTGCCAATGCCCAACGGGCGATGCGTTCACCGGCTGGGATTTTGAGCTGCGGGTGATACCAGCGGCGACGCAAATCGTACGTACTGGTGAAACCAATGTGTTTGTCGCCACCTCGGTACAACTCAAGGAAAGTTTGGTACTGGGCTTCGCGAATAAACGGCCCGGTATTAGCCATCATCTCGCAATAGTTGTCCAAGGTCTGCACGGGACCTTCGGTACACAGCGAGAGGATCCCGAAAGGCAATTGCGGATCGTCAAAAGCCTCACGCCAAGCCTTGATCATCTCAGGGAATACTTGACGATAGAGCATCGCGCCCTCGGTGCCGTTGAAGCAGTTGTTATAGCCCTGATGGAAGATCACGCCTTTGACAGGAAATCCAACGAGTGGGCCAATCATGCTTGCGAAGCAGTTGCCGGGACGGTTCTGATCCATGGCTGGTCCCGGGCGCAGGTCTGTTGGTTCTTTCTCGTTGGCCGGAATCGGGCGACCTTCATTTGCAAAACGTTCTACTCTGCTTTTGAAATTTGCTATTCGCTGCTGCAAGTCTGCAGTTGCGTCCCACTCCGCAACTTTCTCATCCCACTCTCTGAGCAAGTTGGACACCTGCGGAGTAACAATCTGCCGCAAGTCTTCATCTGGCGTCCAGGCTTCGACGGTCGTGCCGCCTCGCGATGCATCGATCACGCCGATTGGAACCATCGAAGCCATGTGGATGCGGCGTGCGAAGACAAAGCCAATTGCCGACAGCTCGCGAGCAATTTCTGGACTGCATTCATCCCAATCCCCTTTGCGGTAATGCCGTCCAAACCAGTCACTCCATTCGTGCAATCGTTCAAAGCTGTCCCTGCGTTCGGGGCCGTTCATCGCCGGTACTGTGAGGATGCGGATTTTCGGATAATTTGCAGAGACGATCTCCAGTTGACCATTCTCGATTCGGTCTAAGGGGAACTCCATATTGCTTTGACCGCCCAAAACCCAAACGTCGCCAATCAGAATATTCTCGAGTGTCAGAGTTTGTGTTTTTCCAGCAATTGTCATCTGCTGTGCATCAGGCGTAGCTGGCATCGGGGGTAGTGTAAGCTCCCAGCGCCGATCTGGCCCCGCTTTCGTGCTCGCTTGGGCTTCCGCAAACGTCACTGTGACTTCCTCTGACGGATCTGCCCAGCCCCAGATCTTTAGCGGCTTCTCGCGTTGCAGCACCATGTTTGTTTGGAACAGATTGCTGACGCACAGCCCCTGTTCTTGCTTGCTCGGAACGTCAACGATGTTCTCACGCGGCAGTTGTTGAGCGATCAAGCCGTCGGAGAGCAGGGCGAAGCAGAAGGTGGCAAAGGCAGGTGCGATTGTTCGGAGCTTATTCGGTGGCATGGTACTCATTGCAGAGAGGAGCGGCTTGTGAGATGTCAGCGTATAGGGATCTATCCTGAGACAGGAAGTGTCGCGATAGATTTGGCGTTGGACTTGCCGCTGGGTGGTATGCGAACAGTGCGGCGTTTCAGGATCAGCTTAGCAAGTAAGAAAGGTGTCGTCGAGTTGCCCCGTAAAACCCTCAGGGTAACTCAAAAGTTCAATTTGCGGTGTCTTGAAGCAGTCGTACTTTGAATAAATGAGTGACCCTGGTAAAACCCTGACGCAGATCGGGCTGAGGAGCTGCTTGCGCTTGTGCGGCTGTTTCGTGTTGCGAGGATTGTTAAGAACGTTAATACTCGCGCAGAGGCGTGGCGGCGCAGTGGAAGAGGGGCAAACGGAAACCAAGTTCACTGGACCTCTGCGTCCCAACGACCTGCGCGAGCTTTGGGAATGTTCGGGATCGTGATTGGCTCGCGCAGAGGCGCGGCGGCGCAGTGGAAGAGGGGCAAAGGGAAATCGAGTTCACTGGACCTCTGTGTCCCAGCGTCTACATCCCCTCCGGCGCAGATCATCACTGAAGAACGCATGGATGCATCGCAGCTACCCCGCCTTCAAACCCAAAAGCGGTTTGTGACGAAGGGAACTATGAGGCTAGTCAAGATTTGCGATGAACTGGATTTCTTGCGTAGGCAAAATTGCGGAGCAGTAGATGGATATGGACTCTAGTTCGCCAGGCGTGATGCCTGCGATGGTGAATGTCTTTCGTTGACCAGGCAAGAGCCCTTTGAGCGACTGGGCGGAACGCTTTTGTCCAGCTTGAAAATAGGCGTCGCGATAGATTGGAGCGACCCCAGAATTGGTGACGGTCAATTCGAGGTTTGCATCGCTTACGCTGGCACCAACGACTTCGAAACGGTACCCGCACGCTTGGCTGGCGGATCGGATCCGAGCGGCATCTTGATAGCGTGGCTGGTCGTTGCCAATCATGTAAGAGATATGAAACTGTCGCGCAGCGGTCTCGAAAGCAACTCCATTTGGGCCAGACGAACTTAGTGCGTTCTTTTGGTCCTTCTTGTTGTAATAGCTGAATTCACCACCGGCGGGCGCACGTTGCCAGCGATCACTGCCCAGCGTCTGCCAATTCAATGCATTGACGCGGGGATGCTGTTTGCAAAGGAAAGAGTCATCGAAGACGCCGAATGTGAGGCCAAGTAGCGATGGATTGTCTTCGAGCGGAGTGTAATCGTAGTCAGCAGCATCAACACTGATCGACCAAGGAAGTTGTTCGAATTCGCTATCCAGATGCCGTAGGAACCGCGTTTGGTATTCCTTGCTGGGAAAGGTCTTGCCAACCTTACGTGGGCCGTCATAGATATGATACTCAGCCCACAGTCCAAATCCGGTTTGCAGAAATGCGATACGCGGATCACCATCGTACTTTGCGGAGACTTTCGTATAGAAGTCCAATGTAAACTCTTGGAGAGCGGCGTTGCTCCAATCGCAAAAGTGGGTTTTCTTGCCTTCGCTGATCCCAATTGTCTCCTGGTAGTCCGACCGCTGGCGGATATGTTCCGGGACGGTTGTTTCCTTGCCGACGTAGCAGTAATAGAATCGGATTACCGCTTGATGGTTGCGGCTGGCGATATCGTCCAGGATCGCGTCTAGTCTCGTAAAGTCGTACTGCCCTTTTGCGTCGACAACTTCGTTGTATCCACAATAGCGGTATTCAAGCGAAATGCAGTCGGCGAGCATCGTCGATTTCTGATTGTCTTTCCACAAAACGATTCCGGTCATCGGCTGCACATGCGTTATTTGCGAATGCAGTTGCAGCGGTTTGCGTTGCTGTGCCTGGCATTCCTTTGCAGGTCCAAACACCAAGGTGACAGCCAGAGCCAATGCTGCGGTTTGCGGGATTCGTGGTCGCATCAATAAAGCCAATCTGCAAGTTGCGGTGTTGGTCGAAAAGGTATGTGGATCTGGAAGTTTACGACAACGCTACTTCTTCAGCGCAGTGGATTAGGGCGGTGTGACTGGGGCGGCGAGTGCGTATCTGCCTTACTGCGAGAATTCCCACGTAGGTCCTTCGGCGATCGCTTCGCGATGGAGTCTGATCATGATTCGCTTGAGCGACTCCAATCGTTGCGGCTCCTTGTGGGAAAGATCGTGCTCTTGGGCCAGGTCTTCACGCACATTGTAAAGCTCAAAGGATACCAACTCTGTGGACTTGATCAGCGGCATGTCTGATGCGGTGATGCGATGTGACTTCTTACGTGCTTCGTCGTCCGAATGTGCGATAAGGACGTAGTCACCCAGTCGCATCGAAGCAGCCGGGCTCGTCCGATAAAAGAACGTCAGAATGGGTTTTTGCCGTTCGAAGTCGCGTTGCTCAAGAACGGCGCGAATACTCACGCCGTCTACTTTCCGCGTTGGAAGCGGTACCTTTAGAACGTCGCAAAGTGTCGGCACGAGGTCAATTCCTCCCACCGGTGCATCCGAGACGCTTGCCGCCGGGATTTGCCCGGGCCACCGCACAATAGCAGGAACACGAATACCACCTTCCCAGGTGAAGCTCTTTTTGCCTCGCAGTCCAGTGCAAGACCTTTCGTCCGTCGGTCCGTTGTCTGAGGCGAGAAACACAATTGTACTGTCGGTCAGGCCGAGTTCATCTAGCCGCGTTAGAATGGAGCCAACGGCAGCATCAGCGTACTCGGTCATACCCTTGTAGGTGGCGCGTTTCTTGGAAGCACTGCGCTGAGCGTACTTTTGCTTCAGTTCAGTGGGGGCGTCGTGCGGGGAATGTGTCTCGCTAAAGGCAATGTAAGCGAAGAAGGGCTTTTGTTGATCGGCGATCCATCTATTTGCTTCACCGGCGACGATTTGCGCGGCCCAGCCGTCGGTCTTGCCGATCGGAGTGCCATTGCGGATGAGGTTGTCAGGGTTCCGCTTGACCATGTTGTTATCGCACGCGAGCCAATGATCGAAGCCCTGTTGACCAGGCGTTGGTTGCTGTGATTTTAGGCTGCTTAAATGCCATTTTCCGAACATGCCCGTCGCGTAGCCTTCGCGTTTTAGAAGCTCCGCAAGTGTCTCTTCGGACGCAGGGAGGTGCATTTCACAGTTTGTGGGAATGTAGCTATACATGCCGACTCGAAACGGAAATCGTCCAGTCAGCAAACCTGCTCGGGAAGGCGAACAGTTTGGCGCCGGGGCGTAGTAGTTGGTCAGCCGCATGCCTTGGCTGGCCAGACGATCCACGTTCGGCGTGTCGACGTCGCCACCGTAGCATCCAAAGTCGGTCCAACCGGTGTCGTCAAAATAGATAACGACCACGTTGGGGCGGGTCGCTAAGACGGGTCGCCACACGACTGCGATAAAGAGGAAGGCGAGTAGAAAACGCAAAGCAATCATCGGTGCCTGCCGAAATTTTAAGTTAACGAAGGAACTGCCGCACGTCTCTTGAGCACGGCCTCGAGCAGATTAGTCTACCTGCCGCGGCGTTTGTTGTGGGACGGAGGGTTGTTGGTGTCGCAGAAACAGCCAGCGATCTATGACAAGCGCGTCCAGCTTGGTTGCGAGAAAGCAACGATAGGCGTCCTCAGCGTTGTAGACGATGGGTTCTCCACGAACATTGAAGCTCGTGTTCACCAAAAGCGGACATCCCGTTCGCTCGTGGAATGCCGACAGTAAAGCGAAGAAACGTGGGTGGTGAGACTTTGTAACGGATTGCACGCGAGCAGAGTAGTCGACGTGTGTGACCGCCGGGATGTCGCTTCGCGATTGCCTGACAAGCGCGTGAATTTTCGTGTCCACGTCCGTATTCTGAGGTGATGTGGACGGAGGAATTTGGCGTCTACTCCGAGCGACCGGACAAGTAAAGAGCATGTATGGGTTCGGGGGATCAATGATATCGAAGTAGTCCTTAGCGAACTGTTCCAAGACGGCTGGGGCAAACGGGCGGAAGGACTCGCGAAATTTGACTTGCTGGTTGACCTTCGCCTGCGTGTCGGTCCGCCGCGCGTCAGCCAGAATGCTGCGATTGCCGAGAGCCCGAGGCCCAAATTCCATTCGCCCTTGTACCCACCCGATAACTTGGCCTTCGTCGAGTAGCCGGGCGATCTGTTGGTCCAATGCCGCGACTGAAAACCGCTCACAGACGGCACCGCGACTGACTAATTGGTTGACTTCGGCGTCAAAGTCGTGGGTTGGGCCGAGCAGAGCGCCGAACATCGAATCGGTGGGACTGCATACTCTTTTTTGATTCATTAGATTGTGGTGTACCAGTAGAGCGACGCCAAGGGCGCCACCAGCATCACCAGAGGCGGGTTGCACCCAAATGTTATCAAATGGAGTTTCACGGCGCAGGCGTCCGTTGGCAACACAGTTGAGCGCCACGCCTCCTGCAAGGCACAGATTGCGCTGTCCAGTGCGTTGGTGGACATGCATTGCTGTCTTCAAAACGATATTTTCAAGCAGTGTTTGAATGCTGGCTGCCAAATCTAAATCAACTTGGCGTAGCGGAGCGTCTGGCTTTCGTGGTTGATGCCCAATTAGGCGGTTGAAGTTTCGTGAGGTCATCCGCAGCCCTTGGCAGTACTCGAAATATCGCATGTTCATGCGGAAGCTGCCGTCATTCGCGACCTTGATAACATGGTCTTCTAGTAGCTTGGAATATCGTGGTTGGCCGTAGGGGGCCAAGCCCATAAGCTTGTATTCGCCGGAGTTGACACGGAAGCCGCAGAAATAAGTGATCGCAGAGTAGAGGAGGCCGAGCGAATGGGGAAAGCGATGTTCGGCGTGCAATCGCAACTGCTGTCCTTCCCCAACACCCCAACTGGCCGTTGCCCATTCTCCGACGCCGTCTAGTGTAATGACGGCTGCTTGGTCGAATGGGCTTGGGTAGAACGCGCTCGCGGCATGCGATTCATGGTGCTCGCCAAAAATGATCCTTCGCGATATTGCCTTGTTGCCTGATAGTTGCTTGAGCCGTCTGCAGATCTCCCGCCTCAGATAGAGTTTCTTGCTCAGCCACTGAGGCATCGCTTTTGCAAAAGATCGATAGCCGGTCGGTGCAAACGCAAGGTACGTTGCCAAGAGTCGGTCGAATTTGAGTAGCGGTTTTTCGTAAAAAGCGACATAGTCGATATCGGAAGCTGCTGCGCCTGCGGTGCGCAAGCAGGCCTCGAGTGCCGAAGACGGAAAACGCGAGTCGTTCTTCTTCCTAGTGAAGCGTTCTTCGCTGGCGGCAGCAACGATCTCGCCGTCTGAGATCAGTGCGACCGCAGAGTCGTGGTAAAACGCCGAGATTCCCAGAATGAGCGCCATTGTTGTTTGCTAGGACCAATGCAGCGAAAGTCGGACGAATGGAATAGAATAGAAGTCACCTGAGGTTGGGCGTCGACTCAGTTCGGCGGAGTGGGCGAGAGAGTCGTCTTGGCGGCAGATAAAGTATAGCAGTTGCTTCGAGCTTGAAACGAAAACATGAATAGAGCTGGAAACGCATTCGTCACGCTTCAAGTCGGGTTGGCAACAGCCTGTATCCTCCTGTGTTCTTCGAATCCCGCGTCCGGGCAACTTGACTCCGGCGCGCTATCGTCGTCGGAGCTTGCCGATGCGGGCGCCAGCGAAATCTCTGGACGTGTCCCTGAGAAGAAGCCGGCAAAGTATTCTGGAGGAGCAACGCAGCGTTATGGCGCAAGCTACGCTTATGATTCGGATGCCTTTAGCGACGAACCGCCGACGGAGAGGTATCGCCAACAAGAGTACCGATGGGCTCCTGAGTACGATTCCACTGGTGACTATCGCCAGCCAGTTGCCATGCTGCCGCTTGACGACGAGAGTTTCTTGATCGCGACGCAGAAGTCTGGGCAGCTTTTGGTTTTTGACTTGCCGTCGCGGAAAACGACCACGTTAGAGTTTTCGCCTGGCGAAAGCTCGTTCTTGCACCTGGAGAGGCTCGGTGAGAATGTCTTTGCCGTTGCAGAAGAGACACAGGAGCGGTTGTGGATTTTCCGGCTCGAAAAGACTGGCGCGGCTTTTCGGGTTGTCTCCATTTGCAAACTTGCGGTTCCGGGTGGCTGTGGGCACATTCAGTACGACGCCGCCACGAAAACGCTGTACGCAAGCGGCCGTTGGTCGCGCAGGCTGTTTGCTTGGACGTTCGACCTGCACTTTGCGGTCGCACAACATGCGCACACCGACTTGACTGTAAATGGTGGACAGATTTTGCTGTTTGGAGAGGGTAAGCATCGGGGAGCCCTGGTAGCAGACGCGTTTGGTGATCGCATCGAATTGATCGGTTGCGAGCCGCTGCGGAGTAAAAATGTCCATCGGTTGTACGACCACAATTTCCAGGCAATGCGGTTCTCTGCCGATTCGAAGGACGTCCTATTGGCTTGCCAGAATTTGAGTGACTTCATTCCGGCGGTTCGAGGTGAAATTACTTGGGGAGGCATGCTGAGCAACAATGTGCGTCGAATTCCTCTGGTCAATCTGTTGACCGAAGAGGGGGATTCCATTTATCGCAAAGCCGAGTTTTTTGCGGTTGGATTTGCTGGCAACGGTGGTGGAACGCCAGCCGATATTGCTCAAGCCGGCGACGGCACGCTGGCAGTTGCGATGAGTGGCTCTAGTCAGCTTGCTATCCGCGTACCAGGCGAACAAGATTTTCGCTTCTTCGAAACCGGGTTGATGCCCATCGATGTTGAAATAGACTCTGGAATGACGCAGGCAATTGTTCTGTGCAAGCACAGCGATTCGATCACTCTGGTTCCTCTCTCTGGAAGCGGTGTCGCAGAACACGTGATGCTTGGCCCCCTTCGCAAGCCGACGTTGACGGAGCTGGGCGAGCAGAGGTTTCACGACTCGAGAATCTCCCACGATGGATGGTTGAGCTGCGCAAGTTGCCATGTTGGCGGACATACTAGCGGCCTGTTGAATGACAATTTGACGGATCACTCGCAAGGCACCGCAAAACGCATTCTGAGTTTGTTGGGGAGCCGTGAAACAGCTCCGTACAGTTGGTTTGGCGAGCAGGAGGAGCTCGAAGACCAAGTAGCCCACTCGATCGAGTCGACGATGGCCAGTGACCATTCGGTTGCTGCTCGCGACGTGGAGGCGATTTCAGCCTTCATTCGGACTTTGCCGCCCCCGCCGAGTGTGTCAGCAGCCCGCGGCGAGAACGTCGACAGCTTGCGCAGTGGTCGACGAATCTTTTTACGCGAAGGCTGTGTCGACTGCCACGCTGGAGTTTCGCTCACCTCCGCCCAGGCCTACGACGTTGGACTTGTTGATGAACAGGGCGCGCGGCGGTTCAATCCCCCGAGTCTGCGTGGTGTCAGCCAACGCGAAAACGCGCTTCTTCATGATGGACGAGCGAAGGACCTGGAAGATCTCCTCTTGAATCACCAGCACCAGCTCGAAGATCCGCTGCCCGCCGACGAGCTTAAGGAGCTGCTTAGGTATCTACGCTCGCTCTGATGTTGAAGCAACGCAGATCGACTCTCCGATTTTGCTTTGCCCGATCGGAACAAAGGTCTAGCGGAAGCGTTAGAATGGTGCGGCGGCAAGGTAATCGTGCCCTTCTGTCCAGTGTCCTTCTGCCCAGTGAATTGTCTCAATTAGAGAAGCGAGTTGCCAATGTGTGATCAGGACCATTTCGAAGAAGATGTAAAGAAATACAGTCGCCGCGACTTGGCAACGTTTGCCGCTGCGGGCAGTGCTGCCCTGATGTTGCCGCGCGTCGCGGGCGCTGCCGACGTGAACGAGACGGATGTGAAAATCAAGACGCCGGACGGCGAATGTGACGCGTTCTTTGTCGCCCCAAAAGAAGGTGCACATGCCGCGGTTCTGATCTGGCCAGACATTTTTGGCCTGCGTCCTGCATTTCGAAAGATGGGAACTCGCCTGGCTGAATCCGGTTACAGCGTTCTGGTTGTAAATCCGTTCTATCGCAAGCAAGCCGCCCCGACTGCAGAGAATGGGGCGAACACTTCGATTCGCGATGTACGTAACTTGGCGAGAACGTTGACGCCGGAAACGCACATGGCAGATGCCAAGTCATTCATTGGTTGGCTGGACGAACAGCCTCAGGTAGACACGAAACGGAAAGTGGGAACGACCGGGTATTGCATGGGTGGTCCCATCGTGATGCGAACAGCCGCCGCGGTCGCGGATCGTGTGGGCGCAGCGGCAACTTTCCACGGCGGCGGGCTAGTCACGGATCGCCCCGATAGCCCTCATTTGCTGATCCCAAAAATGAAGGCAGATTTTCTCATCGCGATTGCAGAAAACGATGACCAACGCGATAGCGACGCGAAGGACGTGTTGAAGAAATCCTTCGCCGACGCAAAACTCGCGGCTGAAATCGAGGTCTACCCTGCTGGCCATGGTTGGTGCCCACCTGACACACGCGTTTACAACGAAGCGCAAGCCGAGAAGGCTTGGGCGCGAATGCTCAAGCTATTTGAGAAGGCACTTGGGTAGGTGATCGTTCGACGACTCGCCTGTGCCCGCTCTCGTTTCCAGGAGGCGCCAAAAGGCGCTGCGAAGACCAGAATCTCCGCCACGAATTTGGAGAAAGTGTTGCTCAGACAGGGCGACACTTAGCGACGGATTTGCCCAGAGAGCCTGCCGTACTCGGTCCCGCTTTTCGGCGATGCGATGCGATTTCCGAATTCGTCGAAGTACTCGGTCAAGTCGCCTTCGATCACACCTGGATCAGCAAATTCACCTTCTGCGAAGCTGCTGCTATCAAGCGGCATTGCGGCCTGATGGCTGCCTGCGTCCAGCGAGCCGGGGAGAATTTGTGGAATATTGTCGTCTCCCGGTCGTGCTTCGAAGACAGGGCGAGTAGGGAGGGGGTGGAATCGCGGAAATTCTGGAGCTTCCGGTAAGTCTTCTTTTTGTTGCCGGCGCATGCGCCATTCCGCTAGCCAGCCTGGCATCGGCGGAAGAATCCCACCCTGACAGTCTTCGGTAACGGAATCTTGAGTGCAGTAGCCGTTCTCGCAGTTCATACTGCTCGCTTGGCCGGTGGTTGCAGCGTCGTATCGATAGCTGGGAAGTCCAATGACATGGCAACCAGACAGCCCCATTACCGCCAGCGCAGCACCTGCAAAGAGCAGCTTCCTGATAGAAGTCGCCGAGAAGGCGGCCTTGAACAACTTGGCGTCTGAACCAATGGACATAGAATATGCGTCTCAGTTTCGAGAATTCCCCCACCCTTCAGATCATCGGCGCGACGCCAAAGGCAACTTAAGCGGATTGTGACAACTGCACCGAATAACGCGACTTTGACGGCAGGCCAAGCCGTTGACGAGAGTGCTCAGCCGCTAGCATTGCCGCATTTGGCGATTGGCAACGTGGATATTGGCTTTCCGGTGGTTCAGGCAGCACTCAGCGGCTACAGCGACTGGCCGATGCGAAAACTGGCTCGCGAGTACGGCGCCAGCTACACGCTCTGCGAGGTGATGCTCGACCAATTTTTGGTCAACTACAAAGATCGGGCCAAGAATCGACATGTGCTCTACAACACCGACGACGAGAAACCAGTCGCGGGACAGTTGATGGGCGCGGAACCTGAGCAATTCTCTCAGGGGGCGGCAAGGTTGGCTGCTGCTGGCTTTTCGGTCATTGATATCAATTTTGGATGCCCAGTTAAAAAAGTGCTGGGGCGGTGTCGCGGCGGATTTCATCTCGGCCAGCCCGATGTTGCGCTTTCGATTATCAAACGCACACGAGATGCCGTGCCGGCTGAGATTCCGGTGACGGTGAAAATGCGCCGTGGAATTGATGACACGTCGGAGAGTCGCGACAACTTCTTCACGATTCTGGAAGGCGGATTCGCCGCTGGCTTGGCGGCGGCGACCGTGCATGGCCGAACGGTCGAACAACGCTACAACGGGCCCAGTCGCTGGGAGTTTCTTTCGGAGGTGAAATCGCAGTTTGCCGACAAGGTTATTCTCGGGAGCGGCGATTTGTTTACCGCGCAGGACTGCGTCGACATGATCCAGCAAACAGGCGTGGATGGGGTCACCGTTGCGCGCGGAGCGATCGGGAACCCTTGGATATTCTCGCAGGCACGAGCGTTGGCGGCCGGAAAACCGCTTCCACCTCCGCCAACGGTCCTAGAACAGCGTGCTGCACTCATGCGGCATTTTGAACTTGCTCAAGAAGTGTACGGCGAAAAGCGGGCCGCGCAATTGCTCCGGAAATTTGGAATCAAATATGCGTCAAGCCATCCGAACTTCGACGAAGTAAGGCCTGGATTCACGCGGGCTAAGAATCTGGAAGACTGGATGACTGTCTTGGATACATGGTACGTCGACGACGCTCCCGGTGCATTCCCACCGCTGGAAATGCACCGCGTGCAGGGCAGTGGCTGTAACAGCTAGCAACTCAGCCAAATTGAGACGAGAGTCTGTTGCGTGCGAAGCGAGACTCTCAGCTCAGGCACACAACGATACAACTAACCTCCTTTACCTACAGTAGAGAATCGATGCCACGTTATAATCCGGCAGAAATTGAACCCAAATGGCAAGCCTACTGGGACGCGAACAATACGTTTCGTACCCCCGAACTTCCTGGCAAAGAGAAGCTCTACGTCCTAGACATGTTCCCCTATCCCAGCGGATCAGGCCTGCACGTTGGGCATCCGGAAGGATACACGGCGACGGATATCGTTTGTCGTTACGGTCGCATGCAGGGTAAAACGGTATTGCATCCAATGGGATTTGATGCGTTTGGCCTGCCCGCTGAGGAACACGCGATCAAGACCAATACTCCGCCACGGGTGTCGACGGAAAAGAATATTGCTGAATTTACGCGGCAGCTCAAGATGCTTGGGTTCAGCTATGATTGGGACCGGGCCATTGCGACCACCGACGTAGACTATTTCAAATGGACGCAGTGGATTTTCTTGGTGTTGTTTGACACATGGTTCGATGCTGACACGCAGAAGGGCCGGCCCATCAGCGAGTTGCAGATTCCGGACGAAGTAGCGGCTGAGGGCCCAGAGGCGGTTGCAAGGTACCGCGATTCAAAACGCTTGGCCTACCAGGGCGACGCCTTGGTGAACTGGTGCCCGAACTTGGGGACCGTGTTGGCAAACGAGGAAGTTATTGACGGGCGGAGTGAACGCGGGGACCACCCTGTGCAGCGAATTCCACTACGGCAGTGGATGTTGCGAATTACCGCGTACGCAGAACGATTGATAGATGATCTGGACGGTTTGGACTGGTCACCGGGTATCAAAAAACTTCAAAGTGAGTGGATTGGGAAGAGCACCGGTGCAGAGGTTGATTTTTTCCTTGGCAGCGAGGCCGATTTTGCTGCTTGGAAGAAATCGCGTGAGCAGTCCGGCGCCCCGGAGCTGCAGGGGGACGATTGCCTGCGCGTCTACACGACTCGCCCCGATACGCTTTTCGGTGCAACGTACATGGTGGTTGCACCAGAGCACAAGCTGGTACCGCAATTGACGACCGCTGAAGAGAAAGTGGCCGTAGAGGAATATGTGACCGCGGCATCGTTCAAGAGTGATCGCGAGCGAACAGAGAACGAGAGCCGCAAAAAGACTGGCGTATTCACAGGTTCTTATGCCATCAATCCTGTCAACGGTAAACCCGTTCCGATTTGGATCGCGGACTACGTACTTGCCAGCTATGGTACTGGTGCGATTATGGCGGTTCCCGCGCACGATGATCGCGATCATGAATTTGCTTGTCAGTTCGATCTTCCGATCATTGCGGTCGTCGATCCCGGTTCAAAAGCGAAGGATCGCGATGCGGTTTTGTCCGGAACGGCGTGTTTTGCTGGCACCGGTGTTGCCGTCAATTCAGGTTCGTTTGATGGTACAAAGACCGGAGAGCTAAAGAAGACGATCACGCATCAGTTGGCCACCGGTGGACTTGGTCGCAAGGCCGTCAACTACAAGCTGCGTGATTGGCTGTTCAGCCGCCAGCGTTTCTGGGGCGAACCGTTTCCAATCCTGCATGAGGTTGACGGGGACAACAATCCGACTGGCGCAATTCGAGCCGTCGATGTTGAGGACTTGCCCGTCAACTTGCCTCACCTCGAAGACTACAAGCCGCACGGAAAGCCTGAGCCTCCGCTTGGCAAATCGCCTGACGAGTGGCTGTATGTTGAGAAGGACGGCAAGCGCTACCGTCGTGAAACGAACACCATGCCACAGTGGGCTGGCTCCTGCTGGTACTATCTCCGGTTCATCGATCCGAAAAACGACGGTGCGTTCTGTGACGCAGCCAAGGAAAAGGCGTGGATGCCGGTCGACTTGTACGTTGGCGGTGCCGAACACGCCGTGCTGCACCTGCTGTATGCCCGATTCTGGCACAAGGTCCTGTATGATCGTGGCTACGTATCGACGAAAGAGCCGTTCCAACGTCTGGTCAACCAAGGCATGATTCTTGGCGAAGTGGAATACACCGGCTTCAAATTGGACGGACAGTGGGTTTCGGCAGCCGAAGTCAGGAAAGACGCCGATGGCAACTTGGTACACACGTCAGGCACTGGATTGATCAGCACTGAAGTTCTGGATGAAGCCGCCGTCACGAAGAAGGGCGATGGTTTCGTGCTGGCCGACAAACCTGACATTCGAGTTGATAGTCGTGCTCATAAGATGTCAAAGAGTCGCGGGAACGTGGTCAACCCTGACGATATCGTTCGTGAATATGGTGCCGATTCATTGCGGTTGTACGAGATGTTTATGGGGCCCTTGGAAGCGACCAAGCCGTGGAGCATGTCGGGCGTTAGTGGTGTCAGGAACTTCTTGGACCGGGTATGGCGTCTGGTGGTGGATTATCAGGCTGACGAGATCTGCTTGGTCGATGCCGTTCAGGACGTTGAGCCGACCGAAGAGCAGAATCGCGTGCTCCACAAGACAATTGCTGCCGTGACCGAAGGGCTCGACAACATGAGTTTTAACACCGCGATTGCGCGACTGATGGAATTCGTCAATTTCTTCAATAAGGAGTCGGTGCGACCCAAACGGGCGATTCAGCAGTTTGTGTTGCTGCTTTCGCCCCTGGCACCGCACTTGGCAGAGGAGTTGTGGAGCCTGTTGGGTAATGCTGGGACGCTCGCCTATGAAGCCTGGCCTGAGTATGACGAAGCGATGACGAAGAGCAGTGAGATTGAGATCCCGCTGCAAATCAACGGCAAGCTTCGCGCCAAGATTACTGTTCCAGCGGAATGCTCCAAGGACGAGCTGCTTGAATTGGCGCTGGCCGACCCTCGTATGCAGGAGTTGACCGCTGAGAAGCAGATCGTCAAGCAGATTGTCGTCCCCGGCCGACTCGTCAACTTGGTCGTGAAGTAGGCCAACGCGCGCGAGCCGAAGATGATAGGCAGACAGCAATAGGCGTTCTCGCGAAGTCCCACGTACGCCTTCGGCAGTCTCTCAAACACTTCGGCACGAGCGGCGCTTGGCCAGCGATTTGGCCGCAACAACAAGCGACACTGCGGCGCTCCTGCGGGTATCTCGCGCGGGCTACGACGTGGTGTATTTGAATTCGTTACAATGCACGAGCATTGTTGTGACTTCGGACTTTTACAGCGGCCTCCTGCCTGTCCGAGCCGTCGGTTTGCCGGGGTAACTCAAAAGTTCAATTTGTGGTGCCTTGGAGAATTTGCGGTGCCTTGGAGGGCCATCGTACCATATCGTACTTTGAATAAATGAGTGGCCCTGGTCGGTTTGCTCCCGTGGCTGATCTCGCGTTGGTGCTGGCGCTAAAATGGATTCGACTATGGACTGCTTGCCGAAGCAACTTGCCACGACATGTCGCGTTTTGGTAAAGCTCGGTGTGCTGATTGTTGTGCTATGCATGCCCGGGCCGCGGCAGATTGCGGCTGCGGATTTCCCAACACGCCCAATTACCATTGTCTGCCCCTGGGCAGCGGGAGGCGGGACCGATCGTGTGTCGCGTCAGATTGCAGTTCACCTGGAACAGCAGCTTGGTGTTCCGGTCAACGTCATCAACGCAACAGGCGGCAAAGGAGTGACTGGACATCACCGGGGGCTGACGGCCCGAGCGGATGGCTACACGCTCACCATGATGACGTTTGAACTATGCACCATGCACTGGATGGGCCTCACCGATCTGACCTACGAAGATTGCGAACCACTTCTCAGCCTGAATGAAGACTATGCGGCGTTGATTGTTGCCACTGATGCCCCTTGGCAAAGTTTGGTGGAATTGGAGGAGGCGATTCGAGCCGCAAACTCTCCACTGACCGCTTCGGGAACTGCCGCCGGTGGAGCGTGGCATTTGGCGCAAGCGGGTTGGCTCGACGCAGCCGGGATAGGGGCAGACAAAGTAACGTGGGTTCCTTCGCAGGGTTCAAGCCCATCGTTACAACAATTGATTGCGGGCGGCGTCGACATGGTTTGTTGCAGTCTGCCCGAAGCGCGTACGCTTTTGGAAAGCTCTGCGGTGCGAGCGCTTGGCGTGATGGCGCCAGAGCGTTCGACTGGGTTTGAGAACACGCCGACGTTCGCCGAACAGGGACGCAAGTGGAATCTTGGCGGGTGGCGAGGTATAGGTGTTCCCAGAGGCGTTCCCGCTGATCGCATACGGTTGTTACGTGACGCTTTGACAACAATTGTCGAGCAACCTGTCGATAATCCCAACTCTTTTGCGGCGTTTATGCAAAAGCAGAAATTTGATGCAACCACACGTCCGTCCGCTGAATTCCGGAGCTTCATGGCGGATAACGACCGCATTCTTGGAAAACTGATTGCCTCGGATGCGATGGAATCGACTCGCACCGACCGTTTTTCGCCGCATACCTTCCCGGCCGTTTTGTTTGTGGTGCTGATGGTTAGCGGCGCTGCCTCAATTGTGCAGCGGTACAGCACGACAAGCACTGCAAAAGCTGCCGATGCCGTTGTGCGGAAAGAAGGCATTACAAATCCGCTCGGCGCAGTCGGCATTGTGGCTGCTGTCGTTGGCTACTGTCTCTTCGCGGAAATGATCGGCTTTATAGTGACTTCCGTCGTGCTGATGTTGGTCATTCTCATTGCCTGTCGAGCGCTGACGGCGAAGGCAGCCTTGGTCGCGTTGGCTTTGCCTGCCATCGTCTACGTGATATTCGCGTGGGGCATGCGAGTTGGATTGCCGGTCGGAGTGTTCCCGCTCGGATAGTCATGTTTCGCAAGTCGTTTGCGTCGTAAAGGGATTACTCAGATCATGGATCACGTGCTGGCGGCACTACAGAGCGTTCTGCAATGGGAGGTCCTACTGACGATCCTGTGCGCGGCTGCCTACGGGTTGTTGGTCGGAGCGATCCCTGGACTCACCGCAACCATGGCAATCGCCTTGATGGTTCCGGTGACGTTTTATTTGAGCGACGTGCAAGCGGTTGCTGCTATCGTGGCCGCGGTGACATGCAGCATTTTTGCTGGCGATATTCCATCAGCCTTGGTCCGAATACCAGGCACTCCAGCGTCAGCAGCTTACGCACAGGACGCCTACGCGCTCACGCAGCAAGGAAAACACAGGCGTGCTCTAGGGTTATCGCTCGTATTCAGCGTGGCTGGTGGCATCCTGGGAACCATCGTGCTTGTCGGAGCCGCCCCGCTACTGGCGCTGCTGGCGAAGCAGTTTACTAGCTACGAGTACTTTTGGTTGTATTGCTTAGGGTTGCTGTGTGCGGCTATCGTAAGCGATCGAGGATTTTGGCTCAGTTGCATCGCTCTGTGTGCAGGATTGTTGTTATCGACTGTTGGCTTGGCAACTGACTTCAGTACGCCGCGATTTACGTTTGGCTTCGATGAATTCATCAACGGTATCTCGTTCATTCCGGCCATGATCGGCTTGTTCGGTATCTCGGAAGTTCTGCGTTTGGCCATTTCGCCCGTTGAGCAGCCAGCGAGCAAGCCCGTGTTGGAGGAGAGTGGTGCGGGGGCGATGGACGAGGCAGAGGGGCTCGGTGGCACGCTTGTGCGTCGAAAGTGGAGCCTACTGCGCAGCAGCGGTATCGGTTCCATTATCGGGATGCTGCCAGGAGCGGGAGCGGACATCGCTGCTTGGATCGCGTACGCCGCATCCAAGCGTTTTTCTTCCACGCCTGAGGTTTACGGCCAAGGATCAGAGGAGGGAATTGCCGATGCTGCTGGTGCAAACAACGCAGCCCTTGGTGGAGCTTGGATACCGGCGTTAGTGTTTGGGATCCCCGGCGATTCGGTGACTGCCATTGCCCTTGGCGTGCTGATGATGAAGGACATCTCGCCGGGGCCCGAAATATTCACCGATGCCTCGAGCGGCACCCTGGTCATGAGCATCTATGTGACCTTCTTTCTGGCTAACCTTGTGTTGCTTCCCTTGGGTTGGCTGGCAATTCGAGCCGGAAGTCTGTTGGTGCGAGTCCCGCGGATTTCTCTCGTTCCGGCGATTACGCTATTTTGCATCGTCGGCAGCTATGCGATCGCCGGTAGCTACGTCGATGTGTGGATCATGCTTGCCATGGGATTGGTTGGCTTTGCTTTCGAAAGAGTTGGGCTTCCGCTTGCACCGGTGGTGCTGGGGTTGATTCTCGGTGGTCCGCTGGAGCACCGATTCATCCAGTGCATTTCCGTCGATGCCTCCCCGGGAGCATTCTTGAGTAGGCCCATCTGCTTGTTCTTGGCCGGAACTTGCTTGGCGATCGTAGTTGGAAGAATTCAGGTATGGCGTCGAGCAAGAAGGGCGTAGTCGTCAGGGGCTCGCAACCGCAGCCAAGCTCAGCTTCTCAGCGGTGCAAGTCGCAAGTTCCACCTTCGTCGCATTTACCAGCAATTTTGTAGCGGCTCTTCGCGACGAAGCGATAGAGTGCACGCCACAGTGGCATTGAAAACGGCAGGTGCATCAAAGGTGCGATGGGCCAGAGTCTCGGAAGACGACGACTGAGGTACCGAATCGCGTCGGCGCCGCCAACCGGCTGTGCCGGACGGTCGCCTCCCGGCGGAGCGACAACCCACATTTGTTCCATGAGTTGCTCAAACGATAGGTCCGGGCAGAGTGTCGCCGTCAGCGGGTCATGCAGGCTCAAATAGGACAAACGGCCTCCGTCGAACCACCGTAGCCGTCTCACTTGTTTGTAGCAAAACTTGCAATGCCCGTCCCAGATGACGATCTGAGCGTCCGGCAACTCGGCAGGCATCGGTAGTTCTTCGCCAAGCTGGGCCATCGTTATCTCTTGGATGCGCGATCTCGTGCAGTTCAAAAATGCCAGGAGTTCCCCGCGGGCTGGTGAAAAACGAGCTGCCGCGAAGTGACACTGTCGTATTGTATGAACCGCGGTTTGCTTTGTCCGGCAACATTCTTGCCACTTAACCGAGCAATTGCTTGGTCAATGAACGCAGCAAGTCGGCCGCGTGACCAATCTCTTCCTTTTGCCGCTCGGGCTCCTGTGGTATTTCGCGTTCGATGGTCAAAGGCCCCCGGTATCCGATGTCGCGAAGCGTTGTCAGATAGGCCTCGATATTCACCGCCCCCTTGCCGAGCGGGACTTCTTGCCCCCAGGTCTCACCAGGTTGGTCGCTCCACAACGCATCCTTGCAATGGACGCTCTTCACGTACGGAGCAACTAGCTTGAGCGTCTCAATTGGTTCGCCCGTACCGTAGAGAATCATGTTCGCTGGATCGAAGTTGATAAACAGATTATCGCACTTCGTGTCGCCAATGAACTTCAGCAGCCCTTCGCCAGTCTCCTGCCCGGTCTCCAAGTGCACGGCTTGGTCGTTCTGAAGAGCGTGGTCACACAGGCGTCGAGTCACATCGATGACGTCTTGGTAGAGTTGGCAAGTCGTGTCGTGAGGCACAAAACCCAAGTGCAGCGCCACTACGTCGCAGCCAAGCAGGCGGGCGAAGTCGGCGATCTCCTTCATCTCTTGCAGTCTTTCCGCTCTGTGCTTCGGCGGGACCAATCCAACGGTGTCCGTAACGGTTGGAATATCGGCGTAACTCTCACCTTCAAAACCACCGAAAACGGCCGACAGTTCGATGCCCAGTTCGGCCAGTTTGGCAATGAAACGCTCTGCGTTGTCTGGCGTCCGCGTACCTCGATGTGGAGCGTGCATCTGAATGGACTTGATTTGCAGCTCGCTTGCCACCTCTAACTGGACGCCCAACCCAGCGTCGATGCTAGTAAAAACGCCTACTTCCCAGTTTTCCATTCCACTTGTCTCCAGCTTTTCAAAGCAGATTTGTCATCAGTTGATCCTTAGCCAGCAAATTGTACGAAAAGTCAGCTCTTTTTGTCAGTTGGCACGCGACACTTCGAAACTACGCCCCAGAAAAGGAGACTTTCTTCGCAATTTTCCTCTTTGCCGTCTGACGCGTCTCCGTTCGCAGTGCTCAATCGAGACGACCGTCAAGAGACAGCCGGCTAGGCAGACTCGTTAAAGGATCGCAAGCGGGTTGCGAGGTTGTTCAAGAGTGCCACGCGTGACGCCGATGCGGTTGTCCGCCTTGAGTTCTTTCCAAACGCTTGCACCGTCAATTTCGCCGCGCAGAAGCTGCGAGTACAATTGGAGCAACTGCCGAGTGACCTCAATTGGCGTGTCCCTGAGTAGTTCGACACGAAACTGATTCACGCCGCGTTGCATCAGCGGTGCGGCGGCTTCCGCGCCGCTTTGTGCTGAGCCGTTATACAACGTGTTGCGACAACCAATATCAGCATGCAATACATGGTCGGCACCGACGCGATCTCGCATCTTGACGTCGTGGCGATCGCAGGGACGCCCACAGTCCGATTTGTTCTTGCCTGGACTGAGCACGCTGCAGAAGACGCAGTGCTCCATGTGAAACATTGGAATATGCTGATGCAAGACGACCTCCAGCCAGTCAGCGGGCGTTCGTTCGACGAGCTCTATTAGTTGGTCGCGGTTGAGGTCGTACGAAGGTGACATACGACTAGCGCCCCAGCCGCGGAGGATGCTGGCGGTGATCGGATTCGTGACGTTCAGTGAGAAATCGCACGCGAAGGGCACATTGTTCTTTTTTGCATAGCTCATTGCCGCCAAATTGCGAACTAACCATCCGCTGCATCCGACCGAGGGGCTGCTTCTTTCCCGCGAGGCCTCGTAGTGGCGTAGCAGTGCTTTGAAAAGTCCGTTCTCGCCGGGTTTGTGAATCCGAAGCGAGGCTAGCTCAACTCTCGCATCAGCCCCCTCGACCAACCGACAAGCGTCGCGATACTCACGCACGTCATGCAATTCTGCGATCAGGTTCTTGTAGCCCAGCTCTAGCACTTGTTTAACGTGAGTCAAACTTCGGCACAAAACACGTAGCTTCGGCTGCTGCTCGCCCTGACCAGAGGGAGTGCCGTGACCAGAGTGAGTGCTGTGACCAGTGGGATGCGCTTCGATCTGCGATAGGACTCGAACCGTTGCTCCGGGAGCTGAACAGACAAGTGGTGTTGGTGCGGTTGCTTCAAGTACGCTTGAGACCAATTGCTTGCGAATTTCCCCCAGAACGCTGTGCGGCAGCATCGGGTTGTCCACGATTTCCGCTTCCAATTGCCCAAGACGAAGCGTTGTCCCGCCCAGTCGCGATAATTGTTCGAAAATCTTGTCTTGGGTGACGGCATGCTTGCGAGCCACCTCCGGCGTGAAGGGGTGTTCAAACTCGATGCTGGTCGAACGCGACGACTGCGCGGTTACCTTGACCGGCTCGCCCACGGCAACGCGCATGGACACATCAACTGGAATCCGTTTGACGGGATCCACGCCCTCAAAAGTCCGCCGCAGGCGTTTGGTCAATTTGGGATCATCCGTTTTGTACAACCGTGCTTGTGGTGCTATTTCACCGACCTCGTCGCAGAAGTACGGCAAAGCTCCTCGTTGGAAAAATACTTCAACAACATCGTCGACCGAGTTGCCTTGTTTGCCGGCTTCACTAGACCGCTTGCCGGCGCGTACTTCGTAAACGCGGCCGCCAAACTCCTGCTTGGCGGCTCGATTGCCCTCG
>CAYPLE010000062.1:0-18264 GCA_964411445.1 uncultured Pirellulaceae bacterium
CAACGAGAGTTGCTTGGGAGAAAGACTCATTTTCACCTTGGCCTCGAATACTGAGCGTTGCACGGAAGGACTGCCGTTACGGCAACATCCTACAACAATTTTCGTCGACTCGCACCAGACTGAATCAACGCCACCCCACCGAGAGCTTTCTGATCGCGGAACGATCAGATGACTCACATCTGACCGAATAGACGAGCGACTCGCGCGGGCGATGACCGAAAATGTGGACCAATCGAAGCTGTACAACGAGGATTCAATTCCACGACAACCCATCTCTCAAGCTCGGATGAATAGAGCAGGTCTAGCCCAACCCACCCGGCCAACTGGTGTGGCAGTTGAGCGGTTAGCGACTGGACCAATTGCCTCAGTTGTCGTGCTTGGTTCGCGTTGGCTGGCCCACCAACGCAGTCAACACCGCTCAACTCAAAGTGACCGCTGCTGCCAATGCAAATGTTCTGTCGACAGAGCGGCAACGTCTCCGCGAGCACAAAACTACCGTCAGAGTTGTTAGCCGGACTGAAAATCATCGACAGGCTGAAGGCTTCGCCTGTGACATACTCCTGCACCAAAAAATCAGCTTCCAAGTTGTCGCTGACTTGCGTGCGCACTTCGCGCCATTGATTGGGTGCGAAACGTTGAACTTGGTGGCAACCTGCACCGCGACGTGGCTTCAAGACAAGATCGCAATCGCTCAAGCCTTGCGACCAACGCGACTCAAAATCAGCAATCTTCCAGGTGTGAGGGTGAGCGATACCATGCCTGCTCAACCAACTTGCCAAGGCGAGCTTGTCACAACACAGCGCAAGTGCTGCACCTGTGACGTTCAACAACCGACACGACTGGCCTACGCGTTCAATCACCCTTTCCAGCAAGCCGTCAATTTCAGGGGCAACCACGAGTGCACAATCAAAGTCCGCTGCAAAGGCAGTCCACCGGTCCACCAGCGCATCCTCGAAGACTTTGCTGTCGAAGTCATCCGCACCAGGCAGTTTCCTCACGTCCAGCCATTGCACTTCAACAGAATTCGGATTGCCGCTGGCATCCTGCAGTCTCTCAAGATTGGGCAACAATCGCCGGTGATCGGAAACCAGCGTCCCCGCTTGGCGGCCACTCGCCAGGGAAGATTCCAGGAGCGTTTGGAGCATAGTGGCTCCGTCGCCGACGAGTTCAATTTCATGTGGAAATCCACGATAACTGCTGCAGATCCATTCAAGTATTGCAACCCTCATGGTCATTCCCTCCTCTAGATCCACGCCGACGCTAGCAAATCACCAAGTGGCTCGGACATTATTGCCGGTTACGATCAACGCGCGCCCGGGGCCAAGCCGATTTTCACTTAAGAAGTCTGAAGAGTGGCGGTGATTTCGCCGACGAGCCCGACGGCAGTTAGAGGCGACGAAGCAATGCAAGCTACTGATATTGGAAAACTAATCGAAGACTACTTGGATCGGCTGGACACAGTGGCTGACCGGTGGATCAACTGGCTTGAGCGCATTGAGGCTTTGACATTTGAGAACAATGAGGCAGCCTCAGCGGAGGTTCACTCCGAATCGCCTCAATTGATGAAGGATCTGGAGAGGATTGTCAGCGAGCGGAAGTCGATTTTGCAACAGGCATCCGCCTTGGGACTGCGAGCCAACAACTTGACCGCATTGGCAGACATCCTTCCAAAGAATACGCGAAGTGGGTTGCGGGGCCGCATCACCGAGTCGCTAGCAAAGACGTCCTACCTTCGGCGACTGCACTATGCTGTTTGGGTTATGGTGCACCAATCCTTGCAGTACTCCAACGATGTGCTGCGCCTGATCACGAGTGGAAAGTCTGCCCCAGACGTTTACTCCACGCAGCGAACGCACCGGCCGGAAGGTGGGCGCTTGCTGAATACCGAAACCTGAATTCGGCGTCAAAATCTTCGACTGAGGGCAGAGTGAATGTCGTTATTCTCATCCATTCAACAATCCGCCAACGCGCTGCAAGTCAATGAACTTGGCCTGCACGTTGTCGGCAACAACATTGCCAACGCCAACACGCCTGGCTACATTCGCCAAGAACTTATCCAAACGCCGGGAATCACGGCAAAGCGTGGTGATACGATCATCGGCTATGGCGTCCGCGCTGTCGGTGTCGTGCAAAACCTGGACGAATACGTCCTCGAGCGTTTGCGACAGACGGAAAGTGAGCTGGCCGCTAGCGACGTCAAATCGGGAATCTACGACCAGATCGAGTCGATTCTCGGCGAACTTACAGACAACGACTTGAGTAGCCAGTTAGCGGAGTTCTCCAGCAGCATCAATGACGTACTCAATCAACCGGGCAATGACTCGCTCCGTCGCTTGGTCCTGGAACGCGCTAAGCTGCTGTCGTCGAATATCCGACAAGTGGGTCAACAGCTCAATGAAATCGGAGGGAACCTCAATGGCGAGATCCAATCGGCGGCTGGTGAAATCAATCGTCTGACGGAAAGCATTGCAAAGCTGAATACGCGCATTGTTGAGCTCGAGGGTGGCAAGACGAGCGGCTCTGATGCAGTGGGTCTGCGGGACGAACGAATTCAGCGACTGCAAGAACTCTCTCGAATCGTTGATATTCGTTCCGTAGAGCAGGACAGTGGCTCCGTCACGGTCTTCGTAGGCGGCGAGTACTTGGTGGCAGATGGAATTCATCGGCCCGTAAAATTTGCACTCAACTCCGACCGCAAACCTCCGGCGCCTGAAGTTCGATTGACGGACACAGATGCACCACTTGATGTCAGCGCAGGCCGGCTCTACGGTCTTTACTCTGCTCGTGATACGGCCATCGGATCGACACTTCAAGACTTAGACGCGTTTGCCGGTGATCTCATTGAGCAATTCAATCTGATTCACTCGCAAGGGCAGGGGCTTGACGGTTTCGACTACGTAGAAGGTACATTTGGTTCGGACGACCCGCTGGGGCCCCTCGATCTATCAGGCTTGCCAGTAGAAGTGAAGAACGGAGAGTTCCAGGTTCAAGTCACAGACATACCGAGTGGCAT
This sequence comes from uncultured Pirellulaceae bacterium, assembly GCA_964411445.1. Lineage (GTDB taxonomy): Bacteria > Planctomycetota > Planctomycetia > Pirellulales > Pirellulaceae > Aureliella. Next base: position 3,014 of record CAYPLE010000062.1, read on the forward strand.
CACCGAGACACATACGATTCGCGTCAAACTGCAAGGCGGAGTTGACGACACGTCGCTGGTGGATGTCAGCAACGACCTCAATTCCATCTCTGGACTATCGGCGTCGCTGACGTCGGACGGTCGATTGCGGATTGAATCTGACACTCAGCGGCTGCAGTTTTCATTTCAAAATGACACTTCGAATTTCCTGGCCGCAGCCGGTATCAACACCTTCTTCGTCGGGGACTCCGCAACCACGATTGACCTAAATCCAACAGTTGCAAACGATCCCAGGAAATTTGCGGCAAGCCTCACTGGAGTCGGTAGTGGAACTGCCAATGCACTGCGTTTGGCCGAGGCGTTTGATAACCCGCTGGAGAGCCTTGGCGGACGATCGATCAAGCAAGCCTACGAAGATATCGTCGTTAAGACTTCGCAGGACATCAATGTGGAGAAGGGGGTCTCCGACGGACTTCGCAATTTTTACAGAAACCTCGAATCGCAACACTTGAGTGCATCCGGCGTCAACCTTGACGAAGAAGCCGTGAAGATGATCTTCTACCAGCGTGCATACCAAGCAAACAGTCGTCTCATCCAAGCCGCCTCGGAGATGTTAGACGTTTTGGTGAATCTGTAGTCCAAAGAGCCTGACCGCCGATTCATCTTTACTCAAACCACACGAACACACTTTGCTCAGAATTATGGTGCTCGCAGAACTGGCCGCTGAGAAGGCCCTGGACGAGTACAAAAGAGGCAATCGCTCATGACAAGTTTTTATCCTTCGGTAGGAAGCCGTGCGACAACCCAGTTAGGCATCTCGCGTTTACTCTTTCAAATCAATCATGATGAAAACGCGATTCAGGAACTTCAAAAGCAGTTGAGCACCGGTCGCAAGCTAACCAAGCCGAGCGATGACCCAGGTGCGGCCATTCGAGCCATGGCGGCGCAGCGCGGTAAAGAATTCAAGTCTCAGGTTGACGACAACCTCGGCTCTGCTGACACGATGCTAAGCGCCACCGAAGCCACGTTGGCGCAAGCCCAATCGCTGCTGATTGAAATGCGAGGCGTCGCCGTTTCAGGGACAGGCACGACGCTATCTGAAGCCGAAATCGCTGCCTTAAGCCAGCAAGTCCAATCGGGCCTTGACAGTTTACTGCAACTGAGCAACTCAAAGTTCCGAGACCAGTATATTTTTGCAGGTAGCGACCTGCGAGAATCCCCAATCGAATACGATGGGCAAACCGTACGATTTACCGCCAACGCTGAAGAACTGCTAACGATCTCTGATTACGGATCGACAATTTCCGCCAACGTCACCAGCCAGGATGCGTTCGGCGTCCGCTCCAGCCGTCAAATCGGATCTGCCGACTTGGACGCTGCGATTGCTCCCGACACGCCTCTCGCCCATCTAAATCGTGGTGCAGGGGTTCGCAGCGGGGCCATCACGCTGAGCAACGGAGTCGACGTCCTGGAACTCGACCTGTCGACCGCCTACAACATTTCGGACGTCATGGAGAAGCTTGACACGATACAACTCGGTGGACGAGATTTGAGTGTTTCTCTGTCCAGCACGGGGATCAACGTAACGTACACCGACGGACTGCCAGGCCTGCTGCGCATCGGCGAAGTCGGCACCGGCAATATGGCTGGCGACTTGGGCATCAATAACGTCAACACAACCGGTCTCAGTCCAGTCAATGGAACGGACCTGGATCCGATCATCACCGAGTCTACCCGGCTAACGCAATTGTTCGGCGGGGCAGGGCTCCCGCAACCAGATTCGTTTCTGCTTTCTCAAGGTGGAAACGATTACATCATCACGACGGCAAATCTAGAAACCGTCGAAGACTTCATGAATCAAATCCGGATTTCCGGCGCAGCAGTTGAGGTATCGCTGGACGAAACGGGCCGCCACTTTTCAATACAAAGTACCGAAAGCGGGTCGACGCTTTCAATCGGTGAAAATGGTTCCACTCTAGCCACACAAATGGGCATACGCTCGTTCGATCTCGATACGCCCGTCGACTCGCTAAACTTTGGACAAGGGATCGCGACGAACGACTCGGGGGATGACCTGGTACTGACGCGAACCAATGGCAGCCGCCTAAGCATCAACCTGTCAGGCGTTCGCTCGGTTTCGGATGTGTTGGACCGAATCAACAACAATGTCGACAACCAGTCCCCCACGCTCAGGATTACAGCCTCGTTGGCTGACACAGGCAACGGCATCACCTTGAGTGCCGCGACGGGAGCACAGCCTATCACGGTTGGCAACGCCGGTGGTTCTCAAGCAGCATGGGGCCTGGGGCTCATTCCGATTGGCGATTCCGTTGCAACGGGTGCTCCTGGGCCAAGTGGGTCGACCATCAGAGGCGCAGACGTGAGCGGCATTGAAGTCGACGGTGCATTCAACACGTTGATTCGCTTGCGTGAGGCAATCGAGTCCGGCCGCCCGGAAATGATGGAGCGCGTTGCAACAGCGATTGAAGATGACATTCAACGCCTATCGCTCACTCGTGGTTTCTTGGGCGCTCGTCAGCAATCGGTAGAGTCGATGATTGACCTGTCCGCTGAGCAGCAAATTCGCCTGACCGAAGCCGAGTCGGATGAACTGGATGCCGACTTGGCTCAAGTCATCTCCGACTTGAATGCTCGCCAAGCCGCTATGCAAGCTTCGTTGCAGTTGATGGGCCAATCAACTCGGCTGACCCTTTGGGATTACCTGTAGAGCAGGATTTCCGCGTCTTAGCTATCACGTCGTAGAACTGTTCGTCGTTCGTTGCAGATCCCATCCCCACTCGTAGCAGATCTGCTCGTTGGAACCGGACTTGTCTGCAAGCCAACTACATTCTGCTGGCTTGGACACGCCCAGGACAGGGCCTGGGCCCCGAATCCGCTACTTGCGAGCCGGTGGGGCCTTAGCGTTGCTCAACTCCGTATCCGCCGATGATGCCGGGGTCGGCGAAACAGTTTGCACACTGTCCGCATTCGCAACTATTGGGTTTGAATGTATTCAAGCGGGCATTCGCGGCAGCCTTCTCAGCTCGCAGCACTTCCATTCCGAATGGAATCGGGGATGTAGGTGTCAGCTCAATCTCCGTCCTCACGTTGTCGCGAATGCATTCCTCTCGGCAGTTTCCGCGGTAGTGAGGCGTGACAATTTCTGGCGTAATGAAGACAATCAGCTCGCTCTCGCGTGCTGTTCTTCGGTCGAACTTGAATAGATGTCCTAGGTACGGAACCTTGCTCAGACCGGGGATTCCCGACTTTTCGACGATCCGCGTGCGTTGACGCAATCCGCCTAGAACCAGCGTTTCGAGATTAGCGATTCGCACGGTTGTATTTGTTTCTCGACGGTCAATGATCGGCGCGTTGTCGCCTTCGGTGAATCCCGTCAGCAGGCTGAAACGCGGGTTCACTTGCATCGCAATCGTATTGTCACCGGCGATATGTGGCGTCACCAACAGGGTCACACCAGCTTCACGGAATTCGGTCGTACCAATTTGGCCTCCATCGATTCCTTGCGTAAGTTGTTGATAGGGGACTTCAGTGACAATTTCGATTTGTGCTTGTTCGTGATCCATAACGACCACATTTGGATCGGCCAGCAATCGGGAATCGTTGCTGGTGTCCAACGCCTGAATGACCGACTGCATCATTCCCAGTCGGTTGATCGTAGAAAGCGTGAGCACACCGTTAGTGGGCGATCCGACCGGCGCTGTGACCGAGTTCATCATGATCGACTGGGCCGCGTCGCCGGTAGCAGCCAGGGCAGAACCGTTGATTCCGGACTGGAAGTTAACACCACATGCTTCCAAGTCTTCTAGACCAGCATCGTAGATCAGCGCCCAGATTCGCACTTGGGGCCGCGGGATGTCGAGCTGAGTGATTGCTTGTTCAATACGAGCAATGTTCTCGGGCAGATCGCTAACGACGACTTTGTCATCGTTCTCAAGCGTAGCCAGTGTACCGACGGTGCTCAGCAAAGGAGTGATCCCCTGGCCGATTTGACTGGCTAGCACGAATTGTGGTTCGAAGACCTTTACAACAGCTCGAGCTCGAAGCTGAGCTTCCAAAGAAGCTGTACTGTCACCGCCTGCAGGTCCTGGAAGATTGGCGTTTGCATTCCCTCCTAGGGGCTGCGAAAGGGCTCGCGCTCGAGCGGCCGATTCCAGCGACTCAATTTGCTGTCTTACATCCGCGAGCCGACCAGCGTAGTCCATGACCAGCAGCGAGTTGCTCGAAGGCACAGAATGAACGCGTCCTTCTGGGGACAGCAGGGCTTGCACGATGGGTTGCAAATCCGCCGTGTTGTTCGCCTCAAGCGGAACAACCATGGTTTCAAAGTTGGGCAGTTTATCGCCGATGACTTGCAGCGGAAGAATTGCTAGCGAACCGCTAACCACTCGGTAGCTGTAGCCTCTGGGTATCAGCAGCGTATCGAGGATTTGATCGACGGGCGTATTGCTGAAGGAAGCGTTTACCGTCCCCTCAACTTCGTTGCCGACAACGATATTCAGCCCGGAAAGATCGCGGATCGTGAAGAGGGCTTCAAGTAGCGTTGCGTCGCGGAGATCCAACGAGATCGACTGCCGCAATCGCTGTTGAACCTGATCAGAGCTCTTGGCGACGTTGAGCGAAAGTCCTGCTCCCGCATTTTGTCCCTGGGCGTGCGCGCTGCTATAGAGCGCAAGCGATAGGGTCAGTGCGAAAATGCTTCGAATGGTACAGGCTTGCATACATCCCTCCTTGGATGCTGCTGCCGAATCAGCTAGGGGCTATCACTAGGATTCAACAGACTTTTGCCTAAGGTCCATCAAGGTCAGTTCAACTTCGAGCCGTAGTGCGCCACGGGGTCCATCCCGCCGCATTGTCATCTTTGACGGCAACGCCAAAGGATGTAGCTCTTGCAACTTCTCAACCAATTCATTCAATTGCACAAGGCTCCCCTCTGCCGACAGAATCAAGCTGGTTTTTACCAACTCAAATGGTCTGTCATCGTCGGTGATCTCCATATCATTCATGGGATCATCGCCGGCGGCAAAAGGCTTTGTTGATGAATCGCCAAGCTGCACTTTTAGCAGTCTGCACTTGCAAACGTGAATCAGTTCAACGACCTTTTCACGTAGTTTGAGTGCAGTTTCTGCGTCGACAGTGCGTTGTTGACTCTCGAACGTTTCCTTGGTGGCAGTCAATCGGGACGCCATTACGTCAATATTGGCAACACGGTTCTGTAAATCGACAATCTCGGTATTGAGCTCATCTTCCTCACTAGCCAGACGATTGAATTCGTCGACAGCAGGTAGTCCAATGATTAATGCCAGCATTATCGAAACACCGCCTACTATCCATCTTCGGCGGGGGTGCGTCATCAACTGTTGTAGAGGTAGTTCTGCCATCTTGTTCACTAGCTTCGGTTTAAGTTTCCAAATCGTTGCACTCGTGCGATGCGTTAAAGTCGCACTGGCGGCGTTCGGTTGGCCACAGCTTTCTCATTTTCAATAGCTAAAAAGGCTTGCGTCGATACATCAAATTCGAATGCTGGACCAGTAGCTGTGCGGGTGCTGCGAGTACCGTCGAGGGTAACACGAGAAAACAACTTAGAATCCCTCAACTTTTCGACGTATTCGTAAATCGCTTCGTCGGTGAAACTGCTACCTGAGAGTGCCACCATTTGACCGTCCACTATTTCAATCGTTCTCAACCAAGTGCCTTGAGGAAGGGCGCGGCCAGCGAATTTGACGACGTTGTTCCAATCGGAAGGCTGTAGAGCGCTTTCCAGGCTTTTCACTGCAGCAATTCGGCGATCCAACTTGCCCAGTTCCTGTTGCAGCCGGGTGTACTCAATCCGTTTCGGCTGCAATTGTTCGACACGAGCGTCAACGCGCGAAACTGCCGCGGACTTCCACATGACTGACAAATGTGCGCCGAGAGCTAGCAAAAGCGTCGCGGCAATCGGCCAGACCAGTTTTGCAACCTCCATGACCGAAACGTCCGTTTTCTTCTTCAACGATCCCATCAAATCAGCGTGAATCGTATCCGCGGGTTCGTCTTCCGTTGCCAACCAAACGGCAGTGAAGACCTCCCAAGAGTTCACTTCTGTGGTGTCGGGCAACCCAACGTGTTTGAGCAACGTCCGCCGCGGCAAAGGGACCGTAACCAAAGAGTGCATATCGTCCAGTTCTTCTGCAACGACTGGAGACAGGCCTGTTTCGCTCGGCAAGCAGACTTTCGACAACTCGCCGGTGCCGCGCGGCAGTTGGGACTGGAGGTATCGCCGCACGCATTTGATCTGCTTGCTGATGATGCCGCCTACTAAGAAGTCGGTGCGTTTCATGAATTCAGGAGCAATACTTGCCGGGCGATAATCCAGCAAGAGTTGTCCGCGATACGAAACACCAAGTTCAGGGCGTCCGCGATTGTTTCCCAGCAGCATGACCGGTTCTGTGGAATCAAATCCGCTTTTGCCGAGCGCTCGGCTGGCTGCGACCAAGGAGTGTTCAATTTTTGTAAGCCGCAATCCAACCGCTTCCACAGCATCTGCAACTGCTTCGACGACTTCGCGACGAGCAATCGTCAACCAGGCGCGTTTGCGTTTTGCGTCAACTGGGCTCTCGAAGTATGCTGCCACCTTGTCGCCTCGGCCTAGCGAAAGATAACGGTGCGTTCTCTCCCGGTTCTCTGCAATGTTTTCGTCGACGTCTGCATTTTCGCCGAACCAACCGCGTGTCACGCAAGGTTGTCCGCCCAGCCCAACACTGACCGCTTGACCATTCAAACGATACCGTTCGACCAAGGCTTGCAACGTTTCCTGAATTGTACTGTCACTCCATTGACCAGCCGCCGGTCCAACGTCGGACGGAAAGGGCACGAAATCGGTGTTCAGCTTGCGTTCTTCACCAGGCTGCCGACTGACCACAGCCAAGGAAATGCCAGACGGGGAGATCTCCAAACCAATGGTCATTTGGTTTGGATTGCGACGATCGGTACGCACCTTCGCCTTGTTCTTTCGTCGCTCTTTGTTGGCCGGCTGTCGATCGACGGCTACGATTAAACTCTCGGAATCGGTGTCGATCGCTGCGTCTGTTTTCTGGTCGCTCATCATATTCTCCAAATCGCCACAAAGAGTGTTGCGATGCTTCGTTTGGTTTCCCGCTTAACCGCCATGCTTCACTTTGGCCGTCAGAACTCGGCTAAATGAACCAGCATTCCCTCTGGCGGTCACAATGACAGTACCGTTTGGGCCATCAGCTACTTTTGCGGTGTAGTTCTGTCCGCTACCAATCGGAAACTCAGTTGTAGGAACGCCCGTCCGCCACTCGATGTCCTTTTCCAGCTCGGCGAACGCGTGGTTCAACCCGGCTTCCGCCAGGTATCGTGCACTATCCCAGTCACGAGTATTCCGCAGCGCGGCATATCGCAGCATTTGCGTGTCTGCCATCGACACAACTAGCGTGCTCGCAACCGTCATGATGAAAATCGCCATCAATAGCGATGCACCACTTCGGTACTTTGATTGAATTGTTCTGCGACTGGTTCGGCCCGAGCCCAGCGCGATGTCTGTCTTGCGTTTCATGATTGACTTTCTACCAGCTCCGTAGCCATGCATCGGCAGTAATCGTTCGCCGAACACCATTGGTGGGCAACACGACGTCCACTTGCACCTGGATCAACTGAATATCATCAACCGCCGTGGACGGTGTGGTCGCATCCGCTTTGAAGCCAGCAAAGGATAGCCCCTGGATTTGTCGCGCGAGTGGAACAACGTCACCTGAATTTGCGTAAGTCGTCAAAACAACTCCTGTCATCCCGGAATGACTGCCCACCAACTCCCACTGGATCTTTTCGCCACCTTGCATTTCCAAGGTTACTTGGCCGGTGCTGATCGATTCCACCGATTTTGCTTCGCGGCAATTGCGCACGAAATGCCGCGCAAGGCACTCTGCGTGGTGAACAACCGCATAGTCGCTGTCACCGACATCCCAAGCCTCTCGAGCAGTGCGCAGGACCAGCGTCAGGCTTGTCGCAACCACGGCCATCATGCTGGTAGCAATAACCAACTCAAGGAGAGTTAGACCGGCTGGCAAGCGATACGACCGCCGCATGAAGAAATTCTTGTGCACAGTATTTCCTCGCATTAGTGAACCGAAGCTTCGTACTCGTAGGAGGTCACTTTGGCTAGCTTCGTCGACAAACGGCTTCTCGGTTCGTCGGAGTCCAGATCTCCGCCGCGATCGGTATCGTGCCACACGATTACGTCGACAACGGCAAGTTCACCAGGAATCCCGCCAGCAGACGCTTCATCGGATTTGTTCACCAGGAAGCGGACATCGGGAATCGAAGCCGGAGCAACGCCGCTGCGGGCACTCAAGTCCCAACTGGCAGCAGTTGCGGCCATTTCGCGTTCGAGCATACTTGTGCACAACGCAACCAATTGCTCATTGCGTTCAAGATGTTCCAGATTCATCAAACTGCTACGCGTCGCCTTGAGAGCAGGCACAAGTGCAATTGCAATGATCGTGGTGGCGGCAATCAGCTCAAGCATCGTTTGCGCACTTCGGCGTCGAAGCGCAAACGACGAACGGCCCGAACGATGTCCGGGCACGTCGCGAGTTGTTTTGGATTCAACCAACAAACTCATTTGGAAACCTCTTGGCAGTCAATCATCCTCGTTAGAGGAAAGACGCGAAGCTCCCAATTTCGGTGTGGCCCATCTAAGGAAGCTTCGAATTTGTTGGTGCCATTCCCTTCGAAATCGAAAAGGATCTGGTCGCTACCTGCAGACAGCTTGTAGTCTTCAGGAACTGGAAATGGGCCATCAATAATCTCGCGACTACCATCGGGGTACTCGCGAAAGACCGCCCAACTGCTAACGTCTCCGGTTGAACCGTAGAGCTGCAGCCCATGTTTGTCACCCGTTCGGATGGCACATCGTTGCGCTTCGAGCATCCCGAGCGACAACTTTCGTGCTCCATTTCGGACTCCTACATCACCAAGGATGTCGCGTCCATATCGAGCTGCTACGCCTGCCGAGATGATGCCCATTAGGGTGACCACGGCGATCAACTCCAGGAGGCTCATCGCACTGCGTTGTACATCGCGACGAAGCTTGGCATCGATCGTATTGGGTCGTCTCAATGAGCGGGTCATAGCAGCTCTTTCCATTCAACGTTCGCTTTGATTACTGCTTGACGCGGTGCGTCGCGGTGTCCAAAGCGTAAGTCGAGTTGTCGACTGGGTTTGTTGGCAAACCATCGGGGAAGTAGGCTGGGTCAACGCCGATGTCCGATAGGTTGTCTGCAGGCCATTTGCCCTTTTCGAAGTACCAACGTTCAACAGCACTGTTGATTTCAGCGATGTTCTGCTTGTTCACTTCTGCTTGGGCACCAGCTTTACTGGTCGAGATACGAGGAACGACGACAGCGGCGATTACACCAAGGATGGTGACAACGGCCAACAGCTCGAGAAGTGAAAATCCGGAGCGACGAGACTTACGAGAGCTACGATTTTTTTGCATGTTCTTGTTTCCATTCAAATTGGAATACTCTTTAAGATGCACGGGGCTAGACGTTACACCCGTCGTGCGGCAACATTGAAACTTAGGTTGCATTTACGTGTTTGAACGAAGAATCACGCTAAATCTCATGCGAATCGACGCAAAAAACTTGACGAACTGATTTCTGAATCAGTAGTACCCCCAAACAGTTTCAATCTGAAGACGGGAATCCACCGATGATGCTGTTCGGCAACATGCTCGAACGCTTGGTGAGGCAGAATGTCATCACGTTGCAGGATCGATTCGTGAAGAAGTCTCTCCGGTGAGCGACTAGGCCGATGCTACATCTGTTCGTAAAACAGTTGGGTACGCTCAACGACGCCCGTAAACAACAGAACACGCAGAACGGGTCACGCCCCACAGGATCGCTCAAGCCACGAATGCTCAGCGACGGCCACAACAAACAGGACTCACCAATCAGGCTACAACCAGGAGTGCGTGGGAAGGCAAAATATCGGCGAACCCAAAGGCTAGAATTGGTCGAAGGACCAGACCCAATGGCTACGAATCCGCCGCATTGCTTTGCGCAGCAACCGCCTAGTGATGGAAGTGCTTGCCTAGTGATTGTGGCCTTGCACTACGCCGGTTGAGTCGACTCGATACTTCGTCCCATCTACTGGACAAACTGGAACTCCCTCGGGGAAGTACTTTGTATCCCTGCCGACATCCGAAAGATCGCTACTCGGCCAACTTCCTTTGGCCCGTTTCCAGAGCGCCGACTGAACCTCAACGACCTGTTTGTTGACCTGGCAGGAACTCTCCTTTGCAATGGAGCTCCCTCCACCCAGCCGCGGAACGATGGCAAGCACCAATACTGAGAGAATGGTGACACAGGCCAGTAGTTCAAGCAACGTTATGCCGCGACGTTTCAAGCAGATATCTGAGATTCTCTTTTGGCGTTGCATTAGTTTGTTTTTCCAATCATATCGAACATCGGCAAGTAGATCGCCAAGAGAATTCCGCCAATGACAACGGCCAAGGCTACTGTCAGAAGAGGCTCGATAGCGCCCAACATGACTGCAGTGCTCTTCTTCACATCCTCAGACAAATGCTGATGGATTTCGCCGGTTACTTCTGGCAGTCGGCCCGTTCGCTCGCCAACTACGACAAGCTGTTTGACGACAGGCGGGAACAAATCGCGTTCGCGTTCCATCGCTGTACTGAACTTTTCGCCACCACGCAGGGAAACGTGCAGGCCGAGCAGCTTTTCTTGCATGTATCGGTTGCCAACGCTGCGGGCTGACGCTGGCAGAGCGTCCACCAGCGTAAAGCCTGAATCAAGCAAGTTCCCGAGCGTTTCGACGAACTGTAGAACGGCGAGCCCTCGAAACCACTTCCCAATTCCAGGAAGCTTCAGAATGTTCTCATCAATGGTTCGTCGCGAAACTGGATTCTTCATGGCAGTGACAATAGCGACCGCGGCAATTGCGAGCCCTATTAGTATCATGACGCCGTACGCCTGCGCAAACGCACTAACCGCGATCAGAATCTGGGTCACCAGCGGCAGCGCCGCCCCCGATTCCTCGTACATTTTCTGAAAAGTCGGGATGACGCATGTCATCATGAATGTCACACTGCCTGCACCAGCGACCATTAGGAGGCCAGGGTAAGTCAGCTTCTTCACAATGAACTGACGCATTTTTGACGAATTCTCGAGCTGATGAACCACACGTCCGAGTGTCGTTTGCAGCGTGCCCGCTTTTTCGCCAACTTGAACTTGGTGTATCAGCAATGTTGAAAACGTATTTGGATACTTCTTCAGCGCCGCGGAGAACTTGCCGCCACTCTTTACGGTTTCGGCCAAATTGCGCAGAACTTTACGATACTTCTTGAAAGTCGGATCGGAATGCAATGTCTCCAGAGCCGCTGGAATGGAGACACCGTTGGCAATCAGGGTCGTCAGGTTTTGCAAAATCCGGATCAGGTCCGGTTTTTTGATTTCGTCTGACTTTCCGCCACCAATTTTGATTTCCTGCAGGCGTTTGAGGAATCCAGTTTCGCTAGTAGTGGAAGTTGCGGTGCTCATTGTTGTTCCATTCGGTTGCTATGCGGCGTGCTTGGTCATCATTCTCGACGAGGTCCCGCCGTATCAACCCGACAGTTTGTAGTAAACTTCTTCGACACTCGTCAGCCCCTTGCTAGCTTGATCAAGGCCACCAACGGCCAACTCAATCATGCCTTCGCTCACGGCAATTTCTCGAATCTTGCTACCCGGCAACCCAGCTTCGATGGCTTTCTCGAGAGCTGGCGTAACAGCCATGATTTCGTAGATCGGCAGACGACCGCTGTAGCCGGTTCCGCCACAGGAATCGCAGCCCGTTGCCGTGTAGTACGGACCGGTTAGATTCACGCCTTGAGGGATGTCTCGCCCTTCGAACATGAGATCGATAAGCTTGCGATTGAGCTCGCACTCCGTCCTGCACTTCGGACATAGTTTCCTCAACAGTCGCTGGGCAACGGCCGCTACCAGCGCGCCGCCAATCTTGAAGTTGTCGAGCCCCAAGTCGCCTAAACGAGCGACGGTGCCGACCGCATCGTTGGTGTGCAACGTACTAATCAGCAGGTGGCCCGTCAAAGCAGCTTGAACCGCGGTCGTGGCTGTCTCATGATCGCGAATCTCACCCACCAGAATTACATCAGGGTCCTGGCGCATCAGATACTTCAGCCCAGTGGCGAAGCCCATTCCGAATTCGTTGTTCGCTTGAACCTGGTTGATTCCTGGCAAACGGAATTCAACGGGGTCTTCGATAGTAGAGACATTGCGCACCGATGAATCGATACTGCACAGCATCGAGTACATCGTCGTTGTCTTACCTGAGCCGGTTGGACCAGTCATCACGATCATTCCATGAGGACGATCGAGCAAGCCCTTCATGCGTTCGACCTGGTCGTCCGGCATTCCGAGCGCTTCAAAGCTGAACGTCTTGCTGGTCTCGTCGAGTACCCGCATCACGATCTTTTCACCGCTCACACAGGGAATAACGCTGACGCGAAAACTTGCCCGCGTGTCCTCTTCTTCGATTGTCAGGTTACCGTCTTGTGGTCGGCGTGTTTCGGCCGTATCCATGTCCGCCAGCACCTTGATACGCCCGATCAAAGCAGCTTCGGTATCATTTGGGATCGTCATGACTTGCTGCATTTGCCCATCCACTCGATAGCGAACGCGCATTTGCGGCTGGAAGGGTTCCAGGTGAATGTCACTAGCGCCCGCTCGGACGGCTCCCATGAGAATCGACTGCACAAGACGAACAACGGGTGCGTCGGAGTCAATCTCATCTTCGTCTTCGTCGGAATCATGTTCGGCGCCGCTGCTGAGTTCTTCGTAGCGGATGTCGATTGCTGTTTGCCGAGCGGTTGTTCGATTGTCGAATGCGCGATCCAGCAAGCTAGAGACTTCATCTGCTAAGCAAATCGCAGCCTCGACTTCATAGCCCGTCATCAACTCAGTTTCGCTGATGGCTTCCATGTCGCCCGGCCAAACCATGCCGAGACGCAGTTTGCTGCCGTCAACACCAACCGGTACGATTTCACGTCGACGAGCAAACGATTCTGGCAGCAAACGTGCTAGTTGAGGATGCACTGCACCAGCAGAGATCTTTTCAAATGGAACTTCGTATTGCTCGCTGAGCGCAAAACCTAGCTGTTCGACATCCAAGAGTCCGCGGTGCAGCAAGTAGCTGCCTAGTTGCATGCCGACTTTTTTGTGTTCGCTGAACGCCTGCTCAAGCTGCTCTTCAGTCAGCCAGCCACGTTCTAAGATGATGTCGCCTAGTCGCTTTGCCATTTGTGTGCACTTTCTCGGGGCTTGATAGGAAACGAAATCGATCAGAAGAGCAGTCTATGAAGACGCGCTGCCTACCAACTTCTGCGATTCGTCTTTCTCCTGCTTGGCTTTTGCAAGGAGCTTCAGTACTTTGTTTTCCATTACGATTGGATCGTAGGGACATACCACGAACTCTCGTGCGCCAGCGAAATAGGCTCGCTCAGCTTTTCCCAAATCGCCCTCGCCGCTCATGCATAACACCGGAATGCGGCTTGTCACTTCGTTGCTCGACCAACCTTCAATGATGGCCATACTGTCACAGTCACCATGGTCCAGATCCAACAGCAACAGGCTCGGCAGGCACTCTTCGATCTCGCGTTCTAGTTCTGCTTCATTGCGAACAAGAATGGGAGTCATTCCGAGTAAATCGAGGCGATAGGCGGTCAATTCGCCAACAACGCGTTCGGATACGAAGATCAGGATTCGGTTTTCCGATGTCGACATGCGAGCGTCTCAGTTGCGGTTAGGTGCAATTAGTTATTCGTCCGCGGAAACCTACGACATGAATCGCGAAAGTCAAGTTGAAACTGCTAGGCGTTAGAATCGGCACAATCGATACGTTGTTTTTGCCTAGGGGGGTGCAAGATAAACCCCCACGATCGAGTTTGGCCCAGCGGCGACCTATGTTCTTCGCAGGTGCGTCAGTTTGCTTGTACCGGACTGTCGCGATTGCTGAACTCCTCGCAAGGTTACGTTCATGTTCCATCCAGGCATTGGAATTCGATCTCTCATTCAACTGAATTGCATCATTGCACTCGCGTTGATTCCCTTTGGATTGACCGGATGTGGCGGCTCAGTCGAAAGCGCGGAGGAGGCTGAAACTGCCGTGGCGGAGGATGCCGAACACGATCCTGTGTCTGCTGTAGAAGCAACCAGTGACAGTAGATTTGTCAGCCGTCAGTTGGTCCCCGAAGGCTGGCTGGATCCTCTGGCGCCGGACGAAGACTTTTTCAGTTTGCCAGAACAGGAAGTCTCCGTTGCAGTGCAAACTCATGCCGTCACCGAAACAGAAACCGTTCGGCTGTTGGGATTCGCGGAGGTCGGTAGCGGCGAGGATGCGAAGAAGGCAATCCTGAAAATTGGCGAGAAGCTTGTTTACGCATCGCCCGGCGATGAACACTCTGGAATACAGGTCCTGTCAATCGCCGATCGATCTGTCAATTTGCAGCATGGCCGCGATCGCTGGGCCTTGTCGCTGATGGATCAGGCAATTGTAAATAGGTCGAGCGAGTTCAAGATGGCTCCCGGTGCGCGAGAACGCAATCGCAGTACTGGTAGGTCCTCGCGTTCTGCCAGTGGTCAGGCTTCCGACTTCCGTGACTCGCCTGAATTTGAGCCTGATCGCGGTTCGTTCCCAGGTGCCGAGCTTCCCGAACTACCCCAAATCCCAGATCTACCAAACTTTCCCGATATGCCGGAGCTTCCAAACCTGCCGGGCCTCGACTCGCTTCCAGGCTTCGGCGATTTACCGTAGCAACGCATTGCCGTGGAAATGCTGCATCCTTGTGCAGCGAACATGCGACCTATTCGCCCCACAGGAAAGACATGTCTCTACATCACACCTCAACCATCGGCCGCCGCTTGAACGGTCGTGCATTTACGCGTCCTGCCTTTTCGCTGCTTGAGCTTCTGGCCGTCGTCAGCATTTTGGCAGTCTTGACGGCAGCAGTTCTTCCTAGAGTGAGCACGTCGGCGGTTTCCGCCAAGCGCAAAATGTGCCAACAGCACCAAACTGAGATCAATCGCGCCCTAGAGAGGTATTACTTGGCAGAAGGTGCGATGCTGACTGAACTCACGCCGCTCAATCATGCCGACTACTTTCCCGATGGCGTCCCCAGTTGCCCGGTTAATTCGAGTCCTTACTCCATCGACGCAGACACGCATCGATTGAAG
>CAYPLE010000062.1:18364-29814 GCA_964411445.1 uncultured Pirellulaceae bacterium
ATGGGATTCGCTAAGGCGACATCGTTTTGCATTTTTCGCGAAACAAATCTTCTTGGGCCGTGTTCAATTCGGCGTAGCACTCCGCACTTGGTGCTTGCCCCAGCCACGGGTTTTGGTCCGTCATCCACAGATGAATTTTCTACTGCTTTTTAGGCGGTGGATTTCCCGGGCTCCCCCACACGGGTTTCCAAGCTGTCTAGAATTAAGTGCCTGACGGATCGAGCAGCATAGGCGGCTGCGTTCGGCTCGCTCCCAACCGATACGCTTCTCCACAAAATTCCGCACGCCAACGCAATGTATCTGCTGCATCTCGAAAATGAACCTTCTCATCAGCGGCTTGAAGAGCATTGCCGGGGGAGGAATTTTCGCAGACGAGCCATCACTTTCCTGTTCACCTTCGTTTCAACTCTCGTCTTTTCAGTGCTCACACCAGCGGTCCTTGGCCCAACAAACACGGCCATGGCGGCGGACCCGGCAAACGCTCGTGAAGCCTTCTACCGCGGCGACTACGACACTTGTATCGATTTGTGTCGCAAGGAAGTCGACCGAGGTGTCTGGAATGTTTTTTGGTGCAAACAACTGATCTACTGCTTGCTGGAGGTTGGTCGCTACGATGAAGCAGTTGAGGTTTATGAATCGGTACGCGATCGATATCCATCCAGTTTACGACTTCGCGAATTGGCCGCGCAGGCCTACCGCTATTCCGGTGATGCCGCAACCGGCGATCAGATGCTGGATCAAATCCTGGAACTGGCCTCCACACGTTCTTGGCAATTTCGCGACATCGAGAGCATTCTGACCATTGGCGATCGTTACTTGGCGGTCGGCGAGGATGCTCGCGACGTCCTAGCACTGTATGACGTCATTCTCAAGCAAGAGCCTGACTATGCTGATGCACACCTTGCCATTGCCAAGCTCGCACTTACCAAAAGCGACTTTCAGGAAGCGGCGAAGAGTCTAAAACGCGCTGCGGAGATTCGTCCGGAGGATCCCCAGGTTCACTACTTGTTGTATCAAGCATGGTCACCTTCGGACAGCCAGCGGGCCTCCCAGTCACTGCAAGCAGCACTGCAGATCAATTCGCGACACATCCCCAGTCTGCTTGTTCAAGTAGAAAGTGCAATCAGCAGTGAGAGTTTTGACGCAGCCGAGAAAATTATTGCGGAAGTTCTGCAGATCAATGTAAAACACCCAGTAGCTTTGTCGCTCCGCGCAGCAATTGCTCACTTACAAGGTGAGTACGCGCTCGAAGAAAAACATCGGCGTGAGGCGTTGAGCACATGGAAGCTCAACCCAGAAGTGGATTTCACGATCGGGAAAGTCCTCTCGCGGCACTATCGATTTAGCGAAAGCGTGAATTACCAACGTCGCGCCCTAACACTTTCGCCGCGATTCCAGCCAGCCCGTTTTCAACTCGCTCAAGACCTCCTGCGACTCGGCAAAACGGCCGAAGGTTGGGAGCTGGTTGATCAAGTTGCGACGCAGGACAAGTACAATGTCGTCGCCTATAACCTCAAGACGCTTCGAAAACGACTTGAATCCTTCACGACGCTCCGCACCGATGCGTTCATCCTGCGAATGCAAGCCGATGAGGCAAAACTCTACGGTTCGCGAGTTCTCCTATTATTGGAAGAAGCTCGGGAGAGGCTAACATCGAAATATGATGTTCAGCTTTCTGGTCCAATCACCGTAGAAATTTTTCCTGAGCAAAGCGATTTTGCCATCCGCACTTTTGGCCTCCCCGGCGGTGCGGGATTTCTGGGTGTCTGTTTCGGCTCCTTGATTACTGCAAACAGCCCCGCGTCTCAAGGTGACCAACCGTCGAATCTAGAGAGTGTACTGTGGCACGAATTTTGCCACGTGGTGACGTTACAGAAGACGAACAACAAGATGCCACGCTGGTTGAGCGAAGGCATCTCGGTTTACGAGGAAGTGCAGCGCGACCCGTCATGGGGCGAGCGGATGAACCTAACGTATCGAGGTATGATACTTGGTGAAGACTATGTTCCGCTTTCGCAGCTCAGCAGTGCCTTCCTGTCACCCAAGAGTCCGCTACATCTACAATTTGCTTACTTCGAATCGGCACTTGCCATCGAATATTTGATCAAGGTGCATGGCATCGAACGCCTACGTCGATTGCTGGTTGACCTGGGGGTGGGCATGCCTTCGCACGAAGCTTTTGAAAGACATTACGGCCAAGCAAAGGCTCTCGACGAAGACTTCAAAAAATTTGCTTCCAGCCGCGCCGAGCAGTTTGGTGCATCGGTTGACCTCAAGGATGTCGAATTGGAGAACCCAAGCCTAGATCGGGTGGCAGCCTTCTTGAAAAGCAATCCCGAGAATTACTTTGCTCGACTCACCCAGATTCGATTAATGCTTGCTGACGGGCAGAATAGTTCCGCGGTCGAACGTGCAAAAGAGTTGGCCGACATGTTCCCGGAAGACTTCCAATCCGGTGGCGCCATCGCTTCTCTCGCCATCGCAGCCCGCGCGGCTGAGGATACTGAACTGGAGATCGCCACGTTACAGAGAATCGCCGAAGCAACCAGCAATGACCTACAAGTACTCCGCCGGCTCATCACGCTTTACAGCGAACAGAAGGATTGGCAGCGGCTTGCGGAAACTGCCGAACGATTCCTGGCGGTCCAGCCGCTAGTGCAAACCGGTTACCAGGCAAAGAAGCTCGCAGCCAGCGAACTTGGCGACTCGTACGCTGTCGTGGAAGCCGCCTATGCTCTGCAACAACTTGATCCGACGGACCCAATCCTTTTGGACTTCGAACTCGCGTCTGCATACTTCAAACTTGGCGACCTAGTCAGTGCTAGAGACTATGTGCTCCGAGCGCTCGAAGCTTCGCCACGCTACCGCGAAGCTCTGGTGCTACTGAGGCAGATTCATCACGAACGCACGAAGATCAACGTCCGCAAAGCAAGTGCAGCCGCGGCCCCCATTCCCAACTAATGTCAGCAGTCTGATCATGAAGAAATTGATTGCGCTCAGTTTGCTCACCATCGTCGGCCTATCGACCTTGGCTGCCTCGGTGGTTGCCATGCAGCGCGGGGGTTGGGACAGAAACTATCGCCGGGATTCGCGAGGTGGCGTCCCTGTGTGGGAAACCGACGCGAACTTCGAAACCGACGTTTTCACCTTCGCACGGGTGCAGTTTGATGATGCCTGGGGAGGACGCCGCGGCAAATGGAGGACCGACTACCCAGACAGCGACTTAAACTTTTCCCTTCGACTTCATCAACTGACCAGCATGAAGGTCAATCCGCAGCCAGCGATCGTTCGACTCGATTCGCCCGAACTCTTCCGCTATCCCTTCGTCTACATGATTGAGCCGGGGGAGATGCTGTTGAGCCAGGCGGAGGTCCTTGGGCTGCGTCGCTTCTGCGAAAACGGGGGCTTCATGATGGTCGATGACTTCTGGGGGGACGACGAATGGCAGAACTTCGAACGTGAAATGCGGAAGGTGTTCCCCGATCGCAAACCAGTTGACGTACCGCTTGAGCATCCCATTTTCCACATGGTCTATGACCTGAAAGAAAAGCCACAAGTCCCCGCCTATGATCCCTGGGGGAACTGGCGGTTCCAAACTCACGAAAGTCGGCACTATGGTGACAGCCAGACCGTCCACTACCGTTCGATCAGCGATGACAATGGACGAATCATGGTGTTCATATGCCACAACACCGACATCGGCGACGCTTGGGAACAAGAGGGAACTCACCCTGATTATTTCCGCGACTATTCCGTCAAGAAGTCTTATCCGCTGGGCGTAAACATTGTCACCTACGCAATGACGCACTAGAGGCTGTCGGTTTGTTTGATTGCAACACGCTGCGTCCAGATGTTAACGGTCTCAATTGAGATGCGAATCCTCACTGATGTGTCGATTTTCCGTTAAATCCAGACACCGCGAACCTACCATTTACCACAGAATCATAAGCTGCTAGAGCGGCCTCGCGACCAAGCAAGTCAGTCACAGAAATTCACCACAAAGAGCCCCTTAGAGGGCACCGACGATAGTAAGGAATCAACCGTGAGTGTCGAAGTCACCAACGAACAAGAACGCAGCATCGTCGAGCACTTACTAAAGAGCCGCGATCGCATTGATGCTGAGCTTTCAAAAACGATCGTTGGACAGAAGGACGTTGTGCAACAACTCCTGATCAGCCTCTTGGGCGGCGGGCACTGTTTGATCACGGGTGCACCTGGACTTGCTAAGACACTGCTGGTACGAAGTGTCGCTGAAATTTTCGACCTCAATTTCCAGCGTATCCAATTTACTCCAGACTTGATGCCCTCGGACATCACCGGCACTGAGATTCTCGAACAAACTGCTGACGGACGGCGAACGCTTGAGTTTGCCAAGGGGCCAATTTTTGCAAATGTGATTCTGGCTGACGAAATCAACCGAACTCCCCCCAAGACCCAGGCTGCTCTCTTGGAAGCGATGCAAGAGCACCAGGTCACCGTTGCAGGCAAACGTTATCGCCTGGACGAACCATTCTTTGTGCTCGCCACTCAGAACCCAATCGAAATGGAAGGCACTTACCCGTTGCCTGAAGCACAGCTTGACCGTTTCATGTTCAACGTGCTGATTGATTATCTGCCACACAATGAAGAGCTGGACGTAGTCCTTAAAACCACCTCGCAGCGTCCCGAGAAGATCGAGAAGCTTTTCACTGGCGAAGACGTTCTCAAATTTCAAGAAGTTGTTCGCCGCGTTCCAATTGCGAGAGAAACCGCCGACTATGCAGTTAGGCTTGTCGAAGCAACACGCCCCGGCCGCGAGCTCGCGACAAAGTTCGTCAATGAGTGGGTCTCCTGGGGCGCGGGACTTCGAGCTGCCCAAACTCTTGTCCTGGGGGCCAAAGCCCGGGCGCTCTTGCAGGATCGAGCGCATGCCTCCGTCGAGGACATTCGCTTCCTGGCGGCCCCGACACTTCGTCATCGCGTCCTGCTGAACTACCGAGCCGAAGCCGAAGGTGTCACCATTGAGGATTGCATTTCGAACCTGCTCGAAACGATTCAGCAATAATGTCGTACTCCTTTCGCCAAGAGACATCCCGTGCCTAGCACACCTACATCCACCGAAAATGGCCAGCCGCGACGCAGTTCGTTCTTGGATCCCACTGCGCTAATGCAGATTAAGAGCCTCAGCCTGCGGGCCAAGGCTGTGGTGGATGGATTTACAAGTGGATTGCACCGCAGCCCACTACGTGGATTCTCCGTCGAGTTCGCAGAATACCGCCCTTACAGCGTCGGCGACGACCTCAGAAACCTGGACTGGAAGCTGCTGGCTCGAACCGACCGATACTACGTCAAACAGTTCGAAGACGAAACGAATCGCCGTTCGATGATCGCGGTTGATCACAGCAAGTCGATGCAATACGGCTCGGGCGAATTCTCAAAGGCTGAATATGCCAGGACACTGGCAGCGACACTCGCCTACTTTTTATCGATGCAACGCGATGCTGTTGGAGCATTTTCGCTTGGCGGCACCGCAAAGGACTTTATTCCTCCGCGAACACGCAAAGGACATTTGCAGCAAATTTTTGACCTGCTGGCTCGAACGAGCGAGCGACTTTCGCCGGATCTCGCCGCATCGTTAGAAGAGCTGGCTGCTCTCAGCAAGCGACGGGGCCTGGTGATCATCCTCAGTGATTTTCTCACGGAACTAGAACCGCTGTTCCAGCCTCTGGGCTACCTGCTTGGACGAGGCCATGACATTGTGGCCATACGCATACTCGATCGCAATGAAATTGATTTCCAACTTCCCTCCAGCGGAATGTTAAGGGATTTGGAAAGCGGAAAGGACATGTACATCGATCCCGGCGAAGCCAGAGCGACATACCGAAAGAGATTTACCGACCACGAATCCCGACTGGCTGACATCTGCCATCGGCGCGGCGCGCGACTATTGACTGTTGCTACGGACATGCCGCTAGAAGTCACTCTTTTGGAATTGATCAGCGGCCGCCGAACGCTGCTAGCAGAACATTGCTCCGCGCCTGATCATGCCACTTCGAAAGCGGAGACAGCCTGATGGGACTACTTGCCCCCCTGTATGCTCTAGCCGCTTTGGCTGTCGTTGGCCCAATTTTGTTTCACCTGATCCGAAGGCAACCAAAGGGACAAGCAGACTTCAGTTCGCTGATGTTTCTCAAGCCTTCGCCACCACAATTGACGCGTCGTAGCCGAGTCGATAACTGGCTATTGCTGCTGCTGCGGGCGCTAGTCTTAGTGCTGCTTGCCGTTGCCTTCGCTCGGCCGTTCTTCAGACAATTCATGACCACAGCCGCTGAACTCGCCAGTCGACGGGTCGTTGTCGCGATTGACACCAGTGCGAGCATGCGACGCGAAGCGGTGTGGGCCGAGGCTTTGAGCATCGCCCGCTCGACCGTCGGGCAACTCGGCGAAAATGATCAGCTTTGCCTGTATACCATCGACAGTACGACAAACGCTGTGTTGCCGATTGATACCAGTGAGCTCACAACGCTCGAATCGCAGACCAGTGGCTTGGAAGAACTTGAGTCACTCAAACCAACGTGGTTGGCAGGCAATTTGGCTGACGGAGTTCGATCGATTGCCGATGAATTGGTCGCGATGAGCATTCAAGGAAACGATGCTCCGAGCATATCCGACTCAATTGTCTTGATCAGCGATTTGCACCAAGGCTGCGGTATTGAGGACCTGCAGGGTTACGAATGGCCAGAACGAGTGACACTTGATATCCGCCAGATTGATTCTGCGGACAGCAACAATGCCTCCATCGAACTACTTCCGCCGTTGCCTGACAAGGCGGACGTGTTGCGAATCCGTGTCGACAATTGCGCGGAATCCACATCAAGTGTCTTCACACTGAGTTTCGAAAACGCGTCCGGCCTGAAGAGCGGTCAGACGCAAATCCAGCTTCCTCCGGGACGAACTCGAGTCGTCTCCATGGGAAGGCCGCCACAAGACGCGGAAAAGGTGACACTTGTTGGAGATGGTTGGAAAGCGGACAATTCTCAAGACATTATCCAACAACGCAAACGCACCGAACAAATCCTGCTCCTAACGACAAAACAACCAGACGATCCCGCAGATCGCTTCGACTATTTCATCTCGAAAGCCCCGCTTGGCACCGCTGACACAGTTCGACAAGTCACAACTCTCGAAACCGATCAGACAAGCCCAAGTGAACTTGCCGCCTTGCTGTTGCAACAGCCGATAGCAATCTTCGTCGAGCCAACACAAATTCCGCTGGAGTACGTTGCCCCATTGGAAGACTACCTTGCAGACGGTGGGAACGTTCTCATCTGCTTGGCGAGTTATCGTGGCGACCAAGGAGCGGTTGAGCAGTTCATTCGCCGCCTTTTCGGTGACGACTCAATCCATGTTTCCGATCAACAAAAGGAAGATTTTGCACTGATCGAACGTGTCGACTACACGCATCCTGTGTTCATGCCCTTTGCGGATCCCCGATTCAACGACTTTTCCAAAATCCGCATTTGGGCTTATCGCACTGTAACATGGGACGGACTTACAACCCAACCAACTTCCGCTGTTGAAGACTCAGTAGTTGAGGACTCAGTAGTTGAGGACTCATTCGACGTCAGCGACAAGCAGCCAATTCGGGTCATCGCTGAGTTGGAGGGCGGCGAGCCACTGTTGGCGGTCAAAACGGTGGAAGGGAACTCCACGGATAATCCCGGTAAAGTATGGTTGCTGACCACCGGCTGGACGCCTTCGATAAGTTCATTAGGCCTTTCCAGCAAGTTCGTTCCCATACTTCAAGGAATCATTAATCGGCCGTCCAAGCATCCCAGAAATCAAACGGTCGAAGTTGGCGAAGAGATCTCGCTGGCGGACGATATGCGGCTTGAATATGTTGGCACGCAAGCCGGCCAGGCAATCGAAACGCTTGCAACTTCCAATCGACTTCTCCTCCCGGGACGATACCAAGTCACGACGCCAGAAGAGAAGTGGACCATGACTGCCATCGTGCCTCGCCGAGAGCGCAACCATGCACCGGACGACGGCGACTCCGTGGAAGCCTTCGGAGTCAAGACGGGCGAAGTGGCAAGTGTTGAAACACTGTTGGCAGAAGCTGAGCAACTGAAGACAGAACAGCTTGAGAGACGGCAACGCGTCTGGCAGTGGCTGATTGCTGCTGGTGTCGCGTTGTTGATTGTCGAATCGCTCCTTACGCTCAAATCGCCCGCCCAACGACAAACCGCTGAACAAGTAGCGACCTAGACGCCGCCAGCTAAGCACCGCCACAGAATCGTAATTCGCCCACGCAACTTGCTTAGGCTGTGAATGCACATCAACTCGGAGAAGCAAAATGGATGACCGTCTAAGCAGAAGACTGCGGGCTGTCGCTGCGCGGCTGCGCCGATTTGAATTAGGCTGGCAGCTTGCTGCTACTTTCGCGGTCATTGCCGCCGCTGCCTATATACTGCAGAACAACGCTGTGGATGGCGCGATTTCAACTACTGCCCGTTGGGCTTGGCTGGGCACGAGTTCGGCCGCCGTGTTGATCGTGATCCTCAAATGCATCGTCGGCTTTCGTTCGCCCCTTCAAGTCGCCGGGAGAGTCGAGGGGACTTACCCGGAATTGCAACAAGGGCTGATGACTGCGGCACAACAACGGCCAGCCAATCCAGATGGCACATTCTCCTACTTGCAATCCACTGTTATCAATCAAGCTGTTCGACACGATGCCCTGCACGACTGGCGTGGCCTTGTCTCTTCGGCCCGAATGGGTTTCGCTTGGCTGAGCACCGGTGCAGCCTTGCTGCTTGCCGCTTACGCAGGTAAGCAATTGTGGAATATGCCCACATACTTCGCCGAGACAGTCGTCGAAGACCGCGAGACAATTGCACCCATCATTCCTGGAGCGGATCCCGTTGTATCGCCCGGCGACGTCGAACTCCAGCGTGGCAGCAGCTTAATTGTCCTCACGCAGTTCCCGGGCGGCGCTCCTGACAACGCTATCTGTTACTCCGCTCCCCTTGGTTCAGGGCAAGTCAATGAACCGCCAGGCGAAGAAGATTCGGAGAATTCGCTGGTTAAGTCCATTGATATGAAATCCGCGCTGACGGACACCGAGTTTGCTGCCTACATGGGCACCGTCGAAGAGCCGCTTGAGTACTGGATCCAATACGACGACAGCCTGACGCGTCGTTATCGTGTTACCGTCTACGACTTGCCCGAACTCGTCCGCTCAGACGCATCCATTGAGTTTGCAAAGTATGCGGCTGAGGAACCACGTGAGATACTGGATACTCGACGCGTTACAGTCCCGAAAGGTTCGAAAGTGACTTGGTCGCTTTTCCTAAACAAGCCCGTCGCGGAAGTGACAATTGATTCCGCAAACGCAGATGAAAACGCCGCGGCACTCGAAGCTTCGCAGTCTTCGACGGATCCACTCCTTTGGCAATTCTCTGTCTCCGCTGCGAAAACGCAAAAGTGGTCCGTGCGACTCATTGATGCTGACGGCCGCGAAAACGAACTGCCAATATCGTTACAAATGAAAGTAACCGAGAATCGAGAACCGGTCATTGAACTGACCTCCGGCGGAGATGGCCAAGTTTCGCCGCTGGAAGAATTTACCATTGCGGCCAGAGTGAGAGATGATTTTGCACTTGGCCGAGCGGGAATCGTCTACAGTTTTGCTGGCGAATCCTCCGTTGACTTGGAGCTGCTCTCAGATTCTAAAGACAAACGCGGCGATATTTCAACGACCATCGCATTTGAATCGCTCGAGGCTGAGGCTGGGCAATTGCTGTCGTATTACGTCTGGGCAGAAGATCTGGACGACGCGGGGCAGCCTCGCCGCATTTTGGGCGACCGATTCTTAGTCGAGGTTCGACCGTTCGATGAAATCTACCGACAAGGCCAGCAGCCGACCGAGCAGCAACAACGCCAACAGCAGCAACAACAAGAGGGTGGTGGACAACAGGAAGGTGCTCAGCAGACCGGCGAGCTGCTTGATCTGCAGAAGGAGATCATCTCAGGAACCTGGAACGTCTTCCGACGCGCAAACGATGAAACGTTAAAGTCAAACGACGACATCCAGGTTTTGCTTGAGGCACAAGAACAAGCATTGACGCTACTGGACGAGAAAGCACAGCAGACTCCGCCGGAGGCGCAACAGTATGTGACTACGGCGCGCGAGCACATGCAAAAGACGATGGATTCGCTCGCACAGGCAATTGAAACGCTCTCACCTGCCGCCCTTTCTCGAGCCTTGGACGCCGAGCAGCGAGGGTACCAGGAGCTTCTGAGGATGCAGAGCCGTGAACACGAGATTGCACGGTCTCAGAATCAGTCACAACAATCGCAGCAGTCCAGTCAAAGCTCGCGCCAGCAGCAGATCGACCAGCTTCGTATGGATGCCAGAGAGAACAACTATCAAGAAGAACGACTAGCTAGCGACCCCGAGGAACAAGCACAAGCCGAGGCCCGTCAGGTACTCTCGCGATTGCGGGAACTAGCCATGCGTCAGTCCGATATCAACGAGCAACTGAGGCAGATTGAGGCAGAATTGCAGACGGCCGACGAAGAAAAGCGACGTGAGCTTGAAGAACAGCTCAAGAGACTGCGTGAACAACAAGAAGAACTACTGCGTGAAGCAGATGATCTTTCGCAGCGAATGCAGGATCCAGAAAACGAAGCCTTTGACGAAACCAAGCAGCAGATGGAAGACATACGTCAACAACTGCAAGAAACCAACCAAGCTCTCCGCGAAGGTGAAACATCCCAGGCGATTAGCGAGGGGACACGCAGCGAACAACAACTGCGTGACATGGAAGAACAGTTGCGGGAAGAAGTTTCTGGACAGTTTGCGGACGCAATGCAACAAATGCGTGCCGAAGCCCGAGAGCTGGAACGGAAACAAGAAGAGATCATTGAAGAACTCAAGAAACCCCAAGACTCAGATGAAGCCGGACTGCGCACCGGCGACAATCGCGAAGAAACCCAACAGAAGCTTGTTGAACAGACTCAGCGTCTCGACCAACTGCTGACCGAAATGAAGGAAACGATTGAACAGTCCGAAGCAACCGAGCCGTTGCTGGCAGAAGAGCTCTACGAAGGCTTCCGCGACGCTGAGCGTGGTGATCTGCGGGAACGGCTGGACCTTTCTGCCCAGTTGCTCGACCAGAATATGGTTCAGCCAGCTCGATCAGAAGCAGCTCGAGCCCTCGAGGACATGAACTCGCTTCGAGAAAGCATCGAAAACGCGGCCGAGGCTGTCCTTGGCAACGAATTGGAGTCCTTGCAACGCGCCGCCGAACAACTTGATCAATTGGCTGAGCAAGTCGAAAGAGGACGCCGCAACGAAGAAGCTACAGAAGCGTCCAACCAGCCAAATTCAAACCAAGAACAAGAGCAACAACCAGGACAGCAACAACCGGGACAGCAACAACCGGGACAGCAACAACCGGGACAGCAAC
>CAYPLE010000062.1:29914-36533 GCA_964411445.1 uncultured Pirellulaceae bacterium
CAACAACCAGGACAGCAACAACCAGTTCAACAACAACCAGATGGCAGTGGTGGACAGGATGGTCCTCGCAGCCTGCGACCGAGCTCTGAACAAGCAGATAGCGGTCGTCTGCAGCCCAACACGCTGCGCGAACAACCCTCGCTACGCGACGTAAATCCTCGTGAGCCGCAAACTGGTGGATCCGGCATGCCTCAATCCACCGACGGACTAGGCGGCGGCTTCGAGCAATGGGATGAATCGATGGATCCGATTACCGGCGAAGGATTTCGTGAATGGTCCGATGCTTTGCGGGATGTTGAAGAACTGCTTGGCGATCCCGAGTTGCGTTGGCAGGCAACCGAAATTCGAAATTCAGCAAGAGACATGCGTAGTGAATTCAAACGCCACTCGGCCGAACCAACTTGGTCGGAAGTCGAGGATTTGATCGCTGACCCGCTGCGTAAATTGCAGCGAACCGTTAGCGAAGAACTCCTTCGTCGAGTCGCAGACAAGAGTGCCATCGTCCCAATTGATAGAGATCCTGTGCCAGCCCAATTTAGCGGCGCCGTACAAGAGTATTTTGAGAATCTCGGGAAGGGCCAATAGTGCAGAACTTACTTCCCGAATCCTATCGCTTTGCTGCTCCCGAGTGGACCATCCCAGCCGCGATTCTGTTGATCGCTGTCTTGGCCACCGGCATCGTCAGCTACGCCAAGCGGGGCTGGAATGCGGCTACCCTTGTTGGCCTGCTGCTGCGGACAATCGCGACTGTTTGTTTGTGTTTCTGTCTCTTGCAGCCGATGCACCGACGTGAGCTGCCTAGGCCCGGAGCAAACGTCATGGCGGTCGTAGTCGATTCCAGCTTGAGCATGACGATTAAGCCGACCGGCGAAACGCTGTCCAGGTTTGGTAGAATCAAGCAACTGCTTCCGGCCGACACGGCTTGGCAAACGAGGCTTGCTCAAGACTTCGACGTCCGACGCTATACGTTCGATTCCCAACTCAAGAGTACTGACGATTTTAGTTCCCTTCAGCCAACGGGAACCGTCTCAAATCTACAGTCGGTTTTGGAAACACTTTCGAAGAGATTTCAGAATCGTCCCGTCGCAGGGGTGATGCTGTTTACCGACGGCATCAGCCAGCCTCCCACCACCGAAGAACAAGCTCGGACGCTGGGGATGCCGGTCCATGTTGTGGTGGACGACAAAGAAGCCGCGGCAGTGGATGTCGCCGTGGATTCGCCAACGGTCATCATCTCTTCTTTTGACTTGGCGCCAGTTACGCTTCAGTGCAACGTGTCTGCAAATCAACTTGACGGCCGAGAGCTCTCAGTCCGCGTCTTGGATGAAAACGAGAAAACCATCGAAACCCAGGTTGAGTCCATTGATTCTAATCGTTGGAACAAGAAATTCAGGTTCCGTTTCCGCCCCGAGCAGTCAGGGCTAAGCTTTGTCACAGTGATTGCTGGGCTAAGCGAAGAAGTCGCATCGGACAATTCCCTTCGTCAAACGACGGAGGTAACCAACAAGAACAATTCTCGATTGGTGGCGATCAATCGCAGTCGCGGTCCGTTTCGAGTCCTCTATGTGTCAGGCCGTCCGAACTGGGAGCTCAAGTACTTGCGGCGGGCTCTCGAGGAAGACGTCGAACTGGAGTTCAATTCGTTGATTCGCGTGGCCCGCGAAGAACCCAAGTTCAGTTTTCGTGATATGGACGTAGCCGACGTCAACCCGCTCATTGCTGGCTTTACAGATGATACTGAAACAGCAGAACAGTACGATGAGCCCGTATTCACCACGCTTGGCCCGTCCAGCGATCTCTTGCAGAAGGGTTTTCCGGCTTCCGAAGAAGACCTGTTTCGCTACCACGCGATTATCCTAGACGACGTTGAAGCTTCGTTCTTCAAGACGGAACAACAATTGCAGATTCGTGAATTCGTTTCGCGCCGCGGCGGCGGATTCATGATGTTAGGTGGCATCGATTCATTTGAAGACGGCGGCTATCAACGCACGCCGATTGCCGAATTGTTGCCTGTTTACCTGGCTGAAAACGCGCGAGCGGCCCCAATCGCTGGTGAGCTTCCCGCAAGGCTTTCTCCTACGAAGGACGGCAAACTGCAAACTTGGCTTCGTCTGCGGGCCAGCAAATCAGCAGAAGCACGGCGTTTTGACGCAATGCCGAGTTTCGAAATCTGGAGCCGAACAGGACGCTTGAAGCCCGGCGCAACCGAATTTGCTTCTCTACTGGGCGACGAAGCGGCTCCTGGACTGAGCGGCCAAAATTTTGGTCGAGGCCGAACACTTGCCCTCGCCGTCGGAGACTATTGGCGATGGGGAATCGAACGGAAAGACACAGGCGAAGATGACCTTGGGCAATTCTGGCGTCAAACGGTCCGTTGGTTGACGAATGACGCGCCGAGTCGCGTTGAAGCGGAGGTTGCGGCTCCTGCCAATGCAGCTCAGCCGCATCAACTACGAATCCGCGTCCTCACGGCAACTCACGAAGCAGACGAAGATGCTCGCGTGCAGTTAACCGTTACCGGTCCAGATGAAACGGAAGTTCGCATTACGGCCGATCCAGATCCGAGTTCTGCGGGATACTATCTCGCGGAGTACTATTCTCGTGACGATGGCGCGTACCGATGTGAGATCCGAGTGACCGATAGCCAAGGCGAATCGCTCGAGCCGCGAACGATCGGCTGGGCTGCACAACCGACGGCCGAGGAATTTCGTACGGTGGACGAAAACCGCGAGATGCTTAATCGGATTGCATCTGCTTCCGGAGGAGTTGTCGTCCGAGCAAGTGAACTGGAAGCATTCGCCAAGTCCCTACCGAATCGCCGCGTTCCGATCACTGTCACCAAGTGGGAAGCGATTTGGCAAAGCCCCTGGCTCTTGATGTTCACGGTTCTGATGCTGTGCACAGAATGGGGATTACGTCGATGGAGAGGCATGCCGTAAGATGATTCGTACAATCCACTGCATCGCAGCGTTCACCACAACTTGGTTCTGCTTGCCGGTCGCGCTGTCCACTGCCGCCACAACGGACACGTTGCTAGTCGTCGTTGGAGCTGGCGGAACAGAAGCCTATCAGTCGACCTTTGAAACGGCTGCCGAATCTTGGGCAGCTTTGGGAAAGGCTCGCGGTTGGAACGTCACGCTGCTGAACAATCCCAGTTTGCCGAACGAAACTTCGAGCTCAAAATCGGACGCAGCAGATTCAAAGATAGTGACTCAAAAAGCTCTTCTGCAGCAAGCGTTGGAGTCGGCAAAGCAAGATTCCCCCAACCGATTGTGGCTCGTCTTGATCGGCCACGGAACGAACGGAAGCGGCAATGCGAAATTCAATTTGGTTGGAGAAGACATCTCCGCCAACGAACTCACAGAAATACTTGCGAGCTATTCTGCGCCTCTGGTGGTGATCAATTGCTCATCGGCGAGCGGTCCCTTTCTGCCGGCGCTCAGCGGAAAGAACAGAGTCATCATCACTGCGACTCGCAACGGCGGTGAAATCAACTACTCCCGCTTCGCCCAATTCTTATCCGATACACTGGGAGCGGCCGAGGCCGACCTAGATCACGATGATGAAGTCTCACTGCTGGAAGCATTCCTAGTCGCCAGCCGCCAAACGAATCAGTTCTACGTGGAAGCTTCTCGCCTTGCCACCGAACATGCACTCTTGGATGACAATGGCGATTCTCTAGGCACGAGTGTTGACTTTTACAGCGGAATCAAGGTTGCTAAGAGCCCCAAGGAAGGCTCAGTAGACGGCGAAACCGCGTCCAGTATCAACTTGGCCTCACTTCCCAACGCGGTCAAACTTTCTGAAGAAGGACTGCAAAAACGTGAGCAGATCGAACAACAGATTCGACAACTCAAGAGCCAGAAAACGACCCTCGAATCGGACGTCTATTGGCAACGCCTGGAGGAGCTAATGCTGAAGCTGTCCAAGATCTACGCTCGCGTCGAGTAGCTTGACGCAGAAGCCGGGCGCGGCTGTGGAAAACTTCACAGCACCCTACCAAGCTGCAATCATTGCGTTAGGCTTATGGAATGGTCAACGGCGGCAAAGATTTCTCCAAAGTCCCTTGGCAGCACGTCGGAACACACATCACTCGTACGAATTCAATACGGAGTTAGAAATGGCATCAGCCACTGCACGGCATATCTTGGTCGATTCCGAGGAAAAGTGCCTTAGCCTGAAGCAAGAAATCGAAGGCGGAGCGGATTTTGCAGACGTCGCAAAGGCAAATTCCAGTTGCCCATCCGGCCAAGCTGGCGGTGATCTCGGCAAATTCGGCCCTGGTCAAATGGTCAAAGAATTTGACGAAGTCGTATTCTCTGGTGACCTAAACACCGTTCATGGACCAGTCAAGACGCAGTTCGGATACCACCTGCTCGAAATCACGAGCCGCACTGAATAGAGTGCGTTAGAGTGCGCCGTGTTGCCGAAGCATGCACGCGACTTCTTGAAATGGGTAAATTACAGCGAGGAAAAAATGGTACGCACTGCATCGACAATGTTGCCTCTCGGAACGTCTGCTCCCGATTTTTCGCTACCTGATTATGATGGCAAAACGGTTTCTCTGAGTGACTTCAAGGGAAAACGTGCCTTGCTGGTCATCTTCATGTGCAATCACTGTCCGTATGTCAAATACGTTGCACCGGAGCTAGCCAACTTGGGGAATGACTACCAGCCTCAAGACGTCGCCATCGTTGGCATCAGTAGCAACGACATCGAGTCGTATCCGGATGATGCACCAGATAAAATGAAAGAGGAAGCAGCCGCTCAGGGCTACACATTCCCCTACCTTGTTGACGAAGATCAGCAAGTCGCCGCTGCGTACCACGCTGCCTGCACGCCTGATTTTTTCTTGTTTGACGCTGAATTCAAACTGGTCTATCGCGGCCAGCTCGATTCAACCCGGCCGAAGCAAGATCAGACGCCAAACGGCGAAGACCTGCGTGCGGCCCTTGACGCCGTGCTTGCTGGACAGCCAATTCCGGAACCGCAAAAGCCGAGCGTTGGCTGC
This sequence comes from uncultured Pirellulaceae bacterium, assembly GCA_964411445.1. Classification (GTDB taxonomy): domain Bacteria; phylum Planctomycetota; class Planctomycetia; order Pirellulales; family Pirellulaceae; genus Aureliella. The sequence goes on from CAYPLE010000062.1 coordinate 34,926, forward strand.
AATATCAAGTGGAAAAAGGGGGCTGAGCCCGAGTACTTCAATCCTGCTGGCACCGCCTGACCCGCCGGCGGCAGTGCGGCTCGCACTGCTCACTCTCCTAGGACTTGACCGTGCAGCGTTGGCTCGCCAGAAGTATCTACATCCCCACCTTTGCTTACAACTATTTGTTAGGCAGAGTGCTACATGTCCGCAATTGGTGGGATGAAGTCGATGGCACAATTGTCCTGGGCGCACGACCTTTGCGGCGTGACGTTTCAACCTTGCGTGACTTGGGCGTAACCGGCGTCGTCAACATGTGCGAGGAATTTGCGGGGCTGCCAGACAGCTACGAAGCTGCCGGAATGGAACAGCTTTGGTTGCCCACGGTCGACTTCAATCACCCTTCCGACGAACACGTTGACTCGGGTGCCGACTTCATTCAAAAACATGTTGAAAATGGCGGCAAAGTCTACGTCCACTGCAAAGCTGGTCGCGCCCGCAGCGCGACAGTTGCACTTTGGTGGTTCGTCAAGTACAGAGGCTTGACTCCAGAAGCGGCCCAGCAAGTGTTGCTCGGCGCCCGACCGCACATCAACCCGCTCGTCTTTGAGCGTCCCGTCATCCAGCGTTTGCACGCAGCATTGAAACAAGGCTGATCTGCGTGGCAATGGCTCAGGGAAAAATTTCCGCCTGCGATGACAATCTAACGCTGAATCAACGCTTTCTGCTGGCCGTCGCTGCCTTGCAAGTTGGCGAGGTGGTCAGTTACGGCGATATCGCGGCTCGAGCAGGTAGCCCTAAGCACAGTCGCGCGGTTGGACGATTTCTCGCCACCGCCGCAGCGGACTTGCCGTGGTGGCGTATAGTCCGAAGCAATGGCCAGCTTGTCTCTGCGAACCCATCGCGACAAGCCCGGTTGCTGTTATCAGAAAACGTTGTTCTAAACGCCCAGCAATCTCGAGTGGTGAAATCTCCGCTGGGCAGGTTTTCCTGATGTACCAACCTCGAATTGCCAAGCAAATTCAAAGTACGGTACTGAACGCTGGCCTTCCAAGGCCGTCGATTGACGCAAGTCGCTTGGCGACGGCCTCGCAAGTCCATCATACAACTTCTCCAAGGCACCGCAAATTGAACTTTTGAGTTACCCTGAGCAAATTCCCACCTGAGCTTGACACCTGTCGTCTGTCGGGAATAATCTTCGTATCAGCGTCGGACAAATGTCCGTCGCGATCCACCTCGGGGGTATAGCTCAGTTGGGAGAGCGACGCGCTGGCAGCGCGTAGGTCATCGGTTCAAGTCCGTTTACCTCCACTTTATTTTTCTTGCCGTTTCTCAGGCTATTCCGAATCCTATAGACGTGTCTGCACGTTTAAATGCACGAATTCGGCCGACTTGTAGACCACGCCAACCGAAACCGCGCGGTCCCGCTTTTCCAAGTCGCAACGCGACGACGTGATCTCATCACTGGGGTAGACCCGTGGTTTCGATCGACGTGCGTCCCGATCAGTCCTGAAGGGACGGCAGGAAATGCGGCACCATCAATCATTGAATCCTGCCGTACCTTCGGCACTCGGGTAGATTGAATGCCCCAACCACGGACTGACGTCCGTGGCTACAACATGTCGTGCC
>CAYPLE010000063.1:0-16496 GCA_964411445.1 uncultured Pirellulaceae bacterium
GTGAGTTAGCTGGAGTGAGTTAGCTGGAGTGAGTTAGCTGGAGTGAGTTAGCTGGAGTGAGTTAGCTGGGATGGTGGAATTAGATGAGCACGCAAGACGTTGAAAATCGACCAACGGCCACTGCAGCAAGATCGCCTGCTGAAGCATCTACACGCGTCGGTTCGTTGCACGCTGTCATTCGAGCGGCGGTGAATCAAAGCATGCAGGCTATTGCGGCAACTGCTGATCTCATTGTGCCTGCGCAGTGCGTATTCTGCAATGAACCCACTGCGGCGGAGTCGATCTGCGAAATCTGCGCGGAACAGCTCGCCATTGAATATTATCGCTGCGAGTTTTGCGCTGCGCCGTTGCCGTCCGTGGTGCCAAATCAGGATTGTTTGAGGTGCAGGGGCAAGCGATGGCGATTCGCGAAGGTATTGCCACTGGCCGTTTACTCGGGACCGCTTCGCGACTTGGTGATTGATATGAAGTTGCCCCACGCTTCGACCAAACGGCGGATCATCGGCCAGCATCTAGGAGCTATCGTTTCGCGTCGGATCGCTGAGCTTGAATCGCTTCTGCCCGGTGAATCGCTTCTGCCCCGTGACACTGGGGGCGCTGATGCGGATAGTGCAGGCGATGAGAATGCGAGCAACCGTCAGCAAGTCGCTTTCGATGTGCGCGATGCCAATGCGACGTTGCGTCGAAAGTACTTGGTACTACCGGTACCCAACTTTTGGACGCACCGCTTTTCTGGAGCAGCCAACACGGCTTGGGAGCTCGCACAAAGTGTCGCCGACGCAACTGGCCTAAAGTGCAAAAGCGGCCTGATCCGCAGAATCAGACGTACCGCAAAGCAAGGAACGCTAGCATGGAGCGAAAGATCAGCAAATGTTCGTGGAGCTTTTCAGCTTCGTCGAGCACATTTGGTTAGCGGAAGGCATATTTTCCTGGTCGACGACGTGTTTACCAGCGGTTCTACGGCAGCCGAGGTCTCCAAGGTCTTGATGTCAGCCGGTGCCACTGCCGTCGATGTGGTCGTTGTGGCTCGCGGTACTGGAACGAAGGACCTTGGGGCCAACTAGCCCAGAGGCTATGTTTACGTTTCAGTAAACGGGCGGCCCAAGGCAAGCTCGGCTGGTTCGAATGGACAGATTCAATATTTAAGGCTAACTCTGCGCGATGGTAGACCCTGCTGATTCTCACGCCGACGAAGCGAGTATGGATGACAACGCCCCTGTTGCAAAGAAACCGAAATCCAGTCTTCAACGCGCCATTTGGCGTGGTTGCAGCATCATAGCGCCACCTTTGGTAACGCTACTGCTGTTGATTTGGATCGCCAATGCGGTCGAGCAGTATGTTCTTCTGCCGCTCGAGTCGGCTGGCCGAACGGTCTTGGTTTGGACAACCGCAGACATCGTGAAATCACTGCCTGCCGGGGCTGAAGTTGTCGAGGTGCCCGAAGGGGAGAGCAAGAAATTCAATTTCGGCGGCTTATCGTACGTCGAAGCGCCAATGGGCGGACGCTACCTGCCGGAATATGTTGTTATGTGGGTCAACCATCGACTTGACCTGCTGCCAGACAGAATGCAGAACCCGCTTTCGGCAACCAACTATTATCATGCGTACGTAAAACTGCGATACATGCCAAGACAGTTTACGATTCCGCTACTCTTGCTGGTTCTTTTCTTTGTTCTATATTTTGTTGGTCGATTCCTTGCCGCTGGCGTCGGGCGATTCTTCGTAACGGCATTCGAGCGGGTCATCAACAAATTACCGTTGGTGCGCAACCTGTATTCGTCGGTGAAACAGGTTACGGACTTTGTATTGAGCGAACGCGAAATCGAATTCACTCGAGTCGTCGCAATTGAATACCCAAGAGTTGGCATCTGGTCGCTAGGGTTTGTGACCGGCGACAGCATTCCGACGTTGAAGAACGCACTCGGCGAAGAAATCGTTAGCGTCTTCATGCCAACGTCTCCGATGCCAATGACTGGATTCACCGTCAACGTTCGCAAGCGTGAGTTGATCGACATGGAACTAACGATCGACCAGGCGATTCAGTTTATCGTTAGCTGTGGTGTAGTATGCCCAACACCTGCTGCGCCTCGAGTTCGAGGGGCAAATCCAAAGCTGATCCCAAACGCTGCTGGAGACGCGGAGCCTGATGCGTCCGCTCCACCGCGTGTCGACGAATAGATGCAACGCCAGTGCAAGTTTGGCCGCTAACGTGGCTCAAGTACAGTTTGGCTCAAGTACGATTGCGGTGCTTTCACCGCAGGACAGTTGGGTACCTGCTTCGAAATTGCCACGTTTGAGGATGGCAAGCGCCACAGTGCGGCCGCCTTCTAGCGAGCAAGTCGAGGTGATCTGCCCAGCCGGTTTGTTATCCTTGGCCAGTTCCGAGCTGCTGGGCATAGAATCCAGTTCGATGAGGCAGAGCTTCTTTTGCAGTTGGCCGCGAGCGTCGAGTCGAGCGATGGTCTCCTGGCCGAGGTAGCATCCCTTTGTAAATGAAATGGCTGTCGCGTCGCGATCCATTTCCTGAGGAATCGTTTTTTCGCCGATTTCCGCACCCGCGAAGGGCCACATGGCCCTTATTCGAGCCTCAGAGAATTGCGAGTCCGTTGCTTGCTCGAATCCGGCTGCCAACATCGTCGATTCGAGAGACGATTCATCGCTCGCTCCCGTCAGATCGACAATAAAACCAGCTTCGCTGCCAACTATCCTCGCCGGAACAACGCTCTGTTCTGTGTTTTGCAACGCCTCTGCTGCCGCTGCATGAGAGGAAACGACCGTGATGTGACTCACGGCCGATTCGTTCGTGATGACAGCGTCTTCGCGAATAATATAGCGATCAATGTGATCTGCTATGGATTGAGGCGCAGGATGTTGACACAGCAACAGGATGCCGCCTGGGGTTCGAAGTGCGACGCCAAAAGCGACGCTCCACCCTCGAACGTTCGTTAAAAAGCCTTCGATACTCTGCCCTTCAGCCAAGCTGACGACATCGTTGGTGAACATATTGTTCAACACCTTTGCCGCGTCGTCGCCGGTTAGCTTGATCACCGCCGATTGAGGCAGTTGTTTGTACCAGCCAGCCATTTGTCACACCTTCGCTTCAGGGAATTCCCGTATTCAAGCTTACGCTTCGTCGCCGGCGCGCATGGCCGGAGTTAGCAGAAGTTCATGGTCACAGAATTCCGCAGCATCGAAGTACAGGTCCAGTTCTCGGGCAGCACTTTCGGGACTATCGGACGCGTGAACAAGGTTCATTTGACGAGAGCTGGAGTAATCACCGCGGATAGTTCCAGGGGCCGCGTTCAAGCCGTTGGTTGCACCCAGCATGTCGCGAATGACGCGAATGACGTCCAGTCCTTCGACGGCAAGAGCGACAATCGGAGCTGAAGTGATGAAATCTTCTAAGCTCTTGTAGAAGGGCTTTTCAACGTGCTCAGCGTAGTGCTGCTTCGAAAGCTCTGGAGTGACTCGCAGCATCTTCATGGCAACAATATTCAGGCCCTTCGCCTCGAACCGGGCGATAATGGATCCCATCAACCGGCGTTCTACGCAGTCCGGCTTCAGCAGGACAAGGCTTCGTTGCATCATTTCAAATTCTCCAGTTTGTGGGGTGTATGATCAAAGTTCATTGTTTCAGAGCCGCTCTGTTTCTCTCGGTCTCGTCGGTCGCCCGACCTCCGTTTCGTCGGCGGACTGCCCTCCCTCAGCCCGTTACATCACGCCCTGACTGACGCAAAGCGAGTATCTTCAAGCACCTTTCGCAAAAAAGGCGGGGCAGAGCTGTTTTCGGACTTAATTGCCTCAGGCGATGCCCGGGAACGATGCCCGGGAACGATGCCCGAGAGGGATGCCCGAGAGGGATGCCCGGGAGCGATGATTGTGCACCAATTTCGCCGCGTGCAAAGGGGCATTTCCGCCTTAACCGCAGAGCGCCAGGCAAAGAATCAGCGTCAGGCAAAGAATCAGAGCTGCAGCCGTTTGGACGCGTGAGTCGTATCGTCACGTCTTCACGATCGACAAACAAATGCGATTCGGGAGAGACGCACAAATGCAAGTCTTCACAAACGACCTGAGCTCCGCTGCGGCGAATCTCGACTAACAGTTGGTTTGTGCGTGCCAAACGCCATGCATTCTCGGTGCCTGTAAGGAAAAAACACCGCCAACGCGAGAGACGCAAATGCAAAGTTTCACAAAGTTGTTCGCGATGAAAGCCATAATTACGTTGCAATGCACCGCCGAAGCGTGTTAGGTTGAAAAAACACGCGGGTTTGCGCCTCGCACAAATCAGCTTGAACACAACCCTACACCTGCGTATTGTGATCAACACAGCCTCGCATTGCGTTCGTATTTTGAGAGACATGTAAGCATAAGGAAAGTGACCAATGGCAGTAGCACTGACAGCTCGGGACGTAATGACAAAGAACCTAGTGACATTGCGAATCGACATGGACGTATTTGACGCGGTTGATGTGCTGCTGAAGAAACGCATTTCGGGTGCACCGGTGATTGATTCCAAAGGTGACTTTGCCGGAATCTTTTCGGAGAGCTCTTGCATGCGAGTCGTCGTCGATGCGGCCTACGATGGTCTGCCTAGAGTGGGATTGATGCGTTTCGTTGACCGTGATCCCCCGACGGTTTCCTTGGATACCGACGTGCTTTCGATATGCCGAACGTTCATCGACCAAGCCACCCGACGGCTTCCGGTACTGGAAAACGGCAAGCTGGTTGGACAAGTCAGTCGACGCGACGTAATGCGGCAAATGCGAAAGCTGCTTCACACCTCTGGTGGAAACGATGCAACGCACGCTGAGACGCTTTACTTGTCAGCCTTCGACAGCGGACTAGCCGGATTGGCCAGCAGGCTTGGCTGAGAAGCTCTACGCGCGGCGCATTTGACGCATCGATTCACGTGCACGCGAGAGAAGCGGCCCGATGCTATTTTCGGGAATGCCCGTCGAGCTACTTATGTCGGTGTACGACTTGTGCTCGAGGTGATACAGCCGCACCACGGTTGCTTGCTCGTTGGGCAGTTTGTCAAGCATTGTTTCAACTTCTTCGACGTCTTCAATGGAAAGATCTGCACCGGAAGGATCGGCTTGGTCGACGGCGACCTCGGGTCCACGCACCGGCGCCGCGCCGACTTGTTTTGCCAGGGCCCGAACGGCAACCCTGCGGCTCAACACGACCAGATAGGTGCCCAGTGAACTTTGCCCGCGAAATCTTCTCAAGGCCGCGAACTGGTTGTCGACGATGTTCAGCAGGACTTCGGCCACCAAGTCATCGCGAAGTGAAGAGTTCGTTTGCCAGCCGCGCGACGCGAGGCACTTGTTGACGACGTGGGTGATCAGCGGCAGGTAAGAATCGACGAATTCTTCCCAAGCGCCCGGCGAACCGTCTACGCAAGAAGCAATGAGGAGTCTGTCTCGATCGGAGAGAACCACGGTTTCAACCTTATCGAACGATCGAACTGATGGCACCGCAACCTATTTCCAATGCCCTGACCCCACCCTCTCCATATTAGGTGCCGCTGGTTTAGATAGCAACTGTTTGCGTAGTGCATCCAGCTTTCCAGGCGAAAACCCAAGGCGTTTGAAAGTCCCAAATTGCCTAGTTTCGCCGACCCGAACGACGAAGTTGCCTCCTCGGCTGAGGATTTTTGGCGTCAATCGCACTTTTGGAGGGCCGCAGAGCACGACGGCTTTAGTGCAAAATCATCGCTACTACGCAACTTGACAACGCATCTTACCAGCCCTAACATCCCACCAGAGCTTGCGTTAGACGCGTTCAGGTGCCCTTGTAGAGGGAACTGGGCCGAGCGGAGGCTCTCCGGAGGGAGATTTTCCTGCTTAGCTGTGATGGGCGTTCAAAAACGCTAAACTGCTTCGTAGGTGGTCTCGATACAAGTAAAACTGGGATGCAGCCGCATCCGAAGGATTGTCAGTAAGTTTCTCAAAAGAAGGTCGTTTTCACTATGACTCACGTCGTCGCTCAGCCCTGCGTTGGTTGCCGTTACACGGACTGCGTCGTGGTTTGCCCCGTAGAGTGCTTCTACGAAGGCGAAAAGATGCTCTATATCCACCCGGAAGAGTGCATCGACTGTGAAGCTTGTGTGCCAGAGTGCCCCGTTGAGGCGATCTTCCATGAGGATAACGTTCCAGAGGAATGGAACGAGTACATCCAAATGAATGCCGAAATGGCCGAAAAGACGGAAGTTATCACCGAGAAAAAGCCACCTCTAGCAGACAGCTAGGTCGCGTAGCTTCGCATCGAGAATCCATTCGCAAACGCCGAAATCGGCTCGCGCAGAATGGAAATCGGTCGAACTAGAAACAACACACAAGAGGGAGCCGCTGCGGCTCCCTTTTTCGTTGGAATTGTGCACCCAGCTCATCCCACCTTCATCGTTGACGCGATGCGTGGTCATTCAAGCACCGGTCATTCAAACACCGTGAAAGTGTGATTCGCCTCGATAGGGCTGATTTTGCGTTGCGGAAATGGGCCGGAAACGATATCTTTCTCCCCTTCTGACAGTCGTCGCCATGTCGGCGCCGATACGACCCACAGGTTGGACGCTTTTCTAAGTAGCCGAAGGTCCTGGCAAGGACCTGTGCATTTTGCATTGGTGAATGCGGTCCAAGAAAGGAAAAACATGCAAAGCGAGTTTGTACAGAAGTTGATCGACGCTGGCGTTCACTTTGGCCACCGGGTAAGCCGATGGAATCCAAAGATGAAGCCGTACATCTACGGCAAAAAGAACGCGATTCACATCCTCGACATTCGCGAAACACTTCGCGGTCTTCTGCGAGCGAAGAAGTATCTGAATCAAGTAGCCGCGGGCGGCAGTCTGGTACTCTTCGTTGGAACCAAACGACAGGCCTCTGATACAGTTCAGGAGCAAGCTGAGCGTTGCGGCATGCCATTTGTGTCTGAAAGATGGCTCGGTGGTGCATTGACCAACTTCCGTACCATTCGTAATCGACTGGGACGCCTCGAAGAGCTCGAAGCGATCCGCGGTTCGGACCAAATCAACACTTATTCAAAGAAGATGCAGTCGGCTCTCAATCGTGAGTACCGAAAGATCTACCGCAACTTGAACGGTCTTCGTTCGATGAACCGCATGCCTGAGTGCTTGGTCATCGTCGACCCGACCAAGGAACGCAATGCGATTCGCGAAGCACGTCGACTTGGGATCACGACCGTTGCTCTGATCGATACCGATTCCGATCCGGATCAAATCGATTTGCCAATTCCAGGCAACGATGACGGTATTCGTTCGATCGAATTGTTGCTCTCGCAACTCGCAGACGCCATCATCGCTGGCAAGGCTGAAAATCCAGAGCTTCAGAAGAAGAAGGATGAAGAAGCCGCTGGTGAAACGGTTGCAGCGGGTGCCCCTGAAGCTTAGGCACCGGCATTGGTGAACGTCAAACAACGTGGCGTTCGTCCATTCAACAACCAAAAGCCGCGGAGATGCTTCGGCTTCCTGCGGCTCTCGTGCTCCAAGAGCGCCCCTGCGGTCTTCCGCCTGTTACCATCCATGAAGTGGTTCAGCGGAACCCTCTCGGGACTTGCCCGGAGCGAACCATAGTGAACATCTGATGGCAGCGAAGCGTCTTTGGCTTTGACGCCATTTTTTGCCGCAAAGAAACAGTCTGTGACATCGGTGCACAGACTCGTTCATTCGATTTGCGGCGATCCAATCAAAACACACCAATTCAATTTTTTTGACTGAAGAAGGAAGACAACATGTCTATCTCAGCAAAAGATGTAGCTGAACTCCGCAAGGCGACTGGTGCCGGTCTGATGGACTGCAAGAAGGCGTTGCAAGAGGGCGGCGACTACGAAGGCGCTTTGGATTACCTACGCAAAAAGGGCCAAAAGGTTGCTGCAAAACGCGCAGATCGCGACGCTACTGAAGGCGTTGTCGTAACGCTCACCAACGATGCTGGAACCACCGGCGTCGTCATGGCACTGAGCTGCGAAACCGACTTCGTTGCTAAAAACGAAAGCTTCGTTGAGCTCGCGAATCAGATCGCAAATGCTGCACTGGAAGCTGGCTGCAATTCGGCGGAAGAAGTCACTCAACTGACTCTAGACGGCCAGACGGTCGCCGAAAAGCTAGTCGAAAACACCGGCAAAATCGGCGAGAAGATCGAAGTGTCCAGCTACGCTCGCATCGAGGGCGAGAAGCTCGCTTCTTACATCCATGCGGGTAGCAAAATTGGCGTTTTGATGTCCTTCAAGGATGGTGGCAAAGACGGTTCGGATCAGTTCTTCCGCGGCATTGCCATGCACGTTGCAGCGATGAACCCATCGATTCTGCATTACAGCGAATTTGACATGGACCTGGTTGAAAAAGAAACCACGTCGATGGCGGAGCAGATTAAGGTTGAGAACGAAGATCGTGAACGACTGGGCAAAGCCCTCAAGACGGTTCCGCAGTACGTTAGCCGCTGCCAACTCACTCCAGAAGTGATGGCCGCCGCTGAAGCGCAGATCAAGGAAGAGCTCAAAGCTGAAGGTAAACCTGAAAAGATTTGGGACCGAATCTTGCCAGGTAAAGTCGAGCGATTCATCGCCGACAACACTTTGCTTGACCAAGAGCGATGCTTGCTGAACCAATTCTTCGCCATGGACGACTCGAAGACCGTCGAACAAGTCGTCAAGGAGTTTCACCCTGAGGCTGAAATCGTCGCTTACAGCCGCGTAGCAGTTGGTTAAGCTAGACGCTAAATGTGTGCGGCGGTAATCAAACCGCACTAGGAAATCGCAAGCCGGTAGCAGTTAAGATTGCTACCGGCTTTTTTTGTTTGATACGCTAGCTCGGAATCCTGCACAAAGCACGAGTCAACAGTATTGGTCGTTCTAGCAGTTCATTGCGGCTATTTCACCCGCTTGGCTTCCCCAGTCATAAAGTCAATCCACTTATCATCCGGGCCTTTAACGCTCGATGAAAGCTTGATGGTGTCGTCGGAGGTGAATTTGTACATATCCCGATACATGGCCATGGCCTGGGGATCTGACATGCTTGGTCCCTCAGCGATCAAGGATAATGTTGTGCCATCCTTGCTAACGGTTCCGACGTAGTGCCAAATAAAGTCGCTGGAGCTGTCCACCCAAGTGCCAATGTACTTGCCCTTTTTGCGGTCGTAGCCCACCGTCTGGCGACCGTCGATTTTAAAGCCATTCATTTCGGCCTTCATGGAATTTGTGAGCCAAAAGTCGCCGATCATCTTCGATTCGATCGTACCCTTCATCACAATCTCGTCTTGTCCAGGTGCCGACTCTGCAGAACTCGTCGTTTCCCACTTGCCGACCATCTTCTTCAGCCATTGATGTTGCTCGGTCACTTCTACTACGGGAAACTCCTGAGCGACTAGAGTGCTTGTCGGTGAGATCAGCAAGACACTTTGGACAGACAAAAGGAGCAGTAGATTTCTTGCATTGATACGCATGTTGCGGATTCCAAAAATGATGAGTCTTGATAAACAGTGCTGGTTGTTCACGAGAGCCTACTAAAATAGAAACGCCGACCGCGTCTGAGGATCTCGTTATCATAGCTTGACCATCATAACGTGACGGGGCGTATCAGGATCGCACCAGATTGCTTTTTTTGCCCCCAAAAGACTGACATGAGCCTGTAGCCAAAAGTAAAGCTAACCTTCCCGCTGCCCATCCGGAGCCGACCATGAGCACGATTGACTTTGCAGAGTTTTCAATAGTCGACATGCGTGTTGGGGAAGTTCTGAAGGCGGAAGAGAACTCGAAAGCTAAGAATCCAGCACTGATTTTGACAATCGATTTTGGTGACTTAGGCATAAAGCGAACCTCGGCGCAGATTACCGAGCACTACACGGCCACTTCCATGATTGGCCGGCAGGTTGTCGCGATTGTGAATCTACCGCCCAAGCGGGTTGCCGGGATCAAATCCGAGGTTCTCGTCCTTGCTTCGACGGGCGCCGGCGGGACTGTCCTGTTGGCACCAGACAAACCGGTTGGCAACGGTTCGCGAATCGCGTGAATCGACTAGCTAGCGCACTGCGGTCTCGGGTGTAGTTTTTGCGCCAATTTGAATCGGCGATTCTCTGGAAGAGAACAAGCTAATACGTCCGTGCGACTCGCACTAGCCATCCCGCAGCCGGACTGAACCTTCAACTTCACTTTCCGTTAGCACCAACTGCTTTGGGCGATAAGGAATTTCGCCCAGTAATTCACTCAGTGCGGTGGTCCAAGCGGTCCGCGATTCTTGTGTAAAGCCAACTGCGACTGTCGTTGGAGCCTGGAGTTCGCCGATCGGACCAAAGGTGAATGGCGGGATATCGATCAGCAGGACTCGGACGCCGCGAGCGGGAACGATTCTGGGTCGCGGTTTTCTTGAAGAACTGAAGAGCTTGATTTCCGCGGCATCCCCCTCGCGAACGATGCACTGCATCATATCACACGTGATATGGTACTTGCCAAATGTAACCTCGATCGTGGATCCAGCCAGTTTTACAAACGGGTAGCCAGTCGCCGGCGCAATGGCGGTGATCGAGTCCAACGCTTTGAAAAGCTGGACCATCCCCATAATCGAGGCGGCAGTGCAAGCCAACCAGGTCAGCACTGTGCTGCCGAAGAAAGAGAAAATCAATAGGGGCCAAAGTAGTGCCGGAACAAGCAGCAAGGCAAGGACAGGCATCAAGAACGCTTGGACCAAGCACCCTTGCTGACTCTCCCACTCGCGTTGTAGCTCTTCAGGAACGGTTTCCTCAACTTCACCGACAGCCTGAATGCGAGGAGGCAAGGATGACATCGATTGTTCCAGGGCGATTCCGAATCAAGGCGCTTCAACCATTTATTCTGGGAGTGGGGCCCAAAAGCGAATCCATCCTCCCACGCAGCCTGCTCACCGAATAAATGATCAGCCTTAGAACGCTAGCTCACGGCATATCAAAAGAAACGCTTGCCCCCGGCCAAGCGCACCGCATGACCGGAGACTGCCCAGTGGGGCAACCTCCGGAGCACCTGCGACGTGACTATTTCTTGGACTTCATTTCCTTGACCATCTTTTTCAAGGGATCAGCCAGCTTTTCGATGATTTCATCTGGGCCGATCGCCTTCACGAAATGTAGACCGCCTTGCTTTGTTTCAATGACAGCTCCAAGCATTCGGTAGTTCTCACGGATCTTCGGTTTCACGCGGGCCATCGGAGGGGCTCCCATGGTGTCCTTAAAACTTCCGTACAGGTCAACCATGGTTACCTTCTGCCCGGCAATTTCGAGCTCACTGACCTTTGACTTTTCTTTGTCCAGCTTTTCCATCTGAGATTCCCAACGAGCGATATTGGCTGCCACGCCACCACCGGCTCGGCTGATCGTGATCTTCGCCGTCGGCTCGCCTTCCTTCGCCTTGGCCGGAACGGCGAACTCGTAGTTGATGATCTGCGGGAATTTCGGCTTCTTGGATTCCCAATCCTCAGGCGCGACCATTGTAAAGTCGGTGCCTTTCAGTTCCACCACGACCGGTTTCGACTTCTTCTCTGCCGCTTTTCCACTCTCTTGCGCGAAAAGGCTGGTGGAACAGAGAATGATGGCCACGGCGGCCGATGATTGAATTCGCATCTTTAAAGCTCCGAAAATTATCTTGAGTTTCATTGTTGTTCGTAGAAGGTGAACATATCTGAAGTTTGGCTGAACAGGTGTGATTTGCCACTAACACGCGACCGTTTCTCAGATAGTTCTGTCGGCGTGAATCAATAGCGTGGAACGGTGGCGTCGATTTCCTGGCTCCACGCATCAATGCCGCCGGTCATGTTTTGAGCGTCGGCAAAACCATTCTCGCGAAGCCACATGGTGACTCGCAAGCTGCGACCGCCATGGTGACAGTGCACCACAACGTTCTGTTCGGAGAGCTTCTCTAAAGCTTCCTTCTGGTCAACAAAACGACTCATCGGAATCAGAGTTGCCCCCTCAATGCGGGCTGTATCCCATTCATCCTGTTCCCGGCAGTCAATCAGTGCGATTTCGCCAGCATCTAGCTTAGCTTTCACGTCCTGTACGGATATCTCAATTGGAGTCATTGATCCTTCTTCTTCTGGTTCGCATCAGTCGCGAATGTTATGCGAGTCTGCGAGGTGAAAGTGTCACCCGGCTTGAGAACTACACTTGGGAATTTTGGTTGGTTGATCGAGTCGGGAAAGTGCTGAGTCTCCAAGCACAGGCCGCTTTGGTGAGCATACGTCTTACCGGCTTTTCCTTTGGCACCAGTTAGGAAATTACCCGAATAAAACTGAATTCCCGGCTCAGTAGTCAGTATACGCATCCGCCGCCCCGATGACTTGTCAAACAACACGGCTGCCAATCGCAGCGGTTCGTCTTCTTCAGCAGCGTTGAGAACGAAATTATGGTCGTAGCCGAGAGCCGCTGTGTCCATCAATTCTGCAATTCGTTTGCCGATCTTGGTCGGCTTGCGGAAGTCCAGCGGCGTTCCTTCCACTTGGGCGATTTTGCCGGTTGGGATCAGAGTGTCGTCGACAGGAGTGTACCCATCTGCGTTGAGCCGTAGAACATGATCGTGGATCGTTGCTGAACCGTGGCCAGCTAGATTGAAGTAAGCATGATTTGTCAAGTTGATCGGCGTCGACTTGTCCGTCGTGGCTTCGTAACGAATGTCGAGCGCATTGCGATCCTTGGCTAGAAAGTATGTCACCTTGACGTTGAGGGTGCCAGGGTAGCCCTCTTCGCCATCAGGGCTCGTATAGGTGAACGCAACACCATGTCCGCGCTCTGAACTGAAGGGCCGCGCCTTCCAAATAACTTTGTCCAAACTGCGTTTCACTCCACCATGCAGGTGATTGGGGTCATTATTTATAGCCAGGGTATAGTCGGTCCCGTCGAGCGTGAATTTGCCCTTAGCAATCCGATTCGCAACTCGGCCCGCCGTACAGCCGAAATACTGATTGGCTTCTGATTCATAGCCGGTAACGTCATCGAATCCGAAGACCACGTCCGCGGTCTTCCCGTCTCGATCAGGCACATGCATCTGCACCAGCGTTGCCCCGCGAGTCATAACTTTGGCCGTCGCGCCAACTTCGTTGGTGAGCGTGTACAGTTCAACTGCTTCACCATCAGACGTCTTGCCGAAAGCAGTGCTTGTCGGCTTTTCAGCAGCGTTGATGTGTGCGGTCAAAACACTGAACAGAGCTATGCAAATCAGCGGGAAGATTCGAAACATGGAGGTTCCTCGGGGCAGAGATGTAGACAAGTGTGCTTTTTGACAACTCGACGTAAATCACAAGCTGTCCTAATTGCGATGCATCCGAAGCTACCCGACGAACAAGCAAATTGGCAGCACCGCTGGAGAGTCGAAATTGTAAGACAACTGGTCCCTTTCTGCGACGACGGGCTCCAATTCGACCATTTCGACGACAAACTTTTTCTCTGCAAAATCGTCGGATCTGTGACTCAAAAGTGGAGCCAGAGCGTTTAGCGATGCCAAAGCACTATTGCGCGCCGCCTAATCAGCGATTCAAATTCTTAGCGGATTTCCACCTTGACAGAGCTCCTGAGCTATAATTAGGGTGGAAATGGACGGGGAAAACATTACTCGCTGGAGGAGGTTCCCTATGACAGATTCGAACTCCGATTCCACTCTCGGTAGAATGTTCGCTGGACTCAGTGAATACGTCTTCCATTCTAAACTTGGGATCGTCGATACCGAAGTCGTTGACTACGTATCGTCGTTGCTGACACGGTTCATTCGCTTGGACGGCTTGCAGAAGGTTCGCCGAACGGACGGATCGCTTGCCACCGAGGTCTTCTCAATGGTGCAGGAGGCTGAGAAACGCGTTGGTGACGCCAAGCGCGAAATCCACCGCCACATCGGTGACTTTACACTTTTCTGGTCCGGGGTTTATCCTGAGGCACTCCGCGAGATGCGATCGGCGGCCTCCGTCGACCACTTCGTGAACTACTGTGCCCAGGGGAAGCGAGCGTACCGGATTGCGAGCACCCTTGATACGTCCCGCCCCGTGGCTGACAGCTCGCTGCTACACCGCATGAGTGAGCAGTTTGAGATGTGTGCTTACGGACTTCGCGAAGTGCGGCGTGAGTGGGAGGCGCGCGATGAAGAGGGCTCTGACGGGCCGCTCTTAATCTAGCGCAGTAAAATCGGTTGGCACGAATCGACAGCCACCGGGCGCGTTGCTTTGCGGTCATCGACTTGCGGTCATCGATTTGCCTCGACGTGGATGATGATCGACGCCCCTGCTTGAGGACAGATTCCTACTTGAGGACAGCTTGAATCCACTGTTGGTCGACTTGCAATTCTTGCACCTTCAGCTCAGCGAGCCGCGGGTATTCCTCAGCTAACTTGCCAAAATCGATCTCAATCTCAGGCTTGAAGATCTCCTCGAACTTCCGCCTGAGAACGCTTCGCATGGCAGAGTCCTTGAAGCCACCACGACCGAAGTTGGTTTCGATCTCTCCCTCGCGCTGCAAGATAACCTTTCCGTCTCCCCACAGCGGAACATAGATTACCGATGCACTCGACGACTGTTTAATTTGGCCTTGCTTACCGGCAATTTCTCGCATTTTGATCGTCAATTGAATTCGCCCGCCACTGAGTGAAATGTCGATCGGGCGATCGGATTCCATACGAATCATCCAATCTTCACTCTCCGCTTCCCTCTCAAGCTCTTCGGGAGCCTCGCCAATGATTTGCTCGGCCAAATCGTCGAGATGATCACTCTTGAGCACTCGGCCCGCCAAGAATCGGTCTAGGTAGTTGGTGAGCGCACTTTGGTGCAACTTGAAGACCACGCCAAAAGTTGTTGGTGATGGCAGGGGGCATTCTGTTGGAGCGCCCAGTTGTTCGTCACCTCCAGCATCGACTCTTGCTTGAAACGTCTGCTCAGTCGAAGCGAGCGAAAATCTTGGCTTGGGTAGGTCAAAGCGCGTGGCGACTGGAGCAGGACCGTTGAATTGATCAAGGCTTTCGTTGGCTTTGACCAACTGCGTTTCTACTTGTTCGTTATAGCTGCTAGCCAATCGAGAGCGGAGGCGGCCGCGAGCAATCGCATCGGCCTGCGGCTTGGTTTCCGCTGCTTTCCGCTTGGCGATCCGGCGAACCAAGTTGCTTTTGTGGTATATCGAATGGATGGTCGTCTGCAGGTTGCCGGATGCTGTCGCTGGACCGGAGCTGATTTGATTGCTGGTCACCCAAACTTGCTTGGACGCCCAAACGTCTGCCACTCCGCTGGACTGCAACATAACGCCCCGGTTGTATCCCTTGTTGCGACTCGTCATGCAGCCTGAGAAATCGATTTGTAGTGCCGCGCCTCCGTCCATGGCGGAAAGGTCGACTGAGACTTGCCCCGTAAGGCAAGCTGTGCCAACGATTCGAGTTCCAAGCAAACACTCGTTGACGTCGCGAGGCTCAGCAATGTCACGCCCGATGAGTCGATTGATGAAGTCTTCGTGAACCGTGACGTCGAGATTTGGCGCCGCAAAGCACTGCAACAGGATGTTGGCGGATTGAGCTTGCCCACTTTCTGTGTAGTAGTCTGCTAGACGAGCTACCATATGCAGCTCCTCTGCGGTGAGTTGTAGCCCTTCTGCCGTTTCCAACGCTTCGACGGTCTCTTTCGTTCTGCCAGCCAGGACCTTGTTCGCTGATTCCACTTTGCCAAATTTTCGCGCCGCAACAAACTCATCAACGGCAGCTCGCAACTCCATAAAAGGAGCGCTTTCGATGCCCGGGTAGTTCTGCCGCATCGTGGTGCTGATATCCGCCAATTCCGTCAAACTGGCGCGTTCAGCTTTGCCAAGTTCTTCCTTGAGCGCATCCAGCTTAAGAAATGTGCTCCAAGCCTTCCCGTTGGCGGTCTCGATACCAATGTACCGTTCGACTCTCGCAATGGCTTTTCTCAATCGTTCGGTAGCATCATCGCGACTGGGAAAGTTTGCGTCATCCACGGCTGTCAAAGCCGCATTGAGGGCCTCGGCTACTGTGCTACGAAGTGCAATCGTCTCGACAGGTTCTCCGCCGGACACTCGACTGCCCGGAATGATGGTGGCGAATAGAGCCAGCGCAAATGCGAGCGTCGGAAGCATGTGAACTCGGTTGCTTCGATCGTAGGATTCGCGACAAACCAATTCCCAAGGTGCTGATCCTTGTTCAGCGGGCCGTGGGGAGTCACAATGGTGCGACGCGCAGCTATTGAATGCTGCAAAGCCACTCAACGCGGTGAAGTGAGGATTGGCGCTATGCTGCTGGCAGCCACGCTCTTGCATCCGTGCAGTTGAATCCCGATTCATAACCTGGGGCACTCCAATTTATTCCAAAATAGGCGTTGAGAATATTTGCCGTCGATCAAACGATGAGAATCCGCCAGCAGGTGTGTGTTCCGAAAGTACAGAACTTAGTTGGCAATCGTCATCCGCATAAACTTCCTAGTTTACCAGAATGCCCCTCTTGTGAAAACGCGCATTTCCGACTGGCGAAAGCACCATGGCCCC
>CAYPLE010000063.1:16596-23204 GCA_964411445.1 uncultured Pirellulaceae bacterium
GAATGCCCCTCTTGTGAAAACGCGCATTTCCGACTGGCGAAAGCACCATGGCCCCCTAATTTCCCGGCCTAGGCTCCTTTGCGGCTCTTCGTGGTCAGGCACCGCTGATCGTGCAGCGTTTGCGAGGAGCATCGTATGGATTGTAATGGTTATGATGATTTTTCCCGTGTTTGGCAACCAAAATGTCCAAGTTGGCGGGGAGCCGCCAGGGGAAAGCGGCCAAGTTCCGTCAGATGAACTTGAAGCACTTGTGATCGCTGCTTTTCAGACATCACACGATGGGTTCAGCGCCGACGAAGTGCTTTTGCATGACGAGCGGCGTGACCAGTTCCTGAGCGAAGTGGCGCAAACGCAGACCAAGAGCAAGGGATTGCAAGTGGGCAAATGGACCGATGACGAGATCTGCGCTGCTCTTTTGCACGTAAGGAAATCTGGCGGTCGACTCCCCAAAGCAACCCGCCGTGCAAAGGAAGCCGAACCCATTCCATCAGCAAGGTTGACGGCTGTCGCCGAAATAGCCGCCCGACGGCTGGATGATGGACTGCGATGCCACACCGACCGGATACTAACCAACTCTGCCGCCAGACAGCACTTTGATGCAACCGTGCAATCGATCGTCGGAAAGTGTGACTGCTATGCTTACCGAAAGGCTGCACTAAAGCTACGAAAGACTCGACGGCTACAGCCCGAACTGCTCAGCCGGGTGACCGACTGGAAGCGTCACATTCGCGAATACAGGTTGGACGAATGCACCGAAGAACTTGCCGAGATCCCGCAGCGTCCCGGCGTCTACATATTTCGCGATGCAACTGGATATTTATACATCGGCCAAGCAAAAGATTTGCGAGCTCGGCTGAACGACCACTTATCCGGCTCGGACCGAAAAGCACTTTCCAAATACTTGGATGGTGCCAAGCTGACGGAAATCACCTTAGAAGTGCACATATTCGAGGACGGTTCTCCTGGTGAGGACCTGCGCACGCGTCGTGCCTACGAGAGTGAGTTGATTCGAACCCGTTCACCGCGATTGAATATCAAACCATAACTGCCCATAATTCGTGACAACGTCGAGTCCATTTCGCACTTCCGACAACTGACAAACCAGCTATGCGCACGCGACCGTTGATTCTGAAGCCTAAGTCCAGCAAGGCGTTTGCGACGCTAACCGTTGTTCTGTGTCTGGTCCAGCCGTCCCTCGCGCAGCAACTACAACTAGCAGCAAGGCCAAATTCAATACTGGGGCTGGGAGCGATACTATCACAACAAGCTGCAACGCCTACGGGCACCGCGGTCCGGGAACCACATCTCAGCAAGATAGCTGCCCTGGTCGATGAAGCAATCGCGGCAGGAAAAATGCCCGGTTGCGTGATCTGTTTTGGCAACCAAAAAGGAATCCAATTCCTGAAAGCGTTCGGACAACGCAAAGTGGTTGATGGCACTGAAGCGATGACGACCGATACGGTTTTCGACCTGGCATCATTGACCAAGCCAGTCGCCACGGCGACAAGCGTCATGCAGTTGCTCGAACGTGGAAGGCTTCGGCTACATTCTCCCGTGCGCGAGTTCTTTCCTGAATTCGGTTGCAACGGCAAAGAGAACATTACGCTACAGCATCTCTTGGTGCATCAAAGTGGCCTGATTCCGGACAATGCTCTCCGCGATTACAAGGACGGTGCCGAGCAAGCTTGGGAGCGAATCTGTCAACTTGGAATCGTGGCACCTGTCGGCAAGGAATTTAAGTACTCCGACGTCAATTTCATCGTATTGGCAAAAATCGTCGAGAAACTATCTGGCAAGAACATTGCTGAGTACTCGAGAGAGGAAGTCTTTCAGCCGCTTGGAATGAACGAAACAACCTACAATCCTGGCAAGGAATTGAGACGCCGAACGGCGGTGACTGAAAAGCGCGATGGGGAATGGATGCGTGGTCAGGTGCACGACCCGCGAGCTTGGGAGCTTGGCGGTATCGCAGGACACGCTGGCTTGTTCTCCACCGCTGAAGACTTGTCCAAGTACGCCACCATGATGCTCGGACGTGGAACTGGCCGTGTTGACGACAAGCCCATTCGCATTTTGAGTCCAACGACTTTTGAGCTAATGACTTCAAGCTACAAAGTCAGTCGTGGCATCCGCGGTTTGGGTTGGGACAAGCAATCGCCCTACTCCAGCAACAAAGGACAGCGGCTCAGCGAGTCAGCCTTTGGGCACGGCGGCTTCACCGGGACCGTCCTCTGGATCGATCCAAAGCAGGACCTATTCTTTGTCTTCCTAAGTAACCGTGTGCATCCAGAGGGCAGCGGTAACGTCAATCAACTCGCCGGATCAATTCTCAACGAGATTGTCGATTCCCTCCCGCGGCAAAACTAGGCGTCCCGTCGTGGATTAGGCCACCCGATCCTGCTTCATTTAAATCGTCGAACGGGCTCTGTAACCAGTCCCACTACGCAGTCGAACGGGCTCTGTAACCAGACCCACTACGCAGATTCGTTCGAGAGTGGATCTTGCGACTACTCGGTCTCAACCGATGCTTGCTCGACAGGTGCTTCCACTGTCGACGGTACGCCGCGAATCTTGAGCGTGCCCGAAATAGCCACGATGATGACAGCCAATAGGCACAAGACACGCAGCCATTTTTCGCGCGAATCCCGGAAGCCTTGTAGCCCAGCACTTCTGCCCACGAGCGCTGAAGCGAAAAAGAACACGATAAAGGCAAGGAGCATTTTGATGCCGATCAGCATATGGTAGGGACCGTCGCCCTTGTGTGCTGACATAGCTTGGAAGTAGTTGTAGAAACCTGAGACCAAGAATAGCAAGATCCCCAAGTGGACGAACCGCTTCCAACGACCAACGATCGATTCGTGAAGCTCCTTGCGCTGTTGCTCATCCAGCTTGTTTAGAACCGGAATCAGGACGAGCAACGAGAAAAGACTGCCGCCGACCAGCATAATTGCGGTCAGAACGTGAACGACTCGTGAGATAATATCTACTGCAAGCATCTGAGTAATCTGGTTCTAGTGAGTGTGTTGAAATCGATCTTCACGAAAAGTGTAGCGGGAAATTCTGTGGACGATTTAGTTTGCGGAGAAATCAGGCGGGAACTTGCGGCCTTCGCCTTCGCTCGGGTCCTCGTCCACTCGGCTTTCCATGCAGCGGATGAGCAGTCTGCAGCGTACATCCACGTTTGGCTCTCGCAAGAGCTGCTGCTTGACGGCAAGTGGCAGGTTCAGAGCGAAGGAGATCGTATCAGTCAATGTCCCAAGCGGAAGTTGCTTGCCGACCAATTGTTGGAAGCTTTGCTGTGCGGCCAATCCGTCTGGGACGAAGTGGGAAAATAACTCGTGCAGTCGCATCGTGATGGCTTCGCGACGCTGATCCGAACACTCCGGATAAATGTCCTTGACGATTTCGACCGTTGCTTCACGATACGGATTACCTGTGTCTTCGAGCTCTCGGGTGATTTTTGCTCTCTGAAGTCCTACCAACAAAATGTTATGTCGTCCGTCTTCGGTTGGTGTGTGGGAAACGATTTTTCCAACGCAAACCGTGTCGTCAATCGGCGGACGCTCCAGGTAGGCTGACTCCCAACCGGGCTGCAGCAGCGACATGGCGAGGAGCGAGTCGGTCGCCAGAGCGGCTTGGAGCATTTCACAGTAACGAGGTTCGAAAATGTGCAACGGTTGCACGACGTGCGGGAACAGAACCAAATTGGGCAGCGGGAAAAGCTTAACAGTCCCAGAGAAATCGTCGGGCAGTGATGGCGAACCTTCCAAATCTGACATCGGTTTCTCGCAGTTCGGAAAGTGACAAGAATGTTGGCAAGCTGTGCTTGCAGAAAAGCTCTCAATGCATCCGTGCTTGGCCATCGTATAGAGCTGGCCAATCGTTTGTTCGCGGAACATAGTCTACCGTCGAAGTGTCCAACGATCGAGACGTGCCGACTAGGCTGAATATCGGAAAACGTCCGCAAGCGAGCGGTAACGAGCCATCGAATCACCGCTGCACTCACCGTCGCGATGATTCTGCCCCGCACGTTCTTGGGGATTGTATCGCCACTGACAACCACTCGGTTTAACGCATAGCCTAATGCACGGCAATGCATCGAAGCGTTTGGCTTCGGTTGCTGCCAGTTCGGTTCCTGCCAGTTCGGTTCCTGCCAGTGCGGATGCTTGTGACGGCTCAACGCCCCCAGGGCTTCTCCAGAATTCCCCACGCGGGGCCGTAAAGTAATTTTTAACAGGGACTGTAGAGAACTCAAAAGTCGATGGCCTGTGCTTTCGGGCGCGTCCCCCGAAATTCCGAGGTTAACAACCCCAAAAGTGCGGCACGCAGGAAGATAAGCTGTCGCGAACGGGCCCTTTCAAGGCAATTCCGGGCGTTTGTTCGAGAAGAAATGCTAAGATGGCTATCAAATAAGCCCTTGCCGAGTCTCCGCGATGCTGTTAATCTGTGTCGCTTCGAAATTTGCAATATTCCAGCCGACGTCTTGCGTGATCAACGGATGATTTTCGCGGGCGTTTGAGAGTTTCCGATTCCAAGAAAAGGTAAGCGTTTATGTCCACGATGCGTCGTGCGCCGACTGCGAAGAGCCGCGCTCGAAAGCGATCGCGAATCCGCTCACGAGCTAAGAAGAAGGATCCGTTGTTCGTCGATGGCAAGCGTCCACGTCCGATGTTCGTGGACTACAAAGACATTGATACGCTGAAAAAGCTAGTCAATCGCCACGGACGAATCGTTGGACGTCGCAAGACAGGCTGTACTGCAGTCAGTCAGCATGCGGTCACTTCGGCGATCAAGCGAGCTCGCTTCATGGCGTTGCTTCCCTACGTGGGTGATTGATCGACTTCGTCGTCATTCCTGCCAGAATCGCTCTCAGAACGATGGCTAGTCGATACCAGACAGCCAACGTTCTTTCGGGCATCATTGTTGGGCTCGCGTCTATCATATAGGTGCGAGCTTTTTTCATGCGCGTATCGTTCAGAATACGTCTTTTCGCGCTCTCCTTCACGCGTCTCCAGGGCCCGATTATGCCAGCACCATTCAAGTCGACCCGACGCGTCGAGTTCTGTGAAACGGACGCAGCCGGCATTGCTCACTTCGCGGCCGTTCTATGTTACATGGAACAAGCCGAGCACGCTCTGATGCGGCACCTGGGGGAATCGATCGTTCGAGACATCCCGGGAGAAGAAGGCTGGCATTTGAGCTGGCCACGTGTCCACGTCGAATGCGACTATCAAGGAACGGCGAAATTCGAGGATGTGCTAGACATCGCGGTGACCGTTGAAAGACTTGGTGGCAAGAGTGTAACCTACGGCTTCAAACTGACGAACCAAGATCAGCCGGTGGCGACGGGCAAAGTCGTCGCAGTCTGCTGCAAAGTTAAGCCGGGTGAACCACTCGAGAGCGTCGCGATCCCCGGCGACTTGGCTGAGAAGCTTGCCCAGTTCGTGGCGGAAGTGTAGCCATGCGGGACGATTCCCAGTCAAGCAACTCTGAGCCGAGCAATTCTCTGTCGAGCGAGCCGAACGACCCACTCGCGCTACTGGAGTCCCTTGGGTACCTTGGACGATTGATGGTTCGGCTAACCATCGGCGCCGCCATGCTTCCCGAGGAGATTCAGCAGCGCCACGCGAGCTACGTCCTCGGCCTTCAAAACGATGACGGCGGATGGGCCGGACGGGAAGGGGAAAGCGACCCGTACTACAGCAGCTTTGCACTCCGCAGTCTCGCCATCCTTGGCCTGTTGGATGGGAAGGTGGCTGAGGATAGCGCCCGCTTTCTGACGACGCAGCTCGACAAACACCACGGCATCGTCGACTTGCTATCCATTGTCTACTCCTCGAAACTAATTGAGGTCTCCTGCGGACTGGATCCTTTCCAAAACCACTCCCCAAACTGGCCCTCGAAACTCAACGCGATGCTGGAGACGCTGCGCCGCGATGATGGTGGGTATAGCAAAACACTCGAAGGCGGTGCGGGCAGCACGTACCAAACATTCCTTGTCCTGCTCTGCCAGGAGACCATCGAGTCGAAGATTGAGAACGCTGCGGACACACTAAAGTTCCTGCTCAGTCAGCGTCAGAGCGATGGCGGCTTTCTCGAAATCCGAGTCGGAAAGCGGTCCGGCACAAATCCAACCGCTGCCGCAATTGGTGCCATGCGCGTACTGAATGGCCTTACCGAAGAAGTCAGCGAAGAAGCGATCGACTTTCTTCTGGATCTTCAGACAGACGAAGGCGGATTTCAAGCCAACACGCGGATCCCAATGCCGGACCTGCTCAGCACGTTCACCGCCTGTGTTACGCTAGCAGATCTGGAATCGCTGCATGAAATCGACTCAGGTGCAGCACTGCGATATGCGATCAGCATGCAACGTACCGGCGGAGGCTTCGGCGGATTCGAGTACGATACCGGGCAGGACGTGGAATACACTTTCTACGGGCTGGGAACACTCGCCCTGTTGTCTACAATTTGACCACCACGCAAATTTACTGCAGCGAAACCACGCGCACCGTGTGGCCGCGTCTGGATAGCCGCATCTGGAAAGCCGCACAATGTACCCGCATCGTGATCGTACCCGCATCGTGATCGTACCCGCATCGTGATCGTTC
>CAYPLE010000063.1:23304-36526 GCA_964411445.1 uncultured Pirellulaceae bacterium
GTACCCGCATCGTGATCGTACCCGCATCGTGATCGTACCCGCATCGTGATCGTTCGAAAGCACTAACGTGTCCGACTCAGTAGACAATTCGAGCTCAGCAATCGAAACCACATCGCCCGCCAGCACTGAGCGACCCAAGTCAATCGATGGCAAAAGACTGACCATCGGCGTTTTGATCCTGATGGTAATGCTTGGCGGCACCCTCGTCTTTGCACTGTCGAGTTTCTCAGTCATCGACGCTGCACGAAGTCAAAAGAAAGCGGCCTGGGCAGAACTTCGCGAGCAGATTGATCGAAGATATCGCGCAATCGAAAAGGTCGTCGCCCAAGGCGTTGACGAGCGAAGAATTCCAATGGAGTGGGGCGAGAAATTCCGCCTGAACTTGGACGCTTTTCGCACGACCGCCCAGGTTGCTGAGCAGCACAATCAAGCTCGAGCGATTGAAGAGCTACTCACGTCGGCGGATTTTACGCTGACCTTGCCCGCTGTCGACGACTCCCTTGAGCAGTCCATCGGCCAACTACAAGATGCCACTGAGGCTGAAAATGCGGCACTCAGTTCGCTCGGCGGTCGACTTCTTGGTGTCTTTTTCCGCTTCGAACATCCGTCTCCACTCATTCTTGCTCAGTAGTCGATCAACCAGCTACAAAATCGAGACGAACAAGAACCTTGGCCACACAGGGTGAGTGCACTTGCGTGTTCTCTTAGTCCTTGAGAAATCGCATCTTGCGTGCAATTGACGCGGGATTGCAACGACTGATGGCGCGGTACATGTAGTCGCCACTGACGTCTCCTACTGGCATCAAGACGGTTTTCAACCTGTCTCTACCGGTGCCCAAGATTCCTGATTCATGGAAGACTTGCAGTGATGAAACAAACGTATCAAATAGCCGCTTTACGTCCACAGTCGCGTTTGAATCGTCGCACCATTCGCAGCGCATCTTGTCGTTCATCGTCACAAGAATCTCGTTCACAGCATCGAAACTGCCCTCTGGTTCATCCAGAATTCCCCAGTCGCCGAAATGCCACCGCATATCCTCTCCGTCGCCGTATTTCTCATGCGTTGCATTGAGGAATTCTTCAGTGTTGCCAACGACACAGATCGCCCCCGAATCGCTCATGATGTAGAAACCAAACGCATAAAGTGCCTCGTCAGGGCGTGAGTTGATTATCTCCCGGTAGCAGCGTTTCATCGCCCGCACAATTTCCTTCTCGAGACGCTTAAACGGCAATCGCATGTTGATCGACCTCGGTAATTGTCGTAATGACCACCACTCTCCACCAAACGCCCCGCGTGTGGCATTTGGTTGGTGCGAGTCGCTGGGACCCTGACCAGCTCAAATTCCGGTTCCACTCCACGTTTGCCAATCAAATCGCGACATATTTGGCAGAGTCAACCGATCTCTTTTAAGCTCCGGTCGCTTCCGTGCACTTGCTATGAATCTGTGTGTTATACAGACGGATAGATGTCGCTCCGGAACTGCCTAACGAACTCAATCACTGTTTTGGTCAGGCGTTCGTCGAGGATTTCGAAAGTCATGTTCCGAATTGTATCGGGGATTCCACCATAGAATGCCTCCGCGATACCACCGGCAATACAAGCCATTGTATCGGCATCACCCCCTAAGGAAATGGCGTTGCGTACCGCAGTCTCGTAGTCGTCGGCCTCCAGAAACGAAATGATCGACTCGGGTACCGAACCTTGGCATGAAACATCGAATGAGTAGTCTGGCCGAATGCTCTCCAGAGATCGGTCGAGATTGTAGCCGAAATGTGTTTGGACATAGTCCTTGATTTCGTGCTTGCTGTGGCCAGTTCGAGCCAAGAAGATTGAGGAAGCTGTTGCTTGAGCGCCGCGAATGCCCTCTGCGTGGTTGTGAGTCACTTCCGCGGTTTCCTTTGCTTTCACCAGAACCGTCTCAAGTGAGTCAAATGCAAATCCCACAGGACTAACCCGCATGGCCGAACCGTTCCCCCAACTGTTGTAGGGCTCGCGTTGCCTTTTGCCGGCCCAGTGCACGAAAGACATGCCGTAGCCAGCAGTTCGGTAGGCATCGAAATACGTGTGGAAGTTGTTGACAAGATCACCACCCTTGAGAATCCAATCTGCGACAGCAACCGTCAGGACGGTATCATCGGTGAATCGACGCTGTTGGTGCAACAAAGGGAAATCAAGTTCCTTCGTTGGAAACGCTTCGTAGTAGGATCCGATGATGTCACCAGCCAATGCGCCAAGCATTTCTTTGAGCCCTCAAACTTACGCGTACCCCAAAACATCCACCAGCGGCTAGAATCGCCGCTGGGTTCCACTGACAATTATGCCCGCCTTTACAATCACACACTAGACCGTGGCTCAGGAAAACACATCGAATTACACTCCCCTGCACCTACTCGGATCGTGATTTGTGAATTGAATCCATGCACGTAGGATATGCGGCGGCCGCCAGCCGAGGTCGCCTCAGGCTACGCATGCTGATAAGCACTCGGAAGCCACAACTGCATAAGACCTTGCGGTGCCACAAGGCTACAACATCGCGTTTTCTGCTGGGGCAAGCCCTCCCCAAAGTGTGTGATGCTTAGCGATTTTCTTATGAGATGACTTTTCAACCGGCACGCGGTCATGTTGAATATACGGGCTCAAAAATGACTGAATCCCAATCCTAGACTCCTGCCGCCGAGAAGCCCTGACAATGAACGCTTGTGAACTTGATAATCGCATGAGGTTGACTTCAAACAAATGGCATTGGCGTGGTGTTGGGGCCACTTGGATTTGCCTGCTTGCCGTATTTGCAGTTTCGTTCACTGGCAACTCGGCTGCGGGCAACTCGGCTGCGGGACAGGAACTGGAGGCTAAGGCGGAGGGAACGATCCGCGTTGCGACCTTCAACGTCTCACTAAATCGAAATGCTGCGGGCAAACTGAGGGCGGACCTGGAACAGGACAACCGTCAAGCGCGGTGTGTTGCTGCGGTCATTCGTGCCGTTCGTCCAGATGTCGTGTTTCTGAACGAAGTTGACTTTGATGGAAAGGCTCCAAGCACGGCGAAGTTGTTTGCAACTCGCTATCTGGCTGAACCTAACGCTGACATGCTTGGCGGCAAAGCAATTGAATTTCCATTCGTGTACACGGCCCCCGTCAATACCGGTGAACCATCGGGAATGGATCTGAACCAGAACGCTCGTACCAATGACCCCGAAGATGCTTACGGCTACGGGAAGTTCCCTGGACAATATGGCATGGCAGTATTGAGTCGCTTTCCAATCGATAGATCCGCCGTGCGAACTTTCCAAAAGCTCCGATGGAGCACCATGCCTAACCCAATCATGCCAGCCGTTGACGACAAACCGTACTACGCAGATAAAATTTGGAGCGAGCTACGCATTGCATCCAAGAGCTTTTGGGATGTGCCAGTTAAGACGCCCGCTGGCGTGCTGCATGTATTGGGCAGCCACCCGACGCCGCCCGCGTTTGATGGACCTGAAGACCGAAACGGTGCGAGAAATCACGATGAGATTCGATTGCTGGCAGACTATCTCGACAACGCCAGCTACCTGATCGACGACAAAGGCAAACGTGGGGGACTACGGGAAGACGCGTCGTTTGTCATTGTTGGCGATTTGAACAGCGATCCGCAAGATGGTGGAAGTCGTTCGGAGGCAATTCGACGAGTCTTGGCGCATCCATTGGTCAACTCAGACAGGACGCCGTCAAGCCGCGGTGGTGTGGCAGCTACCGAGCGGCAAGGTCAGGCGAACAAGGAGCACATGGGCGATCCGCGCTTCGACACGAGCGATTTTAACGACCGCAGTGTCGGGAACCTGCGCGTTGATTATGCCCTGCCCAGCCGCACATTCGAGATCGCTGACAGCGGAGTTTTCTGGCCGCTGCTGGAGTCCTATCCGGAATCGAAGCAGGATGCACTGCTCGAGTGTCTGCGGGCGTCGGATCATCACCTTGTTTGGGTCGACCTAAAGCCAGCCAAGTAGCTCGGATCAAATGCTAACTGGTCTTGCTTGCCACGATGGATTGCAGCAGTCGAGCACAGTAATCTCGCAAGCGCTCGGCATCGAGTTCACCGCTGACCATGTGCGTTGCCTTCATCCGTTTTTCTTCCAGCGGCAACTGAGCGTTCTCGCGTGAATCAAAGTGCGCGCGAGTCCAACCGCGCGCTTGGCAGCGTGCCAAACGCACATGCTCGGGAGTGTCTAAGAAAACAATGGCATCGCACATCGGCGCCCATCCGGCTTCGAGCAGGAGAGGAGCGTCGATCACGACTGCGTCGGGCTCTCCCGCTTCGCGCAGTTGGCCGAGCCGCCGAACTGCTTCGGCATGAATCGCGGGGTGAGTGATCTCCTCAAGCACCTTGAGCGCTTCCACGCTGGAACTGTCTGATGAAAAGACAATTGCCGCCAACTTGCCGCGGTCGACTTCACCTCCGGTGAGTATATTTTCACCCAGTAGCTGCGCGAGACGGCGCACAATCAACGGACGACGAAGGACCTGATGCGCAAGGGCGTCAGCGTCAATTTTCTCAGCGCCCAACGACTGCATCACGTTTGTAAAATTGCTCTTTCCAGACGCGATGCCACCAATTACGCCGATGACAACTGGCAGTCCGGAGGCGGTCTGGGGGTTCGTCTCGGTTTCCATTTACAAAATACTTCCAAGGGGCAACTTGGCATAAAAACGCCCGCGGCGGACGCTAGGTGGTGATCGAATACCACCACAGGAGCACAAACGTATTCCCAGAATCGAAGGCAACCGAATCCAACGGCTCAATTTGAGCACACGGATGCTAACCTTGGGACTATTGGGGGCTACTCAGCCGGAAAACCTTGCCAAGGTACCAGCATTTCGGGGGATGCTTAGTGGAGTGCTGAGCAGAGTTGTCGTTCGGGATCGTAGATTTGCAGCCACACCGTAGAGCTAAAAAGCGCTAGCGCCATTCGCGTTCCAAGTCAACAATCTTTCGTTCCGCGCTGTCGGCGGCAGCGGCATTGCCCTCCAGTTCGAGAATCCGCTTCTCGTTTTGGTAAGCTTGGATTAGGCCAACGTGGTCACCGCGCCGTGCGAAGGCGTATTGGATCCTTCGAAAGGCGTCGATCGCTTCTTCTGTCTCGCCGAGGATTGCGATCGCCACTGCCAAATCGGCTTGAGCTTGGAGTTTGCCTGCGAAGTCGACTCCGGACGCATCGTTGAGTGCTCGATTGAGCAACTGGGCTCCCTGTTGGTACGCGCCGGCG
Source organism: uncultured Pirellulaceae bacterium (assembly GCA_964411445.1). Lineage (GTDB taxonomy): Bacteria > Planctomycetota > Planctomycetia > Pirellulales > Pirellulaceae > Aureliella. The sequence continues at coordinate 28,548 of CAYPLE010000063.1, forward strand.
GCGAGTTTCGCGCTTCCAAGTGCAGCCTTTGCAGCGCAAGACAATTCAACGGAGGCACTTGTGGCTGGGCCGCTGAGGATTGCGGCTGCAGCGCCCTCCTGCCCAAGCGAAGCGAGGCATTTTCCTTGAGCGATTCGCAGCCAGCCCTTGTTGACTTCGCTAGCCAGTCGTTCCGCTTTCTTGAAACAGAGCAAAGCCTGCTGGAAACGGGATGCATCATAATGTTCCTTTCCAACGGCAGCCCAGAGCGCAGTTTCGCTTCTAAGGTCACTATCGGCAGTACAGCCAATGGACTCGCACGCCTCTTGGAACGCCTCACCAACGTTTTCGGGCCAAGGGTAGGCGTCAATTCGGGCTTCGTTGGCCAGCTCCCAGAACTGTTCGTCGATCACCCCAGTTCGGTCAAAAGCCCGCACCTGAAACTCTACCGCAGTCGTCCAAGCTTCACGGTGACGCTTTCGGTATCCGGGCGTATCCACTTGCAATTCAATGGCCTTGCAGACCTCGAGCAGTATGTCGGCCGCTCGGTGAAGGTCCTTCGATTCGACCGATACTTCAACCGCTTGCAGACACAATGATTCAGCCCAAGCATGTCGCCCAGCGATCGATTCCCTACCAGCCAGCAAACGCTGTGTCTCCGTTGCAACGATGGGGTGATTCAGTGCTTCTGCCGAGCTGCTTAGCATTTCGACATGCTTCTGTAGATCCGATTCTACGTCGCGATTCTGTAGATCCTCGCTCTCCACTTCGTCACTGGATTTGAGACCATCAAGGATTCTGCCATAGGATCGAGCGTATTTCGCCCAGGTGCTTGGCTCAGCCTCAACGATCTTCAGAAGGCGGCCCCAGCTCGAATTGCTCGGCAGTCCTACCGAAGATACAGTCGCTACAAAATGGACGGCTGTGGAATTAACTTCGCCTGAGCCTTCTGCGAGCAATTGGGTCCACAGGTAGCGTTTTGCGGCTCTCGGATGCTGCTCAACGAAAATCTTCGCACTCAAGAGCTTCTCATCACCGACCATTTGTTCAATCGAGCGTTTGAACTCGACCGGGGCAATTTGTGTGGCTTGGCTCAGTCCCAGGACAACTTCGTTGCCAGAAAAGCGGATCGTCTTCGCCGGCGGGTTTGCAACCTTGGATTCGTCCAGTTTTCCGGCATCGCGTCGGACGAGCTGATCAATCTCGGAAGCGGACTGTTCATCCACGGGCGATAGCAGCCGCAAGAAGCCTTCGTCGGCAGCATTGTTGCTTCGCCGAAGCGTCGAGCAACCAGGGCTGCTCACCAGGAGAGCAACCAACAAGAATTTTGCTAGTGCCCAAGGAGTCGATTGTCGGGATCGCAACTTCATCACTTCCTCACATTGTGAAGCTGCAAGAGCTTCGCTCGTTCAACACATTCTGCGTCAGTACGAACGACCTCGCACGGCATGTAAGTGTTCAAAGTGCCTGATGCGTCCGCCGCATTCGGATGAAGCGAAAGATCGCTAAGCATCATTTCGCTGGTCGCGGCCGACTCACTTGGCGTATTGAAAACATAAGGACGTATGACAACGATCAGCTCACTGCGTTGTTTTCGGTTGATTTGCCGTTTGAAAAGAAAGCCGAGTCCGGGCACATCGCCCAAGACGGGTACTTGGTCTTTCGATTCAACTAGACTCTCCTCGATCAACCCCCCAAGGGCTACTGCCATGCCGTCTTGAGCCACAACGGTACCGCTGAGTGTTCGTCGCCGTACCGTGTCCACATTGACGCTCGTCACTCCTGCGCCATCCACGTCAGGAACGGGTATAGAAGCGCCGCCAAGGACGCGTTCCGAATTCTCCTCTACAATGCGAAGTGTCACCGTCCGGTCTGCGTTGATATTTGGCGTAATCAGCAGGCTCTGCCCGACATCCCGGAGTTCGGTCACGGGGGTTGCCGCGACAGCTCCGGTCACCGAATTGAATCCCCCGACAACTTGGCTCGGTGTAAAACCGACGGTGAAAGGCAAGGTGTCGCCGACGAAAATCCGACTGACTTCGTTGTTCGCTGTTAAAATCAAAGGTGTTGCGAGAGCCGTCACCCGCGCCTGGCTCTCAAGCAATTGCATTCGGAACTGAAAATTTTCGTCCACGACTTGAAAGGTCAGTGCCCCGGGAATGCGTCCAGAGACCCCCAAGCCTTGCCCCAGCGAACGAGTGACTGGAGATCCACCCGGGAACGCAGGCATCAAACTGCCGTCGCTAAACCCAACGGCTTCATCATCGCCGCCTGCAAAATACTCAAAGGCTGATTCGATTCCCTCTGCCAATGCAACGCGCAGCACCTTCACCTCTAGCATCACGGTCGGCGTTGGTACATCGAGCTGGGCAACCAACTTTTCAATCTCTTCCATCGACCGTTCGTCGCCGGTTCGCACCACGATCTGATTATTGCGACGAATGGTTGAGACGAAGATGGTAGCTTTGCCACGCTGCAGCAAGGAACTGCGAGCTCGACTTCCAATGTCACCATCGCGAGAGATGCTGTCTTCCAGTGCCTGAATTTCGTCAGCGGAAAGATCAGGTAGGGCGGAAGAGTCTTGTCGCGGCTGGTTTCGAGCTAGGCCGTTTCCGCCACCGTTCAAAAGCCCGAGCCCTTGCCCAGCCTGTCCGCCTAGGCCAAAACCTGGCTGATTTGCATTGTTCTGAGGGTTGCGTTGTTGGGTCGCCTGCGAAGCCCCCAAGCCGAGTGAGCGGCCATCCATCAGGTCAAAGCGATTGAACCGCTGGGATAGATCGGAGAGATCATGTACATCGGCGTCGGCCATTTGTAGGTCAACGCGATCACCGAAGACCTGAGCAATGACTTGCGCTACCGCAACTGGGTTAGGATACAGCAACGTAAAAACACGCGTCTTCTCATCGCGAAAACTGGTCAGGTCCTTTTCATACTCGGCGGCCGTCGCAATGCGGACGATTTTCGAGTTCTCTTCGACGCGATAGAACAAGCCATTCGCCTTTACAATCGCCGACAGCGCCTCAAGCGGTGCGACATCGCGAAGATAGACGGTGATTGGCGTTTCGCCCGCGTCGGTGGAGCAGAGAACGTTCAGGCCCGTTTCCGCACTAAAGACCTTCATCGCGTCCGCCAGTGGGATGTCGTCGAACTGAACCAACCCAAGTTGCGACACGGTCGGCCGAGGCAGCGTTTCTGCAGGCAAGCTCCCGACAATCGTCTCGTCTCGGAAAGGGTTTGGGAAGTTATTGCTGGCTTCGCCCTTGTCAGAAAGCGTCGCAGAGACGCCGCCCACGACCGAGCTGGGCTTGGTGCTTGCCGTTTGCTTCTGGTCAAGCGGATCGGCTACGACCCAGATGGGAGCCACCATTGCAAGCAATAGCAACGGACTGGCTATCAGCCATGGTCGCCCCGGAGTTATTGCTCGCATTTGCATCGTAAATACCGACTTCCCGTTACAGTAAATCCCCTTTGTAAGTGGTATCGACTTGGTAAAGTTTGCGGCTTGAGCAATTTGAAACGTTTGCAGGGATTTTGCGGATATTCATCAGGATTCGCTCAAGAGCTGCCGCAGATCCCATCATGGCTCACGATCCTAGCGTCAGTTAGCTGATGGCAGTGGGGAACCAGTCGGCGGCAGTGGGAACTGGGAGCGCATAAAAAAACCACCTGTATTGTCTGGCAACCCGCTTTCAAGGTGGCAACAAGAAAGCGTTTGACGACACAGGTGGAATCTGTGGGTACCCCATTCAGCAGTCCTGCTGAGTTTGGACGGGGTGACGCGGCAACGGCAACATATACTGGCAACGACGAGCCGCGACAGAGACCACATCGTCAAACACCTTTCCCCAGAAGAAGGGTTTTTGCGACCGCTTGCACATTCGGTAAACTCGTCAACGACGGTTCAGGCCTGCAAGATCGTTCGCTTAGCCAACCTCTGCGTGCGATTGTTCAAGAACTGCGTGGCTTGGATATCCAAAACTCAGGAAGTTTAGTCCACGAGCAGACTATACGCGTTTGCAGTTTTCGTCGCAGCCTCCTTTACACACACTCCTGCACCTAAGCTAACCTTGGACCTAGTTGAGCTACTCGGCGAACGAGCCGTCTAGAACCGCGATTGCGTGAGTCGCTCTGTGCCGGGATCGCGACAATCGTCAAAGTCTGACCAACAGGCAAGCTGTACTGGTTAAGGTAAATTTGATTGCGCCTTTGACTGGTTTGCTACTCTAAAGCCATCCGAATAGCCTCTCCAGACAGGCTATGTATTGTTGGCAGCCAAGTTGGAAACACGTTGAACGCGACCTGCTTCCACGACCATTCGATGCCAACTTGCTCCGTCGAACGAAGCAGAGCTTCTACGACCGTCTGTCTACCGAGAGACAAGCCGATCAACTATCAGATTGGTCACGAATCGATCAACGCGGTAGCTGATCCGTCAGTCGCTGTGGATCAGCGGCGACGATCTCTCGCCATTGCTCAGGTGCACATGGACGGGCACTTTATTTGCTACTGATATCCCTACCCCTGCAGTGAAATCTGTGCGGTGGGGCTACTGTAACAGTGCGGAGTCCACAACGATGATTGCACCCAATCCAGCCTATTTGCTTTTTTGCAATTCCCGCCTCGTGTCGCAAAATGAAGCGACTCGCCAGGCTCAGAATACGCTCCGTGGTCGTTGGCATTTTGTGCTGGAACGCATCGACCACTCAAATGAAAAACTGGAAGCGGTAGACACGGAATCAGTGCCGAGTGCAGATCGGCTTAGTCTTTTGTGCGTCGTAAGGGGGCTAGAAGCCCTTGAGCAGCCTAGTAGGGTGAGTTTGGTCACCACGAGCAGATACGTGAACCGAGGGCTCCGTTTTGGGCTCGCCGCTTGGCGAGAATCAGGATACACATGGGAGCGATTTGGTGTTCAGAAACCCATTCGGAACGCCGATTTGTGGAAACGTGTGGCCACCGCTCTCGACTTCCATAGCGTTGATTGCAGGCTATTGAATACTACGGCCATGTTGGCCGGTGAAACGTTGGCCAGTGAAACCGCCGCCGAGCAAACTTTGGGCGATCTCGAAGAACTCGTCGCGACAGAAACGCACCTGGCACCAGCAGACTTGCGTTGGGAAGAACACACAGTCACATCCGAGGGGCGTTGTGACGTCGCTTTGGAGGCAGCCGCGGCTACGATCACCGCTGACCTGGAAAGTGTACAGTCGACCTTGCGTGAAGGCATGCAGCCCACGACCGCGGGGCGTCCAGCAGGTGCACTCGAACGGCTTCGCCGCCGAACAAAAGCAAATTTCGCAGTGCCAAGGGTAGAAGATACGAAAGAGAAAATACGTGGGATCGCCAAGAAGGTTCGCTTTCATGCTGCGTCCCTAGCCAGTGCCTAGTGCCGTGGCATAGCATCGCTTCGGCAGAACAACGCTTCGGCAGACCAACAGAACGAATTACTGCGAGAATTCGATAACTCGACAGACTGAAAAAAAACACTCCCGGCGGTGGCTGGCAGCAAACTCGTTTGCGGCGGTCGCCAAACAACATTTCGGCTGACAGGAAGTCCCGATCATCCTCTTTCGGTAGGCTTCGACCCCCTGCTAAATCAGGGTACCTGTCATCCTGGTCACAAAAATGCGACACTGGAGATAGATGTGCGAACCCAGCTTTCATTGCAGGGCATCAACGGATTGATTGAAGGATCGCTTGAAAACCCGGCTCAGTTGCTCGGGGCGCATCCGATTCAGCACGGCGACCGCAAGGCGCTTTCGGTCCGAGCTTATTTGCCGGATAGCGATCGTGTCTGGCTGGTTGACACGGCCCACAATGAGGTCAGGCCAATGCGGCGTGTCCACCCGGGTGGATTTTACGAAGCAATATGTCCCGCAGAAGACCATTCGCCCTCCCCCCATTTTCGCCTTAGAGTTGCCTCGAAAGCAGGAACTGTGAAAGAAATCCAAGACCCTTACACCGTGCCTCCCCTACTGACCGATTATGACCTCTTCCTATTCGGCGAAGGTCGAAACTGGAAAATCTACGACAAAATGGGGGCTCAGTCGCGCGAGGTCGATGGCGTCACAGGAGTCAATTTTGCAGTATGGGCTCCAAACGCCGAAAACGTTGAAGTGGTGGGCGACTTCAACATGTGGGATGGCCGTCAGCATGCCATGCGGAAGCACATTCCCGCGGGTGTCTGGGAGTTGTTCGTTCCTGAACTGAAAGCTGGTGAAAAATACAAGTTCCGCATTAAGACCAAGGGTGGCGGAACGATCGAGAAGACCGACCCTTACGGCTTCTTCGCTGAATTGCCTCCACGCACAGCCTCCATCGTAACGTCGCTCGACGAGTACACTTGGGAAGACGGTCAATGGATGGAGCAGCGTGCCAGCACCGACCCGCTATCGCGGCCGATGAACATCTACGAATTGCACCTGGGAAGCTGGCGTCGCGATCCCAACGGCCATCATGGCTGGATGAATTATCGTAAGATCGCTCATCAGTTGGTGAAATACTGCAATGAAATGGGCTTCACTCATGTTGAACTGATGCCAATCAGCGAGCACCCATTCACCGGTTCATGGGGCTATCAAACCGTTGGCTATTATGGCGTTACCAGTCGCTATGGCACCGCCGAAGACTTCATGTACTTCGTCGACCACTGTCACCAAAACGGAATTGGCGTCATTCTAGACTGGGTGCCCGCCCACTTCCCGAAAGACGGGCACGGACTGCGGCAGTTCGACGGTTCCGCTCTCTTTGAACACGCTGACCCGCGTCAGGGCGAGCACCCGGACTGGGGAACGATGATCTTCAACTACGGACGCAACGAAGTTCGCAACTTCCTTGTATCCAACGCTCTGTTCTTAATGGACAAGTACCACATTGACGGGCTTCGAGTAGACGCGGTGGCCAGCATGCTGTACCTGGACTACAGCCGCGAAGATGGCGAGTGGGTGCCAAACCAACATGGTGGCCGAGAAAACTTGGAAGCCATCCAAATGCTTCGCGAGTTCAATGAACAAGCGCACAGTCAGTATCCTGGCATTATCACGCTGGCCGAAGAATCAACTGCTTGGCCCGGAGTCAGCCGCCCCACTAGTGAAGGCGGATTGGGCTTCAGCGTCAAATGGAACATGGGCTGGATGAATGATACCCTTCGGTACATGCGACACGAGCCTGTGCACCGGCAGTATCACCATGATGAACTGACATTCAGTTTGATCTACGCGTTCACCGAGAATTTCACATTACCCCTTTCTCACGATGAAGTCGTGCACGGCAAGGGGGCTTTGATCAGCCAAATGTCCGGCGACTTGTGGCAAAAATTTGCCAACCTCCGCCTGCTGTATTCATACATGTGGACGCACCCCGGGAAGAAACTCCTCTTCATGGGCAGCGAGATTGCTCAATGGCATGAATGGGACTACGACTCCGAGATCCAATGGGACTTGCTGAATTGGGAAAACCACCAGGGCATGAAGTCGCTTGTTGGCGATCTTAACAAGTTGGTCAACGAACAGCCCGCTCTACATGAAGTGGATTTTGACGGCGAGGGCTTCGAGTGGATTGACTGCATGAACCGCGATGCCAGTGTCATTGGATTCATGCGAAAAGCAAAAAATCCTGAAGATTACGTGATTGTCGCCAGCAATTTCACCCCTGTCGTTCGCGAGGGCTATCAGCTTGGTGTACCGAGAGCTGGCTTCTACAAAGAGATTTTCAATTCAGATTCCAGCTACTACGCAGGCACCAACGTGGGTAATTATCCTGGATGCCAAGCATCTGAGGAAGAGCATCACGGTCGCCCAGCATCAATTCGGCTCAACCTACCGCCACTAGCAACCGTCGTGCTAAAGCCTCAGTAGGCCCTATCCTTCGCAGCTCGGCGACGCGCCAATTCCAAGCAATCCCGACTGGCCGACAGGGACGAGCTACTTTCTCGAGTGAACAAGACGGACTTGCCGTGGAAACTTGCTAAGGATTTTCGTCTTGTGACTCGCGGCCGTCGAACC
>CAYPLE010000064.1:0-1686 GCA_964411445.1 uncultured Pirellulaceae bacterium
CGAACTGAAATTGGCGAATTGAGCGAAGCGTCAAAGCTCTGAGCTCTCTCGCGACTCCGCTTCTTTCCGATTCGGTGATGTGGTACTGCTCTGGGCACTGGACGCAGGAGGGCGAGGCGGAGCGTCGTCGGAGGCAGGGTGGGGCGAGGCAGATTCTGCAATCTTGAAGAGCTACGCTGTGGGGCGGACTCGTTGGGACCATTGGGGATCGTAGTCACGGCCCCAGAGGTCTTGCTGCTGTTCGTCGACCAGAATATGGCCTTTGTCGCCACAGTTGACGGTCTTGCCGGTGCGATAGGCGATGTTGCCCAAGTGGCAAAGCAGTGTACTCTTGTGGCCTTCCAAAATGGGCTGGTTGAGTTCGCCTGGTTTGCCGCTGCGAACACAGTTCACAAAGTTGCGGAGATGCTCAGGCTGCCCCGAAGAAGCGTCGCTGCTCTCCTGAAGGAGCTTGCCAGTCCTTGAGTAGACGCGGAATTTTCCATCTGCATCGAGTTCCAGTGAGCCGTCGTCGCCAAAGAACTCGCAGAAGGCGTTTACGCCATGTTTGTTACACGAGTGAGCTTGCCAGGTGATCCGTTTGCCGGACTCAAATTCGAAGCAGGCTGTTTGGGCGTCGGGCGTTTCTTGATCGTCTTCATACCAGTAGCGACCACCTGAGCTAATCACCTGAGTCGGGTAGTCGACGCCGAGCCCCCAGCGGCATAGGTCAAGTGCGTGAACTCCGTTGTTCGCCAGCTCGCCTCCGCCATAATGCCAGAACCAGTGCCAATTGTAATGCACCAAATTGTCTTGGAATGGACGCCGTGGCACAGGGCCTTGCCAAAGGTCGTAGTCCAGCCAATCTGGAACCGGCTTGTTTACTCCAGATCCAATACTCCCGCGTAGGTTGGTGTAATAGCAGCGAGACGACAGTACCGTTCCAATTTTGCCGGAATGAAGCAACTGCATGGCTGCTTGGGTTCCTGGAGAGCTGCGGCGTTGCGTTCCCATTTGGACGCACAACCCCGTCTGTTCAGCCGCTTGCACCATCCATTCACCCTCTTGGGCATTGTGGCTGCAGGGCTTTTCCACGTAGACATGCTTACCAGCATTAAGTGCCATTACCGTAGCAGGGCCGTGCCAGTGATTGGGAGCCGCACAAACAAGTGCATCGACAGAGGCGTCTTGGAGCAGAATTTGGACGTCATCGATGCCTTTGGGGGATTGCTTGGAATTCTGAAACACCTGCACGCCACTGTCGCGTCGTCGGCTATCCACGTCGCAAAGATAGGCAATTTCAACGCCATCAATTTTGGCCAAATCCTTGGCGAGCGCCATTCCGCGGCTGAGGCCCATAATGCCCACTCGAACGGTCTTTCCACGGGCGTCTGATTCGCTGGCCCGAGCTGGCGTCAAACCAGTTGCATTGGCAGTTGCCGGTGCTGCGGCCGCCAACACGGCTGCTTGGGTAAGAAAGTCGCGGCGTTTGTTTCCGTTCTTGGTCGTCATGGGAAAACTCCAGCGGTAGGTTGGTGAGAGGCAGGTTTGGGGTGGTCGGTTTGGCTAGCAAGCTCGGGCTGCAGTGATCGGCCAATCTGGAATAAGGTAACGTCGGCCTGGAAAAAGTGCTGCGCCGGAACACATTCTAGTCATCCTGCACGGCGACGGGTCACGTAACGTAGGTCCAGGGCAATCAAGTTTGAG
>CAYPLE010000064.1:1786-16302 GCA_964411445.1 uncultured Pirellulaceae bacterium
CTGCCGCTATTTCGCTATGGACACGCGGCGCAGGCGGCAAGTAAAAGTCAAAGTGCAGGCATGCTGTGAAGCGGCGGTCCGTTTGCTCGCTGAAGCAAAAGCAATTGGCAGGGAAACTCGCGGCGAGCGCCCGCGCGCTGGCCAATGGACCGAGATTCGCACCGTGGATTGGTGTCGCTAACGTAGCAGTTGCCGACGAGAGGGAGAGTGAGTGAATTGCTGGCAATTCCCTCCCGCACAAAAAGATCTCGCAAGGAGGATTGAGCGATGAGCAATATGAACCTATTTACGTGGATTCGAGACGGCGTTCGGCAATCAGTATTGCTAGGCGTTAGTGACGCGGTGGAACAGTTGGGTTCACCGGCAGCAGCCGACGAACTACACCCCAGCGTTGCTGGCTTCCTGAACATCGAGCGCAATGAAGATTCGGCAAAGCCTTCGGGTCGACGCGGCAACACCGGTAGAAAACGCTTGGGCAAGTCGCTCAAGGAAATCGGTAGCGAAGCTGATTCCTAGCGTGTCGAGATTGAATCAGCACGCCGCTATGTCGTCTACTCGATCGGACCTGACTTCTGCGAAGGTGAGACACTAAGAGGCAGAGTCGTCCCGAAGTGGCACTTCGAGTTCAACTGTAGTTCCAGCACCTGGTTGTGAGCGAATGTTCAGTTCGCCGCCCAGTGCGCTGGTTCGCTGCTGCATGCTGCCGAGTCCAAAGTGCCCCGGTTTGCGTGGCAGCGACGTATCGAAGCCAACCCCGTCATCTTGAATCGACACCGTCAACTTTTTCGCGTTGCGTGTTACACGCACCAAAATGTTCTGAGCGTTTGAGTGGATGGTAGCGTTTCTGGTCGCTTGCTGAACGATGCGAGTCACATGCCATGCAGCCGATTGCGGCAGAGTCAGATTGCCGTCGGTATGGACTGAAATTGGTGGTCCATTGTGCCTGGATAATTGATCCGTGGCTTCCTGGATGATCAGCCCCAGGTCCACATCGACTTGTTCTGCCGAGTGTCGCTCCAAGAATGTGATCAACGCCCTACCTTCTTCGGCTGCTGCTAGGAGGCTTTCAAGCGCTGAGTGTACTTTTTCTTTTGGTACGGTGTCTTGTTCTGAAGCGCCATCCAGGCAGGCTTGCAGGGTCATCCTTGCTCCGACGATCCATTGCAATAGGCCGTCGTGCAGTTCGTAGCCCACCCACTCTGCAGTGTTTGCTGTCTCGGGTTCTTTCGAGTTTGGATAGGAATCCATGGCATGGCGTCCTGCGCAGATGATTTATTGGTCGAACGCGTCCAGTTCGTCGATTAGATGGTCCAGCGAGGCCCAGTCGTCTTCGCTGTCAAATTTCGTTTGTTCGGGTGCAGCGGAGCGTCTGCTTGGGCTGGCTTGCTGGGGTGTGTGGTTCTGCAGTGCAGCGTCCTGCGCGTGAGACTCAGCACTGCGCAGCGCCGCATCTGTCTTCGCACCATTTTGATGCTTCGGCGCTGGTTCGGCTGGCGTCTTTGCGACCGGCATTGGCATGCTGATGCCAACCGTTTTGACACTGCGATCATCGAGGATCTTTAGCAGGTCTGCGGTCAGTTTCTCGACCGTGGAATCAACTGCGACGGGTATGTGGATGATCGATTGCCCCGGACTTCCGGGGGTGCCAAACTTGCGCACCGTGCCCGTCAATCCGAGCCGAGACCAGTGTTCTGCAATTTGTTCCGTTTCCATCCAGGAAATGAGAGCCAAACTGCCCCGGAATCCGTTCAAGCACAGCCAGTCGGTGCTATCAGGGGCGATGTGCTCCAAAGGCCCAACTAGATTGGCATCCAGCCCCTGCGACATGATAAGTTCGCCGATCAGCTTCTCCTCTAGTTCCGTAGAGTGGCTGTCTCGTGTCGCCGGTTGTGAAATGATTACGTTCAGCCGTGGTGCCACGGTTTGGTTCCAAGTTGAATAGTTGTGGATGTTGGTTCGTTTGTCATCGTTGGCAGCTTGCCACGCGCGTGTGCCGAAGTCTAGCGGTCGGTATAGCCAGGCACTGCCAGCTTCTGTGCATTGTAGATCAAAAGCTCATGGGGGTTGCCGTGATTATGGACCATTCGCTTTTTCCGCCAAGGATGCTGCTTGATGGAGATCATATAAATGCATCAGAATTTCACGCGTGTTGCCGCCAAATCGTTGTTGTATCTTCGTCAGCGCTTCGGGCTCGATGATCTCTTTCGGCAATAGGCTTCCGGTAGGGCAATTGGGGTTCGCTTGCTGAGCATTCCCCGCAGCCGCTTCGCAGATTTTCCGCAGCAGGTAAGCGTCCACGTTCGTTGTCCAAAGCGTGGGCAGCCCGCACTTTCGGTGGCTGGTCACCAGCAAACTCGCCTGCGCACGTCGCGTACCAATCTGCACTCGGCAGCGAGCAAGCCAGCTAAATTGTTCGTAACCGTCAACGACGACCAGATCCCCTTTTGCATAGTTTGTGATTGCTGGCAGGCTGACATTCGCGCGAGCTATAAACCACAGCGTCTGCGGGCCGGCTCGTTCGGGCGCGTCGGCTGGCAGCAAGACTCGGTGAATTGGGCCAGGGCTGATGAGCGGCACAAGATGCTCAAGGAGCGTCGATTTTCCAGTTCCATGTGGACCGACAACGGCTGCTCGGCCTCCGCATTCTGCAGCAAACTTGTTGGCAAGGTGAGCCAGGTGTCGCGCTGACGCATTGGGATCGATGGGTGAATCGGGCGGGATCCACGGCAGTTTTCCGGGTGCAACATATCGCGTTGCAAAGGGATTGATCGATTTGCCGCGAGTTTGGCTTGGCAGAGGGGCCACGTTGCCTAAACTTCTTTGGTGATATGGCCAAGATAAAATGGCTGCTCGTTGGTGATCTCTCGTCCGTTGGTCAGAAATAACCTTAATCGAACACACCAGCGAATCTGGAAGAGTTTGCCTTCGTAGCTGAGCGGGCCAGCGGGAAGCGTTGTCGATAATCGCACGGGCTGTCCGAGGCCGTCTGGCGAGATCTCTTCGGGTGTAAAGCTCTCGAAGTGATGCACGCCGATGTCTTCGGTGCCCTTGCCCTCGGTGAACCAAACAATCGAAAGCTCCAGGCGATCGATCTGTTCTAGGCTGACCCGTTTTACGCAATATTCGAGCTCAAGCGACTCGCAGGGTTCGATTGCGTTTTGCAATGAGAGCAGGCGCAGCCCTATCGCAGGCTCAGCCCGTAAGGCTAAACCGCGCTTGGCGGATACACGACGACTGGAAAAGCTCGGCAAAACGACGGCCACTTTTTGGCGTTTCCTTCTACAACGATTTTCCACGTGAGCGCATTATGCTGCCCTTGGAATGAGTGCATGATATCATCCGGGAGCGAAAGTGTGCAGTCCAACTCGATGGGCTGCTCCGGATCCGCGACCAAAGGTCCTTCTGGGGCTGTATTGAACTCGACCCCCAATCGGGCTACTTCCTCGCGTTGGGTGCGGATGTCCGTACCTTGTTCGTAGATGGCTTCTTCAATGGCAACCATCGAAATGCGAAGGTTGGTCAATGTCGCTCGCCCATACTGGCAAAGATATACCGCGTACGACTTTCCGGGCAACAGCGGTAAGTCGCTAATTTCAATTGCTGTCGGACCTACGCCAGTTTGCCGCCGGAAGAGTCGGAAGAACCAGCGCACGCAAAAGTAGCTGACGGTTCCAAAGGGCAAGAGCAGGGCGGTGAGAAACCAATCGGGTGAGCCGCTAGCATGTTTCTGCACTGCAATCACCGCCAGAACGGCCACCATCGCATTCCAAGACGCTGCAAAGAGAGCGCTTAGAACGAGAGGCGTCGTCTCCCCACGCTGGATAGCCAGTCGATAGGCAAGTTTGACGCCGGGAGAGTCCGTCAAGTGTTTTAGCTTGGGTAGACTGTGCGGATATTCTGCAGAGGGCGAGTTGCCTTCGGCGCGGCGGAGGTGATCTCTCTTGGCCTTATCAACGAGCGCACTGCGCATTTCCGGACTTGCCAGTGTCTGGGACACTTGGACGAAGAATGCCGTCAATCCGATTACGATGAAGGAGGTGGAAGCAATCACCATCAGCCAGAATCCAAAGCCGATCGGAATTGCAGTCGAATTAGGCCAGAAAACTTGCCACGAAACGACAATCGTGAGGGATACAATACCGAGCAGGAATAAGATGCCGAAGAACGCAGCTTCGCCCACACTGCCGACGACCCACCAGCCGCTCAGTCGCGATCCGCGTTTTTTGCCCCACAGCCGTACCCATTTCGCCAACGGAAAACCTCCCAAGATGCTTCGCTCTGTAGCTGACAGTCTAACACCCAAGCGTCGTTTTCAGCATGCCCCGCTTCAATTAACCCTCGCGGCATGGTTTTTGGTCTTTTGTCAGCCAACGAGCGTGCTGTTGGCCAGCGATTGGCCTCAGATCCTGGGGCCAAATCGAGACGGGCAGACGCAAGCCGCGCTGATTCAGCCGCAGGATTGGCCCAAGCGATTGTCTCCGACTTGGGAAGCGCCCGTCGGTGCTGGATTCGCGGCTCCCATCGTTGTTGGAGATCAAGTCATCTTGTTCAGCCGGATTGGTGATCAAGAAGTCGTGCAAGCGTTTGGATCGGCCAGTGGAAAATCGATTTGGAAAGTAGGCTGGCCATCAGAATTCTTGCCTCGCATCAATCCCGACCCCGGTCCTCGCGCGACCCCGGCCAGCGACGGGAAAGTAGTTGTGTGCTGGGGCGCCGAGGGCGTTGCTGCGGCCGTCGAAATTGCAACAGGTAAACTTCGCTGGCAGCGGCCGCTACGAAAAGAGTATGGAGCACGTGATGGTTACTTCGGCGCAGGAAGCTCGCCAATTATCGTCGATGACGTAGCAGTGTTTTGCGTCGGAGCGCGTGACAACGCCGGTGTTGTTGCCGTCTCATTGGCATCTGGCAAGACCGTGTGGCGGGCGACTAGCTACGACTCCAGCTACGCATCGCCCATTCTCACTACTTTGGGAAGCGAAAATCTCTTGGTTGTTCCGATGCGGTTAAATACCGTTGTTTTGGACCCAGCAACTGGTGAAGTCCTAGGCGATGTTAAATTTGGCAGTCGCGGAACGACCGTCAACGCGGCGAGTCCTGTTGCAGTCGGCAATGACTCCATCTGGCTGACATCCAACTACGGAATTGGGTCTACGTTGTTTCAATTCACTGGCGGCAGCACCAACGAACTGCTTCGAGGGTCGCGGCTACTGGGTAGTCACTATGATACGCCGGTGGTTGTCGGTGGCGTCTTGTTCGGCATTGACGGCTACGAAGGGCAAGGGAATGTTAGCTTACGGGCGATTGACCCGGTGAGTCAAAAATTGCTTTGGCAGCAAGACGACTTCGGTACCGCTCATCTACTTGCCTTTAAGGACTACTTGCTGGCGCTCAGCCTGGACGGACGGGTCACTGTGCTGCGCGGGGCGCGTGATTCATTCCAGCCAGTGGTAAGCACGACCGTTTCCAAGCCGGGATTTGAAAACCGTTCGATCCCAGCTTTCTGCGGTGGTGCGTTGTTTCTTCGGAATAACAGTTCGGCTGCGCCAGGCGGGGAAAGCCTGTTTCGATTTGACCTGAAATAGCCGAAGTGGGCAATTTGCTCAATTTTCAGATTTCTCGTGTCAGGTTTGCGTGTTTGCGTTGTGTTACTTTGTGAGAGCATCCTCACGAACACATTTGATTGCAAACGCGGCAGACTCCATCTATGCCTGGACCACCAGACACTCGATATACGCTTATCGCGCGGCTGCCGGCTGCGACGGTGGGCGATGTCGATCAAGCGGCCTGGCAGGAATTCGTCGGGGCGTACGAGCCATTCCTGTACAGTTTCGCTCGCAGCCACGGCTTGCAGGATACGGACGCGCGGGAGTTGGTGCAGCAAGTCTTAGTGTCCGTAACGGGAAGTATTCAGCGATGGCAACCAAGTGAACCTGGGCAAGCGCGTCCTCGCTTTCGTGCTTGGCTGAGGACGATCGCCAGAAACCACTTGCTGAACCACCTCAAAAGCCAGTCACGGCAGCCGAGCAGCGGTGGTACGACGAATCTACAACAACTACATGAGTTGGCGGACGCAGCCGCTGGTGACAAGGATCCGATCGAAGCCGAATTCCGCAAAGCAGCGTTTCGCCACTGTGCGACTCAGGTCAGGCGAGAAGTAAAGCCTGAGACTTGGCAAGCATTTTGGCTCACAGCCGTCGAAGGCAACTCGTGCCAAGCAGTCGCTCAGCGGCTCAACATGCGACTTGGCAGCGTCTATGCCGCTCGCAGTCGTATCATCGCTCGGATGCGCTCAGCCGTCGATGCGTTTTGGGACGGAGACGAATGGACAGCGACGGAACGCTCTGGCTCGACTGACTCAAACAACCACACAGACCAAGGAGGTGCACGATGAATGTAAATTGCGACGACATCTCCAAGCTCCAACAGCTCGACGAAGCTTCCGATCAGTACGCGCAGTTGGTGCACCACTTGGACACCTGCGCTGCTTGCCAAAGCCGACTTGATACGGACGTTGCATCGCGTGACACTGCCGAGCTGATCGTCGAACTGCAACAGAGCCGTGTTGGTGAAGTGGATGACTTCGAAAGCGATTTCTCCGCCGCTGCAGCAGCGGAACCCCTGTCGGTCGGCCGCTTTCTGGATCCTCCTTCGCATCCGGAGTTGCTCGGCCGCCTCGGTCGATACGACATCGAACGCGTCGTCGGCCAAGGCGGCATGGGCGTTGTCTTCAAAGCGATGGACACGGAGCTGCATCGAGTCGTAGCTGTGAAGGCTCTCGCAGAGCACCTTTCCGCAAACGCCGCTGCTCGCCGTCGTTTTGCTCGTGAAGCCCAGGCTGCGGCGGCTGTGCTGCACCCGAACGTCATCCCAATTTACAACGTCGAGCCTGACGCCGTGTCACCTTACTTGGTGATGCAGTACGTCGAAGGTGATTCGCTGCAACGACGCGTCGATCGATCCGGTCCGCTCGGCGTGGTGGACGCACTTCGCATTGCGAAACAGGCCAGTGAAGCACTGGCCGCCGCCCACGATCAAGGCTTGGTGCACCGTGATGTCAAGCCGTCCAATATCCTATTGGAGGAGCAGACGGATCGTGTTGTGCTGAGCGATTTTGGGCTCGCCAGGAGTGCCGATGATGCGTCGCTGACGCAAACTGGAATCGTTGCAGGCACGCCACATTACATGTCTCCTGAGCAGGCGAAGGGCCGGGAGATCACGCACTCGAGCGACGTGTTTGCCCTTGGCAGCGTCCTGTATTTTGTACTCAGTGGTCATCCGCCGTTTCGGGCGGAGTCAGCCATGGGAGTGCTGCACTGCATTTGCACTGAGACGCATCGAAGCATCGGCCAGGTGAACAGCGACGTGCCGCTTGAACTTGCGCGGCTGATCGACCGCTGCTTGGCCAAGAAGCCATCCAAACGCCCCGGCAGTGCAAAACAGGTCGCGACCGAACTTGAGGATATCCTCAGTCGCATTCAGCAAGGAAGGATTCGGCTCGATCGCCCAAGTCGGTTGCCGCGATTCGCCCTGCCCACTGCAGCAGTTGCAGTCCTTTGCTTGGCTCTTGGCCTCGTGATGTTTTATCCCAGCAGCTCTCGGGACGACCAGGCTCCTGAATCAACGCGAGATGCCCAAACACACGCAGCAACGCAGGCAGCAACGCAGGCAGTTGAGCAGTCCAATGAGACTTTGCAGCAGATTTTCGAGGAAAACCGTGAGTTGATGACGAGCGAGCTCGAAAAGCGAGCGCAGTTGGGGCAGCAGTTAAGTGCTTTCAATCAGACGCTCGAGCAAAACACCAACAGCCGAGCAATGATAGAAGCTCTGCCCAGTGGCCTCCTCTGGAATGACCAGATAGAGCAGGTCAATGCATCGCTACGCAGCATCGAAAGCCGCCTTAAGCAATACGAGGCGATCGAAGGTTCCACCGAAAAATAGTCAGGTTAGTCGCTCGGTCGCTCCGCGATCGGATGCATAGTTGTGCAAAGTTGCGCTCCTGCGGCGAACTCATAAAACAAATTGTCATCGAGATCCTTCCAGCCACAATTCTAATCAGAGGAACGTCTCCTATGCGTAGAACACTTACCCGCTTGCTCATGCTCGGGCTGAGCGCAGCGCCGCTAACAGGCATTCATGCCCAGAAACCTGGACAAACGGGTCAGCAGCCACCGTATGACTCGTCTGTTGGCCCGGGTTACATTGAGGAGCTAACCAAGCGAGAAAGCGAAGAGCGACGACAGATTATGACGCTCTCCCAAAGACTCGGTGCGGAGCATCCCACAGTAGAGGAGTTGCAACGGCAGTTGGAGTTCACGCAGAGCGAACTGAAGAAGCTAACCACCAACCAGCCCGGCAACGTAGATGATAAACAAGTATTTAACTTCTTCATGGGGCTCACAACGGGCGAGCGGACGGAGCCCTCTGAGCAGCAAATTCGGCAAGCATTCGCCAAGCTAGTCAAGACGCTCCGGTCGTCTTCGGACAAACAGATACAAGAAGAAGCACGCACAAAGCTAAGCCAGCTCCTGAAGTATCAACTTGACAAAGATCTGACGAAACAGGAAGAGCAGATAATTGCAGCGGAGAGGAAGCTAGCCAAGCTGCGTGAGCAACTCGATGCCCGCAAGCAAAACCAAGACAAAGTTGCTGATGTGCTGTTGCTCATGATCGAAAATCCAGAAGCTGGAGTGGGGATCCCTAGTGAGTGGCTGCGAGCTATCATGCCGCCCCCGGGTCGAGCGACCTCCGACCCCTTCGGTGACACATCATCGAGCAACCCGTTTGGCGACCCGTTTGGTGGATCTTCGCCCGGCGATGATCCGTTCGGTGGTCCATCCTCCGACGATGACGATCCATTTGGTGGTTCACCGTCAGCAAAATCAGATCCATTCAGTGCAGCTCCATCTGGCGGTGATGATCCCTTTGGTGCTGACCCATTCGGAGAAGCCAGCAGCCAGTCCCAAGTTGCCCAGTACGCCGAAGTGCCTCCGCATGCATCGGACAGCGATCCCTTCGGTGGCCAATCGCCTGCCTACGAGGTCTCGCTAGACGGTCACGACATTGCCGTCTACGAGACCTACGACAAGGGCGTTCCGATCCTAACGCGACAGGAAATGAAAATCGGACTTGGCGAGGGGGAGAGTATTCAGGGCAAGAGCTATGGCTCGATTTGGATGACCCAAAAGGGCATCGTCGAAATCCGCCCGCATCCGACAGAGGAGTATTCATTTGTCATTGTCGGACTTAAGAAGGGCAGGGTGCAACTTGCCTTTCACCCCCGCTCGACAGGAATGTCGCAAGGAATTCACCGCATCAATGTTGAAGTCACCGAAGAAGATTTGGAACTTGGCCTGCCAGAAGTGCAAGGAAAGGAGCAGAAACGCTAGTCCCAAAATTCTAGTAACGACGTTTGCGGTCTTGTGATTCTATCGCATCGGTGGCCTTCAGCCGCCAATGTAGCGCAACGAGATTGCCGATCTTGAAGGAACGACCAGCCCTGCACGAAAACCCTAGTGCTGTTGCGTCGACGAGCCAGGTCGCGAGAATCGTGCGTCTTCGATATCTCGTTTCCTACTTCCGATATGAGTTCCACTGTGGCTAAGATCTCCGGCATTCTACTTGACATTGAGGGCACGACCTCAAGCATCTCCTTCGTTCACGATGTAATGTTTCCCTTTGTAGCGGAGCGATTGGAGGCGTTCTTGGCGGAGCACGGCAAGCGTGAAGACGTGATGGATGCTTGTGAGCAAGTTGCCCGAGATGCAGGTCACGCCTCGTTGACCGCCTGGGCAGATGCCGCTGACGAAGGTGCCGAGGCGATGACGTTAGTGATTGAGGAACTGCGTCGATTGATGAGCCAAGACGCAAAAGCAACTGGATTGAAAGCCATTCAAGGGCTGATCTGGGATGGCGGCTTCCGCACGGGGCAACTGAGGGCACATGTTTTCGCGGACGTGATTCCAGCCATTCGAGCTTGGCGCGAGGCAGGCGTCGACGTCCGGATTTACTCGTCAGGATCCATCGCGGCGCAGAAGCTTTTCTTTGGGCACTTGGATATCGACGGAGAAAACGATTGCTTGCACCTTCTTTCCGGTCACTACGACACCACGATTGGTGGCAAAAAGGAATCGACGAGTTACCGGCGAGTTGTTGAGGATTGGGGGCTTCCAGCCTCGGAAATTCTGTTTGTAAGCGACATTGCGGAGGAGTTGCAGTCTGCGCAAGAAGCTGGGCTTCAGGTGAGAGCAAGCGTTCGTCCGGGCAATAAGCCATTGCCGCCGTCGTTTGATATACCCTCGATTCGCTCTTTCGACGAAATTTCCGTCTAGTTGCAGCAACGAACCGGAGAGTGATTGGTAGCAGGTCCACTATGTTTTGTTCTATGGGGAAGGACGCTGATCTTAGCCCAAGATTTCTCGTTTGCGATCGATGTAGTCCCAAACGACGAAGCGGTCTAAGTCGTTGCCGGCGGTGAAGAAAACGCGGCCCTTGGTGCTTTCGGCCAGGCGATATGCAAAGCGAATGTCTTCCTCAGACTGCGACCAACTGGGCACGAGGAACATATTCAGCACGATGCCATCCTGGGCGCACATCTGGCCTTCCCGCATGGTGACTGCTTCGGTCTGCGGATCCGGCGGATAAAGCATGAAGAGCTCATTTTTTTCGAAATGCGCAGTTGGCAAGCCATCGGTGATCAGAATGATCTGTTTGTTGGGCGTGTCTACGGTTGCCAGATTCTGTCGTGCAAGACGTAGTGAATGCTGAATGTTGGTGAAATGCGGTGGAATTTGGTGTTCGCTAACATCTTCGCGAGACATATCGGCCTTCAGGCGTACCCAAGGGTCGTGAATCGTCACCTGTTTGGGCATCAGATTGATAATTTCACCAGGTGCCTTTAGTTTGGCAAATGTGTACATTTCGATGAATCGAAGGAAGTCGCCCGGGTATTCGCTTGCAATCAGCCCTTGAAGCGCAAGGGCCATGCGTTTGACGTTCATGTACTGTCCGTCGTAG
This sequence comes from uncultured Pirellulaceae bacterium, assembly GCA_964411445.1. Lineage (GTDB taxonomy): Bacteria > Planctomycetota > Planctomycetia > Pirellulales > Pirellulaceae > Aureliella. The sequence continues at coordinate 12,800 of CAYPLE010000064.1, forward strand.
CGCATTGAACCGCTCATATCCATGATGACGACGGTGGCGCATTTGGGAGAATTGCGTGTTCTGTGCACTTCGATGTCAGAAGCTTGCAGTCGGATTTGGCCCGCCGTTGGGTCACGCAGAATCGCGTTGATGACTGACTGCGACATGTCCATGCTCGAGAGCGCATCGCCAAATTCGTACGGCCGCGTCGATGGAAGTTCAACACTACCATCGCCATCGATACGGCCGGAGTGCCTTCCAGAGCGTCCAGCCTGCAAGTTTGAGAAAATACGTTCGAGCAATTTTCCCTGAAAGACTTTGTAGGCCTGGGGGGAGAGCCGAAATGCGCCGGAATTCTGATCGCGATCCAGACCCTGGCGTTCGGCTTGCTCCCGAACGATATTCTCTACTTGATTGCGCAGTTCTTCCAAGTTCGACATGTCTTCAGGCGAAGCGAATTCGCCAAGCTTCTCCATGTCGATCAGCCCAATTTGAGCAGTTTTGGCCGCTTCCTCCAACTGCTTAAGCAATTCATCAATTTGTTCCAGCTCTTCCTTGATTTCCAAGGCCTTAGGAATCGACATCCGTTCGGCACCGGTGAAATCATATTTGCTGGCGAGTTCGTCGATCTCGTACTTGTTGCCAAGGTCGCTAATCACTCGCACCAACCCAGAGGCAAACTGGCTCGTGTCATCACCTGTGGCGTAGTAAATCCTCTCCAGCAAGAAAATTTGCTCTTCGTTGATCGCTTGGCGGTACAGATCGCGCAGCTTTTTCGGTGGATCTAGCTGGCGACTTTCTTGGTGGAACGCCTTCCGCGCCTTCTTGCGAACGCCATTGGTCTCGTAAGTTTCTAGTATCTTCCGACGTCTCTCTTCCAGCATTTGTCGGAGGAAGTCGATGCTGGGTCCAAGTCCCGCGATTTGTTCAGGGTCGAGCTTGACCGCACGGGCAAGCTCCTCTTCAGTCAACTCTCGATACTCGCCGTACATGAGCGCGTGCTCAAACGCTGGCGATACCAAATCCGGCGGCGGTTGCGTCGGCGACGGGAACTTGCCTGGATCGTACTTCTGATAAGTATGAACAACGCCGCCCAGTTCAGATTTCTTGGTCATCGTCACACTCGTTTGCTTAATGGATTACGCTGGAGCCTTCGCGCACACGCGGGGGGCGATCTAACGCTAGTTGGAGGTCAGGTATTGCGTAGTAGATTTCGATAGAAATCCTGACTTGAGGCTTGATGAGTACGCGGTGGCTTGTCAGGGCGGGTTGGGATCTGTAATCAGGTCCACTACGTTGTTTTGATGAGTGGGTTAGGTTTCGTAGCGGACTTTGCCGAATTCGCTGGCGCGGCTAATGCGCTCGAGTGAATACAATCCGGCGAGTACAAATTCGACACACGACGCGCGTACGGTATCGCTTTCGGCGGCGTTGACTTCGAATGCCTTTTGCCATGCAGCCGGCACGGCGCTCAGTCGCTCAGCGTAGGCGCTGCTTGGAAGCATGTCGCCGACCTCGATACGAACACCTGTTTTGAAGACTTCCGCAATCTGTCCAAGCCCGTGTTCTTCAACGTATTGGCTAAAGACGCTCTTAATGGCCTCTGCGATCAGTGAATCTAGGACTTGCTTCTCAGACATCTGATGGCTGCCCATCAAATCCAATTCCAATTTACCAAGTGAAGAAGCATACAAGTGTCCTAGGTCGCTGATTCGAGGAACCGCTGGCGATTCGTTGTGGACGATCGCACGTTGACGAGCGCTCGCAACCATGGCGCGATAGTTTGATAAGCTGAAACGCGCTGATACACCGGATGCCTGATCGATGTACTTGCTACTTCGGGCTCGCTCGGTGATCTCTTCGATAATCTCAGCCATGAAGTACGGTACGACGACCGGGAAATCTCCACCGAGGTCGACATCTGCCTCCTGCTGCATGATTTCGATGCCCAAAGATCGTTCACGTGGGTAGTGCGTTTGGACAATGGATCCGATCCGGTCCTTCAACTGAGGGATGACTTTTCCACTGCGGTTGTAGGTGCTCGGATTTGCTGAGAAAAGAATGAAGATGTCCAAGTCAAACTGAATCGGAAAGCCGCGAATCTGAACATCTCGCTCTTCGAGAATGTTAAACAAGCCGACTTGGACAAGTTCGTCTAGCTCCGGCAGTTCATTCATGGCGAAAATGCCCCGGTGCATTCTTGGGATTAACCCAAAGTGCAGTGCTTCTTCGGCACTCATGCTGACACCGCCGGTGAGTTTCGAGGGGTCAATCTCACCGATGATGTCTGCGAACTTTGTCCCTGGACTCAATCGCTCGGCATAGCGTTCTTCCCGCGGCCACCACTTGATTGCAACGCTTTTCTCATCGTGTTCTGCTAAATACTTTTGGGCGATGCCGGTAATCGGACTGAGTGGATCTTCGTGGACCGGAACGCCGGGAATGTCCAAGTATGGAATGGCTTCGTCAAGGAACTGCACCAGTGAACGCATTAGGCGACTCTTTGCTTGCCCCTTTTCACCCAGGAATAGGATGTCATGTCCAGCTAGGAGAGCAATGTTGATTTCCGGGATGACGGTATCTTCGTAGCCAACGATTCCCGGAAACAGCGTTTCACCATCGGCGAGTTTCTTGGTGAAGTTTTGACGGATCTCTTCTTTGACAGATTTTGATTGCCAGCCGCTCTCACGCAATTCTGCAAGAGTGCTCGGCCGCGTCGATGTTGTTGTGCTCATGAGTCTCAGTCGGTGTATCAGAAGTCACATCCTTTGTGCGTAAGCCGCGCGGATGCAAGCGGTTGTTGTTTAAGAACGGCAAAGAAGCCAATTTGGGGCGCAAAATCGACGTTTTAAGACCGTTCGCGGATGTGGATGCTCGTGGCGAAGGTGTCCTCGCGGCCACACGATGATTATAGAATCACGGCGAGCATCGAGGGGAGGGCGCGCGGTGCCTGCAAGTGGGCGGTTCCTACCGCATTGGTTGTTCCACTGCGGTCGGTAAGAAACATCCAAGCAAATGTTAGAGAGCACCGGCTGCAAGCAAACCTGAGACGGCTACGCCAATCATGATCCAAGCGAGCGTCACCGCAGTCGCCGAGCCTGCACGGGAGATAACTGCGGCGACTTCTCGGCTTCGCTTGACACTTGCAGACTTTGCACCAGCTTGCGAGGCGGTTACCGGCTTTGCGAGCACTTTGCCGCTGGAGGGTTCGATTGCGCCCGTCGACGAAGCAATCTGGAATGGTGACAACTCAGATCGTTTCTGAAGATCGAAATCTTGCTCAGAGAAGATCGACAATTGGACGCGGTCGCGGATTCGTTGGCGGCGACGCGGGTCAAGCAATCGATATGTGCTTGTCGCCAACTCTCCAAGTAGATGCGATTCCTCAGACTGGTTCACCGATTCCGTTTCGCGAATCCGCCCTGCGGTCAAGACTGCGGCTCTACGGACCATCGCTACGCGGCTTTCGCCGGGTTTCAGCCCCAGAAGCGCAAAATCAAACCCGAGCCCGTCACGGCCACCAA
>CAYPLE010000064.1:16402-36505 GCA_964411445.1 uncultured Pirellulaceae bacterium
GCTGGCAGGCTGCCGCTTGGATTCAGATCGAACTGCAGGTAGTGAAGTCATGGGGACGTTAGGGTTCGGGTCTTTTAGCGTGGAAAATAGGCTTGTTGATTCCACAAAGCGGCTTCTGGCAAAACGGTTCTACGAGTAAGACGTTTTGACTGTTACTCTTTATTCGGCAAAAAAGCTTCGTAATCGGGGCGCGGAAAACTCTTTTTTGTACTTTTCAGATGCCGTCAAGCCAGCGGAACTTACGCGGGTGGTAAGCTAAGAGTTGCAAACTTTTTCAGTGGCGATTTCGTGCGCCCAGTTGCCAGTTAAGGGCGTTGGTAAGTCCCCTGCGTTTCGCCGCAAAGATTCCCTGCGGCTTATACGACCAAGCGACCCAACGCGGGTTTAGACAACGATCAAAAGGTTAGGGTTCCCGCAAGCCGTCGAGTTCGCAGTAAAAAAGTAGACTCCGAAAAAAAGGCCCCAAAATGGAAGATACAGAATCGCAGGCATCAAACCAGTTTGGTGTGGGGACCATTTTGATTCTGACAGCCGCTGTAGCCCTTCTTCTGGGCTATGCACAATCCCTTGGTTCGTCATCAACGGGCGGAAGTGCGGTTGTTCACTTGTTGGTTTACATCGGGCTGGCCTTGATCGCCGCCATGCTGGCTGCCGCTTGGACTCGGAACTTGCGTGAATCGGTCTACTGGCCGGTGCTGACAAGTGTTCTTGTGTATCTGGCTGTCGCCGGCGGTCGTTTGCCGAGCGAATCGATCTTCTACGGGTGGGGTGTGTTAGCAGCCGCATGTGGAGCACTAGCGGCAGTTCGGTGCCCGAAGTCCCTGGTTCTAGGGATGCTCTCCGGCGCATTAGCCGGGGGGCTTTCGATTTTAGCAGCAATCCTCTGGTTTCAAGAATCTGTCAAAGGGTTGGTTCTGTTCGATGTGCTCTGCGGCGCCGTAATTGGTGCGATTCTTCGCCCTGCTATAGATTGGCTGCGGACTCTGCTCGAGCGGTCGGGTCATTCGGCGGTTGCCATGGCGGCTTGGATGAGTCTGATTGTCTTGCTAGGCAATTTCCTCGTTCCGATAATTGGTGGAGTGCAGCGGTAGGTTTCTCGGTCGTTAATCATTATCCTCCAGCATGTTACTGAACCGCTTGAGGTTCGGTGTTTGGATTCGTTGTCTGTAGCAATACCATCTTCTGGTAGATGCCACCTTCGGCGAGCAGTTGTTGGTGCGTGCCTTGTTCAACAATCTGTCCGTCTTCTAAGACCAGGATCAGATCCGCGTGAGCAATCGTGCTCAGCCGGTGAGCAATCACAAATGCTGTTCTGTTCTCCAGCAGTTCGCGAAGCGATTGTTGGATTAGGCGTTCACTCTCGCTATCCAGATTGCTGGTTGCTTCGTCTAAAATCAGAATTCTCGGATCTGCCAGAATCGCGCGTGCGATGGCCAAACGCTGGCGCTGCCCACCGCTGAGTTTTACGCCTCGCTCGCCGATCCAAGTATCCAGTCCCTTTGGCATTCCCATCACAAAATCGTAAGCCGCGGCTGCTTTCGCGGCCGCCACAATTTCTTCATCGGTTGCGCCGCGACGGCCGTACGCAATGTTATCCCGAATGGTTCCGTCGAACAGAAAAACGTCTTGTTCGACGACACCCAAGAGTCGGCGGTAAGAATGCAGATCCACATCGTCGATGGATTTTCCGTCGATCAGGATGCGCCCGGACGTTGGATCGAAGAAGCGTGCAACAAGGTTGCACAGAGTCGTTTTGCCTGCGCCACTTCGGCCTACCAACGCAATGGTGCAACCCGCGGGCGCAGTAAAGCTGACGTCTCGGAGGACGTGCTGTGTCGATCCTGGATAGTGAAACGACACGGACTCAAATTCGATTGCTCCGCCAACAGACTGGCGGTTGAGCTCGATTTGCCCGTCGCTTCTTGCATCCTCAGTCTCTTCTTCGAGCAGATCTAGCACGCGATCTAAGCCTGCCAAGTTGTTTTGGAAGGACATCGCGCTGGAGGCGATCGAGGCAATGGGGCCCAGCAACATCGTCAGGTAGACCAAGAACATCATCAAATCGCCCAGCGTCAGGTCCTGATTTAGGATTTGCCAACCGCCGTACAGCAATAGACCCGTTGATGCGAGAGGGATGAGGACTTCCCAGATGACTTCGATGATGCGGGTCGACCACCACACCATGAGTTGTTGGCGAGCGAGTAGGTGTGTTCCTCGCGTGAACCTGCTTGATTCCGTTCGGTCTCTCGCAAAGGTTCGGACGATGCGGATTCCACCAAACGTTTCCGTCGTCGATGCATCGATGCCTTGGCGGCGTGAGCGAATGTCTTTGTACAGCGGTCGAACTCGTCGAATCCAAGTTCGGTGAGTCACCCAAACGGCCGGAAGCAATAGAAGTCCGCCAATCATCAACCGCCAGTCGACAAATATCAGAACGATCAAACTGCCAACTAGCTGTATGATTGCTTGCCATGGGTTGTAGAGCATATTGAAAATCAGGTCGGCAATGCCTCCGGCGTCTTCGCGGATCAAGCTGGTTGTTCCGCCGCTCTTCAGGTCTTGGATGCGGTTCAGCGGCAGTCGCATCGCATGCTCGAATACTCGACGGCGAATGTTCGCGCCCACCAAGTTCACTGCCTTTGTTGCAAACCATCGGCCCCACAAGTGAACGGCCGTCTTTAAAATGGTAACCCCAACCACGAACGCGGAAATGTACCAGAGCAAACCCATCCTGGAGGTGCCTTCAGGTAGAAGGTTGGACAACCACGCGGGCATTTCCAGTGGGGGTGATGTGAGGACGTAGTCGATGGCAAATTTGGTTCCAGCGGGTGGGACAAGTCCAAGCAGGGTGGAGAAGGTTAGTGTCCCGAGGGCGAAGAGTACCTTGCCTTTGTGTTCACCTATTTGCCGCCAGAAAAGACTCAGCAGTTGCCAGAATCCTCGCTGCTTGCCTTCCTTCGCGGGTGAACCGTCGCTCTTCTTGGAGTCGCTGCGGCGCTCGCGAACTTCGCCCAGATACTCTTCGTAGCGCTGTTTGCTGGAAATGCTCGACATAAAACCTTGCTCGATCGCGATTGAAGAATCTACTGCGTCCGGCCCTATTGTTCGCAGGCGGGCAGCATTCCGTCCAGGGCCACCGCTCGATACACCAAGATAAAATAGACGTGGCAGCAACTTTTCAGGTGCCCGGGCCAAGTGGATTGTGAGACCTCTGGCTCGAAAAGGACGTGCCTTGAGGACGCAGGACAGCAATCAAACTTACGGGGCTCGAGCAGATTTGCACGAATCGCACCAGAGGTGGTGCAAGATGAGGGCACCGATTGGAGTGCGGGGGCAATCGCACTCCAATACAGTGCCGTCGATTACAGTGCCGTCAATATTTCCAGCGTCCTTGATTCAGGGGCTCGTCGTTGAGGGCGGCGATCGAGTTTCATTATAGTCTGCACGTCAAGAATATCGAAGCCAAACGCGGTTGGCCCTGGATGTGCTGGCTATTCGTCCCTCGTACCGCGGCGATCTTGCTTTCGTCGCAGCCGTTGAAGTTCGATACGCAGCAGCGAGGCATTGGACTGATTCGTATCAATGGCAGTTCTTAATTGCGCGACGGCATCTTCAAACAACGCTGCGGCCGCTTCTGGATTTCCAACGCGTATTTCCAAGTCAGCCTTTGCTTCCAAGACAGCCGAGCGCTTCAACGCGTAGGCGGAAATTTCCGGCGAATCTTGGTGTAGCTTGGTGTATGTTTCCAGAGCTTCGTCTAGGTGTCGTCTAGCAGCAGGAACTTTTCCGCTGCGCAGTTCAGCAAGTGCCAGCGACTGTAGCGAGTTGGCTCGCAGCGATTGGTAACGCGGAAGATCTGGTGCAGTTCGGAGTAATTCAGCGGTCAGTTCGTGAGCACGAAACGCTTGGGTAATAGGGTGCATGCCGAAGTTTCTAGCCCGCACAAGCGTGGAGGCGAGTTCGTAACGGATGGCGTCAGACTTTGGTTGATCGCGGTGTAGTCCTTCCCAGATTTGGATCGACTCAGAAATGTCTTCTTGGGCGGAGTCACGCTGCCGCATTCGCGATTTGGCGTCGGCGCGAGTCCGGTACGCTCTAGCAAGTTCGGCGCTAACGACATTCGATGTAGGATGTTTGATACTCAGCTTTGTAAGCAGTTCAATGGACTTACTGGCAACTTCGATCGAAAAGTTGGCCGTTGAGGACGGGTTTGCGAGGCGATCGAAGATAGGCCTTCGTCCGGCCCGAAGCTGGCTGTTCGATCCACCCAGGTCAGGGATTGCGGCGCGTAAGCGGTACGCACGGGCTCTTTCGAACTCGGACTGAAACTCGCGTCGATCCTCCGGAATGGCATCGAGGATATCCATCGTTTCGTAGAAGGCCTGCATCGCTCGCAGTAACTCACCACGGAGGGCGGCAACGGCGGATATCTCATTCAGTAGTTGAGCGTGCGCGACACGTAGAGCGTTGCTGTCGTCCTGCTTTCGCAGGCTGGTGAATCGCGCGGAAGCGTTGTCGTAGGACTCGGACGATTTCGACAATTGACCCAAACTGGCATAAATGTCACCAGCCCGCTGAGCAGCCTCGGCAGATTCTCGAAGCAATTGAGTGTTGTTTGTCGTGGCCAGCTCGTCGAAGAAACTCAGCAATGATTCCAAGACGGCAGCGTCTTCGGCAGTAACGCCAGCCGCAGTCGTATCCGTAACTTCTCCGAGCAGATCTGCGTCCGATTCGATGGTGGCAGCAGTAATTCGTTCGGAAATGTTTTTAAATGCCCGCAAGGCGACTTGTAGATTCGCCTCCGCGCGACGCTGGGCCGCATTGGCGGTATCCAAAGCGGAAGACTTTTCAGCCAACGCGGTGCGAACTTCGGCAGTGGATCGTTTCTCGATGAGTAATTTTTGTCGCGTTTGCCAGTACCCAAAGCTTGTCGCGAGCATCAGAGCAACAACCAGCAGGAAGCTGGCTCCAGTCAGTCCGGCAGCCAGTGGTTCACGACGCGACCAGCGCAGCAGTCTGCCGAGTGGACCAACGCGGCGGGCGGATACCGGGCGACCGCCAATGAAGCAAATTAAGTCGTCTCGAACCTGCCCGGCCGAACTGTAGCGATCATTGGGCTCCTTGGCGAGGCACTTCAGTAGGATCGTTTCCAGGTCCCTTGGCAAGCTGTGAATGATCGTGCTGGGGGGGCGGATCTCCGCTGCCGTCGCCTGCTGAATTACCGCGCTAGTCAATTCGCCAGAGTAAGCATTTTGTAATGTGATGCACTCGTAGAGTGTTAGTCCAAGGGCAAAAATCTCACTTCGAACGTCATACTGACCAGTAAACGCCTCGGGTGGCATATATTGGGGTGTTCCCAGGATCTCTCCCGTTTGCGTGAGTGTGGTGGGTTCGGAAAGTTTGGCGAGACCAAAGTCTGCCAGCCACGGATGCCCTTGTTCATCCAAGATAAAATTGCCTGGTTTGATATCGCGGTGCAAGACGCCCTGCGAGTGGGCATACTCGAGCGCATCGGCGAGTTTGGAACCCATTTGAGCTGCCCACAGGACGTTGTCTGTGCTCGCGCCAACAGGCTCCGCAGCATCTTCGTTTCTCGAAAGTTCAAAGGCCGTTTCAGCATCGCCGCTGCGAGCCAGATTGGGCTGCGCCTGAACTTCAGAGTTCTGGGTAAGGACCGTTGGGTGCTGAGCAGTAGAGTTAGCCGTCAGTTCTCGGGCAGATGCGCTCGCTGTGGACGCTTGTCTGTGTCGATTGAGCACTTGAGCCAAGCTCTGTCCTGCAATGTAGTCCATTACATAGTAGTGCGTCTGCTTTTCGTTTGCATCCAAACAGCCTACACCAAAAACGGGCACAATGCTCGGATGTCGAAGGCGCGCCGCTGCACGCGCTTCTATTTGGAATCGGGCGAGCTGCCGATTGTCGGCGATTCGGTTGGCTGATAGAACCTTGATGGCGACTTTGCGGTGCAGAGATTTGTGAACCGCTTCGTAGACGACTCCCATTCCTCCGCGACCTATCTCACGAATGATCGTGTAGTCGGTCAACCGGCTGAGATCTGCTGACGCTGGAGGGGAAGGCTGCAGGCTGGAGCGTTTCATAGACTCCAGAACTTCGACGCCAGCCAGCACTTCGCATAACGTTTCGCTGTGCCCATGCTGCACCACGTAATCGTTGACGCTGACTGAATCTCCGGCACGCAGACGGGCCGCGAATTGCTCGGCGATAGCATCGATTTGTTCACCGGTCAGTTTGCCGGGTGGATTGGAGTTTCCCATCAAGTGGTGCTTTTCATGGCTCGCGTAGGCGTTTGGGGGCATGTTAGCCCTCGGCCAAATCCGGGTGTTGCTGCATCAACGCTGCGAGACGCGACATTGCACGTACGTATCGTTTGCTTGCCGCAGAAGGTTCCAGGCTGAGGACCTTTGCAGCTTCGACGTTTGTCAACTCTTCGAAGTGTCGCAGTGCGATGACTTCTCGGTCAATATCGTCCATTGTATTCAACACGGCTTCTAGTCGCTCGATTCGCTCAGCTTGTCGGACCATCGCGCTCGCCCCTGTTGCCTTGCCGACCAATTGGGCGGCAAGTGCGACGCTGGTCTGTGCACCAGGCGCCTGGGCGTGCAATGAGACCTCTTTGCGTACGTCGCGTTTTCCCGCAATGTGTCTGCGTTGGAGATCCGTAAGCTGTTGATTTACCAGGAGGCGGAGCCACAAGAAAGGCGACATTTCCTGTTCGCGAGAAAACTGCTCCAATCGCTTTACTGCGGCCAGATAAGTTTCCTGTAAGACGTCGGATTCCGAAATGCGCCCGGCAAGTCGGTAGTCCAGGCGGAACGATACAATGCGTCCGAGGCGTTCGCGATAGGCCGAGAACGCCTCTGCCAGCGCGTCTGGGCTGCCGGCCCGCATGGAGGCTTCGAATTCGTCTTCGTGGTTCGTCATGTCGGTATTTAGCTTCCCACTTCGCCGATCCATCTTGAGCATTCAATCCGAGCCTAAGCTTACTTGCTGTGCCTATGCTCAATTGAACCAGAAGACGCAAACAAAGTGTCGAGGATTTTGTCCAAGCTCAAACTTCCCGAGGCGGTTTCCGAGGGAGTGACCGCTTTTAAATCAATTCTGGTGAGGAAAATAGTCGGGCAACATCCCGCAGGGAACCACACTCGGATTGTCTGGGATATCGGCTTTCCGAGATTATGGGGCAAATTCTCTGAGTGGCGGTGAAAAGGCTGTTTTTCACGGCATCTACGGCCTTAAGTCGGCCTTTCTGAACTTTTTTCTGCCAAGGCCTGTCGCCGCGGGCAACCGTTTCGCGTAACAGTCCGTAGAGGACGGCCGACGAACACCGAGCAGGTGAGAGTCCAATCGATTTAAAACTGGAGGACGGCACAATGAAACGAATGTTAAGTATGGTTGTGGGCGGTGTTTTTGTTTGTCTTGCGGCTTCTGCGGTCGTGGCGAATCCGCCAAGCGAACCTCAGCGAGAAGGACGAGGTAAGCCGGATGGCGAGCGGATGCGCGGCGATCAAGAGGGAGATCGTCCTGCAGGACGGCCCGGGCGTCCTGGCGGTCGACCTGAGGAAGGCGAATCGCAACGCGGCAGAGGTGGGCGACCCAGCGGGGCTGCCGAGGGAGGAACTCGCGGGGCTGCCGAGGGACGGCCCGGTCAAGGACGCGGTATGCAACAAATGGATCCAGCGCGATTGGCAGCCCGGATGTTGGAAACCTTCGACAAGGATGGTGACAAGAAGCTCAATGCGGAGGAGTTGACGGCGTTGCTCACCCAAATGCGCTCTGGACGCGGTGGTGCAATGCGAGGCGACATGTCTCCTGAAGAGATGCGGCGTCGCCGAATGGAAGCAATGCGTGGCGGAGAAGCTGGGGCTGAGAAAGCCGGTGATTCAGCACCTGAGCGAAAGCGTCGATCTGCCGGAGGGCGCGGTGGTGACATCGAAGGCGCTGAAGCTGGTGGCGACCGACCAAAGCGGCCCGGTCGCGGCGGCGATAAAAAGTAAGATTTGCTTCGCAGTAACAGCAAGCGCCGCTCGTTTTGCTGGACGGTGTGAGTCGCGAGTTTTGGCAACTGTTCGTAAAGGTGCAACAATGCGTTTCGTAACGTTTGTCCCTGTAGCAATCATGGTGTTCTGCGCACTGAGTGCGACTGTTTCGGCGGTCGATCCGGTCAGTCAGAACGACAAAATCACGCACGAACAGGAGCAGTTCTTCGAATCGAAGATCCGCCCGGTCCTCGTCCGAGAGTGTTACGGCTGTCATTCCAGCAAGTCTGGTAATGTCCGTGGTGGACTTCGGCTAGACACTCAGGCACTCACGCACATTGGTGGCAGCAGCGGGCCCGCCGTCGTCCCGGGCGATCTGGACGCTTCGTTGCTATTCAACGCGATCACCTACGAAGATTTCGAAATGCCACCCAAGCGTCGGCTTTCGGATCGCATCATCGAAGACTTTCGCAAATGGATCGAAATGGGGGCTCCCGATCCACGTCAAAGCGAGACGGTCGCAATCAAATCGAGCATCACAGACAAAGATATCGAACTGGCTCGAGAAACATTCTGGGCTTATCGAGCACCTGTTAAGCAGGATCCTCCGGTCTTGGAGTCTGGAACTTGGGCGAAGTCCGCGGTTGATCAATTCGTTGCTGCAAAGCTAAGCGACCGCGAATTGGAGCCCGCCGCAGACGCTGAGCCTGCCGTGGTTTTAAGACGGTTGTGTTTCGACTTGGTGGGTCTGCCTCCTACGCCGAAGCAACTCGAAGTCTTCGGTCAGATGTGGCAAAGCGATCCACAAGCGGCTATTGCTCATGTGGTCGATCGATTGCTGGAAACGCCGCAATTCGGCGAGCGTTGGGGCCGCCACTGGCTCGACATAGCACGCTACGCAGAGTCGACCGGCAGGGAGATTAACGTCACTTACCCTCACGCTTGGCGTTACCGCGACTACGTCATCGATTCCTTTAATGCCGACAAGCCATTCAACGAATTCGTTCAAGAGCAAGTTGCGGGGGATTTGCTTCCCGCCGAATCAGACGCTCAGTGGGCGGAACACTTGGTTGCCACGACTTTTTTGGCCATCGGTCCAAAGAATGTCAACGAGCAGAATCGCGTCCAGTTTCAAGCGGACCTGGTCGATGAACAGATTGATGCGACCTCTCGGGTTTTTCTAGGTACTAGCGTCGCTTGTGCTCGGTGCCATGACCACAAGTTCGATCCAATTCCGCAAGCGGATTACTATGCTTGGGCAGGCATTTTTGCCAACATGACGACCTACTTTGGCAATCCGCCGAGTAAGTACGGGGCCATCTCAACGGCGCAGCGCAAGCGACAAAGTAGCCTGATTCGATTGCCAGTTGACGACCCTAGCCCGTTTGATCCGCGATACTCAAAATCAGAACTTGATGAACTAGAACAGCAACTGAAAGATACCCTTGCCGAGGCTGCGGGCAGTCGTCGAAGTGGACAAATGACTGCCGCAGAGTTGCGTGCGCGGCTCGCACGGCTCAACCGGATGTCGGAACTCAGCGCAAGACTGGCCGTTGTCGATAGCGATGGGCAACCCATTAGCTACTGCATGGGAGTGCAAGAACGTCAGCCGCCACGAGACGTTCCACTCCTGGTCCGCGGTGAAATCGATCAGCGAACTAAGCTTGTTGCCCGAGGTCTTCCCCAGGTTCTGACCAGCAGCAAGATTCCCATTGCCGCCGATGAGAGTGGACGTCTGCAGTTGGCCCAGTGGCTTGGCAGCAAGGACAATCCACTCACGGCTCGCGTGTACGTGAACCGGGTCTGGCAGCACATGCTGGGCAAGGCCATTGTCCGCACTCCAGAGAATTTTGGTGCTACCGGGCTTCAACCGACGCACCCAGAACTGCTCGACTACTTGGCCGTATCCTTCGTCGAAAACGGTTGGTCAACTAAGAAACTAATCCGAACGATTGCGTTGAGTCGAGTCTATCGGATGAGCTCGGCATTCGATTCCGCGTCTCACCAGGAAGATCCGGACAATGAGCTGCTATGGAGAGCGAATCCTCGCAGATTGGAAGCTGAAGCGATTCGCGATGCAATGCTGATGGCAAGTGGCAAACTGGATCTACAGCGGCCTCGAGGCAGTGAAGTGGCCAAGGCTGGGTTTACAGACATTCGCGGTGGCGTACTTGGCGATGCTCGCGAGGAGATTCGCAAGGCGATTGACGAGCAGGCTCAAGAGATGCGCCGCTCATTGAGTCGCAGCAATTTTGGAAATCGTCGCGGGCAAGGCCGGCTAGCGCTTGGGCGGGGGGGCGGCCAAGACTCCATGCGGGACATCATCAGCGATGCCACTCGCAAGGTGACGAATCGTTTGGACATGGAAGACGCTACGATGCGAAGCGTCTATCTCCCGATCGTTCGCAATGAAGAGCCGCGTAGCTTGGAGGTGTTTGATTTTGTTGATTCCAGCTCGGTGACTGGACAGCGTGAACAGTCGCACACTGCAAATCAAGCACTCTACATGTTGAACAACCGATTCGTCGAGACGCAGGCTCAAGCCTTTGCGAAGCGATTGCTTGAGGAGACAGAAACGACCGCCGAGGCAGTGCGGCTAGGATTTTTGGTCGCTTTGGGCCGCCAAGCCACTGCTGATGAATTGGCTGCGGCCAGTCGATATCTACGATCGTTTGGAGTTCGACGCGGTGTCACGCAAGAAGCGATGGCAGCTTTCTGCGGAAGCCTATTCGCCACCGCAGAATTTCGGATGTTGGATTGACTGAAACGAGCAGTTGTATCTGAGTAAGCCGCCCTGTTGCTTTAGGCGTTTAGTAATCCGCTGCATCAGTTTTAAAATAGCGCTTGATAGTGCTGTAGCACGACATGTTGTAGCCACGGATGCAAATTCGTGCTTAAAGCGGGTGCGAACCGACTCAACCAATAACCAATCAACAGCCACGAAAGATAAGGTCCCCAAGATGATTACTCGACGAAGTCTATTGCAATCCTTGTCCGCCGGATTTGGTTACATGGCGTTCTCGGCGTTGGCGGCTGCACAGCAGCCACAGGAAAGTGCTTCGGTCGAATCTGCCGAAGATAATCCACTCGCACCCAAAGCGCCTCATTTCAATGCCAAGGCAAAGCGAGTTATCTTTCTCTGCATGAGTGGTGGGCCAAGTCACGTCGATACGTTTGATTACAAAGCAGCGCTGTCGCGGGACGACGGAAAGCAGGGACGCTACGGCGGTCGTTTGCTGAAGTCGCCTTGGGAGTTTCGGCAACGCGGGGAAAGTGGCCTGTGGATCAGCGACCTGTTTCCAAACGTGGCCGAGCATGCGGATGAAATGACATTGATTCGGTCGATGCAGTGCGATCAACCGGTGCATCCAGGTGCGATGACGCAAATGCACACTGGCACCGCACAGTTCATCCGCCCTTCATTGGGAGCCTGGACACTGTACGCTTTGGGCTCGGAGAACGATAGTTTGCCCGGTTTCGTGTCGCTCAGCCCGCCATCGGGCAATGCGGGCATTCATGGAAGCGCTTTCCTGCCGAGTATCTATTCGGGTACAAAAATCGGTCGAGGCGGAAGAGCCGCTCGTTTCGCTCAGTTTGCCGGTGCAGAGAGTCTGCCGGACATCTCTAGTCGGACCATGTCGCGGGCTCAACAGCGACGGCAAATCGACTTTATCCAAGAACTGAACCGCAAGAAACTGGCCAGAGCAGGGGAGGGTGCGGCTGAGATCGAAGGCGTAATCGAATCCTACGAATTGGCTTTTAGAATGCAAGATGCCATGCCAGACGTAATGGACATTGCCGATGAAACGCCCGAGACACTTGCACTTTACGGAGCCGATGGCGGAGCGACGGAAGCATTTGGTAAGCAGTGTCTTTTGGCACGCCGCATGGCTGAATCGGGGGTGCGTTTCATTGAGATTACTCATGGCGGTTGGGACCAGCATGCAAACCTGCGCAGCGACCACGCCACCCAGGCAGAGGCTTGCGATAAACCAATTGCCGGGTTGTTAACGGATCTTCGTCAGCGAGGCCTTTTGGATGAAACGCTTGTGATCTGGGGCGGTGAGTTTGGACGCACGCCAGCGGCCCAGGGGAACGACGGGCGAAATCACAACAACAAGGGCTACACAACCTGGATGGCCGGAGGTGGCGTGAAGGGCGGTTTCAGCTATGGATCGACGGACGAACATGGGTATGAAGCGGTGGAGAATCCCTGCCATATTCACGATTGGCACGCGACCATTCTGCATCTTCTTGGGCTCGACCACGAGCGTTTGACGTATCGCTACGCCGGTCGTGACTTCCGGCTGACCGACGTCCACGGCACGGTAGCGACTGATATCATCGCATAAGCATCAGCATTCTTGCCGAGTCGTATGGGGGTATGCCTGCAATTGGAATGTTCGCCAAGCAAGACCTGCTGCTCTGAAAATTTTTCTGAATTTTCGCTAAGCAATTCCCGTCGTGCGTGTCTGCTACACTGAGAGCCGAAAATCGGAGAAGTGGTCAGCTAGCTAGGCGGGGCAGTAATGGGCAAGCGTTCAAGTGGGAGTCGATTGGCTCTAGCGTCAGTCGTTGTGTTGCTACATGTTGGTTTTGCAAATGCGCTGATTACTGGCGGCGAAGGGAATAGGCCGCTCAGAGATCCTGGATGGCCAGCAGGTGCCGTAGACGTGTTCAACTGGGACTCACGCGTAGCTTGGTGGGAAGGACCGCCATTTGGCGGTGGTCAGTGGCATGCCGAAGCGAAGGGGAATGCTGAGGAGATTAACAAAGTACTGCGAGCATTCGCAAGAATCGATTTGCCCGACAAGCGGGTCATTCTGCAAGACGGAGTTGGCTTCAGCTTTTGGCTTGATCCAAACCGTGCTGGCAAAGGAAAGCGAATCAACCGCGATCACAAGATTGACTGGATCTTCACCGTTTGGACCGACGCCGGTTGGCAAACTCAGCAAAAGTTGCCCGTCGACCTGCGGGCTGCCAAAGGAGAGAAGCCCGAGTGCACCTTGACGATCTACACTGGCACTGTCCGCTGGGACGAGCTTAAGATTCCCAGCGAATTGAGTGTGACGGACAATACTCTCGAGGGGCACGGTTTTGAAAAGTCAGACGGTCGCGTCTTGAGTGGCAAGGTCACGTCTGCGAAAACAGGACAGCCAATGAAGGCCCGGATCCGAGTTGAATGGATTGATCGTAAGTCTGGCGGCTATGAATATACGCCCGCAGTATCCATTGCAACAGGCGATGATGGTACGTGGCATCTCAAGAATTTCTCAACCAAGTGGAGTCGCTTGATCGCCGAAGCCCCAGGGTATGCGCCGAGAGTCTTTCACTATGCCCAGTATGATCGGCAGCCCGGATTCACTCAGTGCAACACCAAGTTGGTCCCGTCAGGAACGATCAGTGGCCAAGTAGTCGACAGTCATGGCGAGCCGATTGAGAATCCCCAACTGATCATACGTTCGATCACCACATCCGCTCTCGAGCGATACGAGATTCTTCAGAACCGGTTCGATGCAGACGCAGCCGGAAAGTTCTCCATCGCGGGCTTACCAGCAGGTAGTTGTCGGATCACCGCCTACAAAGAAGGCTACCAGGGTGGACTGGGAGCCGAAGTCAAAGTGCCGCAGTCAGATTGCCGCGTTGAACTCTCTCGCGCCGGTGGCGTGCGAGTGCGAGTCGAGTTTCCGGATGAAAACTCGCGAGCAACGAATTACATCGTCAACATAGCGCCGGTGGGAGGCGAAAAGGTGGGGAGTTGGGGTGGTTCCTCGCAGATCGGCGACGACAATTCCGTCGAATTCAAGAACGTCCCACCTGGCGAATATGAAGTCTACGGTCGTCCAAATCCAGGCAGTGCAAAGCAAACGACTGAAAAGACCAAGGTCGTCGTCAAGGCTAGCGAAACCGCGGAACTGAAACTGCAGGCAAAGTAACGTTACGTTAGTGAGTGTTCCTGCTGCCTGCGGCGTTGAAGAACTGCTTCCCGTGGCCCAGTTGTTGAGGCTCGCGAAACGGATCGTGCTTTCCGCCTTTGGCGACGATCCGCTTTCAGTCCACCTTTGTCGCGGTCAGCGTTTTATGCACTTGCATGCTCGGTTGAACGAGGAACAAAGCTATTCAGCGAGTTCGCTCTGTGGACCGATGTAACGGTTAGCAATGACTAGATTGTCGAAGTAGACCACGTTGACCTTGTTCTTCGTCCACCGGTCCGTCACGTAGCTCTCTAGGGTCAGCGCGTTTGCTTGTAGTTTCTCGTCCGTTCGCCAATTGAATCCTTTCCAATGTCCACACAGCTTGCCATCGATCCAGTACGCCTGTTCACCGTCTGCTAATCCAGGTGTATTGTGTCGCAAAAAGAATTCGCAGCATATCCACTTGTCTTTCGCGATGTCGGGCTGTTGTTCGGGGCGGTAGCCGTTGCCCCAGTACCTACCATCGGGGCTGGGTTTCATTTCATGCCAGTAGCTGTAGAAATTCCAGCGACCAGGTGCCGACCATTTGCCCCAATTTCCCCATGGTTCGAGGGCAGTTGAGAAACGTTGGGTTCCGTCAGGCAAATCACCGGCGCCACCAAATCCACTCCAGCGGTCTGAGCCACGCAAGCCACGGTTTGCTCGCAGCGTAACGAAGTGATGGATGTAGTCGCTGTTAGCATCAAAACGAGTGTAGAAGCGAACAAAAACGTCTTTCGAAGTGGGGAACCATTTCGTCAAACCGCCGCCCGTGTCTTTGCCTAGGTGAGCAGCAACCTTGAGGCACTTCGCGCCAAAGGTCTTCGAGTTGCCAGCGGGCGGAGCAACCAATGAGAGAACTGCGTCATTTGGGTTGCGAGCTTCGTCCCACTCTTTTCCCAGCCCCTTTTCTTCGAAGTTGTCGGCGAAAATGCAGGCGGAGTACGAACGAATTTCTTTCTTTGCCGTAGCACACTCCGCAGCCCAGCCGAGACCGCTGGGAAGGTTGGAGTTCTCCGGCTGAACTGCAACAGGATCCGTGCCCCAACAGGATGCTGGTGCCGCCGCTGCTATAACAGTCAGTAGCATTCGTACGGGGAAGCTGAATCGCCATAGAAGCATCATCGATTGACTCCCATTATCAAAGGGTCGGCAAGGCAGTGTTCTTGCTACACCTATTTGTGATACTTGTTTTCGATCTGATCTCGAAAAGATGCATCGGTGAACGGGTCACGCGTTCGCCGTTGCCACTGATGCAGTGCTTTGGAAAGCCTTAGCTGTGTTTCCGCAAAATCGGGCGAATCGGCGAGGTTGTTGAATTCGACCGGATCTTCTTCAAGGTCGTAGAGTTCCCATTCCGGCGGGTTCACTAATCGCTCCATTGCCTCACGAGCGGGGTGATCATCGGGCAGATCGCGGGCAAACACCGGGGCTTGATCTCCATCAACGGTTGCAGCAGCAGGTAAATCGCCTGCGCGGATATTGTGAATCAACTTGAACCGACCGTCCGTGATGGCGCGACGCGGGAAAAAAGGAGATGCGCCGTGGTAGTGAAACTCAGCCACGAGCGTATCACGCCAATTCGATTGCTGCGACGATCCCAAGACGGGGCGGAGCGATCGGCCTTGAATGTGCTCAGGTATATCGACGCCAGCCGCGTCCAAAATGGTCGGGTAGATGTCGATGCTTCCAACTAATTTCTCCGAACGATGCGGGGAGGAGACCTCGGGCCAGCGAACGATCAGCGGTACTCGTAGTCCGGCTTCGTAGCAACTGGTCTTCCCGCGCGCAAATGGTGGCCCATGATCGCCCAGAAAAATGATTAAGGTATCGTCCAAGTGCCCGCTATTGGACAGCGAGTCAACGAGCATGGCGATGGCTGAGTCTATGCGATGCACGCAGTTGTAATAGCCCGCGATCTTCTTGCGCTGCGGCGGTGTGTCGATTTGCTGCCAAGGCCAGGCTGGAACATCGTCTGCGGTAAGCGGCGTTTGGGGCAGCCCCGAAACCTGGTCGGGAAAGAATTGCGGGCTTCTCTGGCCGTTTGGCTGGCGCTTACGAGCCACGTGTGGATCGAACATGTTGAACATGAGAAACCAGGGCTTGTCGGCGGACTGCTTGATGAAGTTGCTGGCAAACCCAACCTGCTTCTCAACTTCACGGCTGCCGAAGCCAACATTTTCTCGATAGTCAAACTCAAACTCTTTCTCCGGATTGACATGCAGCTTGCCGATAATGCCGGTCCTGTAGCCCGCCCGTTTCAGGACGTTTGGAAGCAACGAAGCGTAAAGTTCTTTGTGTACTTGAAAGCCGACGTCCGCGTTCGCCAGACCGTAGTGCCCGTTGGAATGCGGGTACAGCCCAGTAAATATCGTCGACCGAGAGGGGCTGCAAGAAGCTTGGCTGACGTATGCCGTGCGGAACTGGACCGACTGAGCCGCAAGAGCGTCGATGTGCGGAGTCTGGGCAACTGCGTCACCATAGCACGAAAGCTGCGGGCCAAGGTCATCTGCCGTGATCAGCAAAATGTTCAGCTTGGCCGGCGCTGCCCAACCATTCGCAGTGAGGAGAACCCAAGCGGCAAACAAACTAAGATTACGCGGAAGAAGTGAAGGCATGATGAATCCAAGATGAAAGTGCCATCAGAGAAGCGGATTGAGGGCAATCGGCATACCGGGTCTTTGGCTGCAGCCGAAAGCGTCCAAAGAGCACCAATGGTTTTAGGATGCGGCACACAGTATATGTCAAATCCCTCGCGCCGGCTCCCATTAGTTCGCGTCACCTTTCCAAGGCTCGCAAGGATTGCACGTTAGCCTGTGGTGACGGAAGCCCCGGCCTTCTAGCTTTGTTGGTCCTGACAATCATCCCAGGGTTACTCAGAAGTTCGGGTAACTCCGAAGTTCAATGTGCAGTGCCTGGGAGAAGTCGTACGATGGCCTTCCACGACGCGCCCGACATTGGTTGGCTTTTCGTGTGAGAGTTTTCAGGTTTGACGAGCTGAAATTTTTGTGGGGTGACTGGGATTTGCGGTCGGAGATTTTTTATAGCCTTCCGAGAGCTTGCTATGTCACTAGGTGAGAGGTTGGGTGGTTCAGGTAAGCAGATTTTCGCCAGGAAACGCCCCTCATGCTGCCGCCAAACGCTTTTGGCGCAGGGCCGTTCCGCGAAGAAGGTTCCACGCCGCGAGTTTTAAGTACACCGAAAGCTTCACCGCCTTCATGCCGCGGACCCGAAGACGACCAAGACCTAAACGTCGCTTCAATGCTGCGTTCACCGATTCGATACCCGAACGCCAGCGGTAGCAGTCACGAAACTCATCGGTCTGTTCGTGACGACGACGACGGGCCGCTTCCGGAGCGTCCGATCGAAACTGAATCCGCCCGGTGGGTTGACCGGTGGGTTGACCGGTGGCTTTATCTTTCTGCAAGGGGCAGTGAGCAGCCAATGGACATGCTCCGCACAACGACGCGTCCATCTGAGCCCAGGTGTGATCGTTCTTTTCGTTATACCGACTCGACTTCGGAGCATGGCCCGCAGGACAGGCAGTCACTTCCCCTGCATCGTTCACTTCGAATTGATCATAACCCACTTCGTCCGGATCGAAGGCTTTGCCGCCAGGTACTGGAGACGTTAGTTGAACGTCATCTTTCTTCGCCGATTCGACATTCTCGTGGCTCCCATAAGTGGCGTCGGCAAGAAGTTCCTCCGGAAGCAGATTGCGACCCTTGAGATCTTCCAGCACGGGGTTCACTGCGTCGGCGTCGCTTTTCACGGCGGTTTCCACACTCGCCGAGGTGACGAAATTCGGCTCCTCATCTTCGTTGAACGTCTCGGCAATCTGGACCTGATAACCGGCTCCCTTGTGACCGTCGTAAGTCGCCTCGGGATCCGACGGATTCTGAATCACATTGCCGCCCACCTTCTCGCGAATCGCCACGAATTCCTCACGCACTTCGCACTGCTGCGCGAAAATCGTCTTCACATGCTCGAACGATTTCCACTCGCAAATCCGCCTGTCTTCGCCCAGCAGCGTGATCAGTTCGGCCATGTCTTGGGCCACCTGCTGCAAGGCAATGCGCCGTTTTTCCGTCGGGTTGGTTTCTGCGAAGATCCGGCTGTCGGACTGCTTGCAGTAGCGTTTCTTCAACTCCTCGGGAAGTTGCTCAAACTGTTCGGGCCGATGTTTCTCAAGCTGATGCAACAGGCGACGCAGGGCCACACCCATCATCTGAGCCCGCCCGAGCACGGCCATGTCGCTGAGCACATGAGTCGAATCGAGTCGCTGCTTTTTCACCTTCACTTCCATCGCCTGCAGCAGCGTGTCGGTGACTTGGGTGAAGATCTCTTCGGCCATGCCCTCGTCGTTCTGCAGTTTCTGTAGGTACCGCTCGATGGTCCGCTGAGTGATTTCGAATCCGGGTTCGAGGTTGAGCGCATACTGAATGTCGGACCGAAACAGGACGGCTTCGTGAGTCTGAGGAACCGTCCATCCGTGGAGTTCACGAATCATGATCAGCCCAACGATGGCGTACAGTTCGGCGGAGGGTCGACCTTCGTTGTCGCTCATATCCCGAGCGACTCGCTGGACGGGCATTTTTTCGAGCAACACATCTCGAAACATCGACTGCCGCCCGCCGTTGATGTGCTTCCAGCCCATCTCGCCGATGACACCTTCGAACGGGTCGAACAATCGCGACTGCGCTGGATCATCAATTGTTTTCATGAGAAACTTCCCTGTCTGGACCGCTAGCCTTCACGATACCCCCATCAATTTCCTACGCAAGCCCGCTGACTTTTGTCGGGCGCGTCTTCCACAGCCGTCGCCAAACGACTTGCGTCAACAGACGGCCTTGGAAGGCGCCTTGGAAGGAAGGCCATCGTACTTGAATAACTCAGTGGCCCTGACAATCATCCACTCTCGCTGAGCAAGCGGGCGGCAAACTGTGTAGAATGGAGGTCCCTCCTAAGCCTCCCCTCCGCAAAATGACCATGATTACTGACCGACAATTCTTCCGTTGGATGGCTGGCATCCTATCACGCGGGCTGATCCTCTTGCTGCTGCTGTTCGGCAACCTGCCTTTCGGGCTCGCGCAAGAACTCGCTGATGAGGTGCTGTCTGATGAGGTGTTGGCGGAGAAGAAAGCTGAGGTCGAGAAGCTGTTTCGCAAAGATGTGACGCGATTCATCAAGAAGTACTGTATCGACTGTCATCAAAATAGCCGTCCAACCGAAGCGGGCGTGAATTTCTCTCCCGCGCTGGGCACGCCTGAGCACGCGGCGTTTACGCAACAGTGGAAACGCGCGGCGGCCCGGGTGAAGGCGCATGATATGCCGCCGGAGGGTTTGGATCAGCCGACCGACGAAGAACGTCAGATGTTTGTCGACTGGCAAAAGCAGATCAAATACTTGAGCTCGAAAGACCCCGGGCCGTTCATCATTCGTCGACTCACCAAAGCGGAGTATGGCAATACGCTGCATGACTTGTTCGGCGTCGATCCTGGCATTGCGGACTCGTTACCCGATGAAGTCAGCGGTGCGGGCTATTTGAATTCTCTGTCGCCTCTTCAATTAGAACAGTACTTGGCCATCGCCGATAAAGTCTTGGCAGATGCTTGGCCGGCAGATGAATTTGCCAGCAATGAATCACCCGCCAGTGAATCAACCAGCAAGTTGCTTGGGCGGCTGGTTGGTGAGGCTGTCGAAGCGCTCGGAGCGGACAATGGGAAGGCTGACAGCGGTGTGCCCGCGCGGCAGATCGCTGAGTCTCTCGCACGGACGATGTTTCGTCGGCCTGCATCGGAGTCTGAGGTGGATGTCTTGCTGGGCGTCTACGAGCTTGGGCGGAAAAACGAGCTGGGCACTAGCGACACAGTTCGACTGATGGTCAAAGCCACTCTGGTTTCGCCGCAGTTCTTATTCATCACGCCTGCGGCTGCGCCGGACGAGTCCGCGAAGATTGTTCCGTTGGACGACTATCAGCTTGCCTCGCGGTTGTCCTACTTCCTGTGGGCGACGATGCCAGATGCCGAGTTGCTGCGGCTCGCCGATGCTGGCAAGTTGCACGAGCACGACGTGCTGCGAGCACAAGTGAAGCGCATGCTTGCTTCGCCCAAGTCGCGAGCGCTGTTCGACGGCTTCGGTGCCCAGTGGCT
>CAYPLE010000065.1:0-14136 GCA_964411445.1 uncultured Pirellulaceae bacterium
ACCACGCACTGATGAAGCAAATGGGCTGTACCACGCCCTGAACCGAGGAAACCTGCGGTCGACGATCTTCCACAAGGAAGACGACTACGCTGCCTTCGAGCAAATTCTCTCGGCAGGTATTCATCGGTACAAAGTCAAGCTCAGGCACTGAACGCGGGAAGGTGAGGCAGAGCCTCGAAGACAGGGCGTTACAAGGCGGAGCCTCGTAACGGGGGTGTTGACTTTGAAATTGCGTCATTCCAAGCCGCAACAGCCTCGCAGCCCGCGAAAGAAGAGGGGCCGATCCAATACGGAAGTGGCGTGACGGTGCAGGGCCTTGGAAATAGACTCGCTGCAACACAAGTCGTGAGTTGCGTGGCAAGTTCTTGCGCGAGTGGGCTAGCCGCTGATGAGGGCGCCGGCGTAGCCGACAACTTGACTCTTGTCGCCACCGGCGTCTCCACTGGTTGCGTAGGCCACTTCCGTAACGCTTGGGGAATGCCCCAGCTCGATGAGTGTCTGCAGAACCAAGGCTGCTGGAACAAGGCCACACATCGAAATTTCATTTTCGCGGCAGACTTCTATGAGACGCTCTGGATCGCCGGTGGCGAGTGCGTCCAAAGCCAATCGATCGCGACGACGGTTTTCTGCATCCGAGGCGTAGTGATTCATGTCAGATGAAATCGCCAACAGGGGCATCTCGGGCAACTGACGAAGCACTTCTGCCAGTTGCTCCGCAGCCTGCTTGATATCCGTCCAACTGCCACCCTGGGCGGTCAGGCCGACAATCTTTGCCGCTGGCGCCAATTGCTCTAAGAATGGCAACTGTACTTCAATCCCGTGCTCCTCCTTGTGCGATGCAGCATCCTGTTGAATAGCGTCCACTTCGGACAATTTGTTGATGAGATCGGTGTCGCTTGCAAATTCGCTATTGCGGCTCAAACGCCACTTATCAAACGGGCAGACGGACCAGTTGACTCCTGCTCGATGATGTTTTGGCGAGACGACAAGAATCGTTCGACCGTCAAGTCCTTCCACGGAAGCCCAGGTCTGGGCGGCAACTTTTCCGCTGTACTTGAGTGCTGCGTGAGGCACCATAATCGCCAGCGGGCTGGCCTTCGACGGATGACTTGGAATAAGATCCTTCACAGCCGCTCGTCTGGCAGCATCTTCGGCTGGATAGAACTGTCCAGCAACTGCTGCGGGGCGAATCCCTTTGCCAACTACGGCAGTCGGACCACTGATGCTGATAATGTGAGGCAGGGTCGATTGAACGTCTAACGTATGGACCATTCCGTCTCGAGCGCCGATGGGAAGTGTGTTACGAAGCCGCTCCAAGAGCTCTGCGGGGGACTTGCTGGGATCGAATGCAAATCCACAGTGAGACGCATCGGAGACGACAAGCGCACGTTCGGCAGTATTGACGCCTTCTAAATCGGCCAGTGAGCCGTAACCGTGCAAAGCTGGATCCACGCCGATGGAAAGCCCAACTTGCAACTGCCCGGCGAACCGATTCTGCTGGAACATCAAGGCGGCACGTTGACACATTTGGAAGAGCGTCGCCTGGAGGGCAACGCCGGGACGATAGGAAACCTGCAGCGCATTACCCTGCTTCGCCTGAGAGGGAGTTTCACTAGCGGAATCGCCCCCCTGCTCTTCTGCCGCCTGATCTGAGTTTTGACCGGTGGGCGTCTCGCGTGTCCACTGCATGGAAAGGACGATGGCATTGACGGTTGCGTCAGGCAGACCGGGCAATACATAACTGGGCGTTCCGCCGGTGGCGATGGCGACGATATTCTGCCCTGCCACTTGAGCGTACTGCTGCAACTGCTCGTCAGAGAGAGTCTTGGCGGTCGGTTGCGTTGCGGGCTGGCCAGCATACTGCTTGAGCTCTCCTTCCATTGGTTCACCGTGGAAGGTCATCAGTTTGGTGTCATCGTTTTGCCAGGCTGAATCGCGCAGTCCAGCTTTTCCGCAAACGGCTCCGAGGAAACGCGTTGCATCCCAACCACGCTCGACAGCAACGTTTGGGAGGAGCAAGCCGCTTTTCTGGCCGCGTTGGATCATGAGGCCGTGTTTGCCGACTTGGATTGCATCAGCGCGGGCTTCTCCGGCGGCTTCGACGGCCCGGAATGGCCCAAGTATGGTGACTTCGATATCGAGAAAGTCGAGTTCCGTGGGAGAGATCGGTGCAAAACGCGTGTCTTCCTTCGCAGCCCGACTGGCCGCTGAGGTAACTGCTCCCAAGAGTTGCATCGGCTTGCCCAACACGCCGCAGCAGGCGCGCAGTAGTTTTCCGCGTTTGAGTGTTACGAACACTCCCATGACAATCCGCTGCGACAGCTCTTCCAACGCACCCGGCTCAACCTTCATCGGCACGCCGCGAGCTGTTTGGCTGACCCATTGCGAGGCGATCTTGAGGATGGATGCTTTCTGATTTTCGTTGAGTGTTTCGACATTGAGTGGCGCGGGCACAGCGGCTTGGGAAGCGGGCGCGGCGCTGGATTGGTCGTTTGCTCCAATGCTCATGGATTGGGACTCCTTTGTCGAAACGGTTTCGGATTGGTTCGCGAGCGGCAGGGAATGATCAATTGATGGCAGACGGTGCTTGTTCGATGCATCCGAACTGGACACATGGTTGGCTTTATTATTCGCTGTATATTTCGCGTCATAGTTCTCGATGCGAATGGGCTGTCGTTTGTTCCCCCAGCGGCCTGGCTGTGCTTCAAAAACGCCAGGAATGAACGCATCGCAATTCCCGCATCGCCCGCAGCCTTCCTTAACGCCCTGGCTTCGCTCGCTGAGGACATTGTACGAAGTTAGCTGATGCCAATCGCGAGTGATCAGCGGCTGATTGCAAACTGGGCAGTACGTTGTCTGCCGCCGGAGGTCGTGAACGTTGCCCACGTAGGGAAACTGCAAGCCTTCGCTCTTGGCGATGTCATAGGCTAGGCACAGAGTATCAGAATCGGTTCGGGGTCGATCCTGCATTCGGAAATCTGGGTGAAATGCAGTGAAGTGGACGGGCACGGCTGCACCAAGGGCCTTCAGAATCCAATTGCACATCTTGCGCAGTTCGTCCGGGTTATCATTGGCACTCGGAATAATCAGATTGGTCAACTCAAGCCAAACGTTCGTCTCGTTCTTGATATAGCGAATGGTGTCCAAAACGGGCTGCAGGTGCGAAGAGGTCACACCGCGGTAGAACGCCTCCGAAAACGCTTTCAGGTCGACATTGGCGGCATCCATGTGCTCAAAAAACTCGCGTCGCGGCTCATCACAGATGTATCCTGCAGTAACGGCGACAGAACGAATCCCATATTGTTTGCATGCGACTGCCGTATCAATCGCATACTCTGCCCACACGACAGGATCGTTGTACGTGTACGCGACGCTGCGACAGTCGTTCTGCAAAGCGGCTTGTGCGATCGTCTCCGGGAAAGCCGCAGAGCTCATTTTGTCGGTTTGTCTCGATTTGGAGATGTCCCAATTTTGACAAAACTTGCACCCGAGATTGCAGCCTGCCGTCCCAAAGCTCAGAACGGAGGTTCCTGGCAAGAAGTGATTGAGCGGTTTCTTTTCGATCGGATCGATGCAAAATCCAGTGCTCTTTCCGTAGGCCGTTAGAACGATTTCTGACGCAACATTTTGCCTAACGAAGCAGAAGCCGCGATCACCTTCTGCCAATTGGCAGCGTCTTGGGCACAATGTGCACTCAAGCCGTTCTTGGCGACCGGACGCCCCCGCCGATCGACTGGCCTTCGAATATGTCCACCAGTTCTTCGACAACTGTCGCCCAAGCGATTGCGACGGGCCTGGTGGTGGAATTGCCAATAGTCACATCCTTTTGTTCTTGGTATTCAAAGATCTGTACTGCTAGAGACCTGGGCTTCAAGGACAAAACCTACTGCTGACTCAACACTCTATTGAGCTTGAGCATCTGTTCCATGAGTGCTGGCAGTTGCTCGATTGGCAATCGCATTCCTGGCCGGGTTAACATGAAGTGTTCATTGTGTGCTTCCAAGTGGATCTTTCCCAGTTCCATGACAGCCCTACGTCGGATGGGTGTAAAGTATTCACGAATGGCAACTTCATCACTTCCCTTCAGCACAAACGTTCGCGAAAACTCAGGGTCATCATTGAAGTCAATGTCTTTGCCGCCGAACAATTCAGACAACCACTGAAACGCACCTTCGGGATAAACCTGAAAATCAGGGGCCGCGATACTCCCCGAACTTGCCACGGCGACCGTTTGCTGGTGCGTCCGCCGACTTTTTCCTCCGCCAGTTGCGTACGAATAATCGAACAGCAACATTCGCAGGTCGCCCGAGTCAGCAAGAATGACGTTCGATGGCTTGCGGCTATGACCCTTCTGCGAAAACCCAAATCGATCGAAAAGGGCTTGGTCCGCGGCGCTCAGCATCGGGTATGCCGTTAGACCTAGACCGGCAGCAAACTTGGAAATTTCTTCGCGGCGTTTTCGCTCCTTGGCTATGGAATACACCATGAATCCAATCACGCCAGCGATGATTGCAGCCCAAACGAGAATAATGAGTGGCGACATAACGACTCCAAACTTTTGAATCTACGGCGAGCTATCTATCTTGTCGGCAAAAGCACCCGTGAGCGCACGACAACACGCGGCAACAGCACTTTCGTCCCCTAACGGCCCTCGTACTGCGACTTCGCCAGCAAAAGCCCAGTCTTGACTCACGCCGGACTATTCGATGCGATATTGCCTTCTTGGTCGAGGCCGCGGCCTCCTGCGGCATCATAGGAGAGCTCGGATTCAGTCGGTGACTGGATAACGGTAAACTTGACCACTTCTCCGTCTTCCCGTGTTTCGCTACCTTCAAATCCATCCGCTGTTGCATTCAGTTCAACGCCGGACAATTCGAGTGTTTTGCTTATATACTCGCTAACCCTCTCGCTTCCCCACTCCCCGGGATTATCCTTTTGCTGGCAGCCAGATAGCGGTGCGATGACGACGAGGCAGCACAGCAGTAGACGAATACGAGAAAAGACCCAAGACTGTGATTTCGGTGCAGTTTGGGTTATGGTCGACATCATCGGAAGAGCCCTTGCAATCGAGTCTAATGAACAAGCATACCGAAAAACAAGTTTATCATCTTAGCCCTGAGGACGAGGGTGCGACGGTTGCCGCAGCGCTTAAATCACACCGCGAGGCATCGTGGGGCGAGGTGCGCAAACTGCTCAGTAGTCGACGCGTGCAGGTCAACGGAAATTTATGCTTGGATGAGGCTCGACGAGTCAAAGAGTCCGATGTTGTGGTCGTGCTTGCTACACCATTGCCCAAGCCGATTGACGCGACGGATCTGCGCATCGCTCATCTAGACGACCACCTGCTGATTGTTCAAAAACCAGCAGGCATAACCAGCGTCCGCTCGCAAGCCGAAAAACGGCTGTCGACGCGCCGTCGACAACTTCAACCCACGGTCGAGGAACTGCTACCCAAGGTACTGGCAAGAATCCAGCGGATTAACTGGCCACCGGTTCCCCCCAAGGGCAAACGAATTGGACGCATGCAGGCTGGCCGTAGAAAACAGATCAATCGCGTCAAAGTTGCCCGCGCCGATTTTCTACCAAAGGAATTACAAGTCCAAGCAGTCCACCGACTCGACCGCGACACAAGCGGACTGATGATTTTTGCGAGAACACAGCAGGCCGCATCGGGACTTGTCGCGTTATTCAAGAAACACGCGATTGATCGGCAATACGTTGCCATCTGCCACGGACATATCGAGAAACAGACGATCGAGTCCTTTCTGATTCGCGATCGCGGAGACGGGCTTCGTGGTTCAACGGACGACGCCGACGCATCAAACCGCAAAGACGCTCTACGCGCGGTGACGCACATCGTGGATGCCGTCCCATTTACCGGTGCGGATGAACAGCCGTACACCCGTGTAAGGTGCAAACTTGAAACCGGCCGAACGCACCAGATCAGAATCCACCTCTCTGAAGCGGGGCACCCGATCTGCGGCGAGTCGCTTTACACGTCAGATCAGACAATCGCCGCCACGAGTGGTTCGGCAGTCAAATTTGCTGCCCCCCGCCAGGCGCTGCACAGTGACCGCCTTCAGTTCACGCACCCCGTAACTCGCGAGGCCATCGACTTGCATATGCAACTTCCGCAAGACCTTGCTCGTTGGATCAAACACCTGCGTCCAGATTCAAAGTAAGCTAGCTTATCCGCAGTGGATTTAGTTACAAAACCCTGGTCTACGAAGTAACTTTGTTGAGCAAGAGATTTGTAACCAGATCGACTACAAATCCAGGACTGGACCAGTCAGGGTTAGCTGATCTCTGGAACGACGTAGCCGTCGCGATACTCACGCTTGAGGAAGGAATTGGCTTTCTCAGCACCTTCGCCGGTGAATTTGCCAGCTTCTACGTCGAAGGCAAGCATCGGACTTAGGCTGAGAGCTTCCATCTTAACCGAGTGGGCACCCAGGTGCTTCTTCATGTCATCCCGCAGTTCGCCCCACAGCGGTTCTGCGCTGGCCATTTCGTCAGCAACATCCGGAGAGTAGGTTCCGCCAGCCTGGAAAGCAACGTTGGCCAGATTGCACCAACCAGTTGAGAGATTACCCAGTTCAACATCCGCGTTCAGCGAATCCACGTCACGCGTTCTGCAAGCGTCCAAGAAGTTGCGGTGGTGGCGCCCATTGCCACCATCGCCCTTGAATTCGCGGATCTTTTTGCCGTTGTTATCGAATGCCGCAGCCTTGCCTCGTTGACCTTCGAATCGGCCTCCTTCGCAGTAGGCAATGTATCCACTGCCTGGCCCCGGATGCTTTGGCGATCCTTTGGCGCCAGGAGCGGCCCGCATGTTTGAAAGGCCAATAACCGTCGGGATTTCGCCTGTATCAAAGTAGACAAAGTGGACGTTTGGAGTATCACCAGCATCATTCCAGGCAACTCGCCCTCCGGCGGCCATCACTCGCGAAGGCAGCGAGACTTTGTCCAAGAACACATTGTTGCGTGCATCATCAAGAACGTGCACGCCCCAGTTGCCCATTTCGCCGGATCCGGTATTGAAGTCCCAGTGCCAGTCATACTGCAGTTTGTCGCGGAAAATCGGACGATCTTGAGCTGGCCCCAGCCACAAGTCATAGTTCACTTTATCATCAATCACCAGCGGCGTGTCCCGCTTGCCGATCGGAGCGCGGACTCCGTACCGATTGACACGACAGCTTTGAATTTTGCCAAGCCCTTTTTCTTCGTGCAAAAACTTCTTGATCTCAGCCTGCATTGGATCAGAACGCTGTTGAGTTCCGAGCTGGCAAATCCGCCCGAACCGACGAGCCGCCTTGACAGTTTGATCGCCTTCCCACTGCGAGTGGGAAAGTGGTTTTTCGACATAGACATCCTTGCCAGCTTCCATAGCCCAGATCGACGCCAAGCAGTGCCAATGGTTGGTCGTTGCAACAACAACCGCGTCGATATTGTCATCGTCGAGTAGGTCACGCAAATCCTCGTAGGTCTTCGCCTTGGGGAACGCCTTTGAGGCCGTCGCAACTCGAGCACCATCGGGATCGCAAAGGCCAGCGATTTCACAGCCGTCGATCCCGTTGAAAATACTCATGTGCTGCCCTGCTCGGCCGCCGCAACTAATGAAGCCAAGGCGGATTTCATCGATGGCCATCGATCGAGCAGACGCTTTTGGGAAGGTCCAAGCAGCGCCAGCTACCGCTGAGGCAGCCAGCAATTGACGGCGATTGAGTTGCTTTGTCATCGTAGTATTTTCCTTACCGAGCTCAGAATGCGAGAATATCTACCGCAATGCAGTATAAATGCGGCTCGGCATTATACATCAAATCCATTGGAATAGCCTCGCAGGAACCGCGAAGTTTCAGGTCTCGCGAATGTTCCAAACTGCAAAATCCTGAGCAAGCGCACTACGACGGATCACCCAGATTCAGATTTCGACTTGCACTGGGATTCCCTTAAATCAACACGCCGCAACGTCTCGGGACTCCAAAAAATTTGCGCCGGGCAAGCCGCTTGCTGGTGCGTTATGACGTGACCGCACGCTGCGCAGTCACGCTTTGCTTTCTTGGCGGCTGGGCGCGATCTGGCACCAAAAGTAGTAGCAGTGATTTTTGCTAGCAATCCATTGAACCCAAACAACTGCCCGTCTATTTTATCTAACCATCCCGGCATGCATGGCATTATCCGCAGATTTGCGGGATCGCCAAGCTACGAACCCTGAGTTGCACCAATCGGAAACGATAAAGACGAATAGCCCAGATGCAGGTTTTTGCCCAAAAGTGGGGAAAATGAATGCCATCGCCCATGGATGACATTCATCGAAGCGGGCGAGCATGCCAGAACAGGAGGTTCCGGCGTTCGCTACAGTGCTTTCCAGGACCGGCCAAAGCGCAGGCAGGAATTCGCTACCAGACAAAGGGCGGCTATTCCACGCAACCAGTTGGCCGGAGAGCCTGGTATTTAGATAGGCGGAGGGAGTTTGCGATGCAAAGAGACTGACTCAATGCTCCTGCGAACAACTTCAAAATACAAAGAGGTAAATACGGATATGAAAGCCTTCTTCTCATTGGCCCTTGCGATTATCGCACTCTGTGGGCAATCTTTTGCTCAATGCAACACGTGCGACACCAACAGCATCCTTGCACCTGGATGCGCTGGTAGCTGCGATTCGGGGCTCGTCTCCGGCGATGGCAGTTGCGACAGCCTGGGCTGCGGAAACGACCAGTCCTGGCAAATCAGCGGCTGGATCAACGGCGGTTTCATGGGGAATTTCAGCAGCCCGGCGAGCCGATACAACGGCCCGTACAATGCCGTGGATCGCAGCAACGACGCCGTGCTGAATCAGTTCTATGTGATTGCCGAGCGTGGATTGCCAAACCAAGGTACCGGCTGGGGCGCAAGAATCGACTACTTGTTTGGCCAAGACTTCTTGCTGGCACAATCCTCGGGACTAGAGAAGCGAGCCGATGGGTCGGATCGATGGAATCGCGAACAGTACGGTTCGGCGATTCCACAAGCCTATCTGACGCTTGGATCACGCGACCTGAACATTCAAGCCGGTCACTTTTATTCGGTTGTTGGTTACGAAGGCCTGACAGCTCCTGATAACTTCTTCTATTCGAAGTCCTACAGCTACCAATTTGCTGGACCGTTTACGCACTGGGGCGTGCAAGCGAACTGGCAAGCCACTGAGGCGGTCACCGTTCAGACAGGCCTGCACAACGGGTGGGACGCACTCGACCGAGTCAGCGATAGCGTCGGTTTCATTGGGAAAGTACGTTACGACTCTCAATCCACGGGCGCTTGGACTTCGTTCGCCATCACGACCGGTGACGAAACGAACAACTTGGCCGGTTTGCCAATTACAAACGAATTCACCAATCGTACTCGATACAGTTGGATCATGAGTTTACCGCTGACCTGCCGACTGGAATACGTATTCCATCACTGGTTGGGCTTCCAAGAGCGCGGTGCTGCCGCTGGAGAGCGAGCTGACTGGTTCGGCATTGACCAGTACGCGTACTACCGACTCAACGACAAGTGGCGACTCGGCGGTCGATTCGAGTGGTTTAAGGACGAAGAAGGTACGCGAGTTGGTTTGAACCGGCCAAGCAACCCGAACAATCCTCCGTTCGTCGGCAATTTCTATTCAGCCACCGTTGGCCTGAACTACACGCCGTGCGATCACTTCATGCTGCGACCCGAAATGCGACTTGACTGGTTCGAAGGCGCTGGAAACCCGTTTGACGACGGCAGTGCAACGTCGCAATCCCTGATGGGCTTTGATGCCATCTACATGTTCTAGGTCGACCCGAGCTGCGCCAATCAGCTCTGCATGACCGAAGAAACGAAAAAGCCTCCCACTGGCACTTGCTGGCGGGAGGCTTTTTGCATTTGTGCTATCCACTTCCGTGACGCAGCTATTCTGCCTCACCGGCTTCCGCTTCCGAAGCCTCAGCAGCGTCACCTGCTGCTGGCGAACTATCTTCTGCGTCGGCAGTTTCGGGCGCTTTGACGCGGAGTGATCTGACGAAATTCACCAAGTGCCAAATCTCCTCTTCTTCGAGCTTGGCCTTTGGCATGGGTGTTCCAGCGATACCGCGGGAGATCCGGTGGTAGATATCCTCCGGCGTTGAACCGCCTCGGAATGTACCATCGCGGAAGTCGCGTGGGTCGATGTAGCGTGGCGGCAAAGCACCGCGAGCAATCAATGGAACCAGAGAATCGTAGTCAAGCGGATCAAACCCCATTTTGACCGTCCAATCATTGGTCCAGTCATCAAAGTATTTCCCTTGTCCATCCCCATGACCTTGTTTGCCGTGGCATTTCGTACAAGAGGCTTGTTCGGTCGCAAAGATCTCGCGGCCTTTCTCGATGCTCTGCTTCAGTGGCGAATCCTCACCTTCAGCCGCAGCGACGACTTCTTCGATTGTGTCCGGCACAGGAAAGTCTTCTGGGCGTTCTGGAACTTCGAAGATGTCATCTTCGGCGTACAGCCATTCGTCAGCAATCTCGATACATAGATCTTGGATCCATTCCTTGCGTTCCGCCAATCGCTCCTCTTTCTCCTCGGCCGTTTCTCCCTCTTCGGGCTGGGCGAAAAGATCAGGCGATTCATACAGAATCATCCGCTCGAGTTGTCCACGCCATGACAGATAGATCACGTAGTCAGTGAGAGCCTCAATTTCCGCTTCCGTTGACTTGGTCAGCGGGTTCATGGCGACATCTGGGATGCCGTTGCGAATGATCCGCGTCAGGTCCTCACGCAGCGGTTTCGCCGATCCGTCAGTGGACTTGAATTTGAAAACCCCCATGCGATAGTCGCGTGGATACGCCACCAACGTTGCCGCAGCTTCACCTCGGCCGTTTCCAGTTGTTCCATGACAGCTCACGCAGAGCAACCTTCGGTAGAGTCCGCCTTCTCCGTTAGCATCCGGGACACCGCAAGCAAGCTTGAGATTTTCAAGGCTGACGAGCTCGAGGTAGTCGCCATACTCTTCTTCATCACTGGTGATAAAGTCAGGCAACTTGGGGTCTTCTGGCGTGCCAAAGTAGTCTTCCAAAATCGCCTGAGTTTGCTCCAAAACAGGCCGCATCGGGATATCGCTTTCGCCACTTATCTCGAGTGCGTGCGCGAAAACCATATTCGGTTCAAATTCGAGCTTCTTGGGCTCGCGAGAACAGCCTGATAGGGCGGCAACTGCAATGCAAACCATTGCAGCGGATCTTGTTCGATTGTTCAAAGTCATTTCTCTTCCGACTTCTTAGGAGTTGGAGCATCGTCGTCCAGGAGCATTCTTAGTGGTGGAGTCTCGACATCGTCGTATTGTCCGCCACTAATGCACCAAATGCATGCGATCAGGCCACCACCGCCAAGCAGCAGGGCAACAGGAAGTGCAACGTAAAGTACGCTCATCGCAGGGTCTGCTTTCACGCGTTATCTTAAAACCTACCCCAAGGCCGGTCGACGGGCCGAGGATAGCGTCTTGCTAGGAACGTTTGACGGATAGGTTTTCTGAGTGTTGTTTGGAAATGTTCGAGCAGACAGAATCAGCGCAAGCACCGACACGCTACTGAGCGGCATTAGGATGGCAGCAAGCAAGGGGCTAATCCAGCCCAGAACGGCCAAAGTCACCGCAAATAAATTGTAACCTAGCGATACCATTAGGGCAGCAATGATCAATCGGTGCGTTCGGCGTGAACCTTGGATCAAGTCGCTGATTCGGCCCAGTTGTCCGCCCGCAACGAAAATTTCGGCGGCCTGCAAGCTCACCTCAGCGCCTCCGCGAATAGCGATCCCGACATCCGCTGCAGCCAGCGCCGCAGCATCATTGGCCCCATCGCCGACCATGACGACTGTTTCGTCGTCTCGCACCGCACCATTTATGCTACCTGGCGACTCAGCGGTAACGCCATGTGATGCCCGCACTACCGCCAACTTGTCCTCCGGGGTCATGCCGCCAGTGCAATCGGCCAGCTCAACGCCAACCTTTTTCGCAACGCGATGAACAATCGCCCTGTGATCGCCGCTCAGAATGCCAACTTTCCACGACATGCTTTTCAAGCGCTGGACCGTTTCGGCTGCGTCTTCGCGGATGGGGTCCGAAATTCCGACCAAGGCTCGCACTTGTCCATTAACCGAGATCAGGATGGGGCTTTCACCACCGTCAGCCAATTCTTCAGCCAGCTCCACCCACGTTCGATT
This sequence comes from uncultured Pirellulaceae bacterium, assembly GCA_964411445.1. Taxonomy (GTDB): domain Bacteria; phylum Planctomycetota; class Planctomycetia; order Pirellulales; family Pirellulaceae; genus Aureliella. The sequence goes on from CAYPLE010000065.1 coordinate 12,200, forward strand.
CGCTTTGGGACTGCCCGCGTTCAGGCCGAGGCCGGGTGTGGTCAAACTGAGGTGAGCGGCCAGCAACTGCTGATTGCCAGCAACAATCTCATTACGATCCACTTGCCCGGTAATCCCGCCGGCGACGACACTTTGATCCTCAACCTGCAGATCATCAAACGCTAAACGCCGATCATTGGCATGCTGAACGATTGCTTTGGCGACCGGGTGCAGGCAGTTTTCTTCGAGTGCTGCGGCCAACTGGAGGGCTCTTGCGTCACCAAAGTAGCTGGTCACGCGCTGCTTTCCTTCGGTCAATGTGCCCGTCTTATCTAGCCAAATTTGGCCCGTACCAGACAGTTTCTGGATCGCATCACCGCTTCGCACAAGGACTCCCATTCCAGCCGCCCGGCCAAGCGAAACGGCAATGGCGAGCGGCGTGGCAAGTGCGAGAGCACAGGGACAAGCTACGATTAGCAATGCCGTCGAATTGAGAGTCGCCGCGCCCAGATCGCTCCGCGCCCAAAAGGCGAACGTTGCCACTGCTAGAGCCATAACACAAACAACGAAGTAACCACCGATTCGATCCGCCAGCAGAACAATGGGCGTCTTCTCTGCCGCAGCCGACTCAACCGACTGCATGACTTTTCCAATGCGACTATCGCCCCCCGTTGCTTCGACACGAACTTCGATGGGCGACGCCACGTTAATAACACCAGCTAACACCGGATCACCAACCGCCGCTGATACTGGAACGCTCTCACCGCTGATCAAGGAACGGTCCAGTTGGGTGGAGCCGGAAACGACTTCGCCGTCCGCAGCAATCGCCTCACCCGCCCCGACTAAAATCTTGTCTCCAATCCGCAGTCGATCCACCAGCACGCTCTGCATTTCGCCGTCGGTCACTAACGTCGCGTGCCGCGGTGTGATGCGAAGCAGAAGATCAACGGTCCGAGCTGCATGTTGCTGCTGGCGAAATTGAATCCAACGACCAATCAGCAGGAAGAACACCAACGTCGCCACTGAATCAAAATAGACATCGCCCGAACCACGAATGGCATTGATGGTTCCAACGGTTGCCCCGACGCTTAGCCCCAGCGCAATAGGCAAATCCATGTGTGGCGTACGATTTCGGATCGCCGTCACCGCACCTTTCAGGAATGTTCGTCCAGGTCCAGCCACGGCGGCAAGCCCCAGCGCTGTCCCAACTAACGTCATGAAGTACCGGTGCTCAGCCGCAACCGTCGCAAATTCTTGCGCGTACAAGGCAACTGCTAGCCACATTGCATTGGCCGCTAAGAATCCAGCAATCGCAATCTGAATCAACTGTCGCCGGCTCTCTCGATGCAGATGCGTATCCGCCGTTGGATCGAAGGGAGCGAGCTGGTAGCCCAGTTGATCAAAAAATTTCGCGATTCCACTAAGCTGCGTTTGTGCGGGATCGTAAACCAACTGCACCGTATGTTGATTCATCTTTACCTGGGCAGCCAACAATCCAGGCTGTGCCCGAGCTGCTTTCTCGATCAACCAAGCACAGGCCGCGCAGTGCAACCCCTGGACGGCCAGTTCACAACGACGCGTCCCGTCTGACTGCTCCTTGGGCGATGACGGCCCGAGAAACTCAAGTGAATCAAACTGCTCAAAACGAACACCCTGCTGAGCGGCGAGCGGCGCTGCGGTCAACTTCATGTTGTCGCGGAGCGAATAAAAATCCTCCAGCCCCCATCCATGAATCAGTTGATACGCCCCCAAGCAACCATTGCAACAGAACACCTGAGCAGGATCATGGCCTTCGGCAACCTGAGTTGTCTGACCGCAATGGACGCATGGTAGCTGCAGAATCCGTGCAGTCACGCTCCCATCAACTTGCACGTCAGACGCACTTTCATGCGGTGAGACTTGTGGAGTCGCTTCGCCAGTTTCGACCGGCCCAGTTTCGACCGGCCCAGTTTCGACCG
>CAYPLE010000065.1:14236-28673 GCA_964411445.1 uncultured Pirellulaceae bacterium
CCAGTTTCGACCGGCCCAGTTTCGACCGGCCCAGTTTCGACCGATTCCGCAGCGGCCGTATGTTCCGCACCTGAAAGGGTCACCGCTGCGCACCTTCGCCGATGGTGGATTCGGCACTAGCCCTAGAGCTGGATTCCTCTGGCTTGTCAGCGCAGTGCTCGCAGCACGGCAACTTGGTTGACGTGAGCTGATCGAGCCTGTCGCGAACCAAAGAATGGTCACTTTTGGCAACTGCACCTTCTGCACCGCCGTTGACTCCTGCTTCTTCAACTCCGACCATTTGCAGTCTTACTGGCTGCAGTTTTGACAACACACTCAGGTCAGCAAACCCGCGGCCCAGAGCTGTGTAGCTTCCTCCGACCAGCAGTACTAGAGATCCAAGAATCGGCACCAGTGGACGCACTTGCTTGCTAAACCAGGCGCTACCGGCGACCAGCCCAACAAGGGCAGGGACACTGCCGAGCCAAAATGCAGCCATCAACAAAGCCCCTTGGATGGCGCTGCCGGAACCAGCGGCGGCCAATGCAAAAATATAAAGCCAACCGCATGGCAGCAGCACCGTCAACATCCCGGTCAAAAGGCCTCGAATCGCAATCGGTTGGCGGAAGATGATCGGCCGAAATCGAATGAGAAGCCCTGTGATCAGCCCCGGTTTCGCTGGAGAACTCGCCGTAGCGTTGGCTGACATCACACTTTTGACAACCTGCTTCTTTCGCTTCCATAGCTGGCCGACAGAATAGCCACGCATCTTGGCATAGTTGTTCAACTGATAGAGCCCAGCAGCGATCATTGCCACGCCCGCGATACGGGCGGCGACCATCTGCATCCCCATCGCACGACCGCCCCAATCGGCCAGACTGCCCAAGTAGCCTGCAACGAAGCCCACGACCGAATAAGTCAAGAGCCTGCCTACGTGGTACGTCGTCGATGCAAACGCCTGTTCGCTCCGTCGACGCTGCTCAGCGGCACCTCCGGCCCAAAGCGCAAGCGGGCCACACATCCCAACACAGTGCATGCTGCCCAGGAAACTGGCGGTTGCAACGGCTGAAAGGAGGATCCACATAAGGTGTCTAATTACGCGTTGGAGCTCAAAATCTCAGAATTACAAAGCAGCGTGCACACGAAGCCTTGCCATTTAGTCGACATACATTTCACGTGACACGGCTGCAACACCATGCTCGCCTTCAATTCGCAGTTCGAGCTGCCATAGCCCCGATTGCGTCAGTTTGGTCAGCCCTGCGTAGCTACCACTAGCAACCTGCTTGAGTTGCACATTGTGAATCACTTTACCGTCGGCATGATGATAGACTTTGGCATGCAGATTGACGCCTGACATTACATTGCCGTCAGCGTCCTTCAATTCAATGACCAGTAGACGCTTGCCGTCTTCGCCAACCGCGGCGGCCGCCGATGCATCAACCTGCAAACCAAGCGACTCAGTCAACTGCAATGCGCGTCGTGTCGAATCCCAATTCACTGCATTTTGGTGATAATTAGGAATGATGGCCACCGTAGGATCGCCGATGGCCAGCATGACACTGACCACGCCGGTTACGATCTGCAATCCGAGCAATCCGACGACGATGCCCACCCACACCCGGCGTGCCCGCCGCTCGGTGGCAACTTCTTCTTGTGTCAGCGTATGCTGTATTCGACCGATGGTAGCTGTCATTGTCTTGGTCCTAAGAGCGTGGATTCTGGATTCCGCTCGTTGCCGGCTGTGTCGGTGATCTGGAAAGTAATCGGAACTCTGCCATCGCCGGTCGTCAGGTAGTTGGGAAACGTCACGTAGACAGGCACCAATGCGGACTTACCCGCTGCAATGTCAAGTGTCGTCTCATCCATCACTTCCAGTGTCGTCTTGGCTGGAGACAAAACACCAATGCTGTATGCCTGGTCTTCATCCGTCCGGTTCACAATTCTGATATTAAAACTATTAGATGCGATGCCGCGTTCAACCTTGTTAAACGGCGCACCCTTTCCCCGGATAATCCGAGCGTCGAAGCCATACTTCTGGGAAAGTGCAACTGCCAAGCCTGAAACCAGAACGACCAGAATCAGCGGATAGGCAATTGTGCGAGCACGCAAGAATCGCCGTTTTTTTCCATCCAGTGCATCTTGTGAGGTGTAGCGAATGAGCCCTTGTGGCAGCCCCACTTTATCCATCACGTCATCACAAGCGTCGATACATTGAGTGCAGTTGATACACTCCATTTGAAGTCCGTCGCGGATGTCGATGCCTGTCGGGCAGACACGGACGCATTGGTTACAATCGACACAGTGGCCCGACTTCCCTTCAACGGGCTTGCCCTTCTTCCTGGGTTCACCACGATTGTAATCGTAGGCGACAATCAGCGATTGGCGGTCAAGCATGACCGATTGAAACCTGCCGTAGGGACAGGCGATCATGCAAGTCTGCTCACGGAAGAAGAAAAAGTCGTACGTCAGCAGACCAGTTGTGGCTGCCATCACGATAAACGCAACAGGATGTTCGCCCGGCGAACTGCGTATCCACTCCGATAGTTTTTCTGGCCCGACAAAATAGGCCAGGAACGTATGAGCAAGGAACATGTTCAGCAGCACATAAACGCCAAACCGAGCAACCTGAGCTGGTGCCGATAGCTGCTTCTTCGACGTTCCGCCTTTGCCGACCGTGCCCTCGAACAATCGATCGATGGGCCGGAAGAGGTATTCAATGTAAACGGTCTGGGGACACGCCCAGCCACACCACGCGCGACCAGCGACGCTCGTGATGAACACGATACTCACAAATGCCGTCAGCATAACGAGTGCTAGCAGCAGAGTATCAGTTGGCAGAAAGGTGTGTCCAAAGATGGTGAACTGACGCGCGGTGATATCCAGTCGGATAAGCGGCTTTCCAGCGATGTGAATGTGAGGAACGGCAACGAAAATCACCATCAGGATATAGGCAAAAATGCGTCGTCGGTGCCACCACAACCCTTTCGAGAGTGTCGGCTTGATCCAACGTCGTCGCCCATCTTTCTCCAAGGTGCTGAGGACATGCTCGGGCGCGTCCAATAGTGCTTCTTGGCTGGATGACTGGATGCCGGATGGATGACCACCGTGACTGCCACAGCCACCGGTGCTTTTGCCTGCTTCTCCACCGGACGCTTGGTTCTTCGCAAGCGAAGCTTCAAGGGCAGCTTTCTCACGCTTTGCAGCGCAACCAGCGCACGTTCCCGAACAAGCCTTCTTCTCGCCGGTGCTGACCGTGGGTAATGAGGCTCCTGTGTTCATTTCTTCAACTCTTCAACTGTTGTTGCTAAGCAACAATCGCAACGGTGTGAAAACACCAGGAAGATGCGATGCCGCTTTTTAAGACTTCGATCACTTGTGGTGACCGAAGTGCTTACGAGCCTGCCGACTCATCCGGATTTTCTTCCGAATCCTCCGCGTCCGCCGGTGGGCCTTCATAGGCTGGCCAAGGCGGGATCTCCTTACCGTCGGGATCTTTTCCTGGAACGTTCTCGCCTCGCAGCGAAGCAACATAGGCAGAGAGCAAAACGATGTCGTTCTGCCCCAAGCGGTTCTCCCAAGCCGGCATAGCCCCCTTGGCAGCTCCCTTGCGAATGACCCGCACGATGTCTTCAATCTTGCGAATGTTCTTGAAGGCTTCATCGGTCAAGTTGGGACCAATCTTGCCCTCCGCCTGGGCGCCGTGGCACGAAATGCAGTTCGTCTTGTAGAGTCCCTGGCCAACTTTCATCCAGGAATCCTCCGCCATGTATTTCACGAGCGTTTGCTCATCGCCTTCGAGGTCGCCAATTTTGTTGTACAGCAGCCTAGTCACGGCCGCCAATTCTGCGTCGTACTGATCGGCGACGCTTCGTCCGGGCGCACCAACATGAAAATACAACGCATAAAAAACACTAAAGACGATCGAACCAACGAACATCCACTTCCACCAACCGGGCAGCGGGTTGTCGAATTCTTGGATGCCATCGTAGGCGTGGCCGGTTGTGACTGGGTCAGGATTATTCATCGCGTGGGGTCTCCACATTATCACTTAAAGGAATAGCCGCGAAGCGATCCGTTGATTTTTTACTCAGCCGCAATGCGCCAAAAAGCATGGCTGAAAAAGCGACTACAAATAGAACCAGAGCTGCTACGGCGAAGCTCGAATAGTCGAGTGCTCTGACTAGGTCTTTAACCACGGTTATGAGTCCAATTTATGGGTCAATGGAGATTATTGATTCAGGGCAACGGTCTCAGCATCCCCTGCATCATCGGCTGGTTCGGCTGCTTCAGATCCCTCGGCAGGCGCTTCTGCGGGCTCTTCGGTTCGAAAATAGTCGGTCCCTAGTCGCTGGATGTAGGCGATCAGAGCAATAGCTTGCTTCTCCTGGACACCCGCAGGACCACCTTGCGAAACGATGTCCGCTGCAATCACCTCCGCTTGTCGCTTCGCCATTGCTTCAGCGTCAGTAAGTTCGTCCGTGTAGGGAGCTCCTAACATGTGGGCCGTGTCTACCAACTGCTGAATGGCTTCGAATTTGATGTCCTCTTCCAGCAAGTACGCGTATTCAGGCATGACCGAACCGGTCACCGCTTCTTGTGGATTCTCGAAGTGCGTCCAGTGCCAGAAGCTACTCTGCTTGCCACCTTCGCGTGCCAAATCAGGACCAATTCGACGACTGCCCCACTGGAACGGACGATCGTAAATAAACTCGCCAGGCTTGCTGTATTCGCCGTAACGTTTCGTTTCCGCTACCATCGGACGAATCTGCTGCGAGTGGCAGTTGTAGCAACCCTCGGAGATATACAAGTGTCGCCCCGCCAGCTCAAGCGGCGTATAGGGCTGAACAGTCGCAATCGTCGGAACGTTGCTTCGAATCAAGAACGTGGGGATGAACTCAAACAACGAAGCCACCACGACAGCTAGCGTCGTGAGAATTGTGAACTTCACCGGCAGCCGCTCCCAACTTCGGTGCCAGCCCATCTTCGCCCAAACGTCGATCTTCTTGCCCACCTCCAAGACAGGTACATCGGCAAGTTCGGTCGTCTCTGCTTTTGTCTCTTCCGTATAGTTCTTGCTCAAACGTGGAGCGGTAATCACGGGCACTTCATAAACGCTCGGACGAGCCATCCAGGTCATCAACGCGTTCCAAGCCATCATGACTACGCCAGCCACATACAGCAGACCACCAAGAATGCGAAGCTGCCAAAGCGGAACAATACTCTGAGTGGTTTCGACAAAATCTGGATAGCTCAATTGACCAGTTTCTTGATCGATGGCTCGCCACATCAGACCTTGCATCAGGCCAGCCGCGTAGATGGGGATGATGTACAGGAGGATTCCGAGCGTTCCCACCCAGAAGTGCATACTGACAAGTCTTTCGCTCCACATTTTCGTTTGGAACAAACGCGGCAGCAACCAATAGATCATGCCGAACGTCATGAAGCCGTTCCAGCCAAGCGCACCGGAGTGAACGTGGGCGATGGTCCAGTCGGTGTAGTGACTGAGCGCGTTGACGCTCTTAATCGACAACAACGGCCCTTCGAAGGTTGCCATGCCGTAGAACGTAACACCAACTACAAAGAACTTCAGAATTGGGTCCGCAGCAACCTTGTGCCAAGCACCGCGAAGCGTCAGCAGACCGTTGATCATGCCCCCCCAACTCGGCATCCACAGCATCAGACTGAAGAGCATGCCCAGCGTGCTCGCCCACTCAGGAAGCGACGTGTAGTGCAAGTGGTGAGGTCCAGCCCAAATATAGATGAAGACCAGCGACCAAAAGTGAATAATACTCAGCTTGTAACTAAAAACAGGCCGCTCTGCCGCCTTGGGCAGGAAGTAATACATCATGCCCAGGAAAGGTGTGGTCAAGAAGAAAGCAACCGCGTTGTGGCCGTACCACCACTGCATGAATGCGTCTTGAACACCCGCATAAACCGAAACGCTGTCGGTCAGCCCGATTGGAATAACCAAGTTGTTAAACACGTGTAACAACGCAACCGTCACGATGGTTGCGATGTAGAACCAAAGCGCAACATACATGTGGCGCTCACGACGATTGATCAGCGTCATCAAAAAATTGCCACCGAAGATCAGCAACCAAACGACTGCAATGGCAATATCAATGGGCCATTCGAGCTCGGCGTACTCCTTACTTTGAGTGATGCCAAGCGGAAGGGTTACAGCCGCGGCCACAATAATGGCTTGCCAACCCCAGAAATGCAGGTGGCTGAGCGTGTCACTCCACATCCTGGTCTTGCAGAGTCGCTGGGTGCTGTAATAGATCGCTGCGAAGACAGCATTTCCAGCGAATGCAAAAATCGCTGCATTGGTGTGCAAAGGCCGCAGGCGTCCAAAGGACAGCCAGGGCATCCCGCCAGTCAGCCAGGGGTAAACCAACAGAACAGCGACGATCAGGCCAGCGAGCGTACCCACCAATCCCCAGATAATCGTCGCGGTGACAAACATACGAACGATTTTGTCGTCGTATGAAAAGGAGTCCATGCCGCTGGTGTCTGCGTCATTTGTGGCGCCGGTTCCAGCTTCAGCTGTTAGGGTCGACATCGAATTCTGTTGTCTCTGCGAAAACGTAGGTCTGTAAAGCGATCGTTTCCCGGACCGCGTAATGAACGATGGTGACAAGCGATAAATACGAAGCGAGCGCAAAACTACCGCGAGCTGATCGACTTGAGAGCATCAAGCGTGCCAACGCACCAAGAGTGGACCAACTTTCAGGTAATTGCCTCTCACTTGTGCCACTTTGCCGCATTGGATCTTGGCAACCATCCGCTTCCCAACGCGAATCCTTGCCCATCGCTAAACGTTGGCGATCCAGAATACCGGATGTTGTGCGAATTGTCGCGCTAGTCAGACATACGCGGCAAAAGTAGCCCTGTAAAAACGCCCCCCGCCCGGCTTCAAGGCGTCTGAAAGGCTCCTTGAATGGCCTTATACGCAAACTAATGGAGGTTTCATCCACTTCCCTGTTCCCGCGACAATCTTCAGGGTGTGCACGCCCGCACGCTTACACACGAACCGACGAAGAGCTTTCGAAAAAGTCTACGCAATCGACAGGACCTCAAAATCCCACTCTTCTGGGACAGGCAGACCAACCAGCATTGGTTGTTGGTGTGAAGTCGCAAAGGAGGCTCCACGCATTTGAACTTTGCCATGTGCACAGTCGATGACTACGGCACATCTTTCTGCGTGCAAGGCCCTAGCGGGTGGTATTGATGTGCGTGGTGTGCACCTTCAGGCGAATGGATTTCGCGATGCACTCCGGACAAAAGGGAGAGGCAATGCACCGAGCAGTTTTGCCATGCAGGTGCCGCCGCCCAGCTAACAAACCGAAATAAGGATTCGAAGGCATGGATGTCAAACGACTGAGAGTTTTTGGGGGCTTACTGGCTCTCGCTCTAACAGGAAACGCAGTGGCGGTCGATGCGATCGACTCGTACGAGCGCAGGGTGATCCCGACAGCAATTCATACAAGCCCGAGCGACAAAGCTCCCGATGAGGAAGCTGCAGCCCCTAGCAACAGTTGCCTGGCCTGCGACGTGAGCAGCCTGTCCTGCGACGCAAGTGGCCTATGCGACGATGGCGCTTGCTGCGATTCAGCCAGCGGTTGCGACTCTCTGTTCGGCGGCCGCGACAAAGGCGGATTGCTGGGTTTTGGGTTCATCAAAGAATCAGATCGATGCTTTGATGATTTCATCAGCCCAATGACCAACCCCGTCTTCTTCGAAGATCCTCGCAGCTTGACCGAAGCGCGATTCATCTTTATCAACCACAACCTACCGGCCGCTCTTGGTGGTAACTCGGTGCAAGTTTACGCTCTGCAACTGCGAGCCCGAATTACGGACCGGTTGAGCATCATTGCGACCAAGGATGGCTTGATCCACACTCAAAGCCCGATCCTCGACAGCGGCTTTGCTGACGATGCGTTGGGTCTAAAGTACAACCTGTTCCGCGACACTTGCAACGGACGCCTATTGAGCGCTGGCCTGACTTACGAGATCCCCGCTGGATCGAACAAGTCGCTGCAAGGAAATGGCAACGGCGAATTTCACTTCTTCGTCACCGGTGGCACCCGCATTGGCGACAAGGGGCACTGGATTAGTGCAAGCGGTCTCCGCGAGCCAAACGACACCAACTTGGAAAACCGCGTTTGGTACTGGTCCAACCACTTTGACCGCCAGATTGGTGATCGTCCAGTTTACGCGTTCACGGAAATCAACTGGTACAACTACCTAAGCTCCGGTACAGCCTTTGGTCCTGTCGAAGGTGGTGATTTGTTCAACCTTGGAGCCTCTGGCGTCACCGGTAACGACCTGGTGACTCAAGCCATTGGCATGAAGGCCAAGCCGCGTCGCAACATCGAAGCCGGTATCGCTTACGAGTTCCCACTGACGGCGCGAAAGGGCTTGCTTGACGATCGACTGACGGCTGACCTCATCTTCCGATTCTAAAACGCTTCGATCCCGGGTGTAGCGTTTCCAGCAAGCGACAGTTTCATCCCAAGCCGAGTTGTTGTGCCACAGCAGCTCGGCTTTTTTCGTTTTTTTAACAACTGCCGAGGCAAGACGATCACGGCCGCTGGCGCCCAGTGCATGTCAGTGATTGACTCTAGTTGATCCGCCATCAACGCCGAGAAGATTACTCGACGCAAAGCCGGCGAATGGACATTCCACCTGACAAATTGCTAACCGCGTCAAAGCCCTTGCCAGCCAGCAGACACGCTGCGACGTGAGCTCGCTTGCCGGAATGACAAACCGTCACCGTCGGCTTGCTTGGGTCAAGCTCCTGCCAGCGGTCAGACAATTCATCGACAGGAATGTGAATGGCACCGTCGAGCGGCAGCTTCTCAAGTTCACTGGCGTTGCGAACATCGACAACCTGCAAGTCTGCAAGCGAAGCATCTGGCGACATCAGCTTTGGCGACTGCTCCAGATCGTTTTGCGCGACGAAGGCAGCCATGTGCAGAATATCTTTGGCCGATCCGTAAGGAGGAGCGTAGGCTAGATCCAGATTGGCAAGATCATCCACGGTGCCTTCAAAATTGAGAAGCGTCGCGACGACGTCGATACGCTTGTCTGCTCCCTCTTTGCCAACCGCCTGAGCTCCAAGCACCCGGCGACTCCCCGGTTCATAAATAAGTTTGAGCGTCAGTGGTTTCGCACCTGGAAAGTAGCTCGCGTGATGCGCTGCCTGCACTATGGCTGTTCGATATTCGCGGCCAGCCGCCTGACAGGCAGCTTCGTTCAAGCCGGTTGCGGCCGCGCCGAGCTCGAAGACCCGAACGATTGCCGTTCCTTGAACGCTGCCCGACTTTGCAGCATTGCCCCTTGCCGCATGGCTGCCGGCAATTCTCCCAGCGCGATTCGCGGGACCTGCCAGCGGAAGTCGCATCTCCTTGTTCCATGTACCGTGATGATATTCAACCATATCGCCAACCGCGTAAATATCTGGATCGGTGGTTTGATAAAACTCATTCACAGACACGCCGCCGGTTTCGCCGATTTCGAGCTCCGCCGCTGCGGCAAGCTCCGTTCTCGGGCGAACTCCAGCGCTCGAGATGACCAGATCTGAAGGAATGGTCTCACCATCAGCCAGCTTCACGGCCGTAGCCCGCCCGGAACTTGTTAACAGCGATTCGACGTTTGCGTTAAAGCACAGCCGTATGCCTTCGCGAACAAGTTCATTCTCGATCAACTTGGCCATCTCGGCATCCAGCGGCTTAAGCACCTGAGGATTCCGCTCGATCAACGTCACCTTGATGTCGCGTCGCTTAAGCTGCTCAACGACTTCGAGGCCGACAAACCCGCCACCGATCACAGCAGCCGTCTTACAAGGCCGATTCTTCATGGATGCGAGAATTCGATCCATGTCATCCAATGTCCACAGTTGAAAAAGGTTGTTCGCCGTCGCATCGTAAAAGTCAGGACGTATCGGCTCCGAACCGGTGGATAAAACCAGCTTATCGTAGGGCACTTTGAATTCTTCGCCTTCGGCCGTTTGACCAGTCACCGTCTTGGCCTTGCGATCAATACTCGTGACCTCGTGACCGGTGCGTACGCGAATGCGGAATCGATCCCAGAACAACTCGGGCGTCGCCACGAGCAACTTCTGCCGCAGAGCGATTTCACCTCCCAAATGGTAGGGCAACCCACAGTTTGCAAACGAAACCACTGGCCCCTTTTCCAGGATGGTGATCTCTGCATTGGCGTCACATCGTCGAGCGCGGGCGGCTGCCGAAGCACCACCGGCAACGCCTCCAACGATCACAATTCTGCACGGCGTTTCATTCTGACTCATGCTGCTTACTCTATAGACTGCTTGAAAATGTGTCTTGCTTGGGATCGAAACATGCATCGCAGCTTCGACCTGGTTGTTGATCTTGATCTGGCTGACGAGTCGGCTATTTGGCTTGAACTGCTCAGTTGTTGGCTGCCTCTGGCGTCGCCGATTTCTCGACGTCGCTGATGCCGCCGTTGCCGCCGAACAAATTGGCCAACTCTTTCGGAAGCGAGCGAAGATGGAGGTCGCGTTGCGGGAAGGCGATTTCAATACCTTCCTTGTTCAGTTGGCGATAAATTTCTTCGTGGAGACTATGGATGGTTGCCAAGCGGTTGTCTAGCGAGCTCAAAAATGCCCGCACCACAATATTTAGCGTGTTATCACCGAAGCCTGAGAAGGTGATTAGTGGAGGAGGATCGCCCAGCACAGTCTCATTGGCTTCGCAAATCTCACGAATGACCTGACAAGCGTGCTGCATGTCGCTGCCGTACGCCACGCCCACTTCGACAACAATTCGATTTGTCGAATCACTTAGCGTCCAATTGAGCAGTTTGCCGGTTATCAAATCCTTGTTGGGAACAATCAACTCTTGCCGGTCCCAATTGACAATCGTGGTAGCTCGCATGCGAATCTTCGTCACTGTACCGGTGACGCCATCGATGGTGATAATGTCGCCAACCCGCAGCGGCTGCTCGAACAACAAGATGACTCCAGATACAAAATTGGCAAAAATCTCCTGCAAGCCAAAGCCCAAGCCGACGCCGAGTGCGGCGACAAGCCACTGAACCGTATCCCAACGAATGGAAAGCTGATTACAACACGCAACGATACCGACCGCCATGATGACGTAGCGACACAAAGTAGTGACCGCGTACTTGGCTGCGGATGTAAGCGGCAAGTGCTGAAGAAGCGCAATCTCTAGCAGTCCAGGAACATTGCGACTTGCAATCACGACTAGTGCGACCACGGGAATGACCAGCAAGGCATCTGCGAGCGTGATATAGCCAGTAATCTCGCCACTGCCATCGCGCTGCGGCCAAATCGTAACATCCCGCAAAATGTCGATCGCAGGCAGGACGTCCGCCCAAATAAAGTAACCACCGATGATACCGACGGTCACAATCAGGCTACGCATCAGCCGTTTTGTTTGCTCATTGATTTCAACAACATCTACTTCTCCACTATTCTCAGGCGGCATTTCCGATTCGCCCGCGTCACGCTTGGCAGCCTCAACCAAACGCGCTCGAGCCTGAGCCACGATGAGCTTCCGCCGATTGAGCAGTAACCACCGCGACATCAAGCAATAGACAATGGAAAGAGCAACGAGCATCCAAAGTGTCGAATTCAGGTGCAATGCGATGCGCTGCGCCGTATAGTGGTAGCCCACGATGCTGGTAATCGCAATCGCGGCTGGCAAGCAGATGATGATTCCGAACCAAGCGAATCGAGTCCGATTGAGCCACCCATCCGGCACCTTGGCGATACGCTCGGCAAACACCCCCGTGCGTGGATTAAAAAGCCGAAGGAACAGGACCAAGCAGATCATCATCAACAGGATGAACGCTACCCGGCCAAGCGAGACTTCTCGCCGGCTATCGGATTGGGCGGACAAAATGCCGACGATGCCAACGCAAGGAATGCCCAGGTCGATGAACCAACGCAAGTTGCGTCGAAATCGCCCCGCACCTTGTCCGGACCAACCAAAATGATGAACGGCCAAACCGTTTAACCGGCAGACTTGACGAAACAGCTCCAGCGGAAACGTCACGCCAGCCGCAAGGGCACAACCAGCCGCAATGGCGAGACCATGCTCGGCGGTCACCCCGTCGCTAGCGAAACCAGAAGATTCTTTCAGACGCCAAAATACGAACAGCAACCCAACGGCCAACGGCGAGGATATGGCTAGCGTCAACAACGTGCATCGGTAAGTCAACGAAAAGTCTGCACACCCAGGTCGAGCTGCTTGCTGAGAGAGGTGCCCCAACAGCCGACGCATACTAGACTGATTCACAAGCAGCACTGCCATTCCAATAATGAAGAACGCGTACCACCAAGGAGCGTGCACGACATCTTGCCAAAGATGCGAAAGCGTTTGCTTCCAATTGTCGTACGAAATGACCCACTTCAACGCTTCCCAAGTAGGCTCCGCATCACCAAGCGAGATTGGTTGAGCACTTCGAATCCAAAGAATGTGCTGGTCAATGAACTTGCGATACTCCTGGACGAGGCTGATTGTATCGGCGTGTTTCGTAGCCGAGTCGATCAGAGCAGTCACGTAAGTATCGAGATCTTGACGCATCTGCGTCGTCGTATCCAAACTCAGATTAATTGCGTTGTAAAGCTCCCAGATTTGCGGGCGAGTGCCCTTTAGCTGTTCTGCTGAGACACCATCCATGTAACTCCGCTCGATGGCCAGCTTTTCACGCAAGAGCTCTTTCTTTTCGTCTTCGAGCGTGAACTGCAGCGCCTCGGCCCATCGCAATTCTTCGTGAATCTTCTTGATCGTTTCGTTCAACTTGGCTTCGCTGGGCAACTCTTCTCGCTGGTTCCGCAGCTTCAAACCAATCCAAGTATTGAACGTCGCGCTGCTGGATGGCGCGTCGGGAGCCACTTCAATGCGGCTACGAATATTTTGCAGCCGTTCATTCCATTCGTTAAAGTCATCACTAACAGCTTGCGTTTCCTCCTGCAGGTTGAAAGTCTCGCGAGCAGCTTGCGATCCACCTTGCGGGGATACATCTGGACTGATCCGCTTCCACTCCTTGATGCGATCCAGATCAGCTTGCAATTGTTTTCGTGCCGGCTCCGAGGTTGCAGACTTCAGTGCCTGAGCAGCAGCGGAGCGAGCCGATTCGATCTGATCGCTACGCAGAGCATCCAGCTCCGTGTTGGCTTGACGAAGCTGCTGCTTCAGCCTCGCCTCCAACTTGCGATCATTCTCGATTTGCAACGGCAGCAGAGCACTTTCCGCAGTGTACGCCTGCAATTCCAATTCATATTCGCGCAAGGTGGCATCAACAACGAACTGCTCTGCTTCCTTCACCCATTGGCTAGCCTCGACCAAGAGCGGTGCCGCATCTGCCGGGGCAGGAACCGCCTCCGAAACTGCCTTTGGGTCATAGGCTTTCAGCTTCGAAATCAGTTCGGGAACCTCTTGCTTCCGCTTGACCCGATTTGCTTCTTCTCGATTTAGGCTCGCCAGGCGGTTTGACACTTCGTTTAGCGCCGCCCCAACCTCTTGAACCACTCGCTTGCCTTCCTCCAGATCGGCAATGACCGGCAGCGGGGGAGTCTCTGTTGTATTGAGTTGCTCACCGCGCGTTACTTCGTTTCGCAGCCGCTGCGGCGCTGACGCAATTGCAGCCTGCCACTTATCCGCCTGCGCCTGCCTCGACTCAGCTTCGTCCAGCAGCGTTAACGTCTTTTGAAAAAGCGACTGGGCGGCGGCAACCGTTTCAGCGGCCAGCGAGGCGTCGCCCTGGAGCGCTGTCTGCCGTGTCGTTATCTTCGCACGTAGCTCGGCTGCCGATCCAGTACGGCTCGACGCGACACTTGCCTGCGGCTGCCCATTTTGCGGCCCGTTCTCCAGTGGCCCGTTCCCTGCAGGCGTCTGCCCGGGGGAAACATCCCCCGCCGGAGGTTGAGTTTGATTGGTGCCAGTCGGTGGGTTGAAGCCTGGCTGCGGATTGCTAGCCACATCGCCAGGCTGTAGGCCGGTTGCACCCCCAGCCTGGGACCCGGCATTCTGGGACCCGGAACTCTGAGATCCAGAGTACTGCGTTCGAAACGGAGAACTTCCTGGGACATCCTGGGCAAAAGCTGCCGCTGTAAAAATAAGTGCAGCAATCACCCCGGCAAAGAATTGACCATGACGTGCTTTTCGTAACCTGACTTGGCCGTATCGGTGACGCGCTGGATCACTACAGAGCTTGGCGAGGATCTGCGTTGAAAACTTCGAAGTTTGCATTGGAACCATTTGGGGAGAGGCTAGCTCAGGGTGCCAAGCGAGTCAGTCGCGCAGCAGCAGCGTCACCATTGTTGCGGTTTCCACTCTCCTAAAGAAGGGCAGATCCCCCTGCCCCGCGCACTCTGCGTGAAGAGTCGCAACTTCGCAGCCGAAAACACAAGCCTGGCGGTTCGATCACGGAATTTTTTGTAGGACGT
>CAYPLE010000065.1:28773-34377 GCA_964411445.1 uncultured Pirellulaceae bacterium
TTTGGGAAAATGATTCTTCAAAACGCCCGAAGCCACCTTGGTCCACGCGACGCGACGCCCGCGATGCGTCACGACGGCCCAGCCGGACTTGGACCCAATCTGCTCGACCGTCGCCTCAGGCAACTCGCTAAGCCGAATTGGCTGGCCACCAACATAACGCACCGCTGCATCTTCAGGCAGTTCGATAAGCTGAACGGGACGCAGACAACCCGCCAAACTAACAGCATAGGAGGGCTCCAATCGCTTCCCTTTCTGCAACCCAAATGGCGGCCAGATGCAACGCAACTCATTCAGACCACTGGGCGCATCGCCAGTCGAAACGCAGACCTTCCCGTTGACTTCTTGCCACTTCAGCGGCACGTCCGCTGGCTGAAACCACTGCGAAAACTCGGGAGGCGCTGGCGAGGGCCGCGCTTTGGCAGACCGTCTCTGACGCCGCCTACTGTTATCGACGCTCTGCTCAGCATCATCCGCTTTGCGAAGCGCGGCAGCGAAACCGCCCGCACAAGGATCGCGATGCGGCCACAAACGATACGTGCCAGGAAGGTGTGAACTTTCAAAGTCACTGAGGTCGCGCCGCGTTTCAGGCAACTGCCACCAAGGATGTTTGCCCAAGAACTGCTCTATGACCGCTTCATTTTCGGCGTAAGCGAATGTGCAAGTCGAGTAGACAAGGCGACCACCAGGCCGAACGAGCGATTCGGCTGCGGCCATGATCCGATGCTGACGAGCAGCACTGTGAGCAACCTGATGATCTGAAAAAGATGCTAGCGTTTGCTTTCCTTTCGCAAGCATCGATTGGCCGGAACACGGCGCATCGACCACAACGCAGTCAAACTGTCCAGCCAACGGGCCAGCCAAATCTTCTATGTCAAAATGGGTCGTCGCATAGTTCAGATAACCTGTCCGCCATAGCGCTTGATTCAGCGGAGCTAGACGACTTGCAATCACTTCATTGCTGACCAAGAAACCGCGTCCGCCAAGCTCGTGGGCGATGGCGGTCGACTTACCGCCGGGCGCAGCGCAAGCATCGAGAACTTTGTCACCCGGATGAACATCAGCCAAAGCCACTGCCAACAACGAAGCTGCGTCCTGCACGTAATACTCACCAAGGGCGTGCTGCAGGAATCCTCCGGGTCGAATGGAATTGTCTAATAGAATGCGGCCTCGCTCGAACCAGCGGCTGGGCTTGGTTTCGAAGGGCAAATCGGCGGCGTCAGCACCAGCGGACAGACGAACACACCGCGGCGGATGTTGGGTCAAAGCTGCCTCAAGCTCACCCAACCCGTCGGCATCAGTAATTCCCGCAACGCAATAAAGCGGGCCAAGCACCCCCGCCCAGTCGATCCCTTCGTCCATTTCCTTCTCTCGCTCCCTTTCCCTCGATGGTGCGAGAATTTACTCTCCATTCTTCATGCGCCCAGGCTTCTGCCTTCCGCCCCAGGCTTCTGTGCCGATTGGTTGGGCTAGCCGCAGTTGCGAAGCATCTCGTTCCTGACCGGCATATTGAATGCAATACAGCCAGCCCACCTGCTCAATCCGACTGGATTTTGCGCAATCTGGACGTTACATTTCAGTAGGTAAGAATTTGTACAGAATGGCGTCAAATTAGCTGATAGAATTAAGGTACCGACCGGTGTGAAAGGAGTCGCTCCACCCCCACCGTCTCGGCTTACATCGCTCTACGCAGATTTTCCGCACTCAGACCGCACGTTTTTCAGAATCGACCCTGATGCTGCCAAGACTCCTAGGTTCCCACTTGTTCAAAATGTCCACGATGTTCGTGGTCATGATGGGCAATGTGTTGGCACCTCTGAACCTGGGCTGCTGCTGTGTGCAAGCCTCACTGTTTTCGGCAGAATGCTCGCACTGCGTTGATGTCGATGACAACGCTCAAGCCACAAGCTGCTGCGAAACTGCTCCGATCAAGAGTACTTGTTGTGGTGGAAGCTGCAGTGAGCCAACCGACGAATCCTCTAAGTGTGCTGCGGACGACAAACAGTCTGCTGAAGAAAGGCTGCAAAACGCTTCTGAAACCGCGGCGACTCCAGCGTGCCACTCAGGTCACTGCGAGTGCTGCCGAGCTTCTTCGGTAGAGCTATTTGTTGCATCCCGTGACTCCAACGACGATCAGCAGCTAGTTTCCGAGGCGCCCATCGGGCTTCTCAATTTCTCTGTTCCGCCTAGATCCGAAATGCTTTCGGCTTCGGCGAACAATACGCATTGGCTGCCGAACCTACAGGCTCGCGCGCTGCTCTGCGTCTGGCTCAACTAACCGCCGGCGTCCGTCGGTTCTCAGTTACTCAACTCCGCCAGCAACCAAACCGATGAATCGGTGCGATTTGATTGCAATCCGCGATCGGCGTGTTGGTGGATCGATCGGATTTTAATTTTAGACTTTGACTTTCACAGGAATTTACGATGCTTTCAAAAGTACTTGGCGTTGGTGCAGTAGCACTATTGTTTGTCGGTGGACTTTACGTTTCACAGCAAGTTGGTAGCGAAGGCGCCCCAGCCGGCTGTTGCGAACTTTGCGAGTGCAGCACAACAGACTGTGATTGCAGTTGTGCCGCTGGTGGTCCGTGCACATGCTGCGACGAAGGTTGCTGCACAACATGCTGCATGGAATCGAAGAAGGAAAGTTGCTCAGGCGGTTGCTGCTCGGCCGAAGCAGCCACATGCTCCGAAGGTGAAGCATGCTGCACAGAAGGCGAATGCGATGGTTCTTGCAAAGAAGCAACCACCGCTTGCTGCGAAAAGGGCGAGTGCGATGGCAGTTGCAAAGAAGCCGCCAGCGCTTGCTGCGAAAAAGACGAGTGCGACGGCAGTTGCAAAGAAGCAGCAGCCAGCAAGTGCGAAGCTGGTTGCGAGAAAGAATGCTGCAAGAAGGAAGCCGCTGAGTAATCCTTAGTGAGCCACTTCTGTTAGCCCTTTCGCTGGTTAACGCGTTTCAATTGAGGAGCCCTGTAGTCTTACGACTGCGGGGCTCTTTTTACGCCCACGCCCAATCAAGAACCCCGTGCACCGGAGCCGCTTACAGCCGCTCTCCAACCTCGCGCCAAATCGCAGTGGATCTGGTTGCAGCTCCGCCCCCCACCTCAACTTTACACACCAACGCATCCACCGCTGGCAAACGTCACAGACGACGACTGATCGACGGCGGCCCTAGGCAGGTTCAATCGTGACGGGAACGGCCTTGAACGCGGGAGTCTTGGATTGCGGATCGAGCGTTCGAGGGACGAGTTCATTTGCTTCTGGATAGTACATCAACACGTTCCCAGGCTTGATGTCTTTGTAAGCCCGAGCCAGATAGCCGGTAATGGTCCCTGTCTCATTGTGGATGCGAATTCTTTGATCGGGTTGGAGCCCCAATTGCAGTATATCATCGGGATGCATCAGCACCAAATCGCGTCGCTCTTGCCCGCGATACAGGTCCTCTTCTTCGTAGACAACTGTATTGAATTGCCCTTCGCTGCGAACCGTCATCATCCGCAACTGGTCGGCTCCGGCAGCCGCCAAACTAGGCAGTTCGTAGGTGAACATCCTTGCTTTGCCATCCGGCGTTGGAAACTGCGGCTCGTGGAAGGTGCGACCTGGAATCTGAAATTCCTTTTTCGTCGTGCCGACATCGCGAATCGGATCATACCCAGGAACGACCTGAGAAATCCAATTGCGAATCGTATCGGTCTGCCGCATATCTTGCCAATTGATTGAGTCAGAATCGCCGACGATCTGCGCTCCGAGCTCGGCGATTACGTCAATCTCGCTACGCGGGCCGGGCAAGCGTGACGGACCACCATCGCTGACTCGGACGTAGTTGAACATCGATTCCTGGGTTGTCGGCTGCGGTTCTTCATCACGAGCCAGAACGGGCAAAACGAGGGTCTCATCGGCAAGGGCGTGAGGGTGTCCGGTATTGAGCGTCGTACTCAACGTCACCAGCAGCTCCAGCTTGCCAAGCGATTCTTTTGCATACTTTGCATCGGGGTTGGATCCGTACAAGTTTCCACCCAGGCAAACGGCTGCTTTGACTTGCCCAGACTTGGCTGCCTCCATACAAGCCATCGTGTCCATGCCTGTGGAGGTTGGCAAACGCACGCCAAATTTATCCTGCAAGCTGTCGAAGATTGCATCCTTCAACTTCGGAGTCACGCCGACGGAACCGATCCCCTGCACGTTCGAATGCCCGCGAATTGGCATCAAGCCTGCTCCGGCACGCCCAACCATCCCCCGAAGCAACGCAAGGTTCGTGATCGCATTGACATTTTCGACGCCATGGACGTGATGCGTTATACCCATCGTCCAGGAGAAGACAGCATTTTTAGACTCTGCATAAATTGCGGCAATCTCGCGAATCTCCGACTCTGCAACGCCGCTCTTGGCTTCGATCTCAGTCCAAGACTGCTCTGCCAGCCATGCCAGGTATTCTACTGAATCGTTGGTGTATTTCTCCAGAAACTCCCGGTCACACGCATCGGTTTCGACGACAGCCTTGGCCAGGCCAGTTAGCAGTGCCAGGTCTCCGCCGATGTGTGGCTGTACAAAATGCGACGCGATACTGGCATCGAACAACATACTGCGTGGATCGCTAGGAATGCGAAACTTCATCATGCCAAGTTCGCGGACAGGATTGATGACCACACACTTGCCTCCGCGACGCCGGAGATGTGTCAGCGAAGTCAACAATCGCGGGTGGTTACTGGCTGGATTGCCGCCTATCACGAACACCAGGTCGGCTTTCTCCACATCCTCCAGAGTCACCGTCGCTGTCCCGGTCCCGAGTGCTTTACTAAGACCTACACCGCTAGCTTGATGGCAATAGTAGCTACAGTTGTTCACATTGTTGGTACCGTACAGTCGTGCGAGCAATTGCAGCAGGAAACCAGCTTCGTTGCTACTGCGACCGCTAAAATACCAGAAGGTTTCGTCGGCCGACAATTGGCCAAGTTTGGTGGCGATCTTACTAAAAGCATCTTTCCAGGAGATCGTTTCGAAGTGTGAAGCTCCGCGGCGATAGACAACTGGTTGAATCAGTCTACCACTTGTCTCCAACTGGCGCGGCGTCCACTGCTGGAGATCAGCGACGGAGTGCTTTTGCCAGAAATCTGCTGTAATGGCTGGCTGCATATCCGAAGCCATAGCTTGGAGCGATTTCTTGCAGACTTCCGGGAACGAACCTTGCTCGTTGACCATCCCACCTGCTTGACCACCCATGCCCAGCGCGCAGGTCTTACAAGCATTCTTACTGCGCAGCGCTTTGTAGAATTTCCAGACGCCACCCGCTTCACGAGCCTTTTTGAAGGTGTAGCGAATCGCTGCCCAACCACCGCCGTTGTTTACTTTACGCACCGCTTTGAATCTCCGCAGGAGTTTTGTAGGCCCCTATTTTAAGTGCCTAACACCCTGGATCGATAGTCTAGTGCTCAGCATCTTGCTCTGAGGACAACAAATTCCGACCTGGACGGCGTCCCCACGAACGCCTCAGGGCAAACCGCGGACTCGGCACCTCCGACCAGTCCTCTGCAGCAGCTCCGACCGTCATTTGCACCGCCCCTGTCGCAAGCGGCCAAGGGTTCCTGATTGGGCTCTGGACAACTACAATCG
>CAYPLE010000065.1:34477-35939 GCA_964411445.1 uncultured Pirellulaceae bacterium
GCCCCTGTCGCAAGCGGCCAAGGGTTCCTGATTGGGCTCTGGACAACTACAATCGCTGGCCGTGTAGAAGATTCGCTCTCGGTGATTGACGCGACCCGCAGATCAGGAGTGAATTTGGCGATCCAGCAAGCAGTTGAATTGGGCAAAAGATGAGAGTTCTAATCGTTGGAAACGGTGGTCGCGAGCACGCATTGGCGTGGAAGATCTCGCAAAGCTCCAGAGTGGACCAAGTTTTCGTGGCTCCAGGCAATGCTGGTACCGCCATTGATGCCAGCAACGTTGAAATCTCCAGCACCGATATTCCTGCGCTGATCCAATTCGCCAAGTCCGAGAATATTGGAATCACGGTCATCGGCCCCGAAGCGCCTTTGGCCGCCGGAATTGTGGATGCTTTTGAAGCCGAAAAGCTACGTGTATTTGGGCCATCCCGGGCTGCGGCTCAACTGGAAAGCAGCAAAGCATTCTGCAAAAACCTGCTTCGACAGGCCGACATCCCAACCGCAGACTTCCAAGTATTCCGCGATCCCGACGATGCCATGCGGTTCATCAAGGGCCGATATCCAGGTGAACGCGACCGATGCCCCGTCGTCGTGAAGGCGGACGGGCTGGCCGCCGGCAAGGGAGTCATCGTCTGCAATCGACGCGATGATGCTTTGGAAGCCATCGACCGGATTGCTCGCCGCAAGGAATTTGGCGCTGCGGGAACGCAAATGATCATCGAGGAACGACTCGAAGGCGACGAGGCGAGCGTGCTGGCGATCACCGACGGCCGCACCATCGTCCCGCTCCCTCCTGCACAGGATCACAAACCTGCTTTCGATGGTGACAAAGGCCCAAACACTGGCGGTATGGGAGCCTACAGCCCCACGCCCCTTGTCGATGACGCCCTGCTGGCCTGGATCGAGGAAAACGTCCTTGTCCCGACCGTGCACACCATGAAGCGAAATCGCAAGCCGTTTCGTGGAGTGCTCTACGCTGGACTTATGATCACCCCCGCTGGCCCGAAAGTACTCGAGTACAACTGCCGTTTTGGCGATCCGGAATGCCAGCCACTACTCATGCGTCTCAAGAGCGATTTGATGGATATCATCGAAGGCACTGTTGACGGCACGCTTGATCAAATTGCTCCACCCGAGTGGGACATGCGCCCCGGATGCTGCGTCGTGATGGCCAGCCAAGGGTACCCAGGCGACTACGAAAAGGGGCGCCCAATCACTGGCATCGACGCCGCCGATCAACTCCAAGACGTAAAAGTTTTTCACGCTGGCACCAAACTAGTCGGCGACCAAGTCATGAACGATGGCGGCCGCGTCCTCGGCGTCACCGCACTCGGGGACACCGTTTCCAAAGCCAAGCTGCAGGCGTATACCGCAGTGCAGAAAATTCGCTGGTCAGGTGCATGGTGCCGTAAAGACATCAGCGACAAAGCACTCACCTACACCGAAATCAGCTAGCCCCTCAA
>CAYPLE010000066.1:0-9718 GCA_964411445.1 uncultured Pirellulaceae bacterium
CGCCTGGAGAATTGCCTTCGATAGTTCACCACTACTGAATGTGCAGGCAATGTCTGCTTCGTCGCCACCGCTATCCTGGTGCGACTGCGAAAAGTACGACTCGTCGATGAGCGACGAACGGATTCGATCGCGACGACTCAGCAATTGCAAGCGAAATGCAGCCAGCTTTTCAAGCCGAATTGCGTCAGTCGTCCCGGGCAAAGCGATCAAGCCAGGGGATGCACCCTGCGTCAACGGCGGGCTTGTTGGTGAGGGCATGGCGGTACTCCTTCCGAACAATCAAATGGGGCAACCAGGAAAGGGGCTTTCGTAGCATTTGTATCTATCGCAGACGCCGCCAAACAATTTCTGTCTAGCAAGTCTGTCTAGCCGCGTGGACGCCCGCAATACTTCGTGCATGCAGCGTGTTTACCAAGCAGGCGTTTTCTAGAGCAACCAACTGTTCGAACAAGTGATCAACCGGGGGCAATTTCGCCTTCCGTCTGTTGCTGGCACTCGTATGCCTCGTCGAGCAGAGACTGTCCGAGTGTTTCGACGCCGCGAGGAGGCCTCTGCCACTCAGGCAACCCGCGATGGATTCGGTGCGAGTTGTAAAGGCTGCTAATCAGTTTCTCATAGCCCAATACCATGTGGTCGAGGCTTGAACGATCGGAAACCAGCAGTCGACCGTTCCGTCCCATTTTGTTCGCTTCCGCCGGAGCATCCAACAGTGCGAGGATAGCTTCTGATGTCGAAACTTCGCACAGTGGTTTCGTGAGATAGCCGGTCTCGCCATGAATGACTGCTTCGGAAATGCTGCCAACATCAGGAGCCACCACCGGAACACCACAGCTCAAGGCCTCAAGAATCGAAACCGGATTCGCCTCCATACGCGAGGTCAAGCAAAATACGTCGAGTGCGGGCAGGATGCGCTCGGTGTCACTTCGGTTCCCCAGCAGGTGTACGTTGTTGTGAATGCCAAATGAACGCACTTCCCGTTCAATCTTCTCTCGCTCGGGACCGTCTCCAACGATGAGAAAGTGAACCGCGTCGCCGTACTTGTGCAGCACACGATTCGCCGCGGACAAGAACTGCGAGTGATTTTTCTCTTCTCTAAGGGCAGCAACAATCCCAACCAGTGCGGCATTGCGAGGTATTTCAAGCTCCGAGCAGATTTCCCCTCGCATGTGCTCAGCAGGGCGAAAGCGGTTTATGTTCACGCCGTTGGGGATCATGTAGACATTCTGCCGCGGGAAGCCTTCTCGGTCCACAAGATAGTCCGCGTGCTGCCGCGCGCAGGCGATGAAACCCGTTGTGATGGGGGTAAGCAGACGATTGAGGCGGCCAACGCCGTCCGGCCATCCGGTTGAATGCAGCGCACTACAAATGACTGGGACTCTCGCCAGTGCCGCCGCAATTCTGCCCCAGAACATCTTGTCACCGGCGCCCACCGTGATCACCGCATCAGCCTCGCGGAATAGCCGCGTGAGCCGGGGCACAATACGCAGATCGTATTTCCATGTGAGCAAATTTGTGTGCACATGCGCAATTTGAGAGAACTGCGGCCCCATCGCGCCCGCCTCTTTCAGACAGACGACTTCAACATCGAAAGCATCGCGGTCCATTCGCGATATCAAGTTGAAAAGCAGCACTTCTGCACCACCCACGGGCAGGCTCGTGATGACGAACTTGATCCGTAGCTTATGTGGTTTGCAATGACGTTCTGACATCGGTAGATCTTGTTGCTAAATCGGTAATTGACCGGTCTCGGAAGACGGTGTGCGATGGTGTTCGGTGGCGTTGGGCTTGGAACTGTCGTGGTGGCTTTCCTGCCGCCACTATTTTTTCCGGTAGGGCGCGAGCTCTTGCGTGCTTTGGCGATTGCTATTTGCGTTTGGTCGATATCGGGTCGGACGGCTCCCGCCCGTGCCGCTGGTTGTATGATTGGCGATTGAAAGCCACGGATTGCTTACATCAACTCACTCGTCATTCGAAGTTCATCTACTTCAGGTTCAGTAAATGGCAATTGCTGATCATCTTCCAACTTGCGTGCGTCGAGGGTCAACCAATTGCGAAGACGTTCGATCCCAGGATCGGCGTGAATTCTTCTCAGGTGAAAGCCACCGCTGCCGGGCCAATTCCACGCTCCGTAGGCGGTGCAGAAACCCTTCAGGCCAATTTCGCGAATGATGTCGACGGCTTCTTGTGATGTGTTATGGGGCAAGCCGTAGGGGAAGGCAAAGTAGCGAATGGGCTGGCCAAGCCAAGTTTCCAAGTCCTGGACGCTCCCCACAATCTCGTCACGAATCTGGGACTCCAGCGTGACTTGGCCCAAGTCGCAGTGGCTTCGCGTGTGTGCTCCGATTTCCATTCCTAGATCAACGTACTCCCGCAACTGGTCAAAAGTATTGGGCAACAGAGGGAGTTCTGCCTTCACGTCGTGCGGAAAGGACCGGCCCGTTTTCACAAAGTCTGTTGCAACGAAGTAAGTCGCCGTTAGACCGCGACGAGCGAGCTCGGGAATGGCAAAATCGCCGTTGTCGGCGTAACCATCGTCAAACGTAATGGCTACCGTGGGACGATCGCAAAACTTGCTCTGCGTCCGTAGCTGAGCTTCTTCGAGCGAAACGATATCGTAGTTGTCTTGAAGCCAATCTAATTGTCTTGCAAAGTCGTCGCAACCAATTGTCCAGTCGTTTGCGTGCCGATCTGAGACCCGGTGGTAAAAAAGTACCGCGACGGGAACGTTACCTTGTTCACGCAGACTACTCAGCAGTTTCGTTCGACTGCGAGCCGTCAGACGTCGGTAGAGCCAGAGCGCTTGATCTTTCATGCTTTTGCCTTCGAGCCTGGGGCAAGATCGAATTGAATTCATAGCGACTTCGTCTGCAGCAGCAGGCGAGGCAACGTGACGCGGAACACACCAGCGTGCTCTCCCTTAAACGTGCTACATATTCCGCCTGGAGTACGGGCCTACCTGCGCAGAAGCACCCGTGCGAGTTGCCGCGACACAGGGACTTTGACGGTTATGACGATTCTCACAGGGCAATTGAACGCAGAGCTGAACCGAACAAGCCGTGATTGTCAGGTCGAGTGTTCGAAAATTTTTCGAAAAGCAACGAAGCCGCAAGCATTCGACGACCAGCAGGCTAACCACAATCTAAGGTTTACAGGCGCATTGTTTTCTTCCCAGAGTACTTGCGCCGCGAATGGAACTTGACTCGTTTAGAGAGAAACCACCGTCGTGGAACTGCTTGTTGTCATTGGTGCAATCACTGCCGCTGTATGGGGCATCGCTGCGCTTTTGTACGGTAGTGTCTATCTGTCGACGGTGCTGTTCTTCGTCTCTGCCTGCGTCTTTCCTGGCGAGTTCGCGGCGCTGGATGTAGCCGGCAAAACCGTAACACTGGAACGTGTTTGGTTGCTGGCCATACTGGGGCAAGTCGCCGTTAACTGGTATCAGCGCAATTTGTCCTTCACTCGCCCCTGCGCAGTCGACGTGACGATTGTCATGTTCTTCGCCTGGCTGGTTGCACGTACAATCACCCAACCACTCGGCTCACAGATTCCCGGTCAACCGGATACTCTGGCACACTTGCTAAACGGATACGCCATACCGTTTCTCATCTACGCGGCCATTCGAACTTCGAAACTGGATCCGAAACAACTGCGACCGGCCCTGGCCGTTTTGGTTGTGCTCGGTCTCTACCTAGGCGTGACGGCATTCTTGGAAATCGCAAAAGTCTGGTCACTCGTATGGCCACGCTTTATTGGCGACCCGACTTTGGGCATCCACTTTGGACGTGCACGCGGTCCCATGTTGCAGTCGGTCCGATTGGGCGTTGTGCTAATCACCTGCTGGCTACCCATGTTGTTGTACACAGTTTGGCTTAAACCGAACTGCCGATTCCGCTGGGCCGCCATTGGCGTAGCGACTCCGCTGATGTTCGGTGCAATCTTTCTGACTTACACACGCAGCATTTGGATGGGACTTGCCAGCACGATCATGCTGCTCATCATCTTCTGTTTGCGGGGAACTCCCAAGCGGCTAGCCATTGTTGCGATTCTGACGGGTGGAATTCTGGTCGGCGCCGTCAAAGGGCCGGACTTGGTGGCGTTCAAACGCGAGTACAGCGCTGCTGAGACGCGTGAAAGCACCTACATGCGAGCTGCGTTTGCATACGTTTCCATCGAAATGTTCAAAGACAAACCAATCGCTGGCTTCGGATTCAACCAGTTCCAAATCTACAACCTTCCCTATTTGTCGGACCGATCGACCGACATTCGCCTCGAATCGATCCGTGGCTACGTTCACCACAATAGCTACCTGAGCCTATTGGTGGACCTTGGGATCGTGGGCGTCGGCCTATTTGCAATGGTGGCTCTAGCGTCCGTCATGCAAATTTTGAATTTGTGGACGAGTAATACTGCGCCGCAATGGTCGCGTGGGCTTGCGATGATCGCACTTGCCCTGGGATCAGTGCACTGCATCCAAATGGCGTTCCACGAAGTATCGTTTTCGCCAATCGAGAACGGACTTCTATTCGCTGCCATTGGGCTGGTTGTAGCAGCTCGCGAGCAATTCGCACAACCAGAGCCAATCGCCATTGGTGAGAGACGAGCCCAGCGGGACGATTCATCGGCCGACGAACGACGATCGTAGCAAGCCGCGTGGATCTGGAAGCCAGCACCACTAGTAAGCCGATGGGATTATTGCCGATTACAGCCCTTGGCTACATGGAAGCCTGGAACTGGTCAAATAGATACTCACTGTCGTGAGGGCCTGCCGATGCTTCTGGGTGATATTGCACACTGAAGGCAGGGTGCTCCTTGTGGCGCACTCCAGCAATGGTATCGTCGTTCAAATTACGGTGCGTAACCTCCAACGTATCCGGCAGTGATTGGTCTTCCACGGCGAAACCATGGTTCTGCGAGGTGATCTCAACTTTTTCGTTGACGAGATTTAGCACAGGTTGGTTTGAACCGCGGTGGCCAAACTTTAGTTTGAAAGTCTTCGCCCCGCTCGCCAAACTCAACAATTGGTGTCCAAGGCAAATGCCAAAGATTGGCTTCTTGCCAAGCAGTTCGCGGATGGTGTTGATGGCATAATCCAGCGGCTCAGGGTCTCCTGGACCATTGGACAGGAAGATTCCATCTGGGTTGTGCTTGAGGACTTCTTCCGCGGACGCGGTTCCCGGCAGCACGGTGACTTGATTGCCTCGCTGCCGCAGGTGTCGGGCGATATTCCATTTCATACCGAAGTCTAAGCAGACGACGTGCTTGCCCGTCCCTTTACTGGATACTGCTTCGTCGAAATCAAATAGTGGTTCATCCCATTGTTTAGGCTCACTTGGGACGACTTCGCGGACTAGATCGCGGCCGACCAGACCGGGGCTATTTTTGGCTTTTTCCACCAACGATGCCTCGTCGCAATCCGTGGTGGACACGACGCCTTTCATCGCACCCTTGCTACGAATGTGCCGCACCAGCGCTCGAGTATCGATGCCGGCAATGGCGACAATATTGTGTTTCTTCAGATAGTCGATCAAACTCGACTCTGCCCGATAGTTGCTGTGCAGGCGGGCGTCGGAGCGGACAATGAACCCAGCGATTCTCGGTTGTCCACTCTCCGCGTCACTGTCATTCGTGCCGTAGTTGCCGATTTCCGTGTAGGTCATCGTTACAATTTGGCCGCAGTAACTGGGGTCTGTCAAAATCTCTTGGTAGCCCGTCATCGACGTGTTGAAGACGACCTCCCCGGACGTTTCGCCTTCGGCTCCAATTGCGCGTCCGCGAAATACCGTGCCGTCTTCCAGAGCAAGCACCGCTTGTTGTGTTGAACGTGTCAACCTAATCCCCTCTACGCACAAAATGGCCACCAATCGGTCGCCCAGATTGTATTCGTCAGCGGAGGATTCAGGTAGTCACCTTTTGCCAGAGCCGGCAAGAGGAAAGCCGCAGAGGCAGGGGCCCGCGGCTTTGATATTGGTGAAAGAGTTCAGCGAGCGTTTCCGTGCCAGCGAAACGCGTATTCTGTGTGACTCAGCGCCCGATGAGTGACTCAGCGCCCGATGAGTGACTCAGCGCCCGATGGAGTGGCTGGCGAATAGGCCGAATACAGACCAGAAAATTTTTGCGAGCGTCGGACTAGCGGCCCCACTCAATGCCCATCAAGATGCAGGAGATGAGCATCAACAGCGTCGATGTCATGAGCATAATCGTGTAGACGTTGTAGTTCTTTTTCGGTTGATTCATCGCTCAAACATTTCGATTGGAGAAGCAGTGCAATTTGGCAGTGTTGATTCGAAAGACATGGCTACTGCTTAGTAGAGCTTCGAATCGACTCGGTCACCTTGCAGGATAACGCCTCGTTGGAATGGAGTGAGGATTTCGGCCACGCACTTGTTGTCAGCGACGTTTGTTACGAGAAGGCGACCGAGGTATTGCTGTCCGCGAGTGACGTCGAGCGTGAAGCCTTTCCGCATGCCGTCATCTCGTCCGAGTGAGATTTCTACCAAGCCGTTGGTTGAAACGGCTAGCACTTTGCCGTTCACCTCTGGAGGGGCATCCAGGGGAGTATTCGGATCAATATCTAGCTTCTCTAGCTGAGCGAGAGTTTGAACATATTCGTCCGACATCTGCGCGACGCGAGCTTCAAGGGTTTCAAATTCGCCCTGAAGACGATTCTGCTGATCTTTAGCGTCAGCGTACTGAGAGAGCACATTGCTCAAATTGTCTTCTGCCGATGCAATCTGCTTGCGAAGCAGGTCGTTGTCATCGGTGCTTGCCTTCAGTTGAGCGTTGGTGGCGTTGACGGTTTGTGTCAACTGCGTGACCTGAGCGTTCAACTGGACCGCCTCAGCCGTCTTGTCGCTAAGTTGCTGTCGCATCGACTCGAGCTCAGTTTGCAGAGCCCCGAGTGAGGCTCGACGAGCAATCTGTTCGATGGCCAACTGTTGACGATACTCCTCAATTTGGTTCGACAACTGTGTATTCTTCGCCTTCAGATCGGACGCCTCCTTCTGAGCTTCCGCAGCGATTTTCTTGTTGTCGATGTGCGTTGAATTCACAGACACCGAAATCGTGAAGAACACGATGCTCAACGCCAGAATCAAAAAGATGAAGACTTTGCCGAGTAGGGTCATTCGTTGATACCTCGATCAGGCGCTTCCTTGGCTCTTCTGCGTGTCAAATCAGGCGAATCGCGGGCGTTGGCAGATTCACAAGACTACAGTTGGCTCAGAAAACTTGGTGTTTGCAGAGGAGTTGCTCGGATGTGGTTCGAAAAGGGGGCTCGTCGTCTGTTTTCCAGCGACTGCCACAAGTTAGCAATATAGTTGCTTGCCTTTTCGGCTGTCAACGAATTTTGGCAAAATAGGGCCTTTGGGCCGAATCTTGGGGCAGGATAATTGGAACCGACAGCCTCGCCCGTCGTCCTAGACACCCACTTTTCGGACTGAACCCCCACCGCTTACGCGAAAGATATCGAATCTGCCCAGCATGTTCGCCTTCCGATGACGCCGACGGCAGCATAACTGCTCAGATAGCTTTCAGTTGCGAAAATCGGCCTTCTGGCGTATCTTTTCACTGAGCTAGTTCCGAAGTCCTCGGATGTGGACTGGGGCTAGTGAGAGCACTGATTTCCGTGGCTAATCACCTGCCAAATTGAGGCATTGCTGAAAAAGACAAAACAGCGAGCCTTTCCGGCGGCTGAGGTGTCTGCGGAGCTAGACCCGCTAAGCCTGCTTGAAAGAGCGGGTTGCGAGTCCAACGAGCGTTCGCGGCCCGGCAACGAGAGCGGCCCGGCGACTAGAGCGGCCCGGCGACTAGAATTGTGTGCTTTCCTGAAACGAACAACCTTCCTGGATGAAAATTTACGCCTGCGAATCGCGGGCGACGCACGGAGAGAATAAGTCTATGGCGACTGCCGATACCAAACGATCGACTTCTGTGATGACGGGCGCTGACATTGTTGTCCAATCGCTTGTGAATCACGGCGTCGACACCATCTTCGCCTACCCTGGCGGTTGCAGCATGCCCATGCACCAATCGCTGACGAAGTACTCCAACAAACTGCGAACCATTCTGCCTCGCCACGAACAAGGTGGCGCATTCGCCGCCCAGGGACTTGCCCGCAGCACTGGCAAACCCGGGGTCTGCATGGCAACCAGTGGTCCCGGCGCGACGAACCTGGTCACTTCCATCGCCGACGCGAAACTGGACAGTATCCCGTTGATCGCGATCACTGGACAAGTTCCAACGCCTGTCATCGGAAGCGATGCGTTCCAAGAAACTCCCATGGTCGAGGTTTGCCGCAGCATCACCAAGCAACACTACTTGGTAACCGATGTTCGCGATGTCGCTCGAGTCATGAAGGAAGCCTTCCACGTGGCAACAACAGGTCGCCCCGGTCCAGTGTTGGTGGACATGCCCAAGGACGTTCAGCTTGATAGCTGCGAAGTCGATTGGGACGTCCCAATGGACTTGCCTGGCTATAAAGTTCGCACTCCTCACGCTCAGCCCGAACAGATTCGACAAATTGCAGCAGCCATCAAGCATTCGCGTCGTCCCATCCTCTACGTCGGCGGCGGCGTCATCGCTTCCGAAGGAGCTGAGGCGCTGCGCGAGCTGATTGCCAAAACCGGCATCCCAACCACGATGACCGTCATGGGGCTGGGCCTATACCCCAACGACGGTCCACTTTCCCTCGACATGCTCGGCATGCACGGAAGTGCCTACGCAAACTATGCCGTTCGCGACTGTGACCTCCTAATTGCACTGGGCGTTCGCTTCGATGACCGCGTTACCGGCAAGCTTGATGAATTTGCAAAGAATGCGAAGATCATCCACGTCGACATCGACGCATCTGAGCTGAACAAGAACAAGGTTGCTCATATTCCGGTATGCAGCGACGTGAAATTCGCGCTTGACGAACTGAACAAGATCGTCGAACCACCTGAGGATATCAGTGATTGGGTTAGCCGATGCATGGATTTGAAAAAGCAGCATCCGTTCTCCTACGACCAAAAGTTTGACGGAATCCTGCAACAACATGCAATCCGTGAACTTTCGAATCTCTGTAAAGATAGAGATACCTTCGTTAGTGTCGGTGTCGGTCAGCACCAGATGTGGGCGGCACAATTCTTTCAATTCCGTCGACCACGGACATGGATGAGTTCCTCAGGACTGGGCACAATGGGCTTTGGGCTCCCATGTGCTATGGGTGTCCAAGTTGCCAATCCGGACGCGTTGGTCATCGACATTGACGGCGACGGCAGCTTCCAGATGAACATTCAGGAATTAGCAACACTGCATTGCGAGAAAATTCCTGTCAAAGTCTTGCTGCTCAACAACCAGCACCTCGGAATGGTTGTCCAGTGGGAGGACCGATTCGAGGACAGCAATCGCGCTCACACCTACCTCGGGCCAATTGAGCATGAAGAAGCCAGTGGAAAGGGCGTGACCGACAGCCATGCCTACGCTGAGGACCGGTATCCGAACTTCGTAGACATCGCCAAGGGCTATGGTTGTGGTGCTGCCACCGTCCGACGAAAAGCCGATTTGCGTGGTGCTCTCGAAGAGATGATCAGCTACGACGGACCGTTTGTCCTTGACGTTGTCGTCCCATACCAAGAACACGTCCTTCCAATGATTCCAAGCGGACACACCGTCGACGACATGATCCTTGAGTAGAAAACTTGAGTAGAAAACTTGAGTAGAAAACTTGAGTAGAAAACTT
>CAYPLE010000066.1:9818-11096 GCA_964411445.1 uncultured Pirellulaceae bacterium
AACTTGAGTAGAAAACTTGAGTAGAAAACTTGAGTAGAAAACTTGAGTAGAAAACTTGAGTAGAAAACCGTAGTAGAAAAACATGGCAGGCACGCTCCGCCCGGCGTGACAATCCGTCGCTGTCGATTCCCAGAAAGTTCTATGTCGATCTTCAACCGCCGCCAAGTGATTCAGTCCGGCGTAGCATTGGCTATCCCAACGGGATTTCTTGGCTTTGTGCCCGGTTGCACTTCTGGTACTTCCAATGCACCGGAGAACGCACAGCCTGACACCAAAGAGTCACAAACTGGCGAAGTAGACCCCAACAAGCCTGCTGGAGGAGCCCCTATGAAAGTCCAATACCTCGAAATTGTCACCTCCGAAGCTGACGCCTTGTGCGCGCAATACTCGAAGGTGCATGGCATGACCTTCAGCGAACCCGAAGCCAATCTTGGTGGAGCTCGGACTGCGGAAATAGCCGGCGGTGGTCTGATCGGAATTCGCGGACCGATGCGGCCTGATGAGGATCCGGTGATTCGACCCTATGTATTGGTTGAAGACATTAAGGCTTCCGTCGCGGATGCCGTCGAAGCCGGAGCAGCTTTGGCGTTGCCACCAATGGAGATTCCCGGGCATGGGACGTGTGCAATCACCATTCAGGGCGGCATTGAGTGCGGACTTTGGCAGCTCTAACGCCGCGAGTTTACCTTCGACTCGACACGCTCCCCGTCCCTGACTAAGAATCGTCGTATTCGTTTGACTGGATAGGACAGTGGCATGCACACGGGCCACGTAAGTGCTTTGTAAATGCGTGGCCAGTTCTCCCACTGTTCAGCAAGCCGCTCGTTGGGAACGCGGCATTGATTCAGCAAAATTCGGATGGATTTCAACTTCATTTGGTTGGTGTTTCGTGTTGATGCCTATCTTCAGAGCTGCGGCTAGAACGCTTCAAGGCGAGCGCGTTTCTGCGTTTGTTTGACCAGTAACGCCGCACCAGTAACGCCGCGTTCGGTCTGAGTATAGCAGGATAGTTCTGGAGCGACGGTCGTCCTGAAGGCCAATTCAAATTTCCAGGTGCTCGCCGTCAATTCGCTGGATGAACGGTTTGATGCATCGCCAGCAGTGGCAGGAAAGCAGATCTTCTTGAGAGGCGAGAAGCACTTGTACTGCATTCAGTCGCCTACTAATGATGCAGTTCGTTGATTATGCAGGGTTCCACTGAAACATCGCTAGCATCACAACCCCCAAGACAACGAACAAGCCAGCTAACAACATCGGAAACACTCGTCTGCCTTTACA
>CAYPLE010000066.1:11196-35936 GCA_964411445.1 uncultured Pirellulaceae bacterium
TCTCTCTGCGTCATGGTTTTCGTTGTCAAACATGAAGTTTCACCGCACCGCAGTACCCAATTGTCGTCAGGTTCACTCTCAATCTTTTGCGGACCGCCCTAGGCGCTGAAGTTCTGTTCAATACGCCTCATGGCCTGCACGATCTCATTATCGTCTTGCTGAATGCCAACTGAAATGCGTACCAACCCTTCCTGCTCGGTCCCAAGTGCCGCATGAGCAGAGGGTGCACACTGCAGTCCATACCCTACGATAACCCCTTGTTTCGCCAATTGCCTGGCAACTTGCCCGCTGGACTGGCCAGCGATCGAAAAAGCGACAGTTGGCATCGAAATGTCTTGGTGACCATACACGCGAACACTGGGAAGTGTTTCTAAAACGTTACGGATCCTTTGGATCTGAGCCTTGGCAGTCTCGAAATACGACTGTTCGTCTTTGGCAGCCAGCAGATTCACCGAAGCGTGCAACCCAGCCAACGCAAACTGGTCGACGGATCCCACGTCGCAGTAACCCGGACGCGGACCAATGCTTCCCTGTGCAGCCGCACTCGGAATAACGCAGCTTGCATCAACGCACTGCATCTGCATCGTGTCAGCAATATACAGCCCTCCGATTCCCCATGTCGTTTGCAAGCCTTTGTGTCCGCCGAATGCGATCATGTCTGCCGCCAGGGCAGTGAAATCTAGTCGGTGCCAACCAACAACCTGCGCCGCATCTAACAAGACTGGACACCGATTCGCATGGGCCAGCTCGATCACTTGCTGGTAGGGCAATAAGTCTCCAGTTACGTTGCAGGCCGCCGTAACCGCAACGAGTGCCACATCTCCTTTTGACAATTCGCGTTCGAGCCAGTCGAGATCGACAAGTCCGCTGGAATGGGAGTTCTTCACCACCGGAATGATCTCTGTTGCGACTCCGGTAGCGGCCAGCTTCAGCAAGGGCCGCATGAGTGCATGATGTTCCCACTGGCTGGTCAGAATGCGTTTCCCGGCAGCAATCCGAGCGTCGGCAATCGCGATCGACAGGGACGAGGTGCAGCCTGGCGTGAGTAGCAGTTGTTCAGGACGTTGGACACCGAAATAGGCCGAGACTGCCTGGTGAGCATCATGGAACAGGTGCGGCCAGTCACTGGGCACCGCCACCATGGCCGACTGCACGGCACTGGTCACAACCGCCGGTTTCGGCCAACTGGTTCCGGCATGATTCAAGTAGATCACCGCCTCCGACATCAGAACTCCCCAGCACGCTAGTTATCAGGCCGTAGAGAGGTACGCGGGCTGATTGCCCGGGATCGGTTAGGACGCCACGAAAAAAGCCTGTTTCCGTCGCGAAAACAGGCTTTCTTCAAGCGGAGGGCACGGGACTCGAACCCGCAACTGGGCGAACCAGCGACTGATTTCGAATCAGCTTCCTAACCATTCGGATACCCTCCAGACCTCATGTTTTTCTGGGATGAAAAGCGATCGCCGCTTTGTCAGCGTAACACTCCTCGTCTCCCCTCAGTGAAGTCAGAGGAAAGATTGTACACCGTTAGCGGGCACGGGCGAGACGGGGCGGGTCAAATTGTGGCAATTGCGATCCGCTTCATTATCGCTTGCCCAGCCGAAGCGCCGTAGAAGCTGTCATCGTTGACTTGGTCAACGACGTTCAAGCTCCTCGTTGGTGAGAGCGTGGCCTGAAATCGCTGAATAATTAAGACCGGATGGTAAACACGTCCCGTCATGGGTGGGCAAACGCGTGGCAGACTCGGTTGACGATATCCTTCGACGCGTCGCTACAAACCTTGTCATGACGACTTCCGCGAACTCAGCACCCCATTCGATCTTTGGGACTTTGGCCGTTAGTTTGAGAGTCGCTTCCTTCATTGCTTCAGAAA
This sequence comes from uncultured Pirellulaceae bacterium, assembly GCA_964411445.1. Lineage (GTDB taxonomy): Bacteria > Planctomycetota > Planctomycetia > Pirellulales > Pirellulaceae > Aureliella. The sequence goes on from CAYPLE010000066.1 coordinate 13,070, forward strand.
TACGGTCGACGTCGGATCCGCCAGCCCGATCGCTCCACTACTTCTCACGCCGGCTAGTCTAGATGCATAATATATCGATCATTACACTGCCAAGTCTGGCAAACTTTCGTTGTCTCGATGAAGCACTCGTTCTTCATCATGATCGTCACGGCACAGTTCATGGCTGTGGGTGACGAAAAAGACTGCACTGTCACATGATGATCTGGCGCACTGCTTCACCGGATGGTTGATTTACCATTTCCAGGCGACGCCCCCTTCACGAAGTCATTCGTCATTTTGTGAGAGCTACCATTGGAAGAGATCATACCTACAAAGATCGACTGGAAAAAATTCAAGAAGCTATTTCCCAAGGAAAGCGCTGGTTGGGAGCTGCCACTCAGCGCCGAGTTTCCTGATCGAGACCTGACGGGAGTTCATATGGCGTATGCTTACGCTATGGATGCAATGTATAGCAAGCTTCCGGCTGGACTGCGGAAACCACTTGGGTTGTTTGTTGCTGCAACAACTCCGATTTATCTTGAATGTATCAGTTTCGAGCCTTACGAAATAACTGTTGATTATGATCCCGAGGAGTGGATGGACGGAGGGCTACCTCATCTGGATCCACGTGCGATGAAGCGAGTCGCTGCGGCAATCGAGAAGATCAAGTCTCAAGACTATCAAGCTGCAATCGCCGACGCCTGGAACAAGTCCACTGCAAAGGTAAATCCGGACGTAACGGATCTGTTGCCGCAATCCCACGATTTCGTAGACTATCTTGAAAATTGGATCGACGCATTTGAAGAGATCCATAGAGACGGTGCCGTTTTGGGAATCAGCATTGCGTGAGCTGTCGAACCCAGCGATGCACCGATGTCATGGAGCCGTTGTATTTGAAGCGGCTGACGTTCGACGGATTGAATGTTGAGACTGTACTTTTCCGGAGACATGGCATGCAGGTTTCAATCTCCTACTTGGATTGGGAACGGTTCTCTGAACTGGCAGGGGACGATTTCGAGGACAACTACTACGCCCAATGGGAAACTGGTGACGGTGTCCAGGGCGTGCTTTCGATCCAGGAAGAGGACGATCCAGGGGATAGTTTCCAAGCGTGGGATGCGGCTACCGAGATCCTAGCAGATTGCGTCAATCTAGAGTGGCGGCGATTTTTCGATGAATGCTTCTTCTCGCGGGCGTCGTCACCGCGAAACGATCTAGGATGTAGCTATTCACCCGATATGTTGTCCGCGACCATCTCAAATGAAACGGTGGCTGTGATCATGACGCCAATACAAGACCAACCCTTCCCCGTCGACGAGTCGAATTATGACAAAAAGGTGACTGACCAACACAAAGAGATTTTTCAAAGTTACGATGAGTTCATCGAATACGTCAAGTCTTGGCTGTCGATTTGGTCGAAAGCATTCCGCCAAGGTCACGGCATCTGTTACCACATCGGCTAGGAATTCACTCGCTTAGATCCGCGTCCTAGGGGAAGTCACCAACGACTGCCTCTTCCTGCCCTTCGGTGATGGTGATGATGGCGTCGACCGGCAGCGACTCGAAACGTTGCGTCTCGCCGGTTGGCCAGCGGACGTTGATTGCGTCAATCTTCTCGGCCTCCCCAACCCCAACAATCATCTCCACGGGGCTTTGCCCCATAAAGCCGTTCGTAGGAAAATTGTCGCGGACGATGCGGCGATCACCGACGTGCAAAACAACGCGTGTTCCAATCGCCTGTCGATTACTCTTTGTACCCCGCAAGTCCAGACGCACACGCTTACCGATCTGCGGAATCGAATTTACAAAGAGCCGCAGCGGACCACCACCAACGGACGCGACCAAAATATCCTCTGCACCGTCATTGTCAAAATCTGCACAAATCACCGAACGAGAGTCTGAATCTAGGTCTACCCCGGACGCGTAGGATACGTCCATAAATGACTCACCATCCATGCTTAGGTAGATGCAGTTCTTTTCGTATGCACTCAGATTTTCTCCAGAAGAAGTGATGTCAAAGGGATTCTCTACCCAGAATTCCCCCCGCTCACGATCAATTTCTCCGAGCGCAGGCATTTCGTAACGCCGGTCCAAGGGCTGTGACACGACAGCCCGCCAGAGGCACGTTCAGCCATCCGGCTTTCCGCGTTTAAAGCTCATGAAGCCCGTGGTTGCGTAGATATCCAAAAGACCGTCGTTGTTGAAATCCGCAAAGGCTGGCGCGAACGCCCAACCAACTTGACTGATCCCCTTCGCTTCACCACTCTCTGTGAACGCTTCGCTTGAATCGTTTCTGCAGTAGAGACGATTTCCTGCACAGGAACCAAGAATCTGATCGTAGATTCCTTCGGGATAGTCCGATGCATCAACCTGAGCAATAATTCGGCGGCCCATCTTCGAGAACATGTTCGCGACGTAAATCTCGCTTACGCCATCATTGTTTAGGTCTCCCGTCGCGACGCCCATGCTGGTCGCAAAACCGGTTGAATTGGATGACTCCGAAACGTCTTCAAAAGAACCGTTTCCTTTGTTTCGCAGGAGAACGTTTTTTCCGAAATCGTTTGCGGTGTATAGATCGGGGAGGTGATCGTCGTCATAGAAAAACCATGCGGCGGAGTGCGTATGCTGCTTTCCGGCGCCGGCCTTGGTCAAATCAGTCACATTGTGGAAGCGGTCGCCCAAGTTTCTCCACAGTTCGTTCTGTTTACCAGTGTCGCTCTCGTTCACCCACTTTTCTGATTTCCCCGACGAAGCTCCGTGCCAGTCGCGTTGATAGAGAAGGTAGACGTCCAGTCGCCCATCTGCATCGTAATCGGCAACGGCTGCACCCAAGCATTCCTTCTGGATGAACAAGCGGCTTGGACGTGTGATATTGACGAAGCGCTCGCCGTTCTCGTTACGATAAAACTGGTTTCCAAGCAGCAGATCAGCGAACCCATCATTATCGTAGTCAATCCAACTGGCCAAGAAATTTGGCAAAGGACCGTTGGTTAGCAGGCCCATCTCGCGAGTCACATCTTCGAACTTGAGATCCGGCCCGCCTTGAAGCAACAAGGGTTCACCACCATACACGGCGGCGGCTATGTCTAGGTAGCCATCTTGGTTGAAGTCTTCGACCGCAACCTGAAACCGATATTGCTCGGCCTGTTCGGCAGTCAATTCCCAATTGTCGGGAATCGCAACGTCGTCCAAACCCGAATGCTTCGTCTTCTCAACAAACAACACCTGATCTGGACTCTCGCTCCTGTTTCTTGATTGCATTGCCCAACGGTCGATTACAGGCTGGTCGTCCAAAGAGCTATTGCCATCGATGGTCCATTCAATCTCATGCTCCGATTTCTCATGAACTTTTCGCCCATCGGCATGGCCATCTTGCCCAAGCAACACGCGGGTCCACCAACGCTTACCATCAAGCTTCTTGATCTTCAGAATGCGGAGCTTAATCGCATCGACCGACGACCATTGCTCGGTGGGTTTCAGCAGAGCTTGAGCAAACTGACTCGCGTCTACCTCACTTGCTACGTCCGGTTGCGGAAATTCTTCTTCGAAAAGATCACCGCCTAGGGCGCGGCGCGAATTGACCGGGCTGCTCGAGAGGAGTTTGCCACGAAATGGCACCCTTAGGCAAGCCTCGACTGCGGACCGATCACGCGTTTTGAGAGCGTCTTTAAAACGCGGACCGAACCTCCACTCTAGAGCAAAAGTGATATTTTCCGCGTCCCAGATTGACTTTTGCTTCTCAGAATCAAGCTCCGCTGCAGCCAGCTCGGCCGCACGTGCTTGTTCGGACTCTGATCGTTCTACCTCAGCAACCTTTTCGGCTGAGGGGCGTATGCACCCGACGGCAACGGTGATGCCGCACAGTGCCAGCAACCTTTTCATGGAGTCTCCCATTACGACTGGGAAGAAGGGGCGAAACTGTTCTCGTGTGATCTTAGAGGACTGAAACTGCCGCGCCAAGCATTTTCTAAATGTTCTTCCAAATGTGTTCTCAGAGAAGAGCCGCTCACCGTTGGCTTGAGTTGCTGGACGCGTCACGGAACACGGAGCGTCAAAACGCGCGAATTGCTGAGCAAAGAGGGCCATCTGGACTATCCAGAGCGACGCTGTATTGCGAAAATCGTGTGATGAAAATCAAGGTCTGCCAAATCATTCCGACTCTCGTACAGGGAGGTGCCGAAAAGCAACTGACGCTTCTATGCGAAGGCTTGGATCGCCAACAATTTGAGTGTCACGTCGTCGTTCTGACTCATTCGGGCCCCTATGAACAACGGCTAAAAGATGCTGGTATCGAAGTTCACGTTATTGGCAAACGCTTGAAAGCCGATCCGTTGGCTTACCTTCGATTGGTTCGCCTCCTGAAGCGACTCAAACCGGACATCGTTCACACGTGGTTGTTCGCTGCCAATAGTTACGGCAGGCTGGCCGCCAAACAAGCTGGCGTGCCTGTCGTCGTCACCGGCGAACGCAGCGCTGACCCTTGGAAGTCGCGAGCGCAGTTGATGGTGGACCGTCGGCTCGCCGCGCTTTCGACCTGTTACGCGACCAATACCAACGCAGTGGTCGATTTCTACGCTGACAAGGGGCTGCCCAAGGAGTCGTTTCGAGTCATTCCCAACGCTGTTCTACCACCGGCGGGCAAGCGACTCAGCCGCGATGATGTGTATCGCAAGTTGAATATTCCACGTCGCGGTCGTTTGGTTGGCGCAGTCGGGCGACTTTGGCCGCAAAAAGGCTACCGTGATCTCGTCTGGGCTGGTGAACTGCTGCGAGTTGCCTATGAAGACGTGTGGGTTGTCATCCTGGGCGATGGCCCCGAGCTACAGCAACTGCAGCAGTATCGCGATAAGTCCGGTGCAGAAGATGCCGTCAAATTTGCGGGACATCGGCAGGATGCGAGCGAGTTGATGAGCGGCTTTGACCTACTGTGGAACGGTAGTCTCTACGAGGGGCAAAGCAACACAATCCTAGAAGCCATGTCGCGTGGCATTCCGGTGCTCGCTAGCGATATACCGGGCAATCGTGATCTTGTCGTTCCAGGTGAAACTGGTGTTCTCTACGGGCTGGGCAACGTCGAAACGCTAACACGTCAAACCAACGCATTATTGAGAGACGACGCGGCGCGGCAGGCCATGGGTGAGGCTGCCAAGCGACGGTGTGAGACTGTTTTTTCCCTAAAAGCCATGGTGACTGGCTACGAGAATCTATACAAAGAACTCTATTCGTAGTCTGAACGCTATTTCGTGAGCCCCTTCACCGCGTTCTTGATTGCTTCCGCGGCCTCCTGCAGTGCTTCAGCCGCATCTTTGCTTTCGTGCGGCACCACGGTAAGCGACATCTTCAGCGGGTTCTCATCTTTTAAAATGAATCGGGGCTCTTCGCCAGCCACCGTCAGGAATTTGAAGTCCGGATGGTCGATGGCAAGGCCGTAACGTTTTCCCGTTGGAATGCCTTTCAAGATGCAACGCCCCGCTTTGACCGGCTGCTCCAGGAAGGGAGCAGAGCGTTCGAAGGAAATGCTCTCGGTCTCCGGTGAGATTTGCGTTTTCGCGAACTGCAAACTCCGAAATCGCTGCCCCAATATCGTTGAACCGCCTTTGTAGAAGCGTTGATTTGGCCAACTGCTGACAACGCCTGAATCCAGTGGCTCTTTATCGGGAGTTAACAACTCGAGCTCCAGTGTTCCCGTTCGTTCCATTTGGACTTCAATATCAGTGGTACCTTCGTTGAGATCAAATAGCTGACCTTCAACAAAGAAATCGTTCTCGCCTAGAGTCGTCGTACAGACCCAATCATCACAGACGGCAATGACTTGCACCTTCCCACCTCGCGGCAGTGACTCGATGCGAAAGCTCCCGTCCGGCTGAACCTCGGCCCAATCATGCCAAGTCAGCGTGCGTTCTTCTTCGAGGCCGTTTCGCTCTTGCGGGCGAGGGGCTGCGGTCACAATAACGTGACCAGCACGCACCGGGCGCGGGACATCTGCGCTCAAACGTCCCGTCAATGTAGCACCTGGCCGAAGCTTGATACCACGTAACTTCAGTGCTTGACCAGGACGAACACGCAAGGGGCGAACGCCACTGAACAACGTTGGCCCATCGTCTTGAGGTGCCACGAGCAGAATTTGGCGAGTACCGTCGTCTAGCGCCGACGTTCTCCGAACCCCCGTGTCCTTCTCCTCCCAAAGTGTTGGATAACTGTCTCCAGCCATGAGCACGGCGTATTGTTCAATGGTATTGCCTGCTTCATCAGCGGCAGAGACTTCCAGCTCGCAGCCTCGTTTGAGCTGCACTTCGGTTTCGGTGATTGGATTGTCGTAATCGGGACCGAGCTCAAGGTGCACGGTTTGGGTGACGAAGTTGAAATGTCGTATTTGAAACGTCACCAGACTTGTCGTGTAAGGCTTCGGCCTATTGAAAGTCTTGCCGGGATAACGGATGGTCGCTACACCGCTGGCGTCGCTTTCGTAGTCAACGGGTGGCCCGAGCACTTCGCGGTCCCAGAAACCATGAGCATTATTTTCAACCATTCGCATCGCATAGGGCATGACCTTTGCACCGGAGACGGGTTGGCCGTCCTCGTCGATAAGCTTCACGGCGAGATCGCGCAGCGATGTCTTTGAGATTTCGCGCGTAGTCTCAAGCTGCTTCTCGGCAGGTTCTTTCCCCGCTTGAGCATCTTCATCGGAAGTAGCCGTTGAACCGGTCTCAGCCTGGAGGCTCGACAGCAGGCCAGAATCATCAGCCTGCGGCCTGGCCAAGGATTGACTGGGCCGGGCGGCGATAAGGCCTGCGACTAGCAAAATCAGAATGGAGAACGTTGCGAGTCGTCGTACTGCTTGCCTGGGCATTTCTGGGGGCTCTCGAAAAGTAGGGTGCGTTCGCGGCGAAGTCCGTCCCGAGACCGGCTTCGATTTACAGACGCATCGGCGTTGCTGATTTGTCTTCGAAAACGCTTCAAATACACGGCATTATGCACATTTTGTTCACCACTCAGCAGGAAGGCATGCGTGCCAACGCATATCGGTAGTAGCGATCGTAACGAATCCGCCAAGCTTTTGCTCGTGGGGGGGCGGCAAACAGGCCCTTCCGACATCCAAAATTTGACTTTGCATCGGAGTCATCCCAAGTTTCATAACGGCGGGAGATGCCTCATTCCCTGCTTCGTGATCGGTTGTTGCTCTCGTCCATGCCCCATCGTGTTTTTGATTGGACGAAATTCCGCGATCCTGCAAAGGTCCTGTAAGTTGACACGTTCAAAGTCACTCTCCACTGTAGCCTTTCTACTCGGCATCTGCGCACTACTATCAGCGAACACTTGTTCGGCGACGAACTATTACGTACGTCAGACCGGCAGCGACACCAACACTGGTCGCAGCAGGAATGCAGCATTTCGAACCGTTGGGAAGGCTATTGCTGAGTGCAGCACCCGAGATGTGGTGTACGTGGGAGCGGGCACGTACGACGACGCAATCACCAAACGCTTTACGTCGAGTGGCGAATCGCTTCGTATCGTCGGTGATACGACTGGCCGATACACCGGCGATGCTGGCAAAGTTGTCTTTCGTCCAAAGGCTGGTAGATGGTTTCTAAATATCGGAGACATGGGAAGCCTCCACATCAGCAACGTTCAGTTCACGGATCCTGGGATCAAGACGGGATATGCTATCTACGCGACAAGCTGCACCAATTATGTTTATGCGATTGACTGCGAATTCAATCGGTTGCGGCATGGGTTTTTCGCCGTCGACGTAAATTTCGCAATGTGCTTCCGATCCAGCTTCACCGACAATATATATGGATACTATTCACGAACGTCGAGATACGCCTATACCTACGAATGCGACTTTGAAAGCTGCCGATATGGCGCGTCCGTCCATGATGCTGACTATGCCTACTTCTTCAACTGCTCTACCAATGCTGACCCATCGATTACCGGTGGCTACTCACGAGCGTTTTACGCTCTCCGAAGTCGAGTCTACGCGTCCAATCTAACCTGCAAAAACGGGAACTACGGCCTAGTGGGAACCGAGCTGCAATCTGCCTATGTTGCGAATTGCACGATTGATACTCCCAAGAATGCTGGAGTTCAGCTCGCTGGAACGGGCCTAACGTGCTCAGCCATCACGGTCACGGGCGCAGGTACGAATACCGGTTATGGCCTAATTCTCAATGACACAGAGGGAGGCACGTTCACTGTACAAAACTGTTCCGCTACCAAACTTTACGGTGGATTGCTCATGTACAGCACTGGTACGTTGAGCCAAGTTGAGTTTGCCAAGAATCACATTGGAATTCGATTCATTGGTGGCGATGACGAGATTGCAATCGACGGGCGCAGTGGCGTACGCCTAGAAGATAACGTGTTCGGCATATACGGTTACGCGCCTAGCGGAACACAAGGCGATTTGTTGCTTAGCAACCTCGAGATTTCGGGCGGAACCTATGGGATTTACACTTCCCGTATGTCAACACAAATTCGAAACCAAGTCATTACTGAAGCACTTAATCCAATTCGGGTGCACGAATGTGAATCATTCCAGCTCGTAGATGCGCGCCTGATTGCAGGCTCTAGAGAAGGAGCGAACACTGGCGCTCTGATTTACTCCACGAAAACAAAGATCAATGACGTTTCAATTGATGGGTTTCGAGCCGGGCTGAACCTTCAGAACCAGTCGAATTCCGCGCCCGAGATATCCAACTGCACGCTTACGAACTGCAGCTCCTACGCAATGCATATAAGAAAGGGAAGAGCTCGATTCGACGCGAGCTCGAACATCAAGATTGTAGACTGTAGGATCGGAATTTACCCCTACGAGTGCGACTTGATTGTCGACGGCTTACCTGAGCAAGAAAGATGCGAATATCCCTTCTACTGCATTTACGGTTCGTTGCAAGCCAGCAACTTAGTACTTTCAAAGCACCGCAAAGGGATCTACTCTAACTTTCAAACGAAAACGGTATTGCGCGACTGCACGGTTTCAGAATGCCTCGGATGGGGCATAGATGTTCGCAACGCTGATTCGCTGCAAATTTCGAATGTGCAATCCAATCAGAACGTCGTCGGAGGTTTCCATCTGTACCGTCCCCGGCAGCGCATTTCTGTTATGGACTCTTCAGCTCGCGGAAACAGTACGTATGGCATCTACTGCAATGCCGAACAGAATACACCAAATGCAAAGTTCGAGAATGTTCATTGCAGCGGTAGTACTTACGGTTTCAGATCGATCGGCCTACCGGTCAACAACTCAACCGTCGACGGACTAGAAATAGTGGACAATAATCATGGTTTACGTGTGGAGAAGGCGTTACTGACGCTGAATGCAAAATCCAACGTAAGACTTAGTGGAAATTCGTACGGTCTGATGAGTTACTACGGTCAGTTGAGTTTGACTGACTTTGAGCTTCAAGGAAATACCAATGGCGTGTACTGCAGGGATTCACCAGTCGCCATAGATGGATGTAAAGTGAGTTCCGACAATTATGGCGTGCTCGCATACCGAGGCGGATCGAAAATATCAAATTCCAGCTTTTCCACGTCACGTTACGGAGTCTACTTCTCGCCGAGAAATGTGGGAGATCGCACGCTCAGTATTGAAGACTGCAGTTTTAGCGATATCAGGTCGATAGGCTTGTATTCTTACGGATACCAAGGAGATGCATCGGTTGACGCAACTCGCCTGCGGGTAGAATCACAGACGCATGCCGTGTATTCGATCTCTACTGACTTTGTGATGCGCAATAGTGTACTGAATTCTGGTGTCCACGCACTTTATGGACGAAACGGGCGAGTAAGAGTTGATAATTGCGAGATCAATTCAGTCAACGGATGGGGCGTACTCGACTACAACCGCGAACTACGTATCGACAATAGTCAGATACGATCGCGCCACGGAGTCTATTTGCGATGTGAGTACGCCAAATTGCGGAACAATGTTATCCAGGGAAGTACTTATGGTGTTTACGGCAACCTGGATTCCGGTAAGCACGAAATTTTGCAGTCGACGATTGGGAACATTACACACTACGGGATTTACAGAGTCGCCGGGGAAATGGTCGTGCGGAACACAATCGTGGACGCAGAGATGTATGCCCTGGTAAATTCGAATCGCAGCGGAAGTCTCGAACATGATCACAATTTAGTGCACGCGAATCGAGCCAACTTTGTAGGTGTTACCGCTGGGATCGAAGAACTGCAAAAGGACCCGATCTTCTTGGATCCAAGTGCTGGCGACCTACATTTGGCCGCTGGTTCGCCTGCCATCAACTCCGGCATGGATCTATCCAATGAGCTGACAACTGACATTGAAGGCAACGCTCGACCGTCATTCAAACAGTTTGAAATCGGTGCCTATGAATTCACAGAACAAGAGGGCTCGATCCGAGTGCTCGAGTGGGAAGAAAAGGCACAGTAGTCCAGATTACCGCCGGCCTACAGAAGGATTCCGGCTACGCAGGCCGTCATCAAGCACGCAAGTGTACCACCGATCATTGCTCGCAATCCCAAGCGGGCAATGTCGTTCTTTCGACTTGGGGCAAGGCCTCCGATTCCGCCAACTTGAATGCCAATAGCACTCAGGTTCGAGAAACCGCAAAGTGCGTAAGTCATGATGTGGCGAGTTCGATCCGAGAAAGCGGTCTCGGAATCAGCCATCATCGTCCCCATTTCTTGATACGCGACAATCTCGTTCGCGAACACCTTGATGCCCAGCAACTGCCCGGCTCCAAACGTCTCGGCTGCAGGAATCCCCATCAACCAAGCAAACGGGGTGAAAAGATAGGCCAAGAGCAAGCGAAAGCTAAGGATGGGCGATCCATCTTCGTTTGTGAATCCAACGAGCATTCCTGCTTGGCCGACCAAGAAGTCAGCAAAGGCGAGCAGGGCAAGGAAAGCGATCAACATAGCTGCGATATTAAGTGCCAATTTCAGGCCATCGCTAGCACCCTGAGCGGCCGCTCCAATAACGTTCGGTGTCTCACGCTCGCCGCCCAGGTCCAGAGTCTGAATTGCTTGGTAATCAGCCTCCTCCGGTTGCATCACTTTCGCAATCAGCAACGCCGCTGGCCCTGAGATAACACTTGCCGTCACCAAATGCCCCGCTTCGACACCCATCGACGCGTACGTTGCGATCAACGATCCGGTGACCGTCGCGTACCCGCCGACCATCAAGGCATTCAGCTCGCTTTTGGATAGTTTTTCGAGATAGGGTTTCACGACCAGCGGAGCTTCAGTGTGACCGACAAAAATATTGGCAGCGGAGGCGAGCGTTTCCGGGCCGCTCGTCCCCAGGGTGCGCTGCATGCCAAAAGCAACGATTTGCACCAATTTCTGCATGACGCCGCAGTGGTACAACACGGCCATCAGACTGGCAAAGACAATGACGGTCGGCAGTACTCCAAAGGCGAAGGTCGCTAACAAGTGGCCTCTGTCGCCCCCCACCTGGTCCGCTGCTGGTTGAAAGAGACCAAAGACGAAAAGGCTGCCTTCGCTGACGAACTCCTGGAATTTGGTTACCGCCGAATTCGCACCGTCAAAGAAGGCCCTGCCAGCGCTTGTCTTCAGCACAAGCAGCGCCAACGAAAACTGCAAAAGCAGTCCTCCAACCACAACACGAACCGGAAACCGCCTCCGATTGGAGCTCATCGCCCAAGCGACGAAAATCATGAAGAAGAGCCCGAACAGGGCCGTCAATCGGAGCGACATAGACTAGCCAATCTATCCAACCTGCAATTGCGATTCAACGTGCCGGATTGCGTCCTGAATCGACATACCTCGAGCGACTGCGACGCCTGCGTTTTCATTCAACCACGATTCGACGGTCTTCTCCGCCGAGATCACCGTACTGTGTCGCCGCTTCCCAAAGTACTCACCGATTTCCTTGTAAGCTGCCGGAGTGTACTTCCGAGCCAGGAACATAGCCAGCATACGCGGTTGACTGACCGATCGCATTTTACTGGAAGATTTTAAACTCTGCGGTTCGAGGCCAAATACGCTGCAAACGACCCGATCAATATCGACGATGCGGACAACGGGCTGCGTGGCTTGGACGAGATCAAATACTGCCTCCCAGGCTTTCTCCCAAGTCAACACGCCGCCACCGACACTGGCGGCTGCGGTGAGACGTTTTGCGATGCCACAAACCACTCGGCCATCTCCGCAGCACCGATTAGCTAGCTGAGAAATGACTTCGCCATCCAGTTCAACGCCTTCGCGAGCGAGCTCATTTTGCAGGAGTGTTTCACGCAGTTTTTCGTCCAGTGGAGCAATTGGCGCAACCAGCCCACCGCGAAGCCGCCCGACGATGTCGCTGCCGAGTGCTTCCAGATCATTCAAGGAGCGGTCCGCAGTGCAGACGACTTGTCGGCCTTCTTTGATCAAGTTATCCAGCGTATGTTTGACTTCGGCGAGTGTCGACTTTTTGCCAACAAAGAACTGAATGTCATCCAACACGAGCGCTTGAACGTCGCGATACTTTCGACGAAACATGGGAAGCCCGCCACCGCGAAGGCCTTCCATAAAATCGTTCGTAAACTGCTCACTCGTCATATGAACGACGCGTCGCATTCGTTGATCCACTCGCAACTTGCGAGCGATGCTGGCGGCAATCACGCTTTTCCCGCAACCGCTGGGACCATGGAAAAATGCGGGGGATAGGCGACCAGGATCGTTGACGGCAAGCGTTGCCGTTGTAACGGCTAGTTCGTTTGACGTTCCGCGAATGGGCTCGACAATCCGCGACGCTGCCAAGGCGGCCGATCGGACTTGGCGGCTGGCGGCTGACGCATTTTGCGAGGAGCTACCGGCTGCAGGGCCAAGCGGAACTTTCCGAACGCCCGACGACTTGGCTGCCTGTTCGGCGGTCATGGTCGCCCCTGCCGAAGATTCAGCTTGGCCGCCAATGGATTGAGTCGGAAATGCAACAATGCTGGGCGCGTCTTCGCTGCTTTCCATCTTGTTGGGCTGGTCTTCGTCCGCCGCGGCTTCAGCGCCAGCCGAGTTGGCGGATTCGTCGCGGCCAACGGCTTCAGCGCCAGCCGAGTTGGCGGTTTCGCTACTGATTGACGAGCCAGGCTTTTTGCCGACGCGATAATCAACGTCCACGTGAGGACCGAGCGTCGCTTGAGCTGTCGCAATGATGTCTTTGCCAAGCATCTTTCGAGCGAGCTGGCAAGCAAAGTCGGTGGACATTTCGATCACCAGTACCTGGCCGTCGAAGCTCCACGTTGCATCTGAGGATATCCATAAGTCGTAGCGCTCTGAGCTGATCCTATCGACCAGAGCAGATCGCACCATCGCCGCGACATCCGTTTCGCTCTGGTTCAGTCCGTATGCCATGCTAGGCGCGCACTCCTATTGGTCAACTGCCGCGCGAAATCCTGCGCAAGCTTCGGTCCTATTTGACGCTCGTGGCAAACCATGCCACGCTCCAATGCCATGTCCAGTACTTAATAGAAGGGCCACTAGCTATCCACTGGACCACGCGCCTAATGCACGTGATGGCGACGGCTTCCCGTCACCGGCGAGCGTAATCTTAGGATTGCTAGCAACAGTGTCAAATTTAAAACTCGCCGCCATATCACCGTGTTGAAGCCAAGTGAGCATTGACCAATCACAACGTTGCTCACCGCGCCTCTATAGCCATCGGGTATCGTAGCAGACATTCTTTTTTATGACTGCACAACTTCGTGGAAAAAGTGTTGACGAATCCCCGAAACGAATCCGGCCAAAAGGCGTAAAATCCCCCTAAGTCCATGTGTTTAAATAACTTGCGGCTTTGCGGAACCTTCATTTTCTTTGCTAACACGATGCCCCCGAGTTGAGCCGTATGGAGATGGCGAGCCGCCGCCAACTTGCCGCACTTTTTCAGCTCGTTCGCCCCACCTCGGGCGACACGTGATCCGCTCTCTAGCTACACTCTGTATCTCGCACGGCTGGCGGTTCACCGCAGGCCTGGCCAGCAAAACGCCCCAGCCGCTGCCGCTTAACAAACTATATCTATAAAGTGAGACTATCCATGCTGCGTTCGCTTGCCTGCCTGATAATTGTCGTTTCCGCTTCGGGGCTCAGCGCCGAAGATCGCATGAAGACGATTCTCCAAGATGATTTTGAACGGACAGAATCCGACAATGCCCGAGAAGAAATTGGTGGCGGCTGGCAAACCAATAGCAAGAGTCGTGCCGGTGGGCACAAACAGGCAGACTTGGCCGACGGGACGCTTCGCATCAAAATGCATGCCACCGCTGATCACGCAGTGTCTATACGACACGACGCGGCGTTTCAAAATGGCCGAATCAACGTCCGCTTCAAGCTCGAGAATGAAAAGGACTCGCTTGGTCTCAATTTCGCCGACCCGACTCTGAAGACGGTCCATGCAGGACATCTCTTCAAGGTCACCGTTGGACTTCGCAGACTTGAGATTGCTGACCTCAAGACTGGCGTAATGGACTTGGAAACGCGAACGGCACGACTGGCCGGAAAACTCTCCAGCGAGAGACAAGAGGAGCTAAAGACAAAGAAGAAGCAGTTCCCGGTCAAGCTCAAGCAAAACCAGTGGCACGACATTCAAGTCGACGTGGAAGGCAACAAGATTACGGTACAGCTCGATGGCAAACCCGCTGGCGATTTCTCCTCAGCGGGCTTCGCGCATCCAACCAAGAAAATGATTCGCCTAGCTGTCCCCAAGGAGGCCGTCATCGACAGCATCAAAATGGCAGCCAAACTACCCGAGAACGCGCCTGCCAATTAACTTTCGTGTCGAAGACAAGCTCCAAGTCCGACGCCTGCGTTTGTGACAGATAAACGGATAGTCGCCCGAACGGTTCGCGATCAGATCGTGTCCCTTTCAAGTACACATTCGCTAACTGTCTGGAAGCGCGCAGAAGTAACGCGAATCCCCCCCAGCCGTACTCGCCGAAACAGACCAGTACTCCATGAAGCATAAAAAAGGCTGCCGTTATGGGCAGCCTTTTTGTGTTTCTTCTTTTCAGCGTCTCCCGACGATCACTCGCGGAACGACGATAGGAGTCGGATCAAGTAGTAGAACAGCAGCGCGACGGATGCAAACAGAGCCAAACTGGCCGCAACGTGTTGATCCGTATGGTAGTGGTGAAGTACTCGCGAAGTGTCATACAAGATGTACGCGGAAGCAAAAACGACCATTGCGACTGAGAACCAAGCTCCCAGCGTGAATCCGCCCAGAATCATGCTGGCGACAATCAGCCCCATGACAGCGAACCCGCCAATGCACAGGATTTTACCCAGCCAAGAAAAATCAGCTTTCGTCAGGAAGACCATAGCGGTCAGCCCAACAAATATGACTGACGTCAGTATTCCGGCTGTCAGCGGAATGTCCCACTGCCCACCTGCTACGTACCACGCGTAAGACATCATGGGCAGGAAGATCAGGGCTTGAGCGACAACGTAGAGCCCGAGTCCTGCATACTGCATCGCCTTGCTAGACCGAGGCGATTGTGCCCAGTAATCGGCGATGTAACTGGCACCAACGAACAATCCGAAGACGACCAGGATACCCATTCGGCCCATGCCGAAGAGAGCATTCAGAATCGTTTCTGGTGGAAAGATCGTGAGCAGAATCGCTTCAAGCACGACGAATGCGATGACCGCGGCCGACAAGTGAGCGTAGGTACGCTGAATGAACGCGGTTCGCTCATCCAATTCGGCATGGGCCGCGATGCGATAATCCATCGAGCTAGTAGTTTGGTCGCCAAATTGCATGGCAGAGCTCCCTAGAGTCAAAAATGTCGAAATCGCCCATCGCTTGGCTAACTACGGGTGCGGGGCATTGTTTCATTCTGTCATTATTACAGTACGAATGTCAACGCAGTTTGGTCAACAAATTGCGTACCAACTGCCATAAAATATAGCACCTGCGAGCGTCTTTGAGGGAGCAACGCAGCTTTGCCGCGAAAGAACTACGTCGGAAGCCCTACCTTTGAGCCGTTGGGGGCAGCAATTGAGCAATTCAAGCAGAACTGTAGCAACTTCTCGCCTGGTCGAGTTTGAATCGCCTCACGACCATCCGGAAGAGACGCAGGCGTGCAAGTGGCGAATGCTGCCTCGCTTCGATCTTGATTGGTCCAGGCGTCTGGCCGACTCGCACTAGAATGCTGGCTTGAAAGCCGTTAGGATCTGTTCGGTGGGGAGAATTCGGACATTTCGATCGCTCGAAGCTTCATCCTCACCAGCAAACCCTTCGCTGCTTGTTCGCTCTCCGTGCCCCATTTCCCCGTGGTCAGAACCGATGAATCTGTCGATCGATAACCAGTCCGATGGCGTATGCAATATGTCTCTGTCGGGACGAATCAGTCAAACGGCCGCTGACAGTCGCCTGGATCAGTTTTCTCAATTGCTGGGCGAAGCAAACTATGGCCAGAAGATTCTCCTGTCCCTCCGCAGCACCGACTATATCGACTCCAGCGGAATCGGTTGGTTGCTAGAGACGGACAAAAAAATCCGAGCAGCCGGGGGACAGCTAGTGCTCCATTCGATGCCGGTCGACGTCCAGCATGTCTTCGGGCTCATGAAATTGCACAAAGTTTTCACGATCGCCAAGGATCAGGAAGACGCCCGCCAACAAATCGCAAACTCTTAATACTCCGCACTGAACCTGAGGCAATGACTGTGGCAATTGACGTATCCAAGCTGCCCGAAGAGCTAGCGACAATCAACGAACGGGAACCACGCGAAGCCCTTGACGTTCTCTTGCATCACGCGGTAACCGCAGGAGCAAGCGACCTTTTCTTTCATGCGAATCCTGGGCACTACTTAGTATCCATGCGATTGATGGGCACCGTGCATCAATTGGTCGTCCTGTCCGGTGAACTGGGCGTCCAGGCGGTTAACTTGGTCAAGTCGTCTGCCGGAATGGACCTTTCCGAAAAACGCGCTCCACTTGACGGACGTTGGAACCACGAACTCAACGGGAAGAACGTTAGTTTTCGGATCGGAAGTCTCGCCACCTTGCACGGCGAAGACATCGTGCTGCGGGTTTTGCCCATGGCCGAAAAGAATTTGCAACTCGAAGAGCTCGGGTTCGTGGGAGACCAGTTTGCCAACCTTCGTTCGATGCTCAACAGTGGCAGCGGCCTTCTTCTGGTGACCGGACCTACGGGAGCAGGAAAATCGACCACACTGTACGCTTGCCTGGACTATTTGAATGATGGCAAACGCACCATCAACACGCTCGAAGATCCGATTGAACACGTGATTCGCGGCGTGCGACAGTGCCAGGTTCAGCCCAAAATTGGACTGGGGTTTCTCGAGCTGCTGCGTGGTGTGCTTCGCCAAAGTCCAGATGTGATCATGATCGGTGAAATCCGCGACGAAGAAACCGCCAAGACTGCCGTTCGCGCTGCCAACAGCGGGCACCTCGTCCTGGCAACCCTTCACAGCCCCTTGGCGGCCGGCGCGATCCAAAGCATGCTCGCTTTCGGAGTCAACCCATACTTTCTAAGCAATTGCCTGCTGGGCATCGTTGCTCAACGACTGATCAGGAAACTGAACCCTGAGACTCGTCAGATGTTTGACGTCAGCCATTCACCTGAGACTTTTGACGAAATCCGTGGCTACTTGGAAGCTGGCCAAGGCAATGTGATCTACGGTCCCGATGAAGCCGATTCGTCTAGCCAAGCTGGATACATCGCTCAAATGGGCTTGTTCGAAATTTTAACCGTCGACCGAAACATCAAAGAACTGGTCGCTTCCGCAGCCGGTGTTTCGGACTTGCACGCCGCCGCGCGTGGCAAAGGAATGCTTGACTTTAGCCGCGCAGCCTTGCTGAAAGTTGCTCAAGGACAGACGGGCGTCGAGGAAATGAGCCGCGTGATTCCAACGCTGGAATTGGCTGAATACGAATAGATGCACCGGGCGAATGGTCTGGCATCAGCAATCACTAGCAGAACTTACACAATCGCACCCCTAAAATTACCGCCTGGAAAGGCTGCAATGACATTGATCTTTAGTCGCGGCGACACCGGCGCAGAACTCTCTGATTCCGACTTCCGCGAATGCTTGCAAGCGGTCTTCGAAGCAGGCGGACAACCGCAGCGAGTGCTGGCGTTGCCTCCGGATCACACCCGCTCTGACTCCCGTGCAGGCGAGCTCACTCGAATCGCTCACGAATTGCTGGGGAGCCGACTGACGGACGTCATGCCCGCTTTGGGCACGCACGAAGCCATGAATGAGGACGAGCTGAACTACATGTTTGGCGATTTGCCTCGAGAACTCATCCGTGTGCACGACTGGCAAAACGACGTCGCCACCTTGGGTGAAGTCGACGCCGAATTTGTGAAGACAGCCACCGAAGGCGCCTACACTCAACCATGGAAAGCACAGGTCAATAAGATGCTCCTCGAGGGCGGACATGACATGATCCTTTCGCTTGGCCAAGTCGTTCCGCACGAAGTCATCGGAATGGCGAACTACAACAAGAATGTCTTCGTCGGCACCGGCGGCTCAGACGGCATCAATGAAAGCCACTATTTGAGTGCTCTGTATGGCATGGAACGCATCATGGGCCGATGCGACACTCCGCTCCGCCGCATCCTAAATGAAGCACAAGACCGCTATTGCCAGAACATGCCGCTGTACTATGTTTTGACGGTCGTCGACTCCCTGCCCACCGGCGAAAAAGTTGTCCGCGGGCTGTATGCTGGAACCGGCCACGACGTCTTCGAGCAAGCCGGTGCACTGGCTGCTAAAGTCAATTGCTTCTTGATTGATCCGGCACCCAAGACAGTTGTTGTGACCATGAACCCCGCCAAGTACAAACGCACTTGGATTGCAAACAAAGCGATCTATCGGACTCGCATGTTGATCGCTGATGGTGGAAAGCTTGTTGTCATCGCCCCAGGTGTGAAGACATTTGGTGAAAGCAAGACGGTCGACGATTTGATTCGCAAGTACGGGTACCGCACAACGCCAGAAGTGCTCAAATTTGTCGAAGAGAATCGCGACCTCCAATCAAGCCTCGGGGCGGCCGCGCACCTCATCCACGGAACGCCGGACGGACGATTCGACGTTGTTTACGCACCCGGAGAATTGACCAAAGCAGAAATTGAATCCGTTGGATACCAGTACGGTGACTGGCGCGAGCTGACAAAACGCTACAAGACAGAGGGGCTGCGCGAGGGTTGGCATCAGACGGACGACGGCGAGGATTTTTACTTCATCTCCGACCCCGGGCTTGGCTTGTGGAGTCGAGCGGATCACCCCTATGCACCTGGGACCTAGGCTCGCTTGTCGTAGGCGCATTTTTTCTAGCCCCGCTCTACAACGACGCCTTTCCGCAAATACAATCCTAACGGCAGCCGGGAGAGAACGAACATGAATCGTCCCCTTCTGCTACTTTGGACGTTACTTATCGTTGCCGCCACCGCACTGCTCTTGCTGGCTCGCATGTGGAACGCACAGCACATGTTTGCCGCTGAACAGCGCGCCGAACAAATTTTGCTGTCCCAGCTATCCGACCCAGCCCGACGAATCGACGATGTATTTGCCCAGTACGACCGCGATTTGGGCGAAGCTCTTTCCAACGCGAATTTGAATAGCATCGACGAATGCCTGCAGCTTGCACGCTTGCCGACGGTTCAGCTCTTAGTCGTCGTCAACGACGCCGACGAAATGGTATACCCCCAGTCGATGATTGGCCGTTCCGAAGCCCAAGCCGCTTTGATTGCCGAGACCCTTGGCTTGCTTCGTGAATTTGGTGATCCCCGCCCCACTTCTCGCCAAGCCCGCAGTCAAACGCGCGGTCAAACGCTTGAGCAGCCCGAGGCCCCGCGGGAAAACGAATCGGCACGCCAACAGAGCATGTCCGCATCCGAAGATTTACAACTTCGAAGCTACGGCCGTGGCGTCAACAATTTTCAACCAAATGACGCGCCAGCTCAAGAAATCCAACAAGCGGAACCTGCAACCGCCGCGTCGCCACGGGAAAATGCGCGCAACAATGCTCCTGGAGCAGACAATTTGGGGGCGGGTGAATTTTCGACCCGCGATGAACCAGCAAACGATTCAAGCGGCAATTTTACCCCCAAACAAGGTTGGATCACTTGGTATCACCGACGCGGCATGATGCTCGGCTACTTGAGTGGTAAAGTTGGGCCGGGGCAGAATCGCGGTGTGGCCATCGTACCTCGGGCCAGGTGGATGGCCGATATCGTCGCCTCTCTACCAAATTCTGGAAGTCCCTTTCTCCGTGAACTGCCTCCGGTGCGGGAGGCTGCCAATCGGAATCCGTCTCCTTTTGAGCAGTGCATTTGGCAACTCACCGATGTCGAGGGCAAAGTGATCTACAAATGGTCTACTGGCAAGTCCAACGCGACAGACAGTCCCGACTCGCGCAGGGTGGAACAGGCCCTTGCCGCGCCGCTGGAAGGATGGCGACTTGCTCTGCTAGCACCGCCTGAGGTTTGGGATACTGTGGGTGCGAGTGGCGATTCGCGCATCGTCTGGATCGGGGTCCTTGGATTAATCGTCGGAATGCTTGCGGTCGGCCTGCTGATTTCTCTCAACCTGAACCGTCAAATGAAGCTCGCACGCCAGCGCGTATCATTCGTCAACCAAGTTTCCCATGAATTGCGTACGCCACTCACGAACATTCGCATGTACGCTGAACTTCTCGATCGGGAAATCGAGCACGAATCCGGTACTGGCAAACTGTCCGTCATCCGCAACGAAGCTCGACGACTGGGAAGATTGATCGACAACGTCTTAGTTTTTGCAAAAGCAGGCAAAGCGAGATTGCAACTCAAGCCAACACAATGCGACGTTGATGCGATCATACGCGAAGTCGTCGAAACCTTCCGGCCGCGACTCACCGATGCAGGCATGTCCATCCAATTAGATCTGCAAGTTCCGTCGCCGCAATGGATTGACGCAGCAGTCGTCGAGCAGATTTTGGTCAACTTGATAGCCAACGCTGAGAACTATGCCGCTTCTGGCAAGTTGCTCCGAATCAGCTCAACGTTTGCCGACTTCGTGGTAACAATTTCCGTGCGTGACTTTGGTGGTGGCGTGCCTGCGAAACTTCGCGAGCGAATCTTTCAGCCCTTTGTCCGCAGTAGTGATCGCATCGACGCCCCGGCTGGAACTGGAATAGGTCTTTCGATTGTTCGCGAGTTGACGGCGCTGCATGGCGGCAAATGCACCTTGACCAACACTAGCCCTGGGGCAGAATTCGTCGTCACCCTGGCAGCGAGAGAATCCAAGAGTAAACGACCTTGAGATTGACAAGTCACCGTTTTGGCAGGCACTCAGCATGGGCAACCTAACGAATCCTCGCGTGATCTGGGTAAAAGGCCTCTTGTTTGCCTCCGTCGGTTTGCTGGCCTCCGGATTACTGCTCACAAGAACACCAGAACTGCAATCGTTCGTTCTCTTGACGATCACCGTCTGGGCATTTTGCCGAGCCTACTATTTTGCATTTTACGTGATTGAGCACTACGTCGATCCGACCTTCCGATTTGCGGGTTTGATTGACTTTTGCCGATACGCCCTACTTGGCAAGCGGCCAGATCGGCGACCCAACGACGAAGATCATGAGGGGCTTCGATGACAATTATCAGGCCGTCGCTGCACAGCCGTCCAGACGCAGTGTAAACTGATCGACCTGCTACAAAGCAGCACATGTTGACGGGCCACAGTCCTGGAATACAACCTTTGGAGAATGCGACATGAAACGACTTGCGTCACAGATGTTTAGCTTTGCCATCGCCACAACGGGCGTTGTACTAGGGCTGTTTTCCTGCGGCTTGGTGTGCCCACCAGCGCATGGACAGGATGCGGCGCCGGGAGCCGGCACCGACGAATGGGCCATCAGCCTTGCTTGGGCCGACGACAACACACTTCTCTACACCGCCTCCAGTGGTTCACACTTCCGTCCAGGATTGGTCAAGCGTTTGGACACTTCCAGCGGCACGGTGGAAACGATTGGCGAAGGCGAATGTTCTCTCTGGGCCTTAACCAAGATTGGCCCTGACGCGTACGCTGCCTGCGATTATCGCGGCAATCTCTACACAATCAGTGACACCGTTGAGAAGTCGAGTCTGCAACTTTCCTGGGCTCGCGCGATGACGACGATAGGCGACGGAAGAGTAGCCGTTGCCACGCAGGACGGGACAGTCGCGATCATTGACCTTGCTCAGGAAAAGGTCGTTGTGCAACGCGAGTTACATCAGTCGCAGGTTTTTGAGATTCGCTTTGATGCAGACAAGGGCGAATTTCTGACGTGCGATGCCGGAGGCAACATCATCCGATCCAAAGTAGCATCGCTCGAGCCGCTTGCTTCGCTCAGCATTGGTGGCGAGAGTCTGTGGACAGCAACGCGCGTTGGCGAACGCATCGTTGCCGGAGGTTCCGCTCGGACGGTTGAGGTCGCCGATGGACAGCTCAGTCAGAGACTCCTGGCTGTCAATTCTACCTCAGATTGGGTGTCTGGATCGGTTCACGTCGGATCATCCGATCTTGCACTCCTTTCCACGCTTGGAGGGACGATCGAAGCATTTGACATCTCAAAGATGCACCGCATTTCGAGCACTCAGGTTGTCGAGAGTGGCATTTGGGATTGCAAGATTTCCCCAAACGGGAAAACCCTTGCCATAGCAACTCGCAAGCACGGCGTACAACTGGTGGACGTCGCCCCTCTCATTTCCGCTGCCCCCAAAGCCGCAACGACTGCTGAGCGTCTTCTTCCCCCTCAACCAAAGTAGCTTGCGCGAATTTATAGAGTGCCATCGTTCCATGGCCATGATGCTGAATTGGCAATTCGACAACGGCAGGGCCACTCATTTATTCAAAGTACGATATTGTGCGATGGCCTTCCAAGGCCGTCGATTGACGCAAGTCGTTTGGCGACGGCCTTGGAAGG
>CAYPLE010000067.1:0-5597 GCA_964411445.1 uncultured Pirellulaceae bacterium
AGCTACATCTGGGATATCGTAGCCGGCAAAGAGGTCCCCGAATATCCGGACGATTCAAAGACTGGCGAAGTCTTCATTCCGGAAACGATGTTCGGAACACGCGACGAAGGCTTCCGGGCGAATCGCGAGCCCAAAACCCTTGAGTACCCAACACCCGCTGAACAAATTGCTGCGATGACGGTCCCTGAGGGATTCGAGGTGCAATTATTTGCGTCTGAGGAGGACTTCCCTGAGTTTTCCAATCCAACGCAAATGACATTCGATTCCAAGGGCCGCTTGTGGGTATCCTGCATGGTCAACTACCCACAGTGGTTGCCGGGCAGTGCCAAACCTGGTGACAAACTTCTGATCTTTGAAGATACCGACAAGGACGGTAAGGCCGATACTTGCAAGACATTTTACGACGACCTGATTTGCCCAACTGGCTTCGAATTCTACGAAGACGGCGTGCTTGTCGTCGACGAACCACGCATCATCTTTTTGCGTGACACCGACAACGATGACAAAGCTGACGAAGTGACACAAGTCATCGACGGCATTGCCACTGACGACACCCACCACGCCATGGGCGCATGGGAATGGTCGCACGGTGGCTTACTGTACATGCTTGAAGGTGTATCCATGTCGACGACCATGGAAACTCCTTGGGGACCATTTCGCAATAAGGGCCCCAGCGGTGCGTACGTGCTGGATCCGAAGTCGTGGCGCTTCCGCCACTTCCGAACCCCCGGCTATGGCAACCCTTGGTGCATGGTATTCGATAAGTGGGGGATGGGGATCATCGGCGATGGGACAAACGCTCAACAGCACTGGACCAGCCCGCTGTCCGGCTTCGAAGTCCCTACTCGGCGTACTCTACGTCCCGTATTCGACAACGAAGGCATGCGTCCTGCAGTCGGAAATGACTTCATCTACAGCAGACACTTCCCCGACGCGATGCAGGGTCAATTCACCTACGCTTGTGTAATCAATATGCACGGAATGCCACGCTTCGAGCTTGGCGATGAAGATGGAACAGCCGGTTACGCAGGCAAGCGGATCGAAGACTTGCTCAGCTCGACCGACAACTTTTTCCGGCCCGTCGACCCACAAATTGGTCCCGATGGTGCGCTATGGTTTGGCGACTGGTGCAATGCCTTGATCGGACACATGCAATATTCTCAGCGTGATCCTAATCGTGACCACGAACACGGACGCATCTACCGCATGGTTTACAAGAACAAACCGTTGGTCGAACCTGAGCTACAGGAAGGCAAGTCGATCCCCGAGCTCTTGTCGCAGTTGTCTTCGCCCGAAACGCGGACGCGTTATCGTGCCCGCCGCGAACTGCGTAGCCGTGACGAAGAAGAAGTGCTCAATACTGTCGCGCGCTGGATTTCGGCTGGAGATACTTCCGCCGCCGATCTTTGTGAAGCACTTTGGTTGCAAGAGAGCTTCCGACGTGTTGAACCGGAATTGGTTCATCGCTTGATGATGTCTGATGTCTTTCAGGCTCGCGCCGCCGCCGTGCATACCGTGACCAATGAGATACTGCGTTATCCAGGTGCAATGGATTTATTCAAGACGGCAATCAATGACCCACACCCGCGTGTCCGGCTTGAGGCCCTTCGTGGCTTGAGTTTCGTTCGGACTTCAGAAGCGGCTGAGGTTGCTCTGAGCGTCACGTTGCACCCAATGGACTACTGGTTGGAGTACACCCTGGAGCACACTCTGCACGCTCTTGGGCCCGCTGCGGAAACTGCCATCAAGGACGGCAACTTCTTGGCCTCAGCCGACAAATCGCTGCTTGAGTACTACGAAACATTCAAGCTCGCGATGGGGCCAGGTGGAAAGGCCGTCAAACCACTGAAGGCTGCAGAAGATCCTGATTTATCGGACTGGCGGCGAACTGCGGCTGTTCGCGAATTGGCCGGCATCCGCGGCGGTCAAGCCAGCAAGGGCAAAGTCGTGTTCTCCCGCGTTTGTGCTGCTTGTCACATGATCGGCAAGGATGGAAAGGACTTCGGCCCCAAGCTGGACAGCATCGGCGGCAAGTACTCAAAAGAAGACATCATTCGGCACATCCTTTGGCCGAACGAGACGATCGCCAAAGGCTACGAAACTGTCCAGATTCTGACCATCGAAGGCGAAGTAGTGAACGGTTTTATCCTGAAGGAAAGTGACGAATCCATCACGCTCGGCGTCGCAACTCAGGATGGCAAAGGCAAAGAAGAAACGATCCTCGCCGAAGACATTGAAATTCGCAAGGAAATGAAGAATAGCTCAATGCCTGGCGGTCTGGCGGGCACGATCGCGCCTAGCGAGTTCCTGGATCTGATCGAGTACTTGAGCGCCCAGAATGGATTTGAGATTGATTCAGAAGGCTGGATTTCAACTGGATTGGCCGATGGCGAACTGCGAAAGCACGGAGAGTTGGTTGAGATTTCCCGCGATGCAAAACTACGCCTCGGCAAGGATTTCGCGGACAACTACTCCAAGTATGCGAATTTGCTGCTCAGTCCGGTAGACTCGCGAAATCGTGAGTTTGCTTTCCATTCTCCGAATCGCAACACGCAGTCGCCTGCGATCGAAATCCGGTTGAGCAAGCCGTCGGAGATCCGTCACATTCAAATTGAAAACCGACGCAATTCTCAGTTCTACGCCCGAGCGAAGGACTTGGCGGTTTGGATTTCCGCTGATGGCCGACAATGGGACCAAGTTTGGAAATCGGACACCCCCAAGGGCAAGTACCAGATTGAACTGCCCGCAGGCACGAAGGCGGAATACCTGAAGATTGGTCTGGATGGAAAAGGCATTTTCCATCTTAACCAAGTCATTGTCTTCGGACCTGCTGAGTAAAACGCTATACTCGACAGTTGCGAGAACGTGGCTGGGCAAGCTAGGCCAGCGGCAAGCAACAACGAGAAGCAAGAAGCAGTGTGGTGCCTAAAAGCAATTGTGCTTTCGGGCACTGCAATTAGTGGGGGAGTTTCCAGATGGCGAACGCTGTGAGCAGCTCACAAGTCGACTCAGATTCGTTCGCGGATCGGCCGATCACAAGCGCTTTGAGTGGTCTCTTTTATGCCGCGATAGTTATCACTGTCAGCGTTTGTATGCTGCTGGTAAACGCACTCGCGTGCCTTACGATTTACTCTGTCATTCCGCCATTCGCCCCCAAGGAAATCATGGATCGCATCGGGCAGTTTTTCTTCTTTACCGCGCCCTTGGTACTGATGCTGCTTGAGTGGAACCTAGTCGACCGCGTAGGCAGGATATTCACGCGAACCGACGCGTAACGGTTTCGTGGCCGTAGTTTCGTTGCTGACCTTTGTTGGCCAGACTTCCTGAATGCCCTTCGGTCAAATTTGCTGCTGCATCGCTCCGAAGAACGACGGCAGTCAAGGAAGTCGCGAAGTTGGAGCCCATACGCCTCGCAAACCCACTCTTCTTTCTCTCTCCTGTGGCAAGAAGCCAAAGCATGTCTGAACAACGCCCTCAACCAGAACCAACACCTCAGCGACGCATTGCGACTGGAATCGCTGCGTTAGACGATTCCCTTGGTGGAGGTCTCTTGCCGGGCAGTTTGACGATGATCCTGGGAGCAACCGGCGTCGGGAAAACTCAATTAGCAATTCGCTTTGCCAATCCTCCATCACCTGAGCCAGCCGGGGCGTTCATTGATTTGTCCAGTCGCGGCGACTCGCAAAACCATGACGGGTACACGAAGAGGATTGCTGACCGAGAGTTAACGTTCGTGCCAAAGGATGCGGAGCTGCCAACTTTCGCTTCAACACGTCCAGCCGACGTTTTACCCTTCTTTGGGTATTCGGGCCGTCGGGTGATGCGCAGCCAAATGGATACCGACCAATGGCACGGATGGCAGTCAGAGATCAACCGCAGGATGCCGCAGATGTACCGATTTGTGTACGGGCACCTGATTCATGGCACCCGCCGGTTCGTGGTGGACGGCATTGAGCCTCAGGACGACGCGTCGGACTCGATCCAATTGGATTTGCTAGAGCTCATCTACCATCGCATGTTGCGGCAGGAGCACGATTGGTTGGCAAGGGAGGTGTTGAGAGAGCACTTTCGAGAGCACTCTGATCGCGTCGAGCAACTAGCGTACAACCACGACGAATCAGCTTGTGTTGTACTGGTCACCACAAAACTAAATATGCTGGATCAGTTGGTAACAACCCCGCTCGCCGACGGCGATTTGGCTGCTGGCGCCAATACGGTCATCATGATGGGACGCACTCAGTCGGAAAAAGGCCTGGGGCGAGCTTTGTACATCGCAAAGCACCGCGGGAGTTACGCCAACCAGGATTACTTGCCATTTTCGATTGACGACGAAGGCCTACAGTTTTGATCAAATCGCAACGCAGCCGCGCAACCTACTTCAGCTCGTCTGCGAAGTAGAACAGTCCATTTCCGCTGCGAGCCGCCTCGGCAAAATTTTCCGCCTCCTCAGAGTTGCCTTTGCGACTGTGAAACTGCGAAAGAAAGTAAGCTCCGTCGCGTGAGATCACACCGCTGCGAACCGCTTGCGAAAAACTCAGCTCGGCGGCTTCCAACTGCCCTGTTTGCAACTGAGTCCATCCGAGGGTAGCAAACGCTTCTGAAATCCCAGGAAATTTGCGGGAATTCTCCAACGCAACCTCGTAGGCCTTGTTGTTGGAATCCATGGTGTCGTTCATCGTCAAAGCGAGTGCCATGACGTTGCGAGCTGCAAAGGGAGCATTCTCTTGTTCTGCGACAGTTTTGAGCGCTGCGATGGCTCCAGCGAAATCGCCGCGAGCCAGCTTTGCCATCCCTCGTAAGGTCTGCGTGGCGGTCACGTCGGAATCTTCGTGGAGCTTTCCGAGGATGGCCAGCGTTTCGTCAGCCCGATCGTGGTTGAGCAGCCACTGGGCGAATTCGATTGCACAACGGTCTTCAGGGGAACTGAAGTCGAGCCCTTTTCGAAACCACTCTTCGGCTTCGGTGTCTTTTCCCGCAGCAGCGAAGAGTCTCGCCATAATGAGCTGAGGTGATGCCGAGCTTTCGCTTTTTTCTTTTAGTTTCGTGAAGTATTCAATTGCCTGATCGATCTGGTTCGTGTGGAACGCGTGCTTGCCCTGGAACGACAGAAACCTCGGCTCCTCGGCGAAGACTGGATCGACTGCCTGGAAGATAGCTGGCATTTGAAGCCACACGCCGCGAGCTTCGCAGCTCTGCATGAGCACCAATTGGGCTTCGAATCGTACGGATTTCGAAAACGCCTCGGACCACTCCTCAGGATTGGGCTGATTCAGTGCCAGTTGAGCGTGGACGTAGGCATCAAACCATCGACTTTCAAACACAGCCAGCTTCGAAAATCCGAAGAAGATATCGAATCGAGGAGGCGATTGAGCAGCATATTGCTCGAGCGCTTGGCGTGCCTTGCCATACTGGCCTTTTCCGGCCAGCAATTCGAAGAGCAGGACGTCACCGGCGAGCATATCCTTCTTTTCCCGCGACAGCAGCCTCAGCCTTTCCCGCGCCTCGTCATATTGCCCCGCGCTCACCATCTCGTCCGCCTGCTTAATGACAGACTTCGTGTAGTCAGAATACCCCGCCGAAGACAGCACCAGTCCAGC
>CAYPLE010000067.1:5697-34011 GCA_964411445.1 uncultured Pirellulaceae bacterium
AGCACGATCAATCTTGCGGGCACGCTAACTATCGGCGTAAACGGTGCCGCTGAGCAGACTTCGAATATTGTCAACAGTGGTGGTTTCGGCACGAGCAGTTCTGGAACGCTGAACCTTCGTGACAATGTGAATATGACGGTCACGACGAGCTCCTCCGTTGGCATGGCGAACATTAATAATGCTGGCAAGCTGACACTGGTCACTGATGCAGCGGCTGGTGAGTATCAGCAACGCGGTGCGATTAACAACAGCGGGACGCTGACTCGGTCAACCAACAGAACTTGGACGATGAACTCGTCGTCGATCACAAACACTGGTACATTTGAGAACGTGGGTTCCTTTGTTGCATCTGGAGCTGGTGTTAACTTTAGTAACTCTGGGCTGTTCGTTGCAAAGCCTGGAGCAACCACATTCTCCGGCGTTGATTTTACAAATTCCGGAGTTTTTCAAGTCGACAGCGGTGCTTCTGTGTCGTTCATCGGAGGCAGCTTCGATGGAGATGCTGGCACGGTCAGTGTGCTTGGATCCGGAACTTTTGGCACTGGTGCCGACTTGGTTCTCGACGGTTCAATCCTTAGCGGATCAGGAAGCATTACTGACAACATTACGCTGACTGGAGGCAGTATTTCTCCCGGTGACATGGCTGGTGATATCGCTCAACTACAGCTCGGCGGTAACGTCGCGCTCAGTGGAACCACAACACTGACGATTGATCTCGGAGCGGGCGGAGCATCAGACCTTCTCCGAATTGGCGGCTCGTTTGACCATGGCGGAGCCCTGCTTGACCTGTCACTTGCCGGAGATTTTACAGGCACCTTTGGCCAGACATTCATCATTGCTTCTCACGCATCACGAGTTGGATCGTCCGAATTTGCGAATAGCACTCTGACCGAGGGAAGTTACGAATTTCAGGTTTCATATAACGCCACGTCAACGATCCTAACAATCACGGCTGTTCCTGAGCCGTCGAGTATTGCGATCCTGGGCTTGGCAAGTGGAATTGCGTTCGTTCGACGCCGAAAGAGCTAGGTTCTTTAGCTAGCTTGCATTGCAAATCAATCTCAAAGCGCCGCTGGTTTCCAGCGGCGCTTTTTTTGTTGAGTATTGCAAATCAAGACGGACGTTGAACGAATAGGCCTGGTCAATGTGGCAGTTCCCATGGTGAATCGTCGCAGAACGTTAAGAATCGCCTTCATTTAACGCTGTTAGCGTAGGCGTCCCTAAACGTCTGGCTATAGTAGACGCAGTGAAAACTGGACGGCAACGTCCACGCCACCCCCCAAGAATCAGTTGGGCCATGCCTAGGTACAAAAGAATTCGTATTGCAGCGCCCAAGGATCAAGATTAACGCAACCGCATCATGAAGCTGAACAACTTTGTCTTTGGCGCCCTGCTGCCGCTCCTGTTTCTTGCTGCCGGAATTGGCGTCTTCATTGGCCTGAAACCTCCGGTGCCACCTCGCGTCGAACCGCTCGGGGACAACATCCCTCGGCTGCTTGAAGTGCTGCCAATTGCCGAAATTGAAAAGGTCCGCCTGCTGTCGGAGCTTTCGGAAACGCTCAACATCCCGGTGAGTGGTTCCGTCGTGCCATACCGCGAACTGCAATTAGCCGCCGAAGTGGCTGGGAGGATCGTGGAGAAGGATCCCGGCGTGCAAAGCGGCAATTATGTGTCGAAGGGGCAACTGCTTTACCGCATCGACCCACAAGACTACCAGCTCAGCATCGAGCGGCTCCAGCGAAGGCTACAGCAAGAGCAGGCATCGCTCGCAGAACTCGATCAAGAGATTCAGAACGGCGAGTCGATTCTTGAGGTGGTCCAGCAACAGTTGGATTTGGCAAAGCAAGAAGTCGCACGGCTTGAGTCGTTGGGCGAGGGCGTCGCGAGTCTAGCGGAACTGGATGCTACGCGGAGATCGCAACTCTCTGTGATGAACCAGCTTGTTACGTCAAAAAACCAGCTCACCTCGGCCAAATCACGCAGATCGCGTTTGGAGCTTGCAATTAAGTCGGCCGAAACCGAACTAAAGCAAGCCGAACTTGACCTAAGAAGGACACAGGTGGTCGCACCGGTTAGTGGCAGGATCGTATCTGAACAGGTAGAGGTGGATTCGTATGTTCAACGCGGCACGCTGCTGGTTGTTGTTGAAGACACGGAAAAGGTTGAAGTTGCAGCGAACCTCAGGATGGACGAGTTGTTCTGGATCTTGGACGAGCAGAGCGTCAGCGCTGAAGAGATTATCAACCCCGCCCAGGCGAGTCGATATGACCTGCCCGAAACGCCAGTTCGAGTTCAGTTTCGTGCGGGCAATCGCGAGAACACCGTCTTCGAATGGCAGGGGGTCTTGGACCGCTACGACGGAGCAGGCTTGGACGCTCAAAGCCGCACCGTGCCCATTCGAATCCGAGTTGATCAGCCGTCGGAGTTTCGCGAGTTAGGCAGTGAAACGCAGGAAAGCTCAGGACCGCCCATGTTGGTTCGCGGCATGTTCGTCGAAGCCATCATTGAAGCTCGCCCAGCAACCCCGCTGTTGTTGGTGCCGAAGCTGAGTATTAAGCCTGCGACCGGTTCGTATCAAGTTTGGAAGTTCGAGAAAGATCCCGATGCGGTGTATGCCTCGCGGCGGGCGATCAGAGAGCGTTTGTTGGCTGAGAGCGAGGACGAAAACAGTGAGGCTGCGACTCAGCCTGCTCCGGCTCAGCCTGATGCTGCATCAAAAGACGGGGAGCTGGAGAAAGAACTGCCCAATCCGGATGAGTGGGATGCAGGGTTCTTGAAGGTGCTTGATAATATTCGTGTCGTGAGCGCATTTGTCTCCCCTGAAGGCGAATCGAGTATCGATGGCATCGAGTACTCGGTTTGCGAGAGCGATGGGACGCTTCAGCCACAAGATCTCGTCATCACGACCCCACTGCCCGGGATTGAGGGACTGGGCGAAGATCCAGTCCGCGTAAAGAGAAAGCCCCAGCAGTAGAAGCTTGCTGCCGCAAAAGTCCAGAGCTGTAGAGCACATTAAGGATAATCTTGGATGCGATCAATTGTTCAGTGGGCGATCAAAAACACGCCTGGCGTAAACGTGATGGTCATCGGCACGCTAATTGCCGGACTGTTGAGTTTCATCGGCATGCGCCGCGAGGTGTTCCCCGAATTTGAACTCGAAGTCATCTTGGTTTCAGTGCCCTACCCTGGCGCCTCTCCGGGGGACACTGAGAAAGGGGTATGCCAGCCCGTCGAAGAAGCGGTGCGGGCATTGGATGGAATCAAGCGGTTGGTGAGTATCGCGCGCGAAGGCGGCGGCTACGTCCTTGTTGAACTCGACTCAAACGTACTCGATGTGCAAAAAGTTGTTACGGAGATTCGTTCGCGGGTTGATCGGATCACGAACTTTCCCGAGTTGGCAGAAGACCCCCAAGTTGAACAGATTACGTTCCGTGAATCAGCAATCCGCGTGGCAATTCTCGGCCCGCCCGTGACTGACGCAGACGGCGAGCTCAAACTGCGCGACGTCGCCGAGTCGATTCGTGATGACTTACTAGACCTGGGACCAATTACACAGACGACAATCCAAGGAGCCAAGCCGTTTCAGATTGACGTTGAAATTTCCGAGGAAACGCTTCGTAAACACGGACTGACTCTGTCGCGTGTAGCTCAGATCCTCCGCCGCGAAAACGTTGAACTACCAGGCGGACAATTGCGAGCGGACGGTCAGGAAATCTTGCTGCGTGGAAAGAACCGTCGAGAAATCGGTGAAGAGCTCAAACAACTGCCAGTTCTCGCACAGCCCAATGGCGTAGTGCTGAACGTTGGGGACCTCGCCCACGTTCGCGATCAATTCGATGATTCAACAGTCATTAGTGAAGTGAACGGTCGACCAGCGTTGGTGATTAGCATTGACCGCACCAGCGACGAGGACTTGCTAGTCATCGCAGATAGCGTTCACAAGTACGTCGACGAGGCAATTGCCAGTGATAGAATCCCCAAGGGATACTCACTGCAGGTCTGGGGCGATACGAGCATCGATGTGCGCGATCGTATGCGAATGCTCCGAGACAACGGCTTGCAGGGGCTCTTGTTCGTGTTCATCTTGCTGGCCCTCTTCCTGGAGTTTCGACTGGCATTCTGGGTGTCGCTCGGCATTCCGATTTGTGTCATGGGGGCGGGCATCATTTTGCTTGGGACAGGCCAAACGCTAAACATGCTCAGCATGTTTGCCTTCTTGATGGCGCTTGGCATTGTCGTCGATGATGCAATTGTGGTCGGCGAGAACATTTACGCGCATCGCAACATGGGCAAAGACTTCACGACAGCCGCCATTGACGGGACGGTCGAAGTGTTGCCTTCGGTGACAACGGCTATTGCAACCACCATCATTGCATTCATGCCGTTCTTTTTTGTCAGCGGCGTGATGGGTAAATTCATCGCAGTAATGCCGGTCGCCATTATTGCCATGCTGGCGATTTCGTTGATCGAGGCGGCCACCGCGCTGCCGTGCCACTTGGCTCATGGCGATTCAGGCAAACCCAAGAATCTGCTTCAGCATATTTCCAAGTCAGTGAGCACTGCCTTCGCACCCATTGTTCGACTGACCGATATGAGCAGTAAATTCTGTGGGCGAGCCATGGATGCTTTCGGCGATCGGATATACCTGCCAATGCTGCGATTCCTGCTGCGTTATCCGGCGTTCGGCGTTTCGACTGGAATCACTCTGCTGCTAATCACCGGAGCAGTTATGAAAGCCGGTTGGATCCGCGTGAACCCATTCCCCAAAACGGACTCAAACCAAATCCTGGCACAGGTTGTCTTCCCGGACGGCACCCCCGCTGCCCAAACGAACGCTGCGACGTCCCAGATTGAGAAGGCTGTTCGGGCCGTCAGCGCTGAACTGGCTGGGATCGACCCGAACTCTGAAAAGGCACTGAACGAAGATGGCGAGCCGGCTGGACCGGTGAAGCTAACGTTTCGGCAAGTAGGCCAGATCACCCAACAGGGAGCCATGGGGTCAACAGGTCCCGGCGCTGGCTCGCACGTTGGGCAGATCTTCGTTGAGTTGGAGGATTCAAGCAACCGCTCAGTTACGAGCACCGAGTTGATCAACTTGTGGCGGCAAAAGGCAGGAGAAATCAGCGGTGCTGAACGAGTCACCTATGACTCTGCCAGCGTCGGACCTGGAGGGAAGCCGATTGAATTCAAATTGCTGGCTCCGGCTGCGAAACAAGCTGAGTTGGAGGTCGTTGTCGAAGAAGTCAAAGCGGAAATGGCCAAGTACGCGGGCGTCTACGATATTCGCGACGATGCGACTCCCGGTAAGACTGAATTCCAGATTCGGGTGAAAGATCGTGCTCAGTCGATGGGAGTCACCGCAGCAGACTTGGCCGAGACAATTCGAAATGCCTACTACGGTGCTGAGGTCATGAGACTGCAGCGAGGTCGACATGAAGTCAAATTGATGGTTCGCTACCCAGAAGACGAGCGGACGTCTCTGATTCAGTTCAATGACATTCGCGTGCGCGGCGACGACGGAGTTGAGCGTCCGATCACGGAGTTGGCAGAGATATCTGTGTCGCAAGCTTACTCGGAAATCAATAGGTTGGATCAACAACGTTCGATCACTGTCACAGCGGAAGTCGATGCGACCGAAGCCAGTTCGACCATTGTCGTTAACGATCTGCAGACCAAGATCCTTCCTGCCTTGTTCGAGCAACACCCAGATGTAAGCGTCGATTGGGAAGGCCAAACGCAACAGACTTTTGAATCGTTGGTGAGTCTAGCGATCGGGTCTGCCGTCGCATTATTGGCCATGTACACGATTCTAGTCATTGAGTTTCGCTCCTATTTCCAACCGCTGTTGATCATGGCGATCATTCCATTCGGTGCCATCGGTGCGGCGTGGGGGCATAGCGTCATGGGGCTGGAGGTAACACTCTTTAGCTTCTTCGGTTTGGTCGCGTTGACCGGTGTGGTAGTAAACGATTCGATTGTATTGGTTGACTTTATCAATGCCCGAGTGCGAAGTGGGATGGACCACGAAGAGGCCTTGTTGGAAGCAGGGCGTCGAAGGCTACGGCCCGTCTTCTTGACTAGTCTGACTACGATTGGCGGGCTGGTTCCGATGCTGCTAGAAACGTCTTTCCAGGCACAGTTCCTTGTTCCGATGGCGACCGCAATCGCCTTTGGTCTGATGTTGTCGACGCTGCTGGTGCTATTTCAGGTTCCCGTATTTTTCCGGATCTACTTGTCTGCGTGCACGGCACTCGGATTTGATCCCGCCGCTGCTGAAAAGCAACATACATCGCTCATCGATCAAGCGACGGCTGGTGGCGCCGGTGGCGAATCGGCTGCTGGCGGAAGCGAACCTTCACCCCAGCCTTTGTAGCTGACACCGTAGCTGACACCGCCTCGGGCATGTCCAATCGCGGCACTCCAATGCCTCGTCGCTCCTTTTCCTTTGCAGCACTTGCACTATGAACGAGCTCTACGGGGTTCTACCGATTGACAAGCCGGCTGGGATGACCAGTCGCGATGTTGTTAATGTTATCCAACGGCTTGTCCGTCCAATGAAGGTCAAGGTCGGGCATACGGGAACCCTGGATCCGCTGGCCACAGGAGTTTTGCTGCTAGCGGTTGGACGTGCAACACGCTTAGTCGAATTCTCACATGGAGCGTCGAAAGAATACCAAGCAACTTTCCAGCTAGGCGTGACAAGCCCATCATTGGACACGGACACCGAGGTCGTTGTTGCAGAAAAAGTCCAGCCTGTTCGGCTTGAGGACTTGAATGCTGCTTCGGCTCGTTTTCAAGGCCGAATTTGGCAGCGGCCGCCTGCGTATTCGGCCATCCATGTGGATGGTAAGCGTGCCTATGAACTTGCTCGGCAAGGAAAGGATGTCGAGATTCCAATGCGAGAAGTCTGCATTGACCAACTCGACGTGAATGCCGCGCCGGTCGATGCCGGCCTTTCATCATTTGACCTTCGAACGGTCTGCTCGACCGGAACCTACATTCGTACGCTGGGGGATGACCTCGCTCAAGCTTGCGGCAGTCGGGCGGTCATGTCCAGCCTGCAGAGGACGCGAGTCGGTAGCATCCCAATTGGCGACTGTGTGCCCCTTGGGTGCCTGGACAACGTCGATGCAGTTTTCAAGCATCTTGTTCCGGCGGATAGACTGGTCGCCCACATGCAACGGTTTGTGCTTACCATCGGTGAACTTGCGCACGTGAAGAACGGCCGTCGCATCGCATTTGATTCGTCGCGAATTGAAGAATGTGCGGCGGGGCAGGCCGTTCCCGCCCGGGCGACGAGCCATGCATCGACTGATAAGCCAGAGAAAGTGCAGGTTGCGGCGATCGATGACGAGGGTCGGCTAGCCGCTATCCTGTCAGCCGCCGGGGATTACTGGCGGGCTGACAAGGTCTTCGCGACCAACAATCCAGCTACCCCGCCAAGCAAAACCAATACACCGCACAAGGCCGAGTCTTGATGACGCATTCCAAAATGCAGCATCTCGAACAATCTCATTGACACGGTTGTAACCCCCGGTGGCAAGACCAAGATACTTGCGCTAAGCTCTCCAATCGACAGAACAAAAAGCAGCCCCCAGAGGGTGACCAACTCTCGCCAAAGCGTTGGCCAAAGACAGCGAAGTCGCCCGAGTAGCGAAAGACCGTCGAGCTGCATTTGCTGTCTGGTTTCCGACGAGATGGACATCGAAACGAAAGCGAGAAAGCCGGTCGCGACCGGAGCAAGTCGAAACATCTGTGCGAGCACCACCCCAGTAACCGTATAGTCGTAGAGGAATGCGAAACCGGCGAATTCACGATTGAGCAGCCGAATAATGAGCATCCCGACCATAGGCCCGGGCACGCAAAGTGCCAGGAACATCAGCAGTCCCGCAGTCAGTCGTAGTGATCGAAAGTACTTCGGAATGCTCCAAACCAGTGCGGCCAATGCTGTGGCAAGTGTTGCGGAGCAAATGCCGATCATTGCACTCCAATAGTATTCCTCATTGAATAGCGTAAGAGCCTCTACGATCGTCTGTTGAAAGCGGCCCCAAGTCCAGCGGTAGGCGGCTTCGCCTGTGGTATCAAGAGACGGCGTCCATCCCGCTTTCGCAATTAAACTGGCATTCGGTAGGACGACCAGCAGCGCAATGACGCTCCAAGTCATGGCGGACAGAATCATGCGTTGCTTTTGCAAATCGACCGGCTGCGCTGCAAAATGTGCTTGAGTCTGCACGCCCTGAACTTTTGCAAGCCGAGACCAAACGAGGATTCCGATTGCTGCCATCGGCACGACGCACAAGAGACCGGCCGACAGATAAGTTCGTAGGCGAATCGTCCCTAAGCTTGCATCCAAGTAGATCAACTCCGCAACGCTTGGAACACGGTAAAGGTTGGTGACGACCATTTCGGTCAATACTGGGAAACAGCACAGCCCCGCGCTGGCCAACAGCCAGGGCCCCAAACGTCGAACGATGACTTGGCGAAACCAAAACCACACGCCCCCTTCCAGCATTGCGGCCTCCTCTTCTGCGCGGTTTGCCCACGTCAATCCAACCGCACAAAGAATCACGACCTGCGGGACGGCGGCAGCAGCATGGATGGCGGCGACCGAGAACACATTACCTGCGGAGTTAGACTGGTTCCAAACGTTGGCTATCGCGGCAGTGAACCAACCTTGAGTGCCGAAGCCCGCGCACCACGCGCCCGCAAAAGCGTACAGCGGTAGCGCTAGTTGGCTGCAGAGCAGAATCCAGGCCCCTCGCCTTCCCCGGACGTTTGTCCTGGCCAGCAGAATTGACAAAGCTGCACCGAGCGGCACCGCTAGCAAGACCGTCAAGCTGCAGATCGCGAGCGTATTGAGTACCGCGTTGGTGATTTCGGTGTTCATACGTTAGTCTTGAGCGATCGTATTGCGTTTGCTGGGCCTGCACAGGCGTTCTCGTGCCGAGACTTGGGCGGCCTATTGCGTGTCGGGGCAGAACGCCTCTTTGGCAACGTGTTGCAGCCCAGCCAAATCGAGCTTGCCGCTTCCCAGAATCGGAATTGCTTCAACCTCAAGAAATGAATCTCGGCTGGGGAGGTAAAGATTGGGGAGCCCAGACTCAGTAATATGCTCAATCATTGCATCAGGACTGGGGGAATCTGGAGTTCGGAGAACGATGAGCCGTTCTCCTCGTTTTGCATCCGGAACGCTCGTTACGGCAACACGCAGAGTGCCTTCGTCGTCCGTGCCGGCTAGCTCAAGGAGGTGTTCTTCGATTTGAATGTGCGGCACCATTTCGCCGCCAATTTTGGAAAACCTGCTACGGCGTCCAGTGATGTGGATGAAACCGTCTTGATCAACGCGAGCCATATCGCCGGTGCGATACCAATTGTCATGCATTGCCGCTCGCGTCAATTCATCCTGACCGTAGTAGCCCTGCATGACGTTTGGGCCGCATATTTCCAGTAGTCCAGCGGTATCGCCATCGAGTGGTTCATCGGTGTCGGGATCAACGACGCGACACTGAACGTCCCGAAAGGGCTTCCCAACCGAACCTTCACGCAGTCCTACTTCTGCTGGACCGCTGGCGCGGCAGGCTGGCACGTTGACACTCACCACAGGACTCAACTCGGTAGCACCATACCCCTCGACGGGCCGCACACCAAACTTTTCTTCGAATTCAGCAAACAGGCCCAGCGGCATCTTCTCAGCGCCAACCACGACGACTTCCAAATGTGAAAACTGCTCCGGTGGAATGCGTCGCATATAGCTCCGCAGAAATGTGGGAGTCGCCAGGAGTACCGTAGCTTTGAACTTTTCCGCCAGCTTACCGATCGGACGTGCTTCAAGAGGACTGAAATGGTACGCAGCCCCGCAGGGTAGGCACATTGCCGCCCAGATAGTAACGGTGTAACCGAACGAGTGGAAAAAGGGCAGAATCCCAAGCACAACATCATGCTCGTCCAGCCGAACAACTTCTTCAATCCCGAGAACATTGGAGGTGATATTCCCCGAAGTAAGCACAACGCCCTTGGGAACACCAGTAGATCCTGACGTGAAGATGATCGTCAGAGGATCGCTGTGTTTCTTATCCGTCAAGCCCAGCCACTTGTGCAAACCGTCAGCGGATCGGAAGCGAGCATTCAGGGCCGCGCTGAGTTTGTCACCCAGCGATATTTTTTCGCGAATGTCTTCGAGAAACACCATCTCGCATCCGGGATCAAGGTTCACTTTTTCAATGAACTTGCGCGAGGTAATAATGTGCTTCAAGCCAGCCGCTTGAGAGCATTTCTGCAGAACCGAACTGGTGACGGTATAGTTCAGGTTAACCGCCACCCGATCGTCTAACGCTAGGGCAAGATTGGTGGCAACTCCAGGAACCGTTGGTGGCAGAAAAACGCCCACATGCTTCTCATCAGCCGCCAAGACCACTCGGCGAAGATAATTTCGCAGCGCGAGCGTTCGTACGAGGAGATTTTGAGCGGTCAAGTCAACGCCGCTCGAATCCCCTGCTTTGAAACGGCTTCCGCCAGACTTCAATTGCCTCAACAGGCGGAGCGTGATTACTGGAGAGTCGTTGATGGTCACCTTCGAACAGTCCTTGTCGAATCAAAAACTTCAATGCAACTGCCCTTGCTGGGCACACTACCTAGGCCAAGGCACGATTGTAATGAATTTTTGGGCCAACTAGCTGTTCCAACTGGCCCAACCCGACGAAACCGTTTCGTTTCCGCTCAAAGTAGAACGACGAGAGTGAAACGCGGGCGACCTGACAAAATGCCGCAGCCTATGCTTTCAACACTCTGAAGCCCTTTTTCGGCACCGTCGAAGGGGTGATTCACGACTTGATCGACAAATTGGGGCACTGCAAAATGACTGCTACATTGAACATTCCGCCAGCTAGTTCATTGGCATCGCCAATCGCTGATTCAGAGTCACCATCTTCGAAAAAGACTATTCGTTGTATCGTTGTCGACGAGTCGCCTTTGTGCCGCAAGCTCCTGCAATTGGCCTTGGCCGACTGCGATGGAGCGGTACTCACTGAATGCTGTTCCAAGATCGATGAAGCCGATGCGACCAATTTGCCGGAAGTGATTATCGCCTGTGACGAAAACCGCTGCCTAACCGCCATCACGAATTGGTTGGAAAACGCTGAGCAGCAAGTGCAATTGTTGCTTCTGAGCGACGATTCTTCAGCTATACCGCCACCTCAAATGGCCGCCAATGTCCAGTTGTCCAAGATTCGGAAGCCTCGCTTCGTATCTGAAATCGAAGCCGAACTGGCTGACTTCTCTCACTGTCTCAACACAGCTTTGAACCGCGATTGAAAAGCGGCTGCGTGCCTGAGTACATTGCGAGCGACTCTACCGAACGTGGTAGACCCCCTGGCCTTCGACCGCGACTAGGTTTCGGCCCGCCAATTCTACTTCCCGCGTCTCCTTCAGCCCTCCGATCCAATCTATCTCGATGGTGATCTGATCGACGTCCGCCGGAATGGTAAAACTCAACAAACGCTCGTTGGACGATTGGTAGCCGTCTCCGGTTGTCAATTGTTGCATACCAATCTCCTCCCCGTCATGCGACAGTCGAACTTCGGTGCCGCAAGCCGTTCGCGAGGATCGGACGCCAACTAGGCGAAGATTTACAAATGCCTGCTGCGATTTGCTACGATTGGCAAACAGCGACGCAGGTGACTCCAGGTAGCTTGCCACGAAGTCTTGCAGCCCATCGCGATTGAAATCCCCGACGGCCAGTGCGCGGCCCAAGCGTGGTTCGCGCAGTAGTTCCCCACTGGTTTCTGGATCAGCGGGTTTGAATGCGGCATTGCCGCTTCCAACAAATAGCTGCGCCGGCATCTCTTCTGGAATATCAACGTGAGTATGATCGTCGATGTGTCCGTTGAGCAGCAGGACATCCAAGTTGCCATCACGCTGTAAATCTGCGAACTGACACCCGAACCCCAACATGGGTTTTGTCAGTTGCATCGTCTGCGAACGCAGCGAGCCGTCTTCGAAGTAGCCGTCTTGCTGGAGGTAAAACGTGTTATGTTCCAAGACAAAGTTCGTCACCATCAAATCAATGCGACCATCTTTGTTGACATCTCCCGTTGCAATGCCCATGCATGCTTGGGCCGATCCGGCTTCGTCATAGGCTAGTCCGGAAACAAGCGCTTCATCTTGAAAAGACTCTAGCGGACCGTCACCACGAAGCAGCAAATTGGCTTGCTGGTCAACGGCAACAAAGATGCTTGGCTGACTATCACCGTGAAGTCGAAAGACCGTTACTCCAAGGCTATTGGAATCCTTGATTTGAATATTGGATTGTTTCCACCTCCCATCCACAGGACTCAGCAATCGATCGGCAGCGGGGTTGAATACGAGCGGTGGGCAGCCACGCGGAATGCCGTCTACCCGGCAAATCCTGGTCAAATGGTCGGGGCCATCGACATAATTTGCATCATAAATTTCGGGTAGCCCATCGTTGTCGAGATCTGCGATCGCTGCGCTGCAAGTCCATGTCTTATCTTCTGGCAGCAGTGCTGAGGCGTCAAGAAATGTCCCGTCGCCTTGGTTCAGAAGCAGCGAATTGCTAAAAACATTGCAAACGTAAATGTCCTCGAAGCCATCGCCGTCGACGTCGCCGCAGGCAACGCCTTGGCTGAAGTTGCGTTCAAGAACGCGTGCTGCATCCGTGATTTCCGTAAAACGAAATTCGCCAACTTGGGATGCGACATTGCGAAAAAGCTGGTCGTTTGGGCGGCTTTCAAGCTGTCCGCCTAACGTGCCTGCTTGCGCGAGGTAAGTGTCAGGCCAACCGTCCAGGTCAAAATCCAGCACGCCAACTCCGCCTCCGGTGATTTCAAATATCTTCCGACCTTCGACGGCACCGCCTGAATTATTGTCAAAGGAAAAGTCCAGCCCGCTGTCCGATGCAACATCTTCCAAAAGGATTGCACCGACTTCAATTTCCACATCGGTCGCGGCATCAGCACGCCCGCGAAGCAATTCAGCGTATTGTTCCCACGACTTTAGTTCGCTCTGCTGGGCAATGGAACTTAACAGGGATTCGAATTCAGGGTCGGATCGCACGGGAGCTTCAGCGTCGAAGGTCGCGACGGCCTGCAGCTCCGTCATCAACTGCAACGGCCAAGCAAGGCTTGCGTCGAGCGATCGCGCGTAGGCGGACCAGGCGGCAGCTTCCCAGTATCGGCCTAGCTGGAGCGACATCCGCGCAGCTTCCTCCATGGGACCAGGATATCGCTTCGCAGTATAGATCTGCTCCATGGCGATGTTCGCCCGCTGAACTTTGTTGGCTCGCGAGGCTATCCGGTTCGCTAAAGGCTCGCGGCCGGAGAGCTTAAGAAGCCTGGCTAGTTCTAAGTGAGCTTGCAAGTAGTCGCTGCGGAGCATCAACGCGCTACAGTAGCAACGAATGGCAGCCCCAGAACTGATGTCTTCCAGCATTCTTGCGCGGATGCCCCAGATGGTTGGATGTTCTTCGGCTTCCTTTGGGAGTCCCAGTGACCAGTCAACCAAACGTTGTGGTTGAGCCATTTCAAGTGCAAGCCCCAATTGCGCATGGGCCTCGACGAGATCAGGATATTTGTCGAGCACTTGCTCCGCCAACTCAATCGCTTCGGCACCGCGATGCTCAAGATTGAGCGCAGCAACCGTCCCCAAACTCGGCAGTGGATCCTCCGGCTTGGCAGCCAAAAATCGACGGATCTCTTCGGTTGCAGCAAATGCCTTTTCGCTGTTTCCAAACAGAAGTAGGTCATCCACTTCCATCTGGTTCGC
Source organism: uncultured Pirellulaceae bacterium (assembly GCA_964411445.1). Classification (GTDB taxonomy): domain Bacteria; phylum Planctomycetota; class Planctomycetia; order Pirellulales; family Pirellulaceae; genus Aureliella. The sequence continues at coordinate 19,477 of CAYPLE010000067.1, forward strand.
CCTAAGAAGAACAGACAAGTACTTCGAGGCCTCGAAGCGTCGACCGAACGAATTCAGGAGCGAGGCAAGTCGTTGGTTGGCATAGATGTGCTTCGGGTCAATTGCGACGGCGGCCTGCAACCTACGGATCGCCCCGCTCGCATCGCCGACATGAAAACAGACTTCGCCGGCAGCCCACCGGGCGGTGACGTTCTGCTGCGCCGAACCAGAAACCTCATCGTACAAAGCAATCGATTCATCGAAGTGTCCAGCTTTCGTCGCGCATTCGCCTGCCAAGATCAGATGCTCGGGTGAGCGTTCTTCGTCAAGCAATTCCTGACACATTTTGTAGGCGGCGTCAAACTGCCCAGCCTCGAGCGCTCGCCGAGCCTTTGATACGGTGGGCCGGATAACTCTCTCCGCCCTGCCGGATGTATTGCTCTGGCTCCACCAGAATACGCCGATTCCAACGACGCCAGCCAGGAAGAGCAGCCCGACGATTGCAACCGACTTGCCCATAATAGGTCCACAAAGAAGACGAGGAGGGGCGGAAAAGGGGGTACCACTAAAACCAGCAGCCTACAGAATATCCCAAACACTGACCTCTTTCTGCACTACCCAGTCAGCGATCGTAACGTTGAACTCAGCCAGGTGGGTAGACTCTTTGTGCTTGTCAAAAGCGGCCCGATCATCATACGTTTCATAGAGCATGACTTTGTTTTCTTGGTCTGGAGAAATGCAGACGTCAAACTGCTGGCACCAGGACTCGCGGTCGAGTGAGTTCTTGGCTTGTAGCTGAACCGCTGCGATAAACGCGTCGCGGTGTTCCGGTTTGAATTCAAATACAACGTGTACGGCACAGGCTGGAGTTGTCATGTTGTTCATCCTGGAATTGGCGGCTGTTGAAAAGCTCATGCCTGAGTTAGCTGGGGAAGCGTCGCTCAAGTTCTTCGATTTGATCCGTATTCAAGTAGCGTGTTTCATGATCTTTCAAGATCATGAACAGCCTGGCGGTTTCCTCGAGTTCTTCGATCGCATTGACCGCAGACATTAGATCGCTGCCGGCGACGACTGGCCCATGGTTGGCCAGCAGCATACTGTGTGCTGACTCGGCTCGCTGTGCAACCGCTTCTGCCAAAGCCAAATCGCCAGGAGGGAAGTAGTCGACCAGTGGCAGTTTGCCAACACGCATCACATAGTAAGCTGTAATAGGCGGCAAAACGTTTGTAGCATCAATGTCGGCTAGACATGAGACGGCCACAGACCATGTTGAGTGCAGGTGCACGACAGAGCATTCCTGCGGTCGCGTCTCGTACATTGAGAGGTGCAGGAAGGCTTCCTTGGAAGGCTTTTTGCCAGAGAGGTGATTGCCGGAAAAATCCACCTTGGAGATTTCATCAGGATCGAGTGCGCCCAACGATGAATTCGTGGGCGTGATCAGAATCCCGTCGTCAAGCTTGACACTTATGTTTCCGGAGCTCCCACTTGTGTAGCGCCTCGCAAACAGCGACTTTCCGCTCTTGGCGATCTCCTCCCGCCAATACTGTTCGGTATTCAAATCGAACCTCTCGCCTGCGTCTATGTGAACGTTTGGCCGCTGCTTATTTCTCTTCGGCTGTCTTGCGTTTATCGCCGAATACTTCGCGGAACTTTTTCACCTTGGGACCGACCACTGCCAAGCAATAGCCTGCGCTTGGATTATTGGCAAAGTAGTCTTGGTGGTAAGCTTCGGCTTCGTAGAACGTTGATGCTGGTTCAACGATAGTGACAATAGGAGCAGCGTAGTCGCCTGATTTGTTGAGTTTCGCGATATACTGCTCAGCGACAGTCTTCTGTTCATCGCTCTCGTACATGATGATGCTTCTGTACTGTGTTCCTCTGTCGGCACCTTGACGATTGAGTGTCGTCGGATCATGCGTCTTGAAGAAAACTTCGAGCAGCTCTTCGAACGTGACCACCGAAGGGTCGAAGTGGATCTGGCAAACTTCAGCGTGGCCTGTATCTCCGCGGCATACGGCTTCGTAGGTCGGGTTGCTGACTTCGCCACCAGCGTATCCGGAGACAACGCTGCTAACGCCCTGCATCTCCTCAAAGACGGCTTCGACACACCAAAAACAGCCGCCACCAAAGGTTGCTACGGCTTTCGTTGGTTTTGAACTGTCGGCAGCATCGGTAGACTGGCTCATCTCGGCTTCCTTTTCAATCGTTGGAGTATCCGCTGACTTTTCCTTGCAAGCTGTCAACAATGGCAGAGCCACGAGCAGCAGCAAAGCGGAGGAACGCCAGCGGGAGAGCTGATTCTGAAACTGCATCATTGTTTTTCTCCGTCTAGCATATTGCCAGGATCTGATGGCTTGGATTCGAAGCTATTCTACGAACGCGCGTAAAATTGCGATTGCGCGTAAAAAAAGCGTTAACTTGTTTTTCTACGTGGGTGGTGCGAGCTGGCTAGTTCGCGCGGGGCGAAAATGAGTCGAGGGCTGCCGTCTGGCCGTTACAGGACGCATAACCTTCACATGAACGATTCAGCACGCTCTGGTCCGCCACGAAACCTCCCACCAAGTACACTCGCCGGTTATTATCATAGAGGCATCTCATTATGGGGGACCGTCGAATAATATGCGATCGGGCACAAAGGTCGAATTGCCCCGCGAATCGCCAAAATCCTCCGCCAAACCCTAAGCCCGAATTCGATTTCAAATTAGCCCACTAGCTGGACTGAACCATGCAGACCGACCCCTCCAAGTGGCTCGTTTCCTTTGCCGGCTTCGCCTACGACTGGATCATTACCCGCGAGTGGGCCAAGATCCTTCTCGCAGCGTTTCCCATCTATATCCTGCTCGCAGTCGTCGGGCTCGTCTTCTGGGGGAGTCAGGGCAGCCAGCTCGAACTCGCCAAATGGTACCTGGAGCTTGGGAACGAAGAAATCGCCGAGTGGGAGGACTCTTGGGCGCCATCGGCCGATGCCGAGGATGACATCGATGCAGATTTGGGCGTGGCAGAGGATAGCGACGACGCTGAGGTAGAAGAATCGCCCCAGGAATCGGACCCGCTCGGCGACGAGCGTCCGAGCGTATCTCCATTTGCAGAGACGCTTTTCCGAAAAGTCCAGTTGCTTGAGCCGAGCGATCGAAGTCAGTACATCATCGGCACGACGCTGGCGCAGAAAGGCGCGATCGCTCAAGCAGAGCAGTTGCTGACCAAGATCGCGCCCGATGAAGGCAGCGCCGGATACGCGCCCGCTCATCTCATCCTGACAGAGCTTTACATTCAACGCTTCCGTGAAGACCCGCGCAAGTACTTGCCGCTGATCATGCACCACTACAAGCAAGCGGCGAAATGGAGTCGTATCCCGACGCAACACCTGACTCGGGCCGCAAGTTTGTTTGCCGAGCAGAACCGGATCAATGAGGCGATTCAATTCCAAACTCTTGCGGCGGACAGAGATCCAGCCATGAATTCGCAGTTAGCCCGCTTAGCGATTGCAGCCGGCAACGTGAAGCTCGCCGAACGTGCTCGCCGGACCGGGGAAAGGTACTTTTTACAGGAGCTTGAGTCCGATCCACAGAACATCGGCTTCAGGATCAAACTGGCCGACATTTATCGCGAAACGAACAAAATTGACCAAGCAGCCAAGTGGCTTTTCGAAGGACTGGAGGGCGTCGAGCCAACTCCCGAACTGCGGCGGGCTCAGTCGCAGTACTTTATATTGAAGTTCCAACGGAGCGTCAAAGTTCGCGGGACGGAAGCGCGAATTGAACTTGGATTCTTAGACAAGGCAATGCGTCTAGATCCGTCCAATCCGAATGTTGCTGAGCAAGTTGCAGGACTCGCCGCCGCTGGCGTTCAGGGAGCCAGCGATGACCTGATTGATGCCCTTCGTAAATTCCTCGCCGAAGGGAAGGCTACCATTGGGACCCACCGCCTGCTCGCGCAGATTTACGCGACGCGTGGCGACCTGAAAAAGGCGATGGGACACTACGAGCAGATCGTTGTCCGCCTGCCAACCTCCGCAGATGCACAAAACAATTTGGCCTACTGTTTGGCGGTCGAATTCCCCAGTCGGCTGGACGAAGCGCTGAAGCACAGTGAGATGGCTATCAAGCTAAATTCGTCGCAACGCGATCGCAACCCAGATTACTTCGACACCTATTCAATGATTTTGGATAAACTGGGACGCGACACGGAAGCAATTGCTTCCATCGAAACAGCCATCGAACTGGCGCCGAAACGGGTTGACTTCCACGTTCGTGCCGCTGACCTGTACAAGAAAACGGGCAACGAGGAAATGGAATCGATGCACCGTACGCAGGCCGAAACGCTGAAAATGAGCCAAGCGGACGTCAAGTAACGCTGGTCAGAACTTCTGCGGTCCAAAGGCAATCCTACGCGGCAACAGCAAGGGACGCTCATGTCGAGTTGATTGAGTGCAAACCCGTCACGTTAGAGCGTTTCAAGCGAGGCCGCTCGTTCAAGGCCGCTCAAAGCTTAGGATTCTTGGCACTGGGGAAAGCCGCTGACTTGCGACAAAATTTTTCGCGTCGCCGTGGCTTTGTTCAAGACGTAGAAATGGACTCCCGCAACTCCTTTGTCAAGCAAGTCTTGGGTCTGTGCAGTAGCGTGTTCTACGCCGACTTGGAATTGCCAATCATTGTCATCCTTCTCCGTCAAACGGTCGACGAACGCCTTGGGCAGTTTTGCCTTGCAAAGGCTGGTGATTCGCTGGACTTGTTTCAGCGTCAGGACAGGTAACAGGCCAGGGATAATGGGAACCGTGATTCCAGCGTTTTCGCACTTGTCGCGGAATTCAAAGAAATCAGCATTGTCGTAGAACAATTGAGTTACGACCGCATCGGCACCGGCGTCGACTTTCCGTTTGAGATTCTCCAGATCCGTGGCCGCGTCGGGTGCTTCTTGGTGTACTTCGGGGTATCCCGCCACCAAGATTCCAAGCGCCGGAAACTCGCCTTTGATTAACTCGACCAACTCATTGGCGTACTGCAGGCCTCCAGCAACTGGTGTGAAGGATGTTTCTCCCTGCGGAGGATCTCCGCGAAGGGCAACAATATAGTCGACGCCGCGCTCAATCGCGGTCTTCAAGTACGCACGCAGTTCATCGCGCGTCGATCCAACGCAAGTTAAATGCGAAGCAACGGGCAGCTTGACCTGTTGTTTTACCTCGGTCGTAATCGTAAGCGTCTTTTCCCGCGTCGATCCGCCTGCGCCGTAGGTGCAAGTGAAAAAATCAGGGCGAAACGTCGCCAGTTCGTCGACGTTGCTGTACAGCATCTTCATCCCGGCATCCGTCTTGGGCGGAAACAGCTCAAAAGAGAGCCCTGGTCGGTCCTGGGAGAAAACTTCCGAAAGCTTCACTGGTAGAGATCCTGCCTAGAAAATGCTGCGTATTGCGAGAGTGCAAATGATAATCCATTTTCGGCATTCTAGCGACGCGGAACACGGTTGCTAATCGTTCGTTGCGGAGCGAGCGGGGGGAGGTGCCACAGATTCGCGTAAAATCAGCTCCCCAGTAACCGTTTGAGAAGTAATCGTTTCACCGCTGATCATGCTCAAAACGGCATGCGTCGCGCGTTCCCCCATTTCTCGCGAAGGTTGGCGGATGGTGGTTAAAGGTGGAATGCTAAACCCGGCCTCCATCTGGTCGTCAAAACCGACGATAGAGACTTGCTCGGGAACGGTGATCCCGTGCCGATGCAATGCCAGGCGTGCCCCAAAGGCGGTCATGTCATTGGCCGCAAAAATGGCGGTGAATTCGTTTTCTTGGACAAGCAACCGCTCGACGCCCCGCACGCCTGCTTCGGAAGAAAAATCTCCGTTCAGAAGCAAGTCGGTGGAAAAGGGGATACCAGCCTCAACAAGTGCCTTGCGGTACCCCTCAACTCGATCAATTGCATCCGCATGTTCCTTCAACCCCTGGATCATGGCGATGCGGCGGTGTCCTTGATCGATCAAGTGTTTGGTCGCTTGGTAGCCGCCGTCGACGTTGTCCATGTGGATGCTGACTAATTTTTGAGCGGAAAGAGCTCGGGCAACGACTACGGTTGGCAAGCCTTCGCACAGTTCAGCAATCTCGTCGCATTGAAGACTGCCGCCAATCAAGATGAGGCCATCGACGTGCCGCCCCATGAGTGCTTGGATGGCACGGATTTCTTCGGCCCTTTTCAATTGTCCGTCGACAAAGATGGGCGAGTAGGAGCGGCCATTCAGCCCAGCAATTACTCCCTGAGCGATCGTGTCGTAGAAGGGACTTCCGATGAGCTGGGTCATCACGCCGATCGTCATCGACTTGCCGCTAGCCAGGCTCCTGGCTACGAAATTTGGCTTGAATCCAAGCCTTTCGGTCGCTTCAAGAACGGCTAGTTTCTTGCTCTCAGCAACTTCAGCACTACCGTTGAGGACCCTTGAGACGGTGCTTTTGGACACGTTGGCGGCTCGAGCGATATCTTGAATGGTCACCTTGTTCATGGCACGAGCTAATTGGTGAGAGTCTTGCATAAGGTTGGGTCAGAACCAATTTTAACTTCCCAGCAGTCAGCGTACATGCCGAGCATGCAGGGATGCGTGATGTGGAGGGCAAAATCCTCCTCGAAATCGGCCATGACGAGGCACTTTGGCTTGAATCCTGCCGTTGATTCGCTATTCTTGAAACCGGTTTCAAGGCGGCCGGTTTTGCGAGAACATTCATGAACACAGCAACTACCGCGATCGAGGATCGCATTCCACTGACACAGCAGCTTGCCTACGCGAGCGGGATGCTTGTCAACAACCTTCAAGCGGCAGCAATTCCCGCCATGATGGTCGTTCTGAATCTTGGCCTTGGAATGAACCCGGCACTGGTGGGCATCATTGGCTTCCTACCACGGATCTTTGATGCCATCTCGGATCCATTGATGGGCTTCGTTTCCGACAACACTCAGTCGCGTTGGGGACGTAGACGTCCGTACATTTTTTGCGGCTCCATTTTCTCCGGCTTGGTGTTCGCATTCATGTGGCAGCTCCCGGCGAATCAGTCGGAAATGTACTACTTCTGGACTTTTCTGCTCGCACTGATTCTCTATTTCCTTACTTACACAGTCTACGCAACGCCCTTCGTGGCTTTCGGCTACGAGATGACCGCAGACTACCACGAGCGAACACGGCTGCATGCACTTGCAAACGCCGTCGGCCAGCTAGCTTGGATTGGTGCACCGTGGATTTGGGCGATCATGGCCAGCTACGAAGACAAAGTAGAGGGAGCCAGCTTCTTGGGGCTCTGTTTCGGTGGCGCAATCATCTTGCTTGGGATGGTTCCAGCAATCTTCTGCCGTGAACGCCTGGCGGAGGTAAGACCCGTACAACCGGAAGCGAAACTGACTGGTGCGGTTGCGAATTTGCTGGACTTTTTTAAGAACATCAAGACGACGCTAGGGTGCAAGCCGTTTGTGAAATTGTGCGCAGCGACCTTCCTGATTTTTAACGGCTATCAACTTGGTATCTCGTTCGCGTTGTACGTGATGATCTACTACCTGTTCGGCGGGGATGACAAAGCAGCCGGAGCCCTAAACGGCTGGTGGGGGTCGCTAACAGCGATTTGCACCATCGCGGTGATACCACTCACGGCGGTGTTCGCGCAAATGATGGGCAAACGCAAGGCATTCATGTTGGTCATATCCCTTTCGATTTTGGGCTACGTCATCAAGTGGTTCGGCTACAGCCAAGAGCATCCATATTTACTGTTGCTCTCATGCCCCTTCGTCGCCTTCGGGACCGGAGCCCTCTTCACACTCACTGGCTCGATGATCTCAGACGTATGTGATTACGATGAACTACATACTCACGAACGCAGAGAAGGTGTTTTTGGCGCAATTTACTGGTGGATGGTCAAAGTTGGTTTGGCGTTAGCGGGTCTGTTGTCTGGCTACCTCTTAGTGGCTTCCGGTTTCGTGACACCTCAACCTGACTCAGACGAAATTGTTGTTCAGTCCGCAGCAACACTACTCTGGTTGCGGATTTTTGATGTCGTCATCCCTACGGTTTCCTCGCTGCTAGCGCTGGCGATTATGTCAACCTATGAGATTAATGAAGAGCGAGCCCAGGAAATACGAAGCGAATTGGAATCGCGACGCGGAAAAGCCGGGACGGCCGGGGAGGGCAATTAACTGCCAACTTTCGGCACGCTGCCCCTCCTCAACCATGTCGATGATTCTCTAGATTTTGGACGATTTAAGAAATGTCAGTTGCTTACGAAAATGCTGTGGCAAACGGTGAATATGTAGCACTCAACGGCGAACGCTACTACAAAATCGCCAACAGCCATTTGATGGCTGAGTTCTTTATGTCAATCGTTGGATCAAGCGACCATTGGATGTTCGTTTCCAGCACCGGTGCTCTTACCTGCGGACGTCGCAATGCGGACAACGCCCTGTTCCCGTACGCGGCAGACGACCAAATCTCAGCTCTTCAGCATATGACCGGGCCGACAACACACATCCGCGTGTCATCCTTCGACTCAGAAGAGCAATTTGCTAGCTGGCAACCCTTCACTGCGCACACTCCATTGGACAAAGGGCTGTACCGCAACCTTTACAAGACACCGCTCGGCACAAAAGTGGTCTTTGAAGAGACCAACGAAAATCTTGGGCTCTCGTTTCGCTATCGCTGGGCATTCAGCGAGCGATTCGGCTTTGTGCGAAGTTGTCATCTCGAGAATATCGGCAGTGCCAATTGCCGTTTCAATCTCTTGGATGGGTTGAGCAATGTCTTGCCCTATGGAGTCAATAGCGACTTCATGATGCGATTCAGCAATCTAGCGAACGCATACCGCAAGAACGAACTACTACAAGAATCTGGGCTAGCCCTTTTCCTACTCAGTTCCATCCCGAGCGATCGAGCTGAACCAAGCGAAGGCCTGCGAACGACGACTGTTTGGCAAACGGGTTTGAACCCTGATGCCACCTTGCTGTCGCGAAATCAACTGCCAAAGTTCTGCACAGACGGGACCACGGAAGAAGAAATCGACGTGCGAGGCAAACCGGGAGCCTTCCTGGTGCAGCAGGCGGCGGAATTGGCGCCAGGCAATTCGATGCAATGGCACGTTGTGGCTGAGCTAGCTCAGGATCATTGTGATGTTGTCGAGCTGTCGAAGTGGATCCAGGAATCGGACGATCCAGCAACAGCAATCGAGCAAGACCTGCAAGCAAGCGATAGGAACTTTCGCCGCATCCTTGCTTCAGCAGATGCGCTGCAGTGCGGAGAGAATGATCGCCGCTGTGATCGTCACCAGTCAAACACCGTGTTCAACGTCATGCGCGGTGGGATTCCGCTGGACAACTATGCGATCGATGCAGACGACTTTGTTCAGCATGTTGGTAAATTCAACCGTTGCGTGCAAGAAAAGCACGCTGCGCTCCTTGGCGAACTGCCTGCAAAATTGACCCGCGCCCAGCTTACGACGGCAGCCGGTCAAACGGGAGACGCAGATTTACAGCGACTCGCGATGGAGTACCTGCCACTTGCGTTCAGTCGCCGACACGGTGATCCGACGCGTCCATGGAATCGCTTTTCAATTGATTTACGAAGTGAAGATGGGCGCACGAACCTAAATTACCAAGGCAACTGGCGCGACATTTTCCAAAACTGGGAAGCATTGGCGGTTTCCTTCCCCCAGTTTACGACCTCGATGATCAGCCGATTTGTCAACGCAACCACAGCGGATGGCTACAATCCCTATCGAGTCACCAAAGATGGTTTCGAATGGGAAGAGCCAACGCCCGAGGATCCCTGGGCGAACATCGGCTATTGGGGCGACCACCAGATCATCTACTTGCTCAGGCTTCTGGAAACGAGCGAGCGGATTGCACCGGACGAATTGAGCCGTTATTTAAACGCTCGCTTGTTCGTTCATGCAAACGTTCCCTACCGGATCAAGCCCTTTGCGGACATCAAACGCGATCCGCAAGACACGATTGCTTTCGATGCGAATTTGGCCAGCCTGATTGCTGGGCGTGTTGCCGAAGTTGGAGCGGATGGCAAGCTAGTACGCAACACGGCGGGTGAAATTCAACGGGTGACATTACTCGAAAAACTGCTGACGTTGTCCCTGGCAAAGTTATCTAACTTCGTTCCCGACGGCGGTATTTGGTTGAACACTCAGCGACCGGAATGGAATGATGCGAACAACGCGCTCGTCGGAAGTGGACTTTCGATGGTCACCGCGTGCTACTTGCACCGCTGGTTTGGTTTCATCGAAACGTTGTTGGCAAAAAGCCAAGATGGAACATTCGACGTGTCGAGTGAGCTAGCTGAGCTGTTCGTGCGAGTATCCGACGTTCTGCAGACTGGCCTCAAGCAACTTTCATCAGCGATGAAACCTGCAGCTCGAGCAAAAATGGTAGAAGCACTGTCCGAGGCGGGCAGTGATTACCGCTGTCAGCTTTATGCGCAAGGTCTGGGGGGGCAAACACGGCAGCTCACAATGGACCAAGTGCTCCAATTCGCTCGTGCCTCGCGCTTGCATTTGGAGTCGACAATCAAGAACAACCGCCGCAGCGATGGATTGTACCATTCGTACAACTTGATTCGCTGGACCAGCGAAGGTGTCGGCGTCGAGCATCTTTATGAAATGCTGGAAGGACAAGTTGCCGTCTTGAGCGCTGGGGTGCTTTCCCCGAGCGAAAGTGTTGAATTGCTAGATGCTTTGCGGTGCAGTCCTCTGTATCGCGAGAACCAGTTGACCTACATGCTCTACCCAGATCGGCAATTGCCTCGATTCACTGACAAGAACCAGCTAAGCGACCAACAGGTTGCGAGCAGCCCGCTCCTCCAACAACTCCTGGCCGACAAAAACAGCCGTATCGTGAGGCGTGATGCCTTCGGGGACGTGCACTTCAACGGAGGCTTCCGAAACTCCGCTGACCTGAGAGCCGCACTACGAAATCTGCCGCAGGTTTATCAAGAGAAGGTCGCCGCCGAAACGGAAACGCTTGCTGAGGTTTTTGAGGATGTATTTGAACACCGTCAGTTCACAGGGCGATCAGGAACATTCTTCGCCTACGAAGGGTTAGGCTCAATCTACTGGCACATGGTTTCCAAACTTGGGCTAGCCGTAGCTGAGAACTTCTTCGATGCAGTAGAACGTTCCGCCGAAGCGGGGGTCTTGGCCGCACTGCGCGGACACTATCAGGCAATCCGCGAAGGCATCGGGGCAGAAAAGTCGCCAGCAGATTACGGTGCGTTCCCTTCGGACCCATACTCGCATACCCCTGAAAATGCTGGTGTAAAGCAGCCAGGAATGACTGGGCAAGTCAAAGAGGATTTGTTAGCCCGGTTCCAGGAAGTTGGCGTTCACGTCGAAGGCGGTCGTCTGTCTTTCCGGCTCGAATTGTTTGACAAAGATGAACTGTTACAGGAGGCTGGTGAGTTTTCATACTACACGCCTGCCGGCACGCCTCGCACTTTAACGATACCCGAAGGCGGTTTCGCATTCACACTTTGCCAGGTTCCGATCGTCTACACCGCCGCGGACCGTGACGAAATTCGCATTCGGTTTGAATCCGGGGATCAGCAAACGCTAGCTGGCCGGAGTATCGATGCTGCGACAACAGCCAAATTGTTTGCCCGAGGTGGCGAAATTCAATGGATCGAATGTCAGTTTGAGAACTTGCGGTAAAACACTTCCCCAAGCGCAGGCCGGTTGCGGTGCGATGCATTGCAACCGTCTAGTTGGACTATTTTAAAAGGCGAATCCCCCGATGGCTCCACGTCGATCCAATTCTGTTGGGCAATCCATTCTATGCGTGATTTTTTCTCTGCTGGTGATGTCAAGCACGTCCAATGCGCAGTCACGTGTTGAGCTGATAAAGAAAGATGGTCGATTCGAGCTCTTGCGGGATGGGAGCAAGTACCGAATCAAAGGCGCAGGAGGCGACGGCTACTTGGCAGTGTTGGCCAGCGCCGGCGGAAACTCCATACGAACTTGGGACAGCAAGAACCTAGGGGATGTGCTCGACCGAGCGCACGCCCATGGACTGACTGTCTGCGCCGGATTGTGGTTGGGTCACCAGCGGCATGGATTCAACTATCAAGATGCATCCGCGGTGATCGCCCAGTTGGATGAGAAACTGGCCGTTGTACAAAAACACAAAGACCACCCAGCGCTGTTGATGTGGGGCGTTGGCAATGAAGCCGAAGGAAATGGTGCGGATCCAAGCGTCTGGTACGCCATCAATCATCTGGCGCGGGAGATCAAAGCGATTGATCCGGATCACCCGACGATGACGGTCATTGCTGAAGCAGGCGAGAACGCGTCCAAGATTAAGAGCATTGAACGGTTTTGCCCAAGCGTTGATCTCATTGGCGTCAACGCATACGGCGGAGTCGAATCGCTGGCAGAACGATACATTGCAGCGGGTGGAACCAAGCCGTATATTGTGACCGAGCACGGCCCGCTTGGCCCCTGGGAAGTAGACACCGGATCGTCGGGGGCGCCCATCGAATGGACCAGTACTGACAAGGCTGAGTTCTACGCAAAAGGGTACCGAGCCAATGCGGTGGAGCACCCGGAGCTCTGCCTAGGCACCTACGCGTTCATGTGGGGACATAAACAGGAAACGACCGCAACTTGGTTCGGCATGCTCTTGCCCGATGGTACGCGGCTCGGGGCCGTTGATCGAATGTCAACGGAATGGACGGGAAAGCCACCTCAGAACCTCTGCCCAAGCCTAACGGAGTTGAAAACCAGCCGCTCAGGGCGACTCAAACCAGGCGAGCAGATCAAGGTTAGTGCTACGGCTAGCGACCCCGATCGTGATGAACTGACGTACAAGTGGGTTCTGCGGTCTGATTCAGCCACAATCGGTGAAGGAGGCGATCCACAGGAAGATGAGTCGGAGATTGTCGGTGCGATCCAAGCCGACGGCTCGCGAGCAATCGTCACAGCCCCAACAAGTGGCGGTGGCTACCGGCTATTCGTGTACGTTTACGATGGTCGCGGAGGAGCAGCCGTTGGGAATATTCCGTTCCACGTAAACGCTCTTCGGAAGTTGAAATCTGAAATGCCTGTCGCTGAATTGCCATTGGTCGTCTACAGCGACGAAACTCCGCAAGATGTATTTGTTCCGGCTGGCTACATGGGCAACGCGGAAGCGATTCAGATGCAGTTGGACTCCACCGATGAACCACACTCGGGAAAGACTTGTTTGAAGGTCGAGTACCGCAATGCGGGAGCTTGGGGTGGCGTCCTTTGGCAGAGTCCGCCTGGTGACTGGGACGGCAAACTACCGGGTGGAGCCAATCTTAGCAGAGCGACGCACCTTGAGTTTTGGGCTCGAGGTGCCGCTGGCGGAGAAACGGTCAATTTCCTGTTCGGTGTCCTGGATGGTAATCAACCATATGGTGATACCGCGAAAGCTGAATTGAAAGACGTCAATCTAACTGACGAGTGGCGGAGGTTCACGATCCCACTCGACGGGCTGGACATGCGGCAAATCAAGACCGGCTTTGGTTGGTCCCTTGCAGGACAAGGAAAAGCGGTGACGTTCTATTTGGACGACATCCGCTACGTGGCAGCCGACTAGGTTTGCGTGGCATCCGAATGCTATCTACGGATCGCAGTCGTCGCTTCAGCGTGCCTTTGCCGATCGAGCAGCCAAAACTCGGCCGAGGCGACTCGCTGCGGAGTTAACCAAGGTCGCTGCGGTGCGGCTGCATGCTGGCGCAACAATGCGGACAGGTCGTCGATGACCACCGGATCACTACCGTAGTAACTGTGACCGGTTGAGAAGAATGCTTGTGGGCCGATATCGACGGCTTCTAAGTTACCGACATTTCTGGTCACGACATCCAACCCAACACGTTTGCCGCCATGCAGCAATCTGGACAACCACAGAGCCCGGTCGGATGAACTAAAGTAGAGAGTTGCACTGGAGACGGCTTCTTCGAGACTTTCGATGTAGCGTCCTGAGAAGGCTTGTGCGTCAACATCCGGGGCTGCCATGACAAGGCGATCGATGATGGGCTCGGGATCCTTTTCGTTGCTCATTCGCAAGTGCAATCGCTCGACGGCTTGGAGCAGTGCCCGATTCCCCATGCTGTGTGCGATCAAATTAATTGACTTTACATTCGATTGCTCTCTGAGATCAAGTATCAGTCTCTCAAGGTGCGGCGCAGACCAGTTCACCGTCGACTCGTCGGCACTGTAGCCAGCAACATTTCCCTTGGAAGGCCAACTGTAGCAAATGGCCGGTCCGGCTATACCGAGGTCGTGAGAAAGCTGCGCGGTCCGCTTAAGCGCGTCGTCGAACCGCACGTTGTAACCGTGCACAAAAATGAACGCCCCACTTCCATTGGCTAGCGGAGGAACGTGCCCATCGCCACTGTCTGCGACCTCTTTGCCAATGTCAGAAAACCACTTGTCGACGTCTTTTTCAATGTTCACTTGATGCAAGACAATATGCTTACCCGGTGTTTCCACGAACTCCAGTTTCGCGATCGACACCGACTCCATTTTTCCTTTCTCGTGCATCGGCGGTAGCGACACGGTCGCTTCACCCAAATGCAATG
>CAYPLE010000067.1:34021-35307 GCA_964411445.1 uncultured Pirellulaceae bacterium
TGCAATGGGTAGTCACCTCCAGATTCGTATCGCATGGTCGTGAAGACTGATTGGTTGTTTTCCGCTAAGCGGTTGACTTGCTGCAAGCGAACGGAATCACCATGCAGGGACAACACCAGAAGTGCCGATGCTGCGGCGCAGCCAATCATCCATAGCCCACGCAGTCGCTTCGCGAGCAAACACCCCAAGGTTAGTCCACACAGCACAAACAGTACAGCAGCGCTCCGGGCGAAAACATGAGCCGTGCTGGGCAACAAGTCGACCAGTGGAAGCCGGTCGGTCGCAAAACGCACCTTGGCGACATGCGCCCCTGGAGGCAAATCGAGATCCGTCGTTGCGGCAACAGCCGCGGCTGGCATGACGGTTTGCTCCGCAAAGGGAGCTTGCCCGACGGGAAATCCCCCCTGTTCGTCCGCAGGCTGAAGCGAAGGAGGACTGTTTGCGAGGGCTGTTTCAATTGCATTGGTCGCCCCACCCGGAAAACGACGTGGTGAAGTCGCTTGCAGTGAGGAGTTTCCCGTGGTTGACGTCGTCGGCAATTCTCGCAGCGGGTTGTTTGGAACGCCTGGTTCCGCTTGAAGAGCCAGCGGAAAGGCCGGAGCTGTGGCCGCACTGGAAGGTGTTGAGCCAATTGTTGCGGACGATGAAGCAGAACTTCCCGAACGCGTCATCGTCATCGAAACTTTCGGTTGTTCGTGGCCTGCCGATTGCGTGTTTTGCTTGAAACCATTCTTCTTGGATTTCAATGGGCTATTGGCGGCGAAAGTGTGCTGAGACGACGACTGCGAATTGCTTCTTTCAGCACCGGAAGAAGCTGGTTCCTCAACGGGCGAGGCAGTACTTCCGGTAGCTGGTGAATCTAAGTCCATGTCACCAGCCGCGACCGCAGTTTCGTTTTCCACAGCGCTGGCTGATTCGCTCTTGTCAGCCTTAGATGCGCAGCCAACTTGAGCGAAAGCTAACGCCAACAGGATCATCACACGCCACTTCGGGCCAAGCGGTCTATCCATCCCATGTGCTCCATGCAGCGGGTCGGTAACTCATATTGCTATTCGCGTTCGCTCATCAGGGCAGACGAGCACAAGCTGCGCGAATGAGTTCTCGATAGCAAAAGCAAGAGGCTGCGGGAAGTGGTTTCTCACCAAGTTTGCTAGCGATCTTACAGTCTCGCGACGCGATTGCCTTCACTAGACAAACGGTATGCGAATGACTTGGCGCGCGTCAGCGAGGGATAAGCAAACAGCTCAGACAGCTGTTCTACGTTGCGGCTGTTCTACGTAGAACGG
>CAYPLE010000068.1:0-16834 GCA_964411445.1 uncultured Pirellulaceae bacterium
GTGCCTTGGAGTAGTCGTTCTGTGGCCTTCCAAGGCCGTCGCCGAACGAGTTGCGTCAATCGACGGTCTTGGAAGGCCATCGTAGAATATCGTACTGTGAATAAATCAGTGGCCCTGGTAGGGCCGCGTCATCGGCCTGATTCTCGACGGGCAATGCCCAATCCGCCTATCTCCTACCCTTTCGCGCGATGCCTCAGCCGCGCTATGATGGCAACAAGCTTTGCCTCGAAATGTTGGAACGTGTTTTGGTATATTCGGAGCAAATTCGATCGCCCGAAAATGCCGCACGGAGTCAGCAATGAAGATACCACCGCCCACTCTTGCTGTGTTCGTCGCGTGCTGGCTAGGCTGTCATGCATTGGCGGCACAACCCTTGCTTGAAGGCGACAACTCACCCCGCCGAGATGCGATCCAATCGACAATTCCATGCAAGGTTCGCGTGACCGACTCTCACGGTACGCCACTGGCTGGTGCCAAGATTGCCGTAGTTGGTTTTCAGAAGTGCGAAAAAGTTGTCCTCCGTTTTCATCATGGCGAAATGGCCTCCTGCGATTCGGCTGGGCTATCTAAAGTCGAGCTCCCACGCGGCAAAACGATTTCGGCAACGCATCTGATTGTCTATCAAGACGGCTTTGCTTTCGGGACACTTGACGTATCTTCTGCGACTCGCCTCAACTCAATCTTGGGAATTCGTCTGGCCAAATCGGGGGAATCTGTCATGCACGTATTCGATCCCAAAGGCGAACCGATTCCTGGCGCCGAACTGCGGATGTTCAGCAAGACACCAGAGTCGCCACAGGTGCAATCCGAAGACTGGGGGCGATTCGGATTGCCGACTCCTACATCCGACGATTCCGGCGTAATGCGAATCCCGGTGCAGTTTCCGGGGAAGACGTTTTGCTACGAGATCAAGCATCAGGATTTCCCCGTTTTCAAACGCCGCGATCAGAAACTCGAGCAGAACATGAAGGTCGAACTGGTGAACGGCCGAAAGGTCGACGTCAGAGTAACTTGCTTGAGCGATCGAGCGGCTGAATCGGAAACCATTGTGCAAGCACTTGTCAACACACCTGTGGGTAGCTATCGCGAGACGGTTGAGATTGACGCGACGGGCCGGGGTAGCATTGTCGTACCTTCCGAGGGGGCGTCGCTGCACGCCTACCATCCAAAATATGTTGGCGATGACTTGTATAGCGGCCGCATGAGCAAAGCCGGATTCTGGATGTATCCGTACGTGCGCATTGCTGGCCAAGTTGTTGAAATGAGCAGTGGTGCCCCGGCGGAAGGCGTTGAAGTTTCCGTCTACTCGCGGAGTGAAGTAATCAAAACCGTTGTGTCGGACAGCGCAGGCCACTTCAGTGTTCTTGCTCCTGCGACCCCAATTGGCGTGTCGGTTCGCGTGAATAAATCAGATGGTTGGTTGCCGGATCGCGACGTGGCGATGATTGTTAAGCCTAGCAATCATTCGGGAAAGGATGAAATCGTCCTGCCAAGAGCCTTCTTTGTAAACAAGCGCTTGCCATGGCGTGGCCAAGTGGTAACGGCAGACGGGGCCCCCGCACCGAATGTGATCGTGGGTAGTTTGCATGGGTTCGTTGTGACGGATGAAGAGGGAAGATTTTCACTGAAACCACCGGTCAGCAATGGAACAATGTTAACGTTCACTCACGCGCATCGAACTCTGTCAGGCATGATGGTAATTAAAGACGAGCGGCAGAATGGCACTACGAAATCCCTGAAGCTGACCGAAGAGCGGGCGTATTTCGGCCGCGTTGTTGATCAGCAAGGAGAACCGCTCTCCGGTGCGGATGTCTGTTTGCGAGCCGTGGAAAAGGAGGTGAAAAGGCGATTGCCGCCGGGGATCGTCTTTCCCCCGCAGCTACAGACAATTTTTTCAACAAGAACGCGGGCTGACGGGACGTTCCGATTTATCGGCCTGCCTAGCGATTACCAATATTCCCCGGTGTTTCCAGCGGAACGCGGACTAAGCTATGCGCCAATGCAAGTTCAGGGTTCGGCCGTTGAACGTGCGCGACGTTCGACCGTCCTGCCCGACGTCGCCATCGAGGCAATTCGGCGACAAGTCCAGCAACGAGAGCCTGCACCCAGCCGGCTGCTGCCCTTGGATTGCAAGCGGTGGTACAACACCGAGGAGTCGTTACAAGTCGATCAGCTAGAGGGCCAGAGCGTCCTGCTCTGTTTAGGTTACTCTCCACTGCCTCTACCGCTCTTGGAGGTATGCCATCAGGTGTATGGTCAGCGCGGACTGGCGGTGATTCACGTTGGTTTATCCGTCGCGGACGGGAAAGGGATGGGTGAGTCTTTCGAGGAGATGTTTCGAAAGCGAAATCCGAGTTTTCCGGTCGGCCACGACACTGGAGCAACCATGAAACGTTATGGTGTCACCAACTCACGCATCTTGCTGTACGACCAGCATCATCAGTTGGTAAGCGACTCAATCAACCCACACGACTTCCGTGCGATTCGCAATCACATGCTCTCTTCGCACGACTGAGCTGACTGGCTTTCATTGGCAGCAACACGTCGGCGAAAGCTTGTACGCAGACTAGCGCAATTGCGGAATACGGTCGTTGTTGTGTTGATTCCGGACTCGCGCATGCAATTCTTGGGACGGCGCCTGGTGAGAAACCGCCCGAGGAAGTCGACTGCTAGGGAGCATTGAGCGAGTTCTCTGAGTATTATGTTCAGATCGACATTACTCCTGAACTCGTGAGCCCCTAAAGATGATACTTCCGACGAAGCTAGCGCTGGCCCTTCGACACTCACTCCTTGCCGCACTGCTGCTCCTTCCGACCAGCCTGGTGATGGCTGCCGACGAACAACCGTCTGATACTCAAGATTCGGCTGGGCAGGGGCATGTCGATGGCAAAGAATTCCTGCCTGTCTTGGAAGGACTGCAATACCGCTCGATCGGACCGTATCGTGGTGGCAGATCGGCGGCATGCACCGGTGTATCGGGCAAGCCGATGCTCTACTACTTTGGTGCTGCAGGTGGCGGACTGTGGAAGACTGAAGACGGGGGTTCGAATTGGGATTGCATCTCCGACGGCTACTTTGGTGGCTCAATTGGCTCGGTTGCCGTTGCCCCTTCCAACCCGAACACAATCTACGTAGGCGGTGGCGAAGTTACGATCCGTGGCAATGTTTCGCATGGTAGCGGAATGTGGAAGTCGATCGACGCAGGCAAGACGTGGAAGCACATTGGGCTAGACGACTCACATTGCATCCCACGTCTGCGCGTCGACCCCAACGATCCCAATACCGTGTACGCGGCAGTGCTGGGGCATTTGTATGGCCCCAATCAACAACGCGGTGTTTTCAAATCAACCGACGGCGGAGAATCTTGGAAACGAGTCTTGTTTGTGAGCGACGAAGTGGGTGCGGTAGATCTCGTGATGGATCCTAGCAATTCACGCACACTTTTTGCATCCACTTGGCGGGCCCTTCGTACGCCCTATAGCCTTGAAAGTGGTGGACCGGGTTCTGGGCTGTGGAAGAGTACGGACGCGGGCGAAACCTGGACCGAAATTTCTAGCGCTCCCGGACTACCGACTGGGACTCTCGGCATTATTGGCGTCACCGTTTCTCCCGTTGACGCGTCTCGAGTTTGGGCCATCATCGAAGCTCAAGATGGTGGCGTCTTCCGCTCCGAGAATGGTGGTGAAACATGGGCCAAGATGAACGACGAACGGAAGCTGCGCCAAAGGGCTTGGTACTACACGCGGATCTACGCAGGCACTGAGAACGTTGATGAAGTCTACGTCGTCAATGTTGGCCTGCACCGATCGACTGACGGCGGAAAAACGTACACCTCAATCCCGACACCACATGGCGACCATCATGATCTCTGGATTGCACCGGAGGACAGCAGCCGGATGATCGTAGCCGATGACGGTGGAGGGCAAGTCACATTTGACAAAGGAGAGAATTGGTCGACATACTACAACCAACCGACCGCTCAGTTCTATCGCGTCACCACCGACGATCACTTTCCGTATCGGATTTACGGGGCCCAACAAGATAATTCGACCGTTCGAATCGCACACCGCACTGGCAGTGGTCGCATTACTGAATCCGACTGGGAATCAACCGCTGGCGGAGAGAGTGGGCACATCGCTCCCGATCCAAGAAATCCGGACATTGTTTACGGCGGTTCATACGGTGGATTCTTAACACGGCTCAACCATGCGACAGGTGAAAGTCGCAATATCCACGTTTGGCCTGACAACCCGATGGGCAGTGGAGCTGGGGCGAACAAGTATCGCTTCCAATGGAATTTCCCGATCTTCTTCTCACCTCACGATTCAAATACTCTGTACACCGCTGCAAACGTCTTGTTCAAGACGACCGACGAAGGGCAAAGTTGGACGAGGGTGAGTCCCGATCTGACCCGAAACTCGCCAAAGCGACTCAAGTCGTCGGGCGGCCCAATAACACAAGACAACACCAGCGTTGAATACTACTGCACAATTTTTGCAGCCATCGAGTCACCTCACGAGGCCGGAGTCCTTTGGGCAGGCAGCGATGATGGACTGCTGCACATTTCACGCGACGCAGGCGAGAACTGGTCCAACGTGACACCGCCGGAAATGCCAGAGTGGGCACAGATTAACTCCATCGAGGCCCACCCAACCGAGCCTGGAGGACTCTACGTCGCCGCGACACGCTACAAGAGCGATGACTTCAAGCCGTATCTTTTCAAGACCAAAGACTACGGCCAATCGTGGGAGCAAATCACTACAGGCATCGATTCAAAACACTTCACCCGAGTCGTCAGGGCGGATCCAAATCGGGATGGCCTGTTGTACGCCGGCACCGAAGCGGGAATGTACGTTTCATTCAACGACGGTGGGCATTGGCATCCGTTTCAATTGAACTTGCCAATCGTTCCGATTACCGATCTGGCCATCAAGCACGACGACTTGATCGTCGCGACTCAAGGACGTTCGTTTTGGATTTTGGACGATTTGACAATCCTGCATCAACTGGCTGCAGAGCACCTGGAAGCAGACTTCTTCGTATTCGAGCCGACACCGTCCATCAAGATTCGCGGTCGTGGTGGACGAGGCGCAGCAAACGCCTCCGGCGCAGATCTACCGGCGGGCGCAACCGTCTACTTTCACTTGAGTGATGCGCTCAAGAAGGACGACTCGGCCTCACTCGAGTTTCGAGATCAAGCAGGCAACCTGATTCGGCGATTTGCAACCAAACCGGATCGCAAATCCAACGAACTGCCGCTTAAACTAGATCAGGGATTGAATCGTTTCGTGTGGGACATGCGTTATCCTCCAGCCGAGTCGTTTGATGGATTGGTCATGTGGAGCGGCAGTGTCCGTGGTCCCCAAGCCATCCCTGGAACGTACAAAGCCACTCTCACGATCAGCGACAACTCGCAAAGCGTGGACGTCGTCATTGAGCCTGATCCGCGGAGCAGTGCGACGCCTGAAGATCATCAGCTCCAACTCGCATTCCTGCTTGAAGTCCGAGACAAGCTGTCGGAAACGCATCAGGCGATCAAACAGATACGTGATTTGCGGAGTCAGATTGGCTCCTACACAGATCGCCTGAAGAAGCAGCAAAGCAACGAGCCTGACGAGAGGGAAGATCCGCAGCCATCCGATGAATCAAGTACTCAATCTGGTTCGGCAGCGATTCTTGCGCTCGCGAAAGAAATTTCCGCATCATTGACCGAGGTTGAAGAGACGCTTTACCAAACTAAGAACCGCAGTTCTCAGGATCCTCTGAACTTCCCGATTCGGTTAAATGACAAGCTCAGTGGCGTTGCGAGCGTCGCTTCGACGGGTAGCTTCCGCCCAACTGCTCAAGCACTCGCTGTGCGAGCAGAATTGGTTGCAAAGATCGACGAACAGCTCGACAAATTGCAAGCGATCGTTCAGAACAAAGTGCCTGAACTGAACAAACTGATTCGTGAAAACGAAATCCCCGCCATCTTTGTCGACTAGTGGCAAATCAGAATGGAAAAGACTACTTGTAATGCGTGGGCTTTCGAGGTTGCACACCTAGTCGATCGTAGGCAAAGCCCGCTTTGAGCGGCGTGTAGGGCTTCACAAAATCAACCGAGCTGTCTGGCTTGATAGCTCGCTCCAATCCCAGGCCCCAATACACGGCATTAACGGTCGTACGACGAACGCCTTCGTTGGCAAAATCCTCTGCAGAACCCATTGTGAAGTGAAAGATTCGCGATTCCAGCCCTCGGTTGCCCGTCCAGGTTTTCGTCCACGCAATCGGGAGCGGATCTTTCTTCTTGTTCGGAGCCGCCGTTCGCTCAAGGGACACGAGGGGCTGCCCGAGTAAGATCGCTGTGCAGTCGTCAGGGAATGGATGCTTCTCATTGTGACAGCGATAGACGTCCGAGGTTCCCCAAACTTCTTCAACGCCAGTCAATATCGGGTGCAAGCGACTGTTGTTCTGAATCCCGAGTGTCGCTTCGCGATGCCAACCGCCGTGGTGTCCCATGAAGGTCCCTCCGAGTAGTTCTCGCAGGCTGACGCGTCTTCCATCGACCATATAGGGCTTGCCCCCCATGAAGCCGTGATTGGCGGTACGCAACGCGATCAGTGGTCGGCCTGAATCAAAATAGTCATGAAAGTGCTGCATTTGAACATCGCTCAACTGCATAAATCGACTCATCCAAATCAGACAGTCGGCTTCGGCTAGCTTCTCCAAGCCCGGGATATAGTGGTGTTTGCCTTCCTCTTTCAGCGGCGCTGGCAGGGTAGGATCGACTAGCCCATCTTCGTTCACCGAGAAAAGAACCGTGCAGTCGAAACCATGATGCTTCGACAGCACTCGAGCCAGCATCGGCATCGCTTGCTCGCTTCGATACTCCTGTTCGGCTGCGATCAGGACGACATGCTTCTTCTTGGCATCGACGCCCGCATTCGCGTAATCTGCGGCCAGATAGGTCAACCATGGTTGAGAATCAGCAGATGCAACGCGTTCGCTGGCTTCTTCGCTGGAGTCATTCGCCTTGTCTAGCGTTGTCGTTTGGCTGCCCTCGGGCTGTTGTTCTAACTGAGGAATTTCATTGAGGGTGTAATAGGCACTGGCATGAAGAAGCTGTTCTCCGTCGGCTGATTGCATGACAGGCAAATGGAAATCATGAACATGCCCTTGCACTCGCCCTTCAACCTGCAGTTCCACGCTCATTCCATCAGCCGCTACCGTTGCGCGGGTGATTGTGGGCGTCGTTTGATCAACCTCCGGGCTTCCATACGCTTGGCGATACATGTGCGTGAACGTTTCCATCCGGTACGTAGCCGAATCGGAAGCCACCTCACGATCGACGGGCTTTGTAAAAGTGAGACGGAAGCCGTCCGGTGTTGCGTTGACCATCTTGATTTCGAACGGAATCTTTCCCGTCCAATCGAGTCGTTGGATTGCATAGGCTTTGGGGCCGCGAACAGGCCAACCACGATTGGTGCCACCCGCGATCAAGCTACCTTGTGGAGTAAACTGCACAGCGAGCAGCCCGGTATCGAAGCCCTCTCGGAATGGATAGCAAGCTCCCTGCCAGACTCCATTCACTTTTTCGGTCGTAGCCCTCATGATCACGCCCAGGCTAAAGTCGCCAATGAAAATCTGATTTTCAAAGGGGCCGAATTTTCCACCCGTTTGATCAACCATGAAGCCAGAAATAGAACGCCCCATTCGCTTGTAAGGAAATACGACGGCATAGGGCACCAACTCTTTGACTCGTTCGCGCTCCGTTTCAAGCCGACTAGGTGTGTTCGGCTGAGTCGGCGGCGGGCCCATCTCAGGTACAAGGTCGTACCAATTGAAACTGATCGGGTGCCCCATGAAACCGCCTTGCTCAAGGACTTTCAAGCTGCACGACCCATTCCATGGGCCTTGGCTCTCGGCATAAAACATGACTCCATGTTCGTTCGGGCCAATTCCACAAGGACTTCGAATGCCGCTGCAAACCGGTAGCGTTTTTCCATCCGGTGTAATCTTCAAACACCAGCCGCGAAACGGCACTTTGGAGTTGTACGATTCACTCAGACACAGAGCGACCCAGATATTGCCGTCCGAATCAGGCTTCGATCCAAACGCGAACTCGTGATAATTACGAAATCCCCAAGTGTCACTAAGTGTTCGAAACACATCGGCTCGACCATCACCATCGGAATCACTAACACGCGTCACCTCAGCTTGTTGAGTCACGATGAGTGAATTGCCATCGTGGGCCATTCCAAAGATCTCATCTAGCCCTTCGGCGAACTTGCGGAATTTGGGTTCAGGGTAACGATCAAAGATGCCTTCTGCGATCAGGATGTCGCCACGGCGAGTGGCAATGGCAAGTTCCTCGCCACCGGGCAGTACCTCAAAGCTACCTGCTTCGATAGCCAGCTCTTTCGGCAAGGGCACATCGACCAATCGATAGTACTCCTGTTCCTGTTCGGCAGTTCCCCAATATTCGCCCAGCGGCTCTTGCTGAGGGAGGCAGGTTGTTGCGATCAGGAAGGCAAACTTAATACACGAAGAAAGCATGATGTTGAGCTTCTCATTCTGAAACAACCAATCAAGTGAATGACGACACGTCCGCGCGGCAGCAAGTAGGCAACTGGGTCACCAAAGATAGTCGACAACAACGGTTTGCGTCTGACGTGCGGCCAAAGCAAGCGGAATGGTGACCTGCTGAAGATCGTTTTGCTTGGTAAGCACCGGGGCCGATTCCGATGTTATGCGAACCGTCAAGCGTTCACCGACGCGGTAACCACGCTCGTCAAGCCGCTCGACTGATTCCGCGCTGACTACTCGAAAAGTCAAGTGTTCCGCGTCGCCCCCCGCAGAAAGCGTGATGACGCGACGCAATTGCGCCTGCCCCGCGTCGTCACGGAACTCTGCGAAGTAGTCCTGCACATTCACTGAACCGACGCTATAGAGAAGCGTTGGTCTTCGCTTTTCGCCAAGGCGGTAACCGCCGAATTGGTGATTCGGCGGCCTGCCTTCGTCAACCTCCCAGGGGTTATCCGTCAGGTCCAGGTCCGGCCCTGTTTGCAGGTCAATCGTTCGACCAAGCGGCCGAACCACGCCATGCCCCTGCCCGTACCAAACGCCGCTTGGGTCGACAAAACGCCCTCGCCAAAGTGACGCTAGCCGCATCTGTTCGGCGTCGAATGAAAGATTCACGCCGCCTGGATAGCCGACCCCAATTCCACGCTTGCCCATTCCGGGATACCGCCGTCGCAGCATTCTAGCTTCGTCGCCCACAACAATCTCCAGCGGCTCACGGATAACGCCGCGTGGAGCACGCGCTTGTCGACCATCCAACAAATACTGCCATATCGCTTCAACCTGATAGCTGGGATCTCCCTCCAGATCCGTACGCATAGCTTTGCCGCCAGGCCAGAACGATGGCATGACGGTATTCGGACTGAAGCGTTGGGGATCGAACATGTACTGGTAGAACCATTCCTTTTGCAACCGCTCGGCCATCTCAGTAAGATCGACTGCTGGCATCGTGTCCGCAATTTTGTATTGATACGTATGGCATGCGACACAGTTGAGGCCTTGGTTCCCAACAATGTTTTCACCCAGTTCGCGTATCGCCTTTTGATCGTCGAATTCGGCCTTGGGAACTTCCGGAAGCTGGTCGCACTCATCAAAGAGTTGCACAAGGTGCCCGATGTTCTTTTCACCGAACTGCGGCATCCGTGTCTTCATATAGGGGCGAATGCTTCGACCGGCCACTAGAACGTCGCGGGTCCATTTCGGTTTAAGCTTTGCACCAACACCAGAGAGTGTCGGCGGCACACGTCCTTGTTCGCCCAGGTTCTGATTCGTGGTTTGAAAGTGCGGGCTCCGCGTCACACTGACTCCGCCAAGCCCGTCACGAGAATGACAAGCCACGCAATTGAACGCTGTCAGCGTGACGTCAATCTTCTCATCAGCGGTCAGCGGATGCGGCGGCATCTCTAACGCACTTTGGATGGCCTTTCGCTCTCGATTGTCTAGGTCAAACTTTGGCGATGAAGCGGACGTGCTAGACAGGCAGCCCGCGAGCTGTTCCGATCCAGTACGAATCGCGATGATGGGCTGAGCCGAAGTTTCCTCCAATACCGAAGTATGACAGTTGCCGCATCGGAAAGCTCGAAAGTGACGTTCCCCCTCCAGTGCCAAAGCCGGATCCACTTCCAAGGCCGCAGACTGGCTATCTTGCTTTTGCAATAGATAGCTCGCAAGGTTGATTGCTTCGCGATGGGAAAGCTGCATGTTTGGCATGCGGCCCCCCGGGCGAACCGCGTGCGGGTTTTCCAAGAAATCGATCAACGCATTCGCCGTGTACTTCTCGCCTAGGTCGCCAAGTGGAATCGAGTCGGAAATCGGCTGTTCTGATGCATCGTCACCACGAGGCGAATGGCAAGCGACACAGCCAACCGAGTGAAACAAACCGTTGCCGTCCGTGATAGCTAACGTACTCGCGTCGCGTTCGCTTTCCCGATCAGGCGTTTGGTCCGAAGCGTTACTGCTTTCCTGACCAACACTGCTGATCAAGAAGTGCACGATTGCTTTTGCAGCCGATTCACGATCGTCTTCGCCAAGTGAATGGAGCAAACTTGGCATTGATGTACCCGGTTTAAGCTCGTGAGGCCTCGCGATAAATCTTGCCAAGTAATCTGGATTCAGGTTTTGCGCGGACCAACGCAGATTGGGCGCAGGCTTGGTGGGATATGGAAGTGCCCCCATCTCGGTTCGATGGCAGGCCTCGCAGTTAAGTTCGCCGATCAACATTCGCCCGTGCAGCGACTCCGACAATTCACGTTGTTTAGTCACCTCGCCCATGCCAGCGAATTGCTGCGAAGCATCGTTGGCCGAACGATCTCTGAGATCAAATACGTACCGCAGAAGGTCTAAAAACTGCTGCCGATCCTTCAACTGATCGGCCAAGCCGGCTGGCATGTTCGATTGATCACTGGGCTTGATGTCGTCGATTTCATCGCGCGGAATCGTAATTGGTCTCTGGATCGCGTCCTTCGTTCGGATCGTGATAGCTTGATCGGATTCGGAAACGACAGCTCCTACGATGACACCACCGTCGACCGTGAGGATGCTGGTTGTTTCATAGCCCTTCTTGATCTGTTTCGAGGGCTGAAGGATGGAATCGACAACATAGCTGTCTGTTGCATCTGGACCAAGCCGACTAAGGTTCGGGCCGATCCCCTCGGATTCTGCGCTCGGGCGATGGCAGGTAACGCAGTTAATGCTGCCTTGGTGGAAAAGAATGGCACCGCGAACAATATCCCCATTTTCCCTTGCATCGGCTGCCAGCTTCTCTGTTGACTCGGTGATCAAGGATTCCGTCAGAGTCTGTCCAGCGGCAGAAGACGCAGTTAGCCCAAGAGCCAGGATGATGACTGGGAAGCTGGCAAAACCGCCACTTCGCCGCTTGGGCGAGGTAGCGTGCATTGGGACGATATTTACTAGTAAATCGAGTATCGCTTGCATCAATCGCTGACTTTCGCAGCAGGCTGCGGTGGCTGAAACGTCTTCTTGGCGACACACATTATGCCGTCGTCTACTCAGAACCTCTATCCTACTCTCTCACCCTTCTGCCAACATGGCTTGTCGAAGCAAAATTTAAATTCCCGAGCGGAACCGGCATGTCCCAATTTCCAGCACACCACTCCCAACGTAGCTTCGCAGTCCCCCTAACTGAACACTTCTACAACGCCAACTTGCACCGAATGCACATCGAAAAACATAATCGCCACACTATCCGGCAAGGCTATTAACATCGCACTGCACGCTCGTCTTTCCGCGAGCTCCTCTTGGACGTGAAATTGGGGCGTCTTGATTGGTTCTTAAACAGCCAGGCGTGGCACGCCCTGGGGGGGGCGATTGCCACCCACGCCTCAGATTGCGAACGCGATTCGTCAGCGAGAGGCGTTGCTCGCTTCCTTTCTCTCGCAATTGCGCAGCGAGTTACTCTGTCGAACGAGCATTGGGAAGTCTGTGATTTCAAAAGGTATTCGGATAGAATGATATGCAAACTAAATATCAGGCTCTCGTGGCGCGTACCACAATCCGAGGTTGCCATTCGCATGCCAGAAGGCGATTCACAATCACAAGACGAGACCAAGCGTCTGTCTCAAGAAGAAGTAGAATCTGCTTTTACGTCAGGGGATGGAAACACCGCAGAATTTGAGTGCCTTCCAATTCAGGATCTTGGCCTCTACAGACTGAGTAAAGAACTCGGTCGTGGTGGTATGGGCGTTGTTTATTCAGCCCGCCATACGGTCACGGGAGACGTGCTGGCCTTGAAACTGCTGCCTGCAGTCGATGGAGAAAGTCTGCATCGTTTCAAACGCGAATTTCGGTCAATGCGGGAGGTGACGCATCCCAATTTGATTGGGTTGCGTGAATTGAAACAGGAGGGTGACCAATGGTTCTTTACAATGGATATTGTCGAGAATCCACGTACGTTTAAGGAATTCGTCAGGCCAGGTGGTCACCTACACCTCAAGCGTTTGCGAAACGCCTTGGTACAGCTTTGCGAAGGAATTCACCGCCTTCACTCGCAGGATATTTTGCACCGCGACTTGAAACCGTCCAATGTTTTGATCGATGACAAAGGGCGCGTTGTCATTCTCGACTTCGGCTTAGTTTCGGAACTCCGACGCAGTGACCAGACATTGACGGTTGAGTCTGTCTCCGGAACGCCAGCGTACATGTCGCCCGAGGCCGCTGGACTCGAGGACGAATCGTTCGCTTCGGACTGGTATGCCGTCGGAGTGATGCTGTATGAGGCACTCAGTGGCAAACTTCCGTTCACTGGCAGCGCGTTGCAAATTCTCAAGAAGAAACGGACCCAATCTGCGCCGGCGTTGGCAGAGATGGACGCCAGAGTCGAACCCTTGCGTTCGCTTTGTATGCGCTTAGTTTCCCGAAGTCCTGAGGAGCGTCCAAGTTATACAGAGATTTGCCATGCCTTGGGTAAAGTAGCGAGCCCGGTTCGCGCTGAGTCCGCGCCGTCGGAAAGACTTGTTGGACGCGAATGGCAACTGTCTACTTTGCGAAGCTACTTTGCAAGGATGGAACAAGAATCAGAACCAGCGGTCGTATTTGTATCCGGCAAGTCGGGCGAAGGTAAATCGGCGTTAGTTGCAAAGTTCTTATCAGAGTTGCGTGCAGAGTCTCGAGTGACCGTGCTTGAAGGTCGTTGTTACGACCGTGAATCCGTACCGTTTAAGGCGCTAGATAGTTTGATCGATGCGCTAGCTAGCTACTTGCGTACGATTGAGCCGGTCGATTCCGCAAGTTTGCTGCCTGATGACACTGGCATTCTTGCCCGCGTCTTTCCCGTGCTCACACGAGTGGATGTCGTTGAAATGCGGCCCGCTCCGGACATTTCGGCCTTGGATGAACATCAAATACGCAAAAGAGCCTTCGCGGCTTTGAAGAGGTTGCTTCGAAACCTCTCTACGCGTGTTTCGTTGGTTCTGTTTTCCGATGACCTGCAGTGGGGGGATGTGGAAAGTGCCTATGCTCTTCTAGAGATCTTCTCTGGTGACGAGATTCCAAGGATTCTCTTTGTAGGCAGCTATCGCAGCGACGAATTCGATAGCAGTCCATTCTTGAATACATGGGAATCTAGTTTCTCGAAACTCGAGCAACGCGCTTCGTCATTCCATGTGGAAGTTGGACCTCTAGGGACTCGCGAATGCAGTTCTTTGGTCCGTGATCAATTGCCCACGTTGCAACCACGTGATCTACCAAAACTCGTAGACGAGATCTTAGAAGAAACAGCGGGCAATGCCTTTTTCGTGAGTGAGCTGCTGGAGAGTTTGCAGATTCGAGATGGCCAGATCCATCGTATTCCAATGGCAAGTCTACTCAAGGAGAAATTGCGTACTCTTCCGGTAAATGCTCGCGCAATTTTGGCGATGCTCGCGGTGAGTGGGCAAGCGATGCAAGTGGGTGAGTTGCTGCAATCGCTCCAGTTGGGAGCCAACGCTCACAGCACGCTTTCTAGCATGCGTAATCGGCGACTAGTGCGGTTTCTGGATGATGACCAGCTCGGCCGAATCGACACCTATCACGACAAGATTCGTGAAACCACGTTGGCCTCGATGGATCCTGCGGAGCGTCCCACTCTTCATAAGCAATTAGGTTTGGTGATCGAATCGGCAAGCGCGAACGACACGCCTCAGTTGGTATCGAAAATCTTAGCTGGCGAGGATGTACCGGGGATTGAGGTCGAACGGATCTTCGATCTATCGTTTCACTTTCATGCTGGGGGAGTTCGCGAAAAGGCTGCCGTGTACTCTCTACTGGCGGCTGAACAGGCTGAACGCCAGTTTTCGCCGGAAGTGGCAGTTGAGCGTTATAGCATGGCGAGTCAGAATTTGAACGACAGCAGCAATGAGAGGCTTCGTTTTCGATGTGCGATGGGCTTAGGCCGGTCATTGATGCTGCTCGGCAAGTATGTCGCGGCGGAACAGGCCCTCGACGGTGTACTGCAGTTGACCAATGATCAGCTCGAAATTGCGGATGCAGAATTAGTACTGGCAGAGATCAAGTTCAAGCAAGCGAAATTGGAAGAGAGTAAGGCCTATTGTGTGTCGGGGCTCGCTCGCCTCGGGGAGAGGGTACCTCAATCCAAACTGGGCTTTGCTTATGCGATGCTCCGGGATG
Source organism: uncultured Pirellulaceae bacterium (assembly GCA_964411445.1). Taxonomy (GTDB): domain Bacteria; phylum Planctomycetota; class Planctomycetia; order Pirellulales; family Pirellulaceae; genus Aureliella. The sequence goes on from CAYPLE010000068.1 coordinate 14,683, forward strand.
TGTCCATACAGTCCCTGCATACGATCTTCCTCCACCGCCTGAAACGCGCGCCAAACACACGCCAATCACAATTGGTGGCGCGCTTGCTAACGCGTCTGACATATGTCAACTGCTTTAACAGTATTCCATTGATGGCGTGGTCGATCACTAGAGCCATGAATTTTGGTGAGCGGTATGAACCAAGTAGTGCTCTTGCACTAGCATACGGGACGCACTCGGCAATTGCCACTTTCGTCTTCGGTTGGGAATCTCGTGGGCAGGCCTACTACCAAAAAGCACGTGAGATCAGCGAGAAATCCGGCAACCTCTGGGGGATGGCTCAAAACACTTGTTGGCAGGGGGTGGCTTGTTTTGCACGAGCAAAATATCGCGAAGGCATTGAGTTGTTGGAGCAAGCATGCGAGCAATTTGAACGGGTGGGAGACGAATGGGAGGCAAATTTCGCGAGATTTCACCTGGGCATGTGCCACTTTGCATTGGGTGAACTTGAATCTGCGGCACGCATCCAAGAATCAACTTGCAAGGCGAGTATCGCACTTGGCGATAGTCGGGCACTTTGTTCAAGTTATGGTTGGTCTCGAGCTACAGACGGAACGTTCCCCTTCGCTGAAATTGATTCACAACTGCCCAAAGTTCCGGGGGATTACTTATCGACAATAAACTATCTGAAAGCAGTAGGTTATTGGCATTTGGCAAATGGCAATGCCGAGGAGGCGATTGCTGTATTGGATTCAGCATTGCAAATCATGGTGACGCACCTGCATTTCCAGGCACACACTTTTGCGATCTTGCCACCTCTCGTGGCAGCGCTGCGCACTCGGGCGGCTGAATTAGAAGACTCTGACGCCAAGGAACGGAAACACTTGCTTAGACGCGCCCGAAAATTGGGACGTCGGGCATCCACGCTGGGCATCATGTTTCCTACCGATCGTTCTGCAGCACTACGAGAGTACGGCTTGGTACTAGCAGCGATTGGAAAAATCGAGAAGGCGATCAAGTACTTGAAGAAAAGCTGCGATATTGCGAATCTTCAAGAAGAAGCATTCGAATTCGCGCGGTCTTGTCAAGCGCTGACTTCCTTGCGTTATTCCTTGGGGCAAGTTTCAGCGACCGATCTGGACGAAGCTAATGCGAGACTTGACCATTTTCGTTCGATAGCAACTGCATCCGGTCGCGGTAACCAGACAATTTAGGCTGCCGAGCTTGTTGCTTACGCGAGAGAGTGATTTGATAGTCGCCCGAGCAGTCCGTGATCGGTTGTAGGCTGGCGACGAGAAGCCGGGCGATTCGGCACCTCACAGAAAGGCTGGAACTTGTGCAAACGAGACGTCGAGAAATTCTGACAAGTTTCTGCATCTTTACAGCGGTGGTGGCGGCGACTTCCGACCACGAGGCCTTGGCTGCAGAAAAGGTTTTGCCGATGCCAGGCGAAGTTTTTTCTGTTTCCAAACACACCGCTTTCGTCATTCAACCCAAACGTAAAGACGCTAAGCGGCCAACACCATGGGTTTGGTACGCTCCCACTCTCCCAGCGCTTCCGGGAAAAGAAGAGACATGGATGTTCAACAAGTTCCTCGACAAGGGTATCGCCATCGCAGGTGTTGATGTTGGAGAGTCGTATGGCAGCCCAAACGGTTGCGATGCGTACAGTGCGTTCTACCAGGAATTGGTTCTGAAGCGTGGATTTGCAAAGAAGGCAACACTTTTGGCGAGAAGCCGCGGCGGTCTAATGCTCTACAATTGGGCGGCCCAAAACCCCGAGTCGGTCGCTTGCATCGCCGGCATCTACCCGGTTTGCAATTTGGATAGCTACCCAGGGCTTGAGAGAGCGAGCCGAGCCTACCAAATGTCTGCAGCCGATCTACGAAATAGCCTGACCGAGCACAATCCAGTCGATCGCCTGGGCGACTTGGCGAAAGCCAAAGTACCGATTTTCCACATTCATGGCGACCAAGACAAAGTGGTGCCTTTGAATGACAATTCGGCTCTTCTCGCAGAACGCTACCGACGACTTGGCGGGCCGATAACGCTGCAGGTTATCGAAGGACAGGGGCACAACATGTGGGCTGGATGGTTTCAGAATGAGAACTTGGTCAATTTCGTTATCCAGCAAACTGGCATCCAGCAAACTGGCATCCAGCAAACTGGCATC
>CAYPLE010000068.1:16934-21452 GCA_964411445.1 uncultured Pirellulaceae bacterium
ATCCAGCAAACTGGCATCCAGCAAACTGGCATCCAGCAAACTGGCATCGATCACGCCAAACATCCAGCAATTCAGACCGAGCCCGGCCAACGTAGAAAGTGAACCCTCAAGCAAACAGCGAGGGGAACTGGAGCTCGGTAGCAAGCGGCTTTGATTGGGATTAGCCAAGCAGTTCGCTCACCGTAGCAACAAACTGCTCTGGATCGTCTCGCCACGCCACTTCGATACTCTCCTTGGTCGCTAGCGTCTTGATCTGACACTTTCCTTCGTTGAGTTCATTGCTGCCAGCGACGATGGCGAGTTGGTGACCACGGCTGTCGGCATACTTCAATTGAGCGCCGAGCTTCTTCGCATCCGGATAGACTTCTGTACCGATCCCGGCCTTTCGCAGCAGGGTCGCCATCTGCAAGTAGTCGCTTACGCGATCTTGATCAAAATAGGCAATGAAAACGGGGGCAGGCGTGCGGACTTTGGGCAACATTTCCAATTGCTCCATCGCAGCTAGCAGACGGTCCAGGCCGAGTGACGCTCCGATTCCCGGTAGGTGCTGCTTGGTGTAAAGCCCAGCGAGGTTGTCGTACCGCCCACCTGAACAAACACTGCCAATCTTCGGTAGATCATCCAGGATCGTCTCGAAGATGACGCCTGTGTAGTAGTCCAGCCCACGTGCAATAGAGACGTCGATCGAGAAGCGTTCAGGAGCAACGCCGCCATCGATCATGCCACGGACAACGCTGCGCAGGCGCTCGATGCCTGCTTCACCGAGCTCACTGCCATCGACCAGCTTAGCGACGGTCGCAAGTACTTCATCAGGAGAGCCGGTCGCGTTGGCAAGTTGCAAGACGTCTCCAGCAGCGGCTTGAGAGACTTCGCAGGTGTTCTGCATTTCTGCAGCGACCTTTTCAGCTCCAATCTTGTCGAGCTTATCGAGTGCGCGGAGGATCGGCACACTCTTGTCACTCAACCCAAGTTTCTCGAGTAGCCCGCTGAGTACTTGGCGATTGTTGATACGAATCGTGAAATTCTGTATACCAATCTCGGAGAGCAAGTCGTTGATAACCAAGCCGGTTTCGATGTCAGCAACAACGCTTTCGGTACCAATCGTATCGAAATCACATTGCATGAATTCTCGATATCTTCCGGCTTGTGTGTTCTCGCCACGCCACACAGGTGCGATGTGATAACGTTTGAAAGGTGTGCCGAGGGTATTGATGTGCTGCGCAGCGAATCTGGCGAGAGGGATCGTCAGGTCGAAACGCATGCCGACATCACGTCCGCCATGATCTTGGAAGCGATAAAGCTGCTTGTCCGTTTCGTCACTACCTTTGCCGGTGAGTATTTCCAAGTATTCGAGGACGGGCGTATCGATCGCGCAGAAGCCGTAACGCCGATAGACGGTGCGCGCCTTTTCAATGATTTGCTCGCGAGGCATCATGACTTCCGGCAAGAAGTCACGAAAACCCTTCAGTGTTCGAGGCTTGATGAGGTTGGTCAACGCAGTATCGTTCCGTGAATTGAGTGTCAGGAGTGAAGTTAGAACCCGAATCCACAACTGGCGGAATCGGCTGGGGCCAGCCGCCTTTTTCGGATAGGCGCTCAGTTAAGATCTCTATACGTTGACAACGGGCAGCAACGGAGGTTCGGCAGAGCGGATACTATCGAGTTCGCTCTGAAGTGTTGTGGCTTCCATGTACTCGGCCACTTGTTCAGGCGTCTCAAAGTACTTTTCGTAGACCGAATCCTCGTCATACTCACAATTATCCGTGGAATATTCGCGGCAAATCTCCGGACGCGTGTCGTAGATGCCGCAGCGATTGTCGGGCAGCAGATGCTTGCAGGTTGTGTGGACGAGCAGATACCAGCTCTCGTCCTCTACAAACACGCTGGCACGATCGTGCAGCAAGAACCAGCGCATGAAATCGAGGTCTCGCGTCGTGTCAGGCTCATCAATGGGCAGCGCGAAATACTTGCAGCATTTTGCGGTGCAATAATCACAGAGACTTTCGCCCTTCGGCAATTTTTCGCGAGTCATTCGTTCCGACACAGCCTGCCTCCTTCATGTCCTGACCGTGATTGGTCTCTCTGATTGGTCTCTATTGGAATCGTCTTCTTCACAGCAGCCCCACGGGTTCACAGCAGCCACACGGGCCAATCGTCAATGCCCAACGACTGACGGCTGATTCAACGCTCGTGGCGTCGAACTGGGCCGAAACGAGTGAGGCATTTCGTTGCATGAAAACGACGTTACATGTTTGTCTGCCCCCTCGCAATAAGCGTTTGAAAAGGGGTACAATTCGCCGCGGAGAGCGCAAATTCAGCTCGCGAGTCATGATTGATTCGCTGAGCCAAAGCAAGCCATCGGCGGCACTTGGGACGCAATTGTAGTCGGCGATTCCGAGTTTGTTGACGGTAGGAACCTGAATTCGCGGTCCGTACGATGTGTGGGCGACAAATATCCGCGACGTGAAAGACTGAGTCGAAACCTTATGGAAATTGTTGTTAGTGCCGTCGGTCCCGACAACGTTGGCTTGGCGGACCCAATTATTCACGAAGTTACGCGGCAGGGGGCGAGCATCTCTGAGATCCAGATGTACGACCACGACGAAGCGGCCGTTTTCGCGATGATGTGCCGGATTAATGTTCAGGCCGACCGCTTCGAGAGTATACGCAAGGAAATGCTGGCGATCGGCACCGGAAAAGGGCTTTCGGTTCGCGTTTGGACGCCAACACCGATCGGCCGAAAAGCCCGTATTGCGATCTGCACGACTTATCAGGAAGCGACGCCGCGAGCCGTTTTGGCCGCTATTCAAGACGGCACCATTGATGCCGAAGCAACGGTGATGCTTGGAAATCGCAAGAAGTGCCAAAAGCTGGCGGACGAATTTGGCGTTCCTTTTCACAACATTGGAAATCCAGACGGCTCGGCCGACGACGACGCGTTGGTCAAATACTTGGATGACTACGCAGTCGACTATGTTGTTCTTGCCCGCTACATGCGCGTCTTGCCACCGGATACCTGCTGGAAATTCGCCGGTGGGCGGATCATCAACTTGCACCACGGGCTGCTTCCCGGCTTCCCCGGTTTTCGCCCCTACCACGATGCTTTCGCGGCCCGTATGTTGACCTTCGGTGCGACTTGCCATTTTATCGTCCCAGAATTAGACGCAGGTAATCAGACGATCAATCAACGGACGTTCTCCGTCTTGCCGGGAACATCGTTGGAAGAGATCATCGAGCGCGGACAGGATGAGAATGAGCCGGCTTGTCTGACTGAAGGCGTTCGACGCGTTGTGGCTCAGGAGGTCAAGCTGCACTTCCATCGAATCATCGCGACCTAACGTCTTGGCGAAGGACTGTTCGCGGTAACGACTAGACGGCTTTTTGAGACGCCGCCGCTGACGAAACTGCAAGCAATCGAATCACTGGCAAGAGGCACTGACGGCCGGTTTTCTAAGCGTCAGTATTCACTGAATTCACCGAATGAACTCACACGATCGGACTCCAACATGGACACCAGACCAATCACCCCAGCCCGTTTGGCTGAAAGCGTCATCGCTGTTCCTCCGCTAGCCCGCGACAGTGCTTTGCACATTAGTCGAGCGGAAAATGAAAAGCTCATTCGCTTCATCGAAGCTGGCGGCGTGAACTCGTTGCTCTACGGTGGCAACGCGGTGTTCTACCACATCCGTATGACGGAGTACGCTGCAACACTGGCAATGCTGGCCGAAGTGGCCGCCGAAAATACGCTAATCGTACCCGCCGTGGGCCCATCGTATGGCGTGATGATGGATCAAGCCGAAGTGTTGCGAGACTTCGACTTCCCGACGGTGATGGTCCTTCCGCAAACGGACATTGCCGACCCAGCCGGTCGAGCGGCGGGGATTCGTCGCTTTGCCGAAAGTTACGGTAAGCCGATCGTGCTGTACTTGAAACACGATCGCTGGATTGCACCTGAGGTGGTTGGCAAGATGCATTCTGCTGGTTTGATCTCATGGGTCAAGTACGCAGTCGTACGTGATGACCCTGCCCAGGATGACTATCTGCGTGAAGTGCTGGCGGAAGTGCCTTCGGAGATCGTGGTCAGCGGAATAGGTGAACAGCCTGCCATCATCCACATGCGTGACTTCGGGATCGGCAGTTTTACAAGCGGTTGTGTCTGCGTAAACCCTGGGTTATCGATGGAGATGCTCGCCGCCATCAAGCAGGAAGATTATGATAGGGCTGAGGAGATTCGAAAGCAGTTTTGTGGCTTGGAAGATCTCCGCAACAACATCAATCCCATCCGAGTCCTGCACCGAGCTGTCGAGCTCGCAAACATTGCGGATACGGGCCCAATGCTTCCAATGCTGGGCGAGATGACGATCGCCGAGACCGCTCAGATTGCCGAAGCTTCCGAGGCACTACTGAAATTGCCCTCGGCCGTGTGATCTCCCGCATGCGGAGAAGGTGACATGCCACCAAAGAATCCTGACCAGGGCAGCCCGCTCGCCAGCGCGTGGTGATTGACGACCCAGCTTC
>CAYPLE010000068.1:21552-27695 GCA_964411445.1 uncultured Pirellulaceae bacterium
CCTTGGACCGGCCCAGCTTCTGAGGCGGTTGCGCTAGAATTGCGGTCTGTCGATGTGCTACAATGAGTCTGAGCTTCGCGTTCCGCACTCGTGTAGAACGCAGGAAGCACTCCCGCCTACAATACCCCACCCAACCTAGAGCCTGTCCCACAATTCCTGCCGGTCCGATAGTTCAGGCAGCCGGTGAGTTTGCTAAGGTTCTAGCTTAAGCCCCCAATCTTGCCCGCTTCGCAGCATTGGGCGAAGCTTGAAACGGATCGTATCAAGGAATCAAATCATGCATCCTATCGACAGACGAACGGCACTTAAGGGCACCGGTGCGGCTCTTGCACTTCCTTGGCTGGACGCGATGACGCGTCCGGCAGTTGCGGCCGAGTCACAAGTCCCGATGCGGGTTGGCTTCTTTTACGTGCCCAACGGAGTCAACATGGACGACTGGCGTCCTGCTGACTCACCTGCGCTCGACGAACTGCCCAAGACTCTCCAGCCGCTCGAATCCGTCAAGCAACACTGTACTGTTGTTACGAACTTGAAGGCAGATCACTGCGACGGCAGGACGGCATCGCACGAGCCAGCCGGTGGCGGATTCTTGGTCGGAAAAAAATGCAAGCACTCTGAAGAACCTGAAGTGGGCGGCCGGAGCGTCGACCAGGTTATTGCCAACGAAAAAGGCTTGGAGACGCCTGTCGGCTCAATTGCGATGGGCATTGATCCAGGGCATCGTGGAGACCATGGGTACAGTGGGACGTACATGTCGCACATTTCCTGGCGAAGCAAGACAGCGCCAGTTCCACTCGAATTGAACCCCAAGCAACTCTATCGACGTTTATTTCGCGGCGAGCAGCCTCGCCCGCCAGCGTGGGGGCAAGAATCGGCTGCAGCAGACGTCGACACCATCGAAACGAGCGTGCTTGATTTAGTCCGCGAAGAAACCAGTGCGCTGCAGCGCAAGCTGGGTTACGAGGATCGTCGCAAACTAGCAGAATACCTCGAAGGGCTCAGGAGCGTTGAACGACGTATTGCCTTAGCGTCTCGAGACAGCTACTCCCACCATGCAGACGCCTTCAATGAAGATCCACTGCTTCATGCGGATGAACCGGAGCTGCCGGAGCTGATTATTCCTGATGGCAATGGTGTTCCGCCGGGGTACGCCGATCACGTGAATTTGATGCTCGACATCATGACTTTAGCCTTCCAGACGGACACGACACGGGTCGCTTCGTTTATGTTCTCTTACGAGAAATCTGGGCGGGCTTACCCAGAGATCGAAGCCCCAGGTTCCCACCACTCTACGTCTCACCACAACAGCGCAGAAGACAAGCTCACGCAATTGACGCGGATCAACTCGCACCATATTGCCTTGTTCGCGCGGATGCTTGAGCGCATGCAGAACATCCAAGAAGGCGAGCGAACGCTGCTAGACAATACGATGTTCTGCTACGGTAGCGGTATCAGCGATGGTAATCGTCACAATAACGACAACTTGCCGGTCCTGATTGCTGGGGGTGCAGCAGGAACGTTGACTGGCGGCAAGCATATTCAAATGCCCGAACCAACGCCAATCTGCAACCTTTACGTCGACATGATGCAGCGCATGGGCATGAACCGTCAAACGTTTGGCGACAGTACGGGGCGACTGGAAGTCTAAGCGTCCAGCCACGCAACGGTTCCCAAAGACAGTGGAAATACTGCTGTTGCTCTACGAATAGCCTATAGAATTGCTACCAAAGCGGCCAAAATTGGGTGCTTTGAGCGGCAATTTTGCTTCTCTCTGGTCGTCGAGTTGCTCGCGAGCGTACACTACTGCAGAGGGTTCTTCGGAATCTTCTACAAAGTATCAAAGTGAATTACGCCGGAACACGCTGCCACGTGGCGGCCATATATCTCGAGGAAAACACATGAGTGAGTCAGAGGATTTTCGCAAGCATCCGGAGGCACAGGGGGAAGATGTTAAAGAACGCCCGCAGCCTGCCGACGAACCAACGGGCGACGAAGCCCCCTCGCACTCGGATCTTCTGAATGCAATGAAAGAAACGATCACCAAACTGGAAAGTGATCGTGCGAGCCGAGGTGATTTGAAGATCTTGAACACAACCTTGAGCGAGCTACGGCGGGCATTCAAGGTATTTCAACCTTATCGGCGACGTCGGAAGGTTACCGTTTTCGGTTCTGCAAGGACCAAGCCGGACAAGCCATCGTATCAGCAAGCCGAAGCGTTCAGTCGCAAAATGGCTGAGCACGGCTGGATGACGATCACCGGAGCCGGTGAAGGCATCATGGAAGCGGGGCACGTTGGTGCTGGGAAAGAACTGTCGATGGGTCTCAACATTATGTTGCCTTTCGAACAGAGTTCAAACCACATCATCGAAGGTGACCCTAAACTAGTCACCCTCAAGTACTTTTTCACTCGCAAGCTGATGTTCGTGAAGGAATGCAGTGCGGTCGTTTCTGCGCCAGGCGGTTTCGGGACACTAGATGAAACGGCCGAAGTCCTCACACTCGTGCAAACGGGCAAGCAGACGATGCTGCCAATCGTTCTGCTGGATGAGGAAGGCGGTGACTATTGGAAACACTTTGCTGACTTCGTAAAGAACACACTCCTGCGCGATGGAATGATCAGCCCTGAAGATCAAGAACTGTTCTTGGTGACGGACAGTGTGGATGCTGCCGTTGAAGAAACACTGAACTTCTATCGCGTGTACCACAGCATGCGATACGTCCGTGATAAGCTCGTCCTGCGAATCTACCAGTCGCTTAGCGAAGCGGAAATGGACCAACTCAATACGAAGTTTGCAGACATCCTGGTCTCAGGGAAGATCGAGCAACGCTCGGCACTGAAGCAGGAATCGAACGAACCCGAACTGGCTGACCTTCCTCGGCTGGTTCTGCATTTTGATCGCCGACAATTGGGACGCTTCCGCATGCTGATCAACGAGATCAATTCCTTCTGCCCAACCTGCAACGTACAATCAAGCAGTTAGCAATCAACGAAGCACTTCGCATTGTCTCGCCGCTTTAACATTCTGAACATGGAACGCAAAAAGGGCCAGCGACTTAGCCGCTGACCCTTTTGCGAGTTTTCAGGTTGGAGGCTAGGCCTCCTGAGGTTCAATTACCAGGTGTATTCCGCACCGAAGGAGAATCCTTGGTAGAAGACCTCTGAATCGACGTTGATCGTTGGTTGACGATCCGCACCGAATGCAGCACTGCCGAAAGCGTTCGGGGCAAAGCCTCGAGCATTCAAGTTCTCTGCAGCCAAGGCAACGTTGTCGACGTACAGCAGGTTGTATGAGAACTTAGCCGTCCACGAGTAGTTCAGTCGGTACAAGAGCGATGTGCTGAACTCGGACAGGTAAGCCGTTTGACCACCTTGCAGGAATTCGTTCGCACCAGCGATCGAGTTTGCGACCAACGAGTGAGCCACTTCGTGGTGGTTCCCGTAGATACCGCTCTTGCCTTCCACGCCCCACTTCACTCCTGGTAGGAGATTGACCCACAGGTCACCGCCCATTTGGAAGCCAGTCATCTGGTTGCGAGTGTGGACGTCGATGTTAGCGAAGCGAAGCTGATCGAATTGGAAGGTGTTGTTCTGCGATCCGGTGGCAGAGAAACGCATCATTTCATCCAAGTCGAAGTAGCGAACACCTGCGAGCCAAGAGCCCTGTAGCCAGTTGGCTACAGTTGCAAAGCGTCGGCGGTAGTTGACTTCACCACTGTGAATCTCAGATTGGTAAGTCAACGTGTGAATGAAGCTTCGATCGACATCGTCGAATCCACCTGGAGGCGAAGTTCCAAACAAGCTGAATGCTGAGAATAGGGTTGGCGTACCGCTTGCGACGACGTTTGCCGTAGCTGTGTCTTCCCATCCATTGAGACCGAAGTAGCGTGCCTCAAGGTTTGCACCTGGACCGACTTGCAAAGCCGCGATCAGCTCTAGTCCCCATTCCATGGAGTCCAAGTCAAGATCAGTGGTTCGCAGTGCAACTGGCGCTGCAAGCCCTTGTCCGTTGCGAGAGACGATTGTGGTTGGGAGGAAGTTCCCCATGACGCCCTGCTCACGCCCTTGGAAGCCACCGAGGTTACCCGTTCGGCGGAGGCCGATGGTTCCAGCGTAGAAGTCGAACCAGCGAGGAGTCGCTCGTCCGCCTTCACTGTAGGGAGCCAGCACTCCGAGCAGCCCGGCTAGGCGACCGCTGAACAAGCAGCCGTTGCCGATTCCGCAGCCACCGCAAGCTCCACAGCCCATTCCGCCGCAGCCAGGGCAGGTTCCGCCGCCTCGCAGCAAGCGAGCAAGTGGTCCGTCGCCTCCGATGCAGCAAGATCCGATGCCGCACGACCCGCAGCAGTTTAGGTCACCACATCCACCGCAGCCGCCGTCACATGCGGAAGCCGAAGAGTGGTGTCCGGCGGGCACGACGCCTCCCGGTGCAGGCCCTGGAAAGGCCATGCTCATCGGAGCGTCGATGTTCATCATTCCGCCAGCTGGCATCGCACCTGGCATTTGTCCAGGCATTTGGCCATAGACGTGACTGTGTAGACCATGAGCACTTACCAGGAGAGCAAGTCCCATTAATAGCCCGTGAAAACGACCACTGAGCATTCTCATTGATTTCTCTCCAGCGGCACTTCGACCGTGTTCGGTTGCAAACGCGCATTTTGGGGAGCATCAATCCAACGCCAATTCGGCTCGCCCCCCGACGCGTAACACAATACCGGTGTTACCCGAAAACTCGTTACAGACGTGCTTATCGGCAGGGGGTGACCGAAAAGTTTGCCAGAACCGGAATAATCCGTTCGATCGGATCTACCCGAACCCTCTGACGCTTGAAGCTGGGCAATCTAAGTCGAGTTTGCCGTTCGCCGCCGCATTTGTCGGCGGTCCAAGGGGGCAATCCATCTCGAAGTGGCAGATCCGTCGTAATGCTACTTCGCACCTGCCCGCAAGCTACTTGTCGCCACCGGGGGGCTGGCCGAACAGCTTGTCAAACCCCTTGGTGAGTCCCTGCTGCAGGAGCCCACGAGCGGCACCTTGAACAGCCTGACGACTGAACTGACGCAGGAAGTCGGTATTGATCTGCGGTTGGGCCAAAGTACCGCCAACGGGGAACTTCAATGCACTTCCACGCATGCCTTCAAGCAATGGACTCTTTTCGATCCAATCGTCAGGGATCGGCATGGCAGCCGCCAGGTCCATGGAACCGTCCACAGCCACGTAGCCAGCGGTCGAAATGTTCACGTCGCCGACTTTGACGCTTAGATTTTCGTGGTGCACACGTCCTTGCTGCATTTGGAAGTCGATTTTCTGCTGCGGCAACAACAACCATGTTTGGCTTTGCGAGAATGACTGCCCAACGCCGCCGTTTCTCAGCGAATTGATCTGCGAGACAATTGCCAAAATGGAAGTCGAAAACGGGCCAGGGCCAACTTGTGCGTCGTGTACGAGCAATTGCCCGCGAATGGTCTGTGCCATTGGCCGCGACGGAGTCAACAGTGCCTCGTCGATTCTCAGTGTTAGGCGACCGTCTACAGAAGTCGTATCCGCAAGCAACGGGGCGACGTACTTTAGCCACCCCGCACACATTTGACGTGTGATGGCGACATTCTCGAGCACATTCATTGGCTCGAGTTTGATTGCCAGTTCTTCAGCAGCCAAGTCGCTCGAGAGGCTCCATCGCATTTGCCCACCGCTGACGGGAAGTTCTGCTGTACTGGCGAGCCTTCCATTGGTAACGGTAAGGGGAATATCGGATTTCCCGATTTCGATGCCGACAACGTTGGCTTGCTCCCAACCCAGGTTCAAGGATGCGTCAAGTCCATTCAATACGCTTGCGTCCGTAGCTCGCATGACCATTTTGGCTGTCACTGGCGTTGTATGTCGGCCAGCGAGAGCTACTTGATTACCGGTCATGGGGGCAAGTTTTTGCGACAACAGATTGGCGTCGTAGCTTAAATTGCCTTCACTGGTTAGCGTCGTCGTCGATGCATCAGGACTCGCCCCGAGTGCCAACATGGACGCCGAATCGGCGTTTGCCGCAACAGCAAAGCTAGCTGGCAGAACGGCCCCGTCGCTTGTTCCTGGTGCCTGTGACCCTGTGGCCTGCCCCAGCGTTGTTGCATTCTGTCCTGCAGTGTTGGTGGTGTTG
>CAYPLE010000068.1:27795-34553 GCA_964411445.1 uncultured Pirellulaceae bacterium
CCCTGTGGCCTGCCCCAGCGTTGTTGCATTCTGTCCTGCAGTGTTGGTGGTGTTGGCTACCGTTACGTAGTCGACTTTACCGTTGTAGTTCATCCACGGCGTCTCAAGAGTCAAGCGAGGAACGCTCGCATGGCCACTTTCGAGATTGTAAACGGCATTGAGTGAAAGCGTCGCATTGGGTTCTTGCCAGAGCGGACTGTCGGGCTTCCCAGCTTCACGACTGGCGACAATGATCTGCTTCCCCAAAGCAGCCAAGCTCAAGTTTGCTTGTTGCGAATTGATTGTCCAATCAAACTGGCCTTCGATCATTCCGAAGACCAGTGTTTGGGCTTCGGTTGCGTTGGGATCAACGGCAATATTGCCCATGAGACGTCCGAGATCAACTCGATACATCGCCCGGCCGACTCGTTGCCCTTCTTGTCCGGCGTCCTTGGCGGAGAGGGATATCGCTGTCGATTGAACTGTGAGTTCTTCTACCGCCAATTTCATTAGGTCATTTGTGTTGGCATTTCCTCGGAAACTACCGATCATCCGCGGCTCTACGAATTCCAAGCCTTGGGTTTGCACGCGAATCGGGCCGGCCTCCCAGTTGGCCGCAGCAATCTCTGCGGCTGATGTTCCAAGACGCCCTGAGACGTTGAAGTTTGCATTTCCAGCGACAGTAGCAGGCATTTCCTCCGTCATGAAGATGCTTGCCCGGCGTGACCAATTTGCCAAATCGCCCACCAAACTCGCCTCAAATCCGGCCAGCGAGGTGGAGTCGGCATTGATTTGTAAGGGCTCGAGCAAGGTAAAGGTGAGTCGTTCTTGTTGAGAAACAAGTGCCAATGCGGCGCGATTGATCTGGCTTGGAATGCCGTCCTGCATGAGCATGTTCGCATCAAAGTCTGCTTTCCAGGCTGGCTCTTGCATTTGCCCGCTTGCCGTGACGATCGTCATTGGCGTGGTGTTGATGCCGATCCTTGCCGTCATGACGCCAGTTGCATCGGTGGACCACTGTCCGTTGACTCCGACATTGCCGCTCATTTGCGTGACGGGCAATTCTACCCACCGACTGATTTCGGTGTAAAGTCGCTGGAGATCAAAGTCGCCCGATAACACGCCAGCCAACAGATCGCCTTTGGCGGAGAGCTTGCCAAAATCGCTGTTGAGAGCAGTACTTAGCAGGAGGGCGTTGTCACGTTGCTCGACGCTGGCATCAACTGCTAGAGGTTGTTCCCAGGAGATTTTCTGGCCCGATGCCGTAGCGTCGAGACCGGTCAAGCGTACGCCCGAGACGAGCTTCGCTGGGTCGTGTCGAAGCACGAATTCAGCCGTCCCTGAGTGAAGTTGCAGTTCGTCGCGAAGAGGAATGAGATCTGGTGCGGCTGCAATCAGACGCGGCAGATCGACGGTCCCGCGAGCATCCAAGGTCGTTTCTGGGATGAGCGGCTGGGTGAGTGTTGGAAACTCTAGCGGCCATTTCATTTTCGCCGATGCCGCAGCGTTTGCGAAATCACATTGCAGAATCGTATCTTCAACGCGCAAAACACCATTGCCAGCTTGGGCGGATCCAGAAATCGTAAAGCGGGCCAGACTCACACCGGAATCTCCGACCAGCTCAGGCGCGATAACCTGGACGTTTTGGCCATCCAGTCCTTTTGCTTTGAAAGCAAAGTCTTCGAAATCGCGATAGTAGCCTGAGACTTGAGTCGAAAGACTGCCTTCCAGGCTATCCACTGGAATGTCAGGAATGCGAGCAGCAGCAATATGGTAGATCGCCAGTGGGAAACTCTCGATCGCACCATCAATCGTCAGCTTATCCGCCTCCGTGCTGTCAACTGAGAGGTCCACTTTGCCAACAACACGTCCGTGACTTTGGGATGCATCGCCAACCACCGCCGATACTTGGGTGGGCCCCACCAACTGGCCTGCTTGCGGCAGCGTTATGTCAGCAGCTTTGAGCTCGATGACCCACTGTTCTGGCCTGCCCACTTCGGTGACCAACAGTTTTGAATCGTTGACGATGATGCGCCCCGTCGGCATCACTGCATCGCCTGTCTCGGGTACGTCGCTCTCTGTAGAATCGAGAATCGGTTCAAGTGCCTGTTCCAGGTTAGAGGTCCCCTCGGAGACATTGATAACCGCCTCGGCACCGGTTATTGTGATGGTTCCAAGGTTGTTGGAATCGGTTGCGAAGCCGAGTAGGCTCTTTTCGGTTTGAATGCTGGCGACCGAGGCAACCGTTTCGCCATCGCTGTCCAGTAAGCGAAGTCCATCCAGCCCGACCGATTGAAACCAACCGCCTCGGATTGTCTGCATATCAATCTTCAACGGGCTAATCCCCGCAAAGCGGTTGGCCAGCGGAACGACAATGCTCTTGCGGACGAGGATGGTTGGGGCGAGCAGTGTGAGGATTGCAAGTCCGGTAAGTCCGATTGCAATACGTCGCTTCCAGGGAGATCTTTTTCCCTCGCTCATATCTACGATCTTTCGGGGCTCAATTGCTTGCATACCGACGGTCGTCCTTGGCATGCTTGATATCATTCTGAGTTGATTCTACGCGTTGAGTGCAATTTTCGGGTCTCAGAGGCGCATTTCGCTTGATTGTCGCAAATGCAAGAAGACTGCCGCCAGAGCGAAATACCGAAGGTTGCCTTCGAATCGCGTTCGAACGCGAAGCATTTTTTTCAAACCATCAGACGGGCTGCTTTTCTGACGCGGCTCGCAGTTGCAGAATGGGCGACAGACCATCCATTTGGGCACTCGATTTGCTACTATCGCATTCAACCGTGCTTTCGGCGACAATTGCTTACCGAAAAAAGCGCAGAGACGATCAACTTGGACTCTCTGCAGCAGGTTAGAATCAGGTTTGATTGCCACACGACGCAATGCTGGCATCAGATGCTGGCTTCAGATTCGCGTCGAATGACCTCGAACATTGGGCCGTTTGGGCTAGGCAGTTCCATGAGCAAACGCCATGCCCCGAGCAAACTTGGGATAACGGATGAAACTTCACTGCTTTGGAACCACCGGGTATCATCCCAGCCCGAGCCGACATACGGCCTGCTACTTCCTGCCCGAGCAATCGATCTTGCTGGATGCTGGCACGGCTGTTTTCCGGCTGATCGAGCAATTGCGTGCGCAGCCTTGCGACACGATCGATATCTTTTTGACACATGCTCACCTGGATCACATCGTCGGCCTAACTTTTCTGCTCGACGCCATGGCAGTTACCGAACTTGCCAAAGTGCGTTTGCATGGAGAGCAGGCGAAGTTAGATGCAGTCGAGCAACATCTCTATGCCGAATTGCTTTTTCCCGTCCCACATGAGTTTGAAGTCTACCCTCTTGAGTCCGATACGGGATCGCGAACGATTGGCGAAGCGACGATTGGTTGGTTTCCGCTAGAGCATCCGGGTGGAAGCCTTGGTTATACGGTTTGCACCGGCGGAAAAAAACTGGCGTATGTGACCGACACAATCGCTCGGTCCGACGCCGCTTATCACTCGTACATTCACGATAGCGATCTCTTGTTGCACGAGTGCTATTTTGGCGATTCGCACCAAGAATTGGCACTCAAAACGGGACATAGTTGGTTGAGTGCGGTTGTGGACACGGTGCGTCAGGTCAAGCCGCGGCGTACGGTTCTCATACACGTCAATCCGCTAGCAGAAATTCTGGATCAAGATGTAGTGATACCTGATGCAATTGCACTTGAGCTCAATATGAGTGTCGCCGTTGATGGACAAGTCATCGAAATTTAACGCGGGCTCAATCAGACTTAGGCACCGGGAGTGGCTAAGTTCGAACCAAACTTTGCGTCGGGCGACAGCCAGAATCTGAACCGATAAAATTTTCCCGTAGGTTTCGAATCAGCGGATCTGATCGAGTCGCTCAAGAGGCTGGTCGGGAAGCAGGAACTTGGCACCATCGACACTGTGCCCGCGCGTGAACTCGGCGGGGCTCATCTGTCGCTTACCGGCTGGTTGAATCGCGTCGGTCAGCAGCGTGCCCTGGCCACAGTTGATCGAAAGCACCTCTTCGCCGCTTTCCAGGCAAGACATTGCAACCGTTCCGATTGTCGCATCCTCTCCGGTGGATGCTGATGAATCCCCGCTATCGGAACTCCCTTGATCTGCGAATGCCGAACGGAGCATCATGCGGATTTTCTTGCCGTTTGCGAGCTGCAATTCGGCAAACGTTCCTGGCCAGGGTTGGCAGGCTCGGACCAATCGCTCGAGATACACAGCCGGCAATCGAAAATCTAGTGCCCCGTCGCGTTTTGCAAATCGTGGAGCTTTCGTTACCAGCGAAGCATCTTGGATTTCGCCGATTGGAGAAGTGCCATCCCAGTTCTCGAGCGTTTCCACAGCGTCGACAGTGCAGGCGACACCGAGTGCAGCCAACCGCGGTTCGAGGCCTTCAGCCGTTTCGCGCGGTTCGATCAAGGTCGACCCAACGGCGAGGGCTGGCCCGGCGTCGAGGCGAGGTGTCATGTGAATGACAGTGACTCCAGCAGACGGATCGCCGCGGAGCAAGGCCCATTGCACCGGTGCAGCCCCACGATGTCGCGGCAAGATACTCCCGTGCAAGTTGATGCCACCAAGCTTCGCTGCGCTCAAAGCGTCCCGCGACAGGATTTGCCCGTAGTCACAAACGAAAAACAGGTCCGCCGACTCCTGCCGCAAGCGGTCTATGGCCGCATCGTCATTAATGCTCGCTGGCTCAAAGAGTGGTAAGTTTGCTGATTTGGCCCAGTCAAAAACGGGACGCGGCGGCAGTTTCTTTGGCGGCGGCTCGGGAAGTGGGCGGGTGACGACTAACGGTATTTCGTGCCCGGCCTCAAGAAGACGCTGGCAAGTCGGAACCGCAAAAGGACCGGTTCCCATAACAATGATGCGCATCGACGGTTTTGTCTCACAAGTGCGTATGCGGTGAAGCAAGGTTCAAAGAAACGGTTCGAAACGGCTTGCGAACCGCCAGCGTTACAGCGCTTAGTTCTAGCTGCTGAGTTCTAGTGACGGTGTTCATGCTTGGCTTCAAAGCCAGCACCCTTGAGGTACTTTTCCCACGCCAGAGCGAGCTGGTGCGAACCAACTTCGATTTCTTTCCACTCGGCGCAACGGACTTTCAAGTCAATGTGTCCGGCGTGCTTCTCTTGCGTTACTTCGCAACCAAGGCCTTTGTAAATTGCGATTGTGCCGGAGGGGCTCTTCTCTTGAACGTGAATGGTCCGCCACTTCGGGGCGCGGTATTGCACGATCTCAGCATGACCGCCGTCTGACTTTTCCGCGGTTTTGGCTTTGCCGACAGGCTGGCCGTAGAGGGTTTCAAATCCGCGTTTCTTGAGCCAGTCCTGCCACTGGGCAACCTGCTTTTCGTTTTCTAACGCGAGTAGCTTCCATACTACGGTTCGCCATTTCACGTCGATATGACCGCCATGCTGGTTCGTTGTCACCTCGCACTTGAGCGCCTTGAGCGTCTTCACTAGTTCGTCGGTGGCAGCTTGATCGTGTGAGTGCTGCGTCTTGTAGTCTTTCATCCGAAACGCCAGCAAGAACTCTTCTTTGTCCTGAGCAAGCGATGTGTTGCAGGCAAGCATGCTGGCTGCAGCTAGAAGACAGACGACGAAACGCTTTCCAAATATCACAACAGAGTCCTTTCGGTTGATTTCGTAGCAGTTGGCGATACTATTCGCCAGTAACACAGGCACAGCGGCCAGCGGGCGATACAGATTGTCACCTTTTTCGGTCCAATACGGAAGAGCGATCTCGACGCGGAGCATCTTGCGAGGATCCGCCTTGTCGATTCTTGTCTGGTGCCATTTTTGAGGCGCTTGGTGCTGCAGCACAAGGGCTATTGCACGCCCGGCGGCTCAGCCCAGCGTTAACCGCGACGGCGAGTGATACGGTCGGGCTTGCCAATGCTGCCTTCCAGTGGACTTGAGAATTCGCCCGTCGATAATTCTTCAACCGTCTTGCCAAGCACGATATCGAAGGAGGCGGTCAGCTCGCCAATCTTTGATTCGGGAAGCGGGTTAAAGTCGACCAAAATCGTATCACGGGCTTTCTGGTCACGAACGGCTTTGAACAATCCGTCCTTTTCATTTCCGGGATGACCGTTGATGAGCATCTGAGTTGTAAAGACGCGTTTACCGCTCTTGCTGACTCCGAAGTGAATGTGCGGCGTTCGGCCTGGATAAGCCACGGGCTTGATCGTGCGAAAGGAATAACGCCCTTGTGCGTCGGTGACGAATCGTCCGTAACCTTGGAAATTACTATCCCGATTCTTGCTGTTGCTCGAATCCTTGTGCAAATAAGCGCCGTTGTTGTCGCACTGCCAAATTTCGACAAACGCACCGCGAACGGGCTCACCGGCTGGCGAAAGCACTCGACCACTCAAATAGGTGACTTCTCCAAGAGCTGGCGTGATTCGGTCATTGATTAGCAGCAAATCATTATCGCAATCAATGGGCAACTTATCAGGATAAAATGGCCCTTCACCAACCGTCGCCGTCCGCATCAACTCATCAGCCCAAGCTTCGCCGGACAGCCAAGTTGCAGAGGCGGCGGCTGCGGTTACGGCCAACATTTTTCGACGCTTCATGAATCCTACTCCTGCACAATGTGATTGCGACCGCTTCGCTGCGCTTTCAATTCGAATCGTTCGTTGCGAAGGCTGCCGACACGGATAGATCGAGGTGGCTACGCAGGGCCACTCATTTATTCAAATTACGATACCGTACGATGGCTTTGCAAGGGCGTCGATTGACGCAAC
>CAYPLE010000069.1:0-21403 GCA_964411445.1 uncultured Pirellulaceae bacterium
CTTTGCGAGCTTGGCGCCTTGGCGTGAGATTCAGTTGCTTGGGCATACGTTCGTGTTCAGGGCTGGAATGGATACTGCTCACCAACGAGCCCGTCAGTGGCTTCACGGCCGCTTATCGCGTGGTTGGCTGGTACGAATGTCATTGGGTTATCGAAGAATTTCACAAAGGCATGAAAACTGGTTGCAGGACCGAGAGCGTTCAATTCACCAGCGAAGACCGGTTGCAGCCAGCGATTGCTGTCTTGTCGGTAGTCACGCTGACGCTTGTGAATCTGCGTGTCGCCGCCCGTCGCACATCCCAGCCGCACCGTCTCAAAATCCCGATACGCGTGGGTGGAGCATCGCTGGCTTTCGCCATCCGCGCTTTCCCGGGACTTACTTCTGCTAGCGCTTCGCGGAAGGTTTCTCTATCGTATGGCTCGGGAGCGTTTGCGCTTGGCTATAATGCGGCCAAACGTAACCGCGCCGACCCATCAATAGTGAGAACTTTGGAAGTGATGATGCACAGAATAAAGCGTTCTGTTTTCGCATGGGCAATATGTGCCGCGTGCATTTCCTATTGCGCAATTCTGCGAGCCGAAACGCTCGCCCACCAGTCGAAAGCGGAATCGACCAAACCGAATATTGTTCTCATCATGGCGGATGACGTTAGCTGGGAAGCGTTTGGTTGCTACGGGGCTGAGGACTACAGAACGCCTCACTTGGACCAATTGGCGGCCGAAGGCGTTCGTTTCTCGCACTGCTATTCGACACCGATTTGCACCACGAGTCGTGTGCAAATCATGACGGGCAAATACAACTTTCGAAACTACACGCACTTCGGGTACTTGAGCGAGCAGGAGAAGACGTTTGGACACCTTTTGAAATCTGCTGGATATCGCACAGCCATTGTGGGCAAGTGGCAACTGAACGGATTGACAAATAAATTGCCTGGCTATGACGACAAGACTCGGCCTAACCAGGCTGGCTTTGATGAGTACATGCTTTGGCAGCTTCGCTATGGAAAGCAATTGGCCTCAGGCGGAGGAGAGCGTTTTTGGTCACCTCCGTTTGAACACAATGGCCGGTTGGTGACGCGGGAAGAAAACGCGGGCAAGTACGGGCCAGATTTGTTGTGCGATTTTGTCTGCGATTTCATCGACGCCGATGATGCGCCATTTTTTGTCTACTACCCCATGGTGCTGGTTCACGATCCGTTCGTGCCGACCCCCGACAACATTGGAGGTCGTGATCGCTCGCACGCTCAGAACAAGGCGAGGAAGTCAGAGAAGAAGGAGAATTTTGTAGCCATGGTCGAGTACATGGACAAAATTGTCGGCCGCATCAAGGAGCACTTGCGTGAGACTGGGAAGCTAGACAACACGTTGATTCTATTCACGGCGGACAATGGCACCAACACGGCTATTACAAGTCGTTGGAACGGAGTGGAAGTCCGCGGAGGCAAAGCCTCGATGACGGACATGGGGACGCACGTGCCACTTATTGCCTACTGGAAAGGACGGACGCTACAAGGCGCCGTGCTCGATGAACTGGTCGATTTCACCGATTTTTACCCAACACTTGCCGAGGCCGCAGGAATCGAACTGGGCCAAGAGGATCCGTCTGACGGGAGGAGCTTTTTTCCGCACATGCAAGGAAAGCCGGGAGAAAAGCGGGAGTGGGTGTTCTGCCACTATCAACCGTACTGGAACAAGAAACCGGGACAGTTCATTCGCAGCGAACGGTTCAAGCTTTACGCTGATGGCAGGTTCCTAGACATTGAAAAAGACATGAAAGAGCTCTCGCCACTCGCCAAGCGAAATTTGAGCAACGAAGCTCAGAAAGCACTCGAATTGCTTTCGCCAGTCCTCAGTCAAGCGCCACCTGCCCCGACGGAAAAGGGCAGCAAGGATACAGTCGACCGCCCTGTGTATCCTGACTGGAAAAAGCTTCGTGAGCTAGATTGACCTTCCCTTCGTCTTCCAAATTCGCTTTAAGGCTGATTTCCTTGATTCAAATTCTGATTCGCATGCAAGCGATACGAAGTGATTCCCCAAAGCTTGAAATGCTCTAGGTTTGCGAATTTGGGTCAAGAGTCAGTGAACTGCTGAAACGCTTGCGATCGATCTGCCTGGTGCGTGCGACGGCTCGAGCGACGCTTCGCTGCGCGCGTTCGGCGATTCTAGCGATGCAGGCCGATATGTTTGAGTCTTTGTCGGTGACGACGACCTCGGGCAGCCCGGGGAGCGACACTTGAATGCGGCAAGCCGTATCGACGCCGCCTTTCGGGCCATTCTCATCATCGATGACCAATTCGACCCTGGAGATCCTGGACGCGAACCGACTGAGGGCGAATTGCAATCGCCTTTCGGCTTGGACGATAGCGGCCTCAGATAACTCACCGCTTAGGTCACGAACGTTGATCGTCATGCGGTCTTCCCCTCTGGAGAAAATGGTTGCGACAGCGATCCGCAAAAACGAGACCGCCAACGTTCAACTCTATGACGGCCGCATACAATGAAAACATCGCACGCCGAAAATCTTCGATTTGCGGATGTTGCGAGCGGTCAAAGGGAATTTGGCTAAAGTTTAGCGATTGCTCCACGGCCTTTTTAATCCAAACGTTCGCATTTCGACGACGCAGGGCAGCAGGCGAAATTCATGTCAGACTGGTTGAACTACCACCATTTGCTCTATTTTTGGACAGTTGCCAAGGAAGGTAGCATTACTGCGGCAGCGAACAAGTTGCATTTGGCTCAGCCGACGTTGAGCACTCAAATTCAGAAGCTCGAAAAATCCCTGGGCGTGAAGCTCTTCAATCGCAAAGGGCGAAATTTGGTCCTGTCGGAGATGGGGCAAACGGTCTACCGCTATGCTGATGAGATCTTTTCGCTTGGTCGTGAGCTGAGCGACACATTGCGAGGTCAGCAGGGTGGGGACAAACTTAGTTTGCTGGTTGGTGTGCCCGATGTGTTGCCCAAATTGATCGTTTACCAGTTGCTTAAGCCAGCGCTTTCGATGGAAGAAGATGTGCAATTGGTTTGCTACGAAGGCAAGCAGAATAACCTACTCAGTGATCTGGCGCTGCATCGTTTGGATATTGTCCTGGCCGACGTTCCGCTCACTCCTCAAATCAATGTCCGAGCCTTCAACCACCAACTTGGTGAATGCGGTGTAACGATTGTGGGGGTCGCTGAGCTGGTTAAGGCGCACGCGAAGAACTTTCCGATGTCGCTTGACGGCGCTCCAATGCTGCTGCCAACGCAGAACACCAATTTACGGCGAAGCTTGGAGCAGTATTTTGACGAACGTGGGATTTCCCCGAACGTACGGCACGAATTCGAAGACAGTGCGCTTGTCAAAGTATTCGCGCAAGCTGGCGAGGGCTTGATCGCCGTGCCGACTGCCGTTGAAAATGAAGTCACTCAGCAATACTCGCTTTCGGTGCTTGGCAGAATCACGGAGGTTCGCGAGCGATTCTACGCGATTAGTGTCGAACGTCGCTTGAAGCACCCTGCTGTTGTCGCCATTTCAAACGCGGCCAAAGCAACGTTGTTCAACGATTGTCCATAGCCGCACCTGAAAGTCAGACAGCCGCTCCTGCGTGGCGCTTGGGCAATCGAAACGTCCTACAGGAAAGCCGCGAGAGCGTCTCCTCGAGAAGCCCGGGCGTCCACTTTACGCACCGTTTCCGCGTCTTCGAACAGACCGGAAGCATGATGCTCTTTTGAGCGGGCGTCGATCACAAATGCGCCTGAACATCCAAAGTGCTTTTGATCCGTGAACGCTCCGATGCCATACGTGTCTCGACTTGGATTGCTACGTGTGAACGTCGTCCAGAGGAAGTTGTTCAAGTTTCGACAGGAAAATTCGCTGTCATCGACAATCACGATCATCGCGAATGAGTTCATGGGATGGTTTGCTGGCAGGGTATCCAGCGTCCGCCAAAGCTGCTCGGTCGCAATCTGCGTACTAGACTGGTTGCGATTGCTAGCCTCGATTGCGAGCACGCCGGGTAGTGCAAGCCGCGGCGACGAAAATGGTTCCGGCAAATTTAACGATCCTGGGATCGCAGTGGCGAGTTCGCGTTTGACTTCTCCGCTCACAGCAACAACCAGCTTTGAGCCTTGATTGAGGCCGTCACCGGTGTAGTCAAGTGTGTCGATGGTTGTTCGGGTGTGATAGTGCAGGTCACGTGTCCAATCGACTCGCTTGAGCGCGTGGGCGAAAAACTCGGGCATCTCTTCGGCATGAGGTGCACCTTCGTCATTGCCATTGATGATCCACAGGTACTTCGCCAGCGACAATTGTCCTTGGCCAAGGATCGCACAAGCCTGCGTGAGCAACTCCTGCGGCCGATCGTTCTTCGAGTATGGCGTGTACCGCTCCGATCCAACTGCGAGCAAAAGCGGGTGCACCCCGGCTGCGTCCACCGCGTGAACCTGTCGGACACCCGGCAAAACGGATGGAATGACCGGCGACGTCAATTCATGAATCAACTCACCAAAAGTCGTGTCTTCCTGAGGCGGCCTGCCAACAACAGTCATTGGCCAGACAGCGTCTTTTCGGGCGCGAACCCGATCAACTTTCAATACTGGGAAGGGATGGACCTTCGCATAGTAACCAAGGTGGTCCCCAAATGGGCCTTCAGGTTTGACGGCATCGCCTTCGACGCGGCCTGAAATGACAAAGTCAGCATCCGCATAAAGTGGCGCGTGAATCGCGTCGGCCAAGACAGGAATCGAACCGCCTGCCAGTGCTCCTGCGAACATGAGCTCGCTCATTCCCTCCGGCAATGGCATCACGGCAGCGACGGTCATGGCTGGTGTGCCGCCGACGGTAATTGACACGCGCAAGGGCTTCTCCTGGCGAAGAGCCTGACTGTGATGAACGCCGATACCCCGGTGAATTTGATAGTGCAGACCGCATTCGTCGGCTTCGTAGTCGTTGCCACTTAGCTGAACGCGATACATACCTAGGTTCAGGCCGGAGAGTGAACGCGTCCCAGCGTTGGTCGCATCTTGACTGAGGACCTGGGGGAGTGTCACGAACGGGCCGCCGTCGTCCGGCCAGCACTTTACGGCAGGCAAATCGGCTAGCTTCAGAGACTGCGCGAGCACAGCAGCATTTCTTACACGCCGAGGTCGCATCCGTAGCCCGAGCGCTGGGGCACGCCATAGTTTCCAAGGCGTCTTGAGCGCTTCGGTCGGATCGACCTTCCATCGCACCGCCAGTTGAACCGCCTCGAACGTGTCGCGAAAAATATACCTAGCTCTCTCGAGGGACCCGAATAGGTTGGTCGCGACGGGAAAGCGGCAGCCTTTGACGTTTTCAAACAACAGCGCAGGGCCACCACTTCGATAGACGCGTCGGTGGATCTCAGCCAGCTCTAGATTGCCGTCCACCTCGTCTGCAATTCGCAATAAGCGTCCGGCGGAATCAAGGTCATCAACAAGCTGTCGCGTAGAGCGGTGCCGCATCGATTTGCATCTACCTGATGGTTACGAGTGAATTGACGAAGAAGCAGTGATAGAAAGAAATGCTCGCGCTGCGTCCTGGGAACCGCAAAACTGGGCTAAAAGCAACCCAAGTGTTTTCCGACAGCGTCGTTTATTTCGGACTCCACGGCACTTCGCCAGACTTGCCGGGCTGCAAGAATTTAGCGTCAACTGTTTTATACCAAGCGTGCAAGTCGGATCGCATAGTGGCAACCAGGTCGGTGTTGCCGTCTGCCAGATCTTGCTGCTCTCCGGGATCGGAGTGCAGATCGTAGAGATGGCACCGCCCATCTTCGTATCGCTCAACCAACTTCCATTTTCCTTGACGAATCGCTCCGCCGGGAAACCCTCCTTGGTTGCTGTAGTGAGGATAATGCCAGTACAACGATTTGCGCTCAATGCGGCCGCCACTGAGAAGAGGCTTCAGGCTCTGGCCGTCGATTGGTTCGGGCAACGTCACTTTCTTGTCATTCGCATCTTGCACAAAATTCATGATGGTGGGAAAAAAGTCAATGCTCATCACTGGTGTGGCAATTTGCTTTGGCTGATTGGAAACCATGGGCGCTCGAATCATGAACGCTTCGCGAATGCCACCTTCGTACACCCAGCCCTTTCCCCCTCGAAGCGGCAGGTTGCTCGTCGGTGAGCCTTCGGACGTTGAAAGCCCACCATTGTCACTGGTTAGACACACGATTGTATTTTCGGCAACACCTGCATCTTCGATGGCTGTAAGCACTTTTCCAACGGCTTCGTCCATGGCTTCGACCATCGCTGCGTAGACCGCATGTGTTTGCAAAGTTCTGACGCGCCGCGGAGTCTTGGCATTTGGCCAAACTTGTTCTTCATCCGCAAAAGCTTCCTTGTCGTTCAGTCCCAGTGCTTTTGCTTTTTCCTGGTACTTGGCAACCAAATCGGGACGACCAATCAGCGGCGTGTGAACGCTGTAGAAGGCAAGGTATGCAAAAAACGGCTCATCTTTGTGTTCGCGAATGAACATTGCCGTTTCGCTAGCCAGTCGATCTGGCAGATGCTCGCCGTCGGGGCCGTCATCAAGTCGAGGATTTCCGTAGGGTGAAAAGTACTTTTTGCCGCCATAGGGGCCGCCTTTTGAAAAGCCACCTTTATTGACGTCAAATCCCTGCTTTGTGGGCCAGTGTTGCTCATCGGGACCCAAGTGCCACTTCCCAGCAAAGAATGTCGCATATCCATGCGGCTTGAGTGCTTCTGCAAGCGTAGTTTCTTCCAGAGGCATCTTGTCGTTCAGCGGTGCGCATGCAAACTTGCCGCCACGACGTCCGGAGAAAAAATTCGTCGCATCGACGCGACTCGGGTACTTGCCCGTCAAGATGCTATAGCGTGTCGGAGAGCAGACTGGATTGGCCGCGTAACCATGCGTGAAATTGGTCCCGCTTGCGGCCAGGGCATCGATGTTGGGCGTCTCATAAAACGTATCCGGATTGTTCACTCCGACATCCATGTAGCCCAAGTCGTCCACCAAAATGAAGACTACGTTTGGTGGGGCAGCTTTGGCTGAACCGACGATGGCGCACGTAAGAGCTAAAGCCTGATAGATTGGATTGAAACGCAGCAAGACGCAACTCCTCTACAGTTTGGTTCCGATTTTGAATCTCATTGGCGAGTCAGAATATACCTGCAACGGTGTGGTTACGTGCCCATTCTCTAACGGAAGCGTTCATGAAATCTAAACATTCGGCCCGTTTCCGCTCGGCAGATGAATCGCTTAGACTCTAGCGACGAGACATGCCGCACCGTGCATGACTTTGGGGACACGAATCGAATTTTGAGAGACATCGCGATGAAGCTTGATAGACACTCACTTTTTCTGCTAACCGCGCTTTCGCTGTGCTGCTCATTAGTGATGGCCCACGATGGTGATCATCCCCACGAGCACGGAAACCAGGACATTCTGACGACTCGCGAGCAATCCAAGACACTGCCACCAGCCAAAGCGGACGACGTCTTCCACTTCGTCGTGTACGGCGATCGCACCGGAGGGGTTCCTGCAGGCTTAAAAGTGCTCAAGCAAGCTGTTGCGGACACCAATTTGCTCGATCCCGACTTGGTCATGACAGTTGGCGACCTGATTCAGGGATACAACGAAACGCCACAGTGGATGGAGCAAATGAAAGAGTACCGACAAATTATGTCGGAGCTCAACATGCAGTGGTTTCCAGTAGCCGGGAATCATGACGTCTACTGGCGTGGCCAAGGGCCTGCGCCGCAAGGACAGCATGAATCCAACTACGAAAAGCACTTTGGCCCGCTGTGGTATTCGTTCGAACACAAGAATGCTGGGTTCATTGTGTTGTACTCCGATGAAGGAGATCCGAAGACGAATCGAAAAGCTTTCAACGACGGCAAACTGCAAACGATGAGCGATGAACAGCTTGCGTTCCTAGATAAGGCACTGGAGTCTCTCTCCGGTGCAGAGCATGTCTTTTGCTTCCTTCACCATCCACGTTGGATTGGCGGTGGTTATTCGGGCGGCAACTGGGATGTCGTCCACCAGAAACTGGTTGATGCAGGCAACGTGACCGCAGTTTTTGCTGGTCACATCCACCACATGCGGTACGACGGGCCGAAGGACGGCATCGAATATTACACGCTTGCGACAACGGGCGGGCATCTAAGTGCTGAAATTCCTGATGCTGGATTCCTGCACCATTTGAATTTGGTTACAGTGCGCGAAAGTGGCATCAAAGTGGCGGCACTGCCAATTGGCTCGGTCATCGACCCGACCAAGTTTACCCCTGAGTTCTTGGCTGAAATCGAAAAAGCCCGAGCGATTCGCCCAATGTTATCTAGTGCGTCGGAGCCGCTCATTCTCAAACTGGACGGGTCTTGTGCGGGCAGCGTTGTTTACGAAGTCCAAAACACGAGCTCTTTTGCGATTGACTATTCAGCCAGTTTCAATGCGGGGCAAAATGATCAGTGGCGGAGTACGCTGGACCACACCCACTTTGTCTTGGAAGCAGGGGAAAAGAGGTCGATTGAGTTCGAAATTCTACGCGACGCTCAAGCACCACCGCGCAATTTGCCAGAGTTCGTTGTTGCCGCGGAAGTTCTGGCCGACAACTCGCGAATTCGACTACCTGCAGCCAACTTGCCTTTGGATGTGCGACCAGCGGTTGTTCCGGCGGGTTACTTCCGAAATTCGCCTAAGAAGTGTCTTGAAATCAATGGACCGGCTTCGGCTGTGCGAGTGGACGCGAACCAAATTGAGATACCTGACGGTGCCATGACACTTGAAGCGTGGGTTCGCCCGATTGAAACGGCAGGCTACAACGGCATCATTGCCAAGACGCAGAGCTCGGAATATGCGTTGTTCTCCGATGAAGGAGTCCCGCAGTTCGACATCAACCTGGATGGCAAATACTACACAGCGGCGGCAAGTGACAAACTCTCTACCGAAACATGGACGCACCTCGCGGGTGTGTACGATGGTGCAAACGTTCGTTTGTTTGTGAACGGTAAAGAAGTTGCCAAAACCCCGGCCAAGGGGCGCCGCAAGACGAACCGTTTGCCGCTCTACATTGGCGCCGATCCCGACTCCGCTTCAAATCCGACGCGACCGTTTCGAGGCTATATCGACGAGGTGCGTTTGAGCAGTACTGCGGTTTACAGTACGGACTTTAAGCCGCGTCGAACGCTACTGCCAACCGTCGACACCGCGCTCTTGTTGCACCTCGATCGATCCTTCGGGCCATTTGTGCTAGATCACTCCAGCAATGCTGCTCAGGCAACCATCGGTCCCGCCACGAAGATCGTCGATCAACCAGAGTAAGTCGCTTGGCCGCTTGGCTTCGATAGCTGATAATGCGAGGCAACAGGCGATGCAGAAGCTGACTTTGGTTTCGATGAGTGGGTTGAGGGTTGGGTGCGATGCAGTTCTGGCGGCTGGGATGCAGTTGCCGGGACTCCGCAAGCGGGCCGATGCGCTCGCGCAGTTGCCGCCACTTGGCTTGTTGACGATCGCTGGAACCGTGCCGGAGCATTGGGACATCGAACTGATCAGCGACGCCGCGACGCAATCCGTCAAAGAAGTCGCTGATGAGATCTTGGAATCAAAACCGGACGTGGTTGCTTTCTCCTGTTTGACGCCATCGGCCGATCGAGCTGCGGCTATCGCCGCGATTCTACGCACGCAAAAGATCCCAACCGTTGTCGGTGGATTGCACGCGACGGCCATTCCGCAATGGTGTGAAGAACGGTTTGATGTGGTTGCTGTCGGTGACGGTGAACCACTTCTGCCGGAATTGTTGAGCGACTTCGAAAACAATTCACTTCGCCGAAGGTACTTGGCTGACGGCCGGATGGACATTTCGCGTTCTCCACTTCCACGTTGGGACTTGCTGCAGCATTCCCCGCCTCGATTTACTCTGCAGACAGCTCGCGGGTGTCCCTGGGCATGCAGCTTCTGTGCTGCGAGTCGATTGCTTGGGACCGCGCGAGCGAAAGACTGCAAACGGATCAAGCAAGAACTGCAAGCCATCACGACAATTCGTACGCGACCGTGGCTAGAGCTGGCTGATGACAACACGTTCGCACTCGAACGAGATGATGCTGAGTTGCTGGAGTGCCTTCAGGAAAGTGGTGCTCGCTGGTTCACTGAGACGGATTGGCGAATTGCACAGCGGCCCGAACTGCTTCGCAAACTCGCGCGTTCGGGATGTAGGCAAATTCTCATTGGTGTTGAATCAACAGTCTTTCGATACCCAGGCATGGGAAAGAAGACCGCGGAGTTCGAACAAATCATTGACGCGGTCACCACCATCCAGGATCATGGAATTGCTGTGAACGCGTGTTTCATTGTCGGTGCGGACGGCGAAACGCGAGCGTCTATCGAGCGATTGGCGGAATTCTTGCAGGCTGCGGATTTTTCAGAGATTCAACTGACACTCGAAACCCCATTTCCCGGGACGCCAATTTACAGAAAATTGCAGCAAAGCAATCGGCTACTTTACAATGATTTTTCGCGTTACACACTCTTTGATGTCGTTTATCGCCCGAGTATGCTCTCCCCTGATGAGTTGCAGGATGCATTCGTTGGTTTGATCAAACAAGTCTTCAGTCCTGGGCAGCAGCGGCGACGCGACACCATCCGTCGACAGTTGCGGCGCATTGCAAGGCAAGCTTAGCAAACGCCGATTGGGCCTGGTTGTATGGAAACAAGCGGAAAGAAGGATGTGAGTATGAACCATCCACGAGTCGATGGAACAGCACAGTCGGGAAGTATCAGTCACGATATCGCTTCTGCTTGTGATTGGATGCAACGCACCTATGACGCGGGGCGCTACTGCAAGATTACGGTGCATCGCAGTTGGTCTAAGCACAATCCGATCATCAGTGGCAAAGTAGCGTATCCGTCTGCCATTCGTTGGTACTTGCAGCGTGAGCTCTTTCGCCTTGCCAACAAAGGAGCCGTGATTGAGTTCGAGCCTGCGCGAGAACGCATTGACCTGAGTAGTCCGATGCTACTGGAGAAGATTGACCAAGCATCGTTTGACCAGACGAAGAAGAAAGTGTTCCTTTTCGGCCCTGAACGCACCGAGTTGTCGATTGCTCGATTGCAACACTACTGCGGCACTCCCATCGAGGCGTTTCAGCGGTACGTTCTGCTGACGAATTACCAGATGCACATGGATGCATTTGAAACAATGTTCCCAAACTGTGTTCGCCCAAACAAGACGGTTCAAATGCCTGCGTTTCACGAGAGGACAAATGACAACAGCGGAGTGAGCATTATCAACATTGGTGTTGGACCTTCCAATGCGAAGAACCTGACCGATCATCTCGCAGTGTTGCGGCCCGACGCGATGATCATGGTTGGCCACTGTGCTGGCGTTCGGAATCACCAGGACATCGGTGACTTCGTTTTGGCCTCGGGGTATCTGCGAGAAGACCGAGTACTGGATATTGCCTTGCCGATGAGCGTCCCGGTAACCCCCAGCTTTATCTTGAATCGCTACCTGGCAAAAGTGCTCGACGAAAATCAACTGACTTATCGGCACGGGATTGTGATGACGACGGCTGATCGAAATTGGGAAATGTCGATCAGCAGCGCGATGCTACACTTACAAGCCAGTCGGAGCATTGCGGTTGATATGGAATCGGCAACGGTTGCGGCCAATGGTTTTCGCTACCGAATTCCATCGGCCACGTTGTTGTGTATTTCTGACAAGCCGTTGCATGGACGGCCAAAGTTGCCCGATGCAGCGCAAGCGTTCTACGCCGATACCAAGGCCCAGCACTTGGAAGTAGCGCGGGCTGCTATTGCGTTGGTCAAGCAGGACTACCAAGGTGGTTTGCCAAGTACGGATCTGCGGGCAATGGACGAGCCCTTGTTTGGTTCCGACGCTTAACCCGTTTCAGTCCTTTTCTGGTCGAAGCTTCTTCGCACGCCCTTGGGTCCACAGCATCAATCCTTCGAGTCGCTGTTTGCCGCGTTGAAAATATGCTTCGCCCAAAGTCGATTGATGTTGGTCACACAGTTCTTCGGCGCGATCTTCCCAGCCGGACTGAGTGGTGACAATGCCTACCTGAGTCAGTTGCTCGGCAAGTGCGCGTCCCATACGTCTGTGACCAGCAACACTTGGATGGATATGATCAACCAACCACTGTGAACCAAGCACCGGTTCGGACGAAATGTCTTCAAAGAACTGCTGCGCGTCGAAGGTCGGAATTGCGTACGCTTCATATGCCCGCTGGAGCTGACTGCGAAGCTCGGTAGTTGCTCTCAATTTACACACGTCATGGTCACGTGCTCGAACGAACATATCTTCGGCTTCGGAGACATCTCCTGCTTCCATGAGAAGGGTGCCGAGCAGGAACAAAGCTCCGGCGTGGCCGGGATCGATCTCCAACGCCGACCGTAGTTTATCGATAGCCGTAGCCGGTTGGTCAACTCGCACCGCGATGGCCTCATCCCACAGGCTTTTGAATTGAACACGCTGTTGCTCTTCCAGCGTAGGTGCTGTCTCGAACTTCATCGGTGGACAATCGGCCAAATTGCTGACTGGAAGGATGGCAAAGACGGGTACACTGTGAATCTTGCAGTTCCGGAGCGTCGCTTGTACGTTCCAACCCAGGTGTTCTGGAACGGCCGATTGCCAAGCGTCGCCACGGTGATAGTCGTCTAGGCCGTTTTTATAGTCCAAGAGCGCGTCGACTTCGGCTGCTAGCCTAGTTTTGGATGACGCATCTTTTGAGCCACGATCGCTTTCGCGCGTCGCCGGACCTTGAAGATTATCCTTGATGACTTGGCACAGCCGCGAACAAGATACAATCCAGTCCACGCCACGCCGAAAAAGGCCTCGCCGTTGCCAGTCTTCGTACGAGCGTTTTTCTAAGTACTCGTTGTGTCCGGTGTAGATGACGATCAGGTCGGGTTCATAACCAAGGACTTCGTCGGCAATACACTTCACACGATAGCTGGCGTAGGATAACCCGCCGCAGTTGATGACTTCGACGGTTCGGTCGGGCATCATCGCGGTCAGGTTCAGTTGCAGCCACTTGGGGAATGCGCTTTCGGTGCTGTATGGTTCCCCCTGCGTTGTGGATCCTCCGAGCGCAAACACTCGGAACGTGCCCGAAGCCTTGCGAGCTGGGAAGCTGGCTGGCTTGAAGAGGTGCATCCGCTGCGGGCCGATTTCGTAGCGTTGGCCATCCTGGGACAGATCGAAGAGCGGTTTCAGTTCGCTCAAGTCCACAAACGGGTCTGCCGCGACCGGCTTGTCTGCCCAGCCGCCGAGTCTGATTGCGAGTTCGGCACCGAGAACGGGCGTAAATGCAAGTAAGCACGCAAGTGTTCGGAATTTCCAAAGCCGCCTGGTCCGACGCGCTTTGCTTGCCGTGGCTGACGCTCTGTTGGCGCTCTGGCCTTCGTCGGTTGCGCAAACGTCGTCTGAAGTGTCCATCTATTCGCCATAGCCGACGATTTGGTCAATTGTCTGCTGCGAAACGCTGTGGTAGCCACTGCGAGCGACCGAATAAATCTTCTTTGCCATTTCTTTGCCTTCAGCAGTTGAGCAGAGGCTCAAGTACAGCGGCTGGAGGAATTTGCGGCGACCTTGCTCCGTCAAGAACTGACGGAGACGTTCGAGACCAGGTTTGTAGTTGGTTTCAATAACCAACTGCAGCCAGTCGTGCGTGATTTCGGAATTGCCAGATTGCGTCAGTTGGAAAGCGGAATCAAGATCTTGCATCTGAGCAAGTGAGACTTGGCCGCGAACCGTTCGTAAAAAGTGGTTCCAGTGGTGCGTTGTCCAGGTGTCGGTATCAGCCGCTGATTTCAATTCAGCGGCCTTGCTGCCAGCTAGGAACTGCTGTGCAGCCGCTTCTACATTGGCAAGTTCGCTCGTCTTTACGTCTGGGCAATCCTCGGGTAGCCCTGGGCCATAGATCCAAGTATCGATAGCAACTGTGCTTTCCAAGTTTTCGCGAAGGTACTGAACGAACTGTTCCGTTGTCATGCTTCGAAATGCAAACTTGGTAAAGTACTCTTTCAAGAATGCGTCCCAGGTCTTCCGGCCAACCGCTTCTTCCATCCGTCGCAGGAAGAAGTATCCTTTGTCGTACGCGATCGCGGTCATTCCATCATCAGGATTGCGATTGGCAAGGTTGAGCTTTAGCCAAGTATCACGCGCGTCCAACTCCTGAATTTCGCCTCGCAGCCCATCCAAGGAAAGGCGAGCGAGCATCTCCGAGTACTTCCGTCCGTAGACGGCTTCCATGATGCGTTGTTCGAAGTACACCGTGAAACCTTCGTTGAGCCAAAAGTCGTTCCAGGTAGCGTTGGTGACGAGATTGCCGCTCCACGAATGGGCTAGTTCATGGGCAATTAGGGAGACGAGCGAGCGGTCGCCTGCCAGGATTGTTGGGGTCGCAAAAGTCAGCCGAGGATTCTCCATGCCACCGAACGGGAAACTGGATGGCAAGAAAATGACGTCGTAACGCTGCCAAGCGTAGGGGCCGTACAACCCTTCGGCTGCGTCAATCATCTTCTCTGTGTCGGCCAATTCCCAAGCTGCCTTCTCCAGCACTGACGGTTCCGCATAAACACCGCTTCGAGGGCCAATCGACTGGAACTGGAGATCACCTACCGCCAAGGCCAAAAGGTACGAAGGAATCGCCTGCTTCATCTCAAAATGGTAGATTCCCGAGTTGTTTCTGGCCTGCGGATTGGATGCACTCATAACCGCCAGCAGCTCGGGTGGAACTTGCAGTTTTGCTGAGTAGGTCATGCGGACCGCGGGAGTGTCCTGACAGGGCACCCACGTTCGCGCCAAAATGGCTTGCGATTGCGTGAACAGAAACGGATGCTGTTTGTCCGTTGTTTGCTGCGGTGTAAGCCACTGCAACGCATCAGCACCATCGGTGGTTTGATAGTGAACCACAACTTGTTTGGTTTGATCGGAGAGTGTAACGACCAGCGGCGTCCCAAGCTGGGCGCTCGTCTCGCCGAGTTTCCAAGTAAGTGCTGCGCCAGCCGCGTCGGTCACGGAAGCGATATCCAGGCCACGGGTGTCAAGTCGCAGTGGTGCATCGGTGTTTCGGCGATTCAAATCCAGTTTAGCTGATCCGGCGAGTCGGCTATTGTCGAAATCGACAGTCAAGTCTAGATGTAAGTGCGTGATCTCCACTTCGTGTGGTCGCGCCGCGGAATGCGGATAGATCGGCTCATCGGCTATCGCAGGTGGAACACTTGCGAGCATCCAAATGAGCAACGCAGGAACTTGGACGAATCGTTGATTTTTCACTGTTGTCAAACCTGTGGTTGAGAATCTATTCGATACGGGGCGTTTTCAAGTATTCGCTTCTAAAGTGACTGGAAGTTAGCTTCCGAAAAAGTCAACGCAACCGTACCAGGCGGAATAATCGCTCAAGTTGTTAGTACTGTGTGAATGGCTTCATGTTGAATCCCTTTTCTGTGCCTTTCTGCACATTTGAACGGGCTCGCTTCGAAAACGATTCTACCGTTCAGTGGTTTTACTATTCAAGTAGCGGGCTTCCGGCTGCGCTCCACTTACGGAATGCTAATGGTTCGAATTGTTGCTATTGACGATGATATCTGCGATCTGCAGATCATTAAGCGCTCATTGAGACGCTACGATGATCTGTCGATCGTTGCATTCACTGATATAGAACAGGCAATTGTGGACCTTCAAGAGACGCCCGCTGATCTCGTACTGCTAGATTTGTGTTTGCCGAAGTTCGAAGACTTTGACGGATTTCAGCTTGTTCACCAGACTTCTCCCGATACGCCTATTATTGTCTTAACGGGCTGCGAGGAAATAACGGTCTACAGCCAAGCCATTCAGGCTGGGGCTCATGATTGCGTTTGCAAGAACGACGTCGATGGTGCGATGCTTTACCGGGTCATTCGAAACTCTCTCCAGCGGCACAAACTGCAAATTCAGTTGCGCGAGGCTGCTTCAAAAGACTCCTTGACCGGGTTGCCCAATCGCGCTGCGTTGATGAAGACGCTCGAGCGGCGGCTGGCAGAAGCACATCCACGAGCTCCATTTTGTTTGCTCTTCATCGACATCGATGATTTCAAACTGATCAACGATGGTCACGGCCACGAAGTTGGGGATTTCTTTTTGGTCGAGTTGGTACATCGAATCAAGAAATGTCTCGGTCCAGCAGACATGCTGGCCAGGTTTGGCGGCGATGAATTCGTTGTCCTTCTCTCCGGCGCGTCTTCAGACACCGAAGTTTCTGATTTTGAGACTCGTGTTTATGAACAACTGAGTCGTCCGATCAACATCGACGGCAATGAACTCTACTCGGCGTTCAGTATGGGAGCTGTCGCGCTCAACGAGCGGCACCAGCACTATAACGAGTTGTTGCTTCAAGCAGACACCGCCATGTTTGCCGCCAAGAGTCAGGGAAAGTCTCGCTATGTTTGGTTTGACGAACAAATGCAGCGCGAGGCCCTGGAACGATTGTCGTTCGAACGGGCTCTGCACAAAGCGGTCGAACGCGACGAGTTCAAGCTGCTATACCAGCCGGTTGTCGATATCGGTTCAGGACAAGTTGTCGGGTTCGAGGCTCTGCTACGCTGGGAGCACGACGGACAAACCATTTCGCCACTGAAGTTTATTCCAGTCGCTGAGCGTACCGGCGTTATCCACCGCATCGGCCAATGGGTCTTGGAAACGGCAACAGCCCAATTGGCTAGTTGGGCGGAGCTGCGACCGGATGTGTCGATTGCAATCAACATCTCGCCAATTCAACTCGATCAAAACGGATACGCCCAGGACGTGATTTCGACAGTCCAAGCCGCGAAGATTGCTCCTCATTTGTTGACAATCGAGGTCACCGAGAGTGGTGCCATTCGCGACTTTGACAATGCGGTCCGCGTGCTCACGGCGCTTCGCGAAATCGGCATGCGCGTTAGCGTGGATGACTTTGGCACCGGCCACTCATCACTCAGCCACCTCCATCGGTTGCCAGTCACCGAGGTGAAAATCGATCGATCTTTCGTGCAAACGATGGACGATGCGAGTGACTATTCAAGACTTTTCGTCGAAACGATCAAAGTACTCGCCAGCAGTATTGGACTTGAAACGGTCGCCGAAGGAATTGAAACGCAGCGGCAGCGAGATATGCTGCTCGAGTGCGGCTACTCACGCGGTCAGGGCTTTCTGTTTTCCAGACCGATTCCGGCTGAAGAAGCTACTGAGCTGCTTCGAAAGAGCGTTCGCGGCGAAGAACTTTGGGCCGAGCTGCCTGCGATTGCCGGTGTCTAGCGCATGCCGCGAGCACTGGTTGCTACCGCAGAAATGCGAGTACATAAATCGTGGCGATGGCAATCTGAATCAGCGCAAATGGGATCGCCGCCTTCACAAACGCCGCAAAACTCAGCGCAATTTTTTGCTTGTGAATGATCGTTACGGCAACCAAGGTACTGGCAGATCCGATTGGTGTGATGTTCCCACCAAGGTTGGCTCCAAACACAACGCTCCACCAAAGCGGTGATTCAGGCGGAGTTCCCAAGTTGCCAAGAATCTTAGCCAGCATTGCGGCCAATGGAATATTGTCCGTTACGCTACTGAAGACGGCGGATGCAATCAGAATTGCCGCCGTGCCAGACAGCTCTCCCCAGGCGATGACTTTTTCGAGGACAACACCAATCGCCTCAAGAACTCCAGCGTGTTCCATGACGTTGATGACGACGAATAACGCCATAAAAAAGCCCAGCAGATCCCAGTCAAGTGCTTTGTAAAACTGATCCGCAGTGGAACGATATCGTAGGAGCATGATGCCAGCAAAGGCAAGTGCGACAAATCCCATCTGAAGATTCTCAATGTAGGGAAGGACGCTGGTCGTGGCGATGGTGATGATGAACAGGACGAGCATGAAAGCACCGAACCAGAAAAACGGCACGCTTTCCACCGAATCGTTTTCATCAAAACCAGCCACCAGGTCCCGCGCCTCGCTACGTTCTTCTTCGGTGCTCAAACGTTTGATACCAAACAATTTGCTGCCCATGACGATCGTCACCACGGTGGCGACAACGACAAACGGGGCAGCGGTTACGAAGAACTTGCCGAAACTAATCCCTGCTTCGGTGCCGACAATGATGTTCGGAACCGAACTGATCAGCGTGAGTAGGCCGCCGATGTTGGTCAGCAGTCCTTCGACCAATAAGAAACCGAGCAGCAAATTGCGTTTGCCAAGTCTCTCCAGACTGACGGCGGTCAGCGAGCCGACGATAATCATGGCTGTGACGTTGTTCAGCACCGCCGAGAAAATGACGGTCATCAAACCGTAGGCGCTCAGCAGCCAGACCGGATCTCCCCCCGTCGACTTGGTGACTTTGATCGCGATCCAGGTGAACAGCCCGCTCTTGCTAGTCAGATCAACAAACAGGCTCGAACCCAGGATGATCGCAATTACCCCCCAGTCGATTGCTGGGATGTATACCGGCATCGAAATCTCATGGCCGCCGACGTGCAATTCCGCATCGGTCAGAACCTCCTCCTCGGGACTTTCTTCGGCAGCATTTTCCTCAGCAGAACTTGCATCGGCAGTGTTATCATCGGCAGAGCTTTTTGTCTCCTTGTCACCACCCGACTCGGGCTGCAAAGTCGTTTCGCCAGCGGGTGCTTGATTGGCATCGACGGCTGCCTCAGGATTACTGACGGATGCACCCGAGTCGGTTGGGCTAGTCAGGCTGGACAATTCGTCCGGCCGAATTTCATGACTGCCAACGACAACTTCTTCAAAGGGCAAAATTTCGAAGACGGCGCCTAGGAGCAGGCAGATAATCGCAAAAGTGCCAGCAATCACGGATTTCTTTGCGTGTAGTTTCTCTTCCAACGCGAGGCACGTGATCAATGCAACCAGCAGGGCGGCGAAGATGGCGGTCGTGGTGGCGCTGACGGAATGGGGAGCCGAGGTGGCTTCGGCTAGTATGGCGAATGGCATTTGCGAATTCCGTTTGCAACTTACGTTCGAAACGATGTGATCGAGAAAGACTGCACGCGTTGGCTAAACGTTGCTAGAGCATCAGAATTGGAATGTCCCGTAGTTGGACGCACAACGGGTAAGCAAGACCGTGCATCGCAAGCTGGTCTTCCTGTTTTGTGTTCAGTACAAGCAGGTCGATTTTATGCTGGTCGATCAGCCGTTCATAGTCACGCAGGCTATGTCCCACTGTAACGATTTCTTGCACCGTAACCGGCAGTTTTGCTTCAGCAAGTCCTTTTGAGCAGGACGCGATATAGTCATGCGGCTCGGCCAACAACTGATCCATGATCGTTTGACGAGCAGAATCGGTATCGATCGTTGGGATCTTGGCGATGACGTCCATATAGCGGTGAAAGACGGTTTGATCTTCAACATGCGCCAACAGCAAATTGCCGCGAGGCGTTGTCAAACGCGCAGCGTAGCTGACCAGTCGATCGTCGCCGGTCAAGTGATCGGCAATAGCCATCACGTTTGTGGTCGAATCGGGAATGGCGGCCTTGCGATGCGGACTTGGCAAAACCAGCACTGGGATATCCGTGGCCTGGGAAAGCACCTCCAGGTAGACCCCGAGGCTATAGGGATAATCGACGGCCGGTGCGTGTAAATTTCGAAACGTACACAACAAATCGGGCTTAAGAGAATCAATACGCTGGACAACATCACTGACGCTCGAATGCTCATCGCCGCTCATCCGATGCCAGTTGATGTCCTTCTCCAGCAGGGTCGTATCCAGAAAATCGACGACTTGAGCCATGAACAAGTCTGCGATTGAGGCATCACCGTCGGTGACAACCAAAATAGAATC
Source organism: uncultured Pirellulaceae bacterium (assembly GCA_964411445.1). Classification (GTDB taxonomy): domain Bacteria; phylum Planctomycetota; class Planctomycetia; order Pirellulales; family Pirellulaceae; genus Aureliella. The sequence goes on from CAYPLE010000069.1 coordinate 19,780, forward strand.
CAGGTCCACCGACTGAAGATGGAAAGGGCGTTTGTCGGCCTTCTTGAAAATGCTCTCGAACTGGTCAAGGTTCGTCATGGCAAGGACTTCTGGCTAGTTATGGAAAAATGCAAAGTGCTGGTGGTGGCGGAGTTCGGCTGACAGTTTGCTTGCCTCATGCGCCTTCACTGAAGAGTAGTCTACATTCTTCCCACAACGGGGCCGAGGTGAAAGGGGCGTGAAGCGCTGCGACCGTCAGCGTTCGTAAAGTTTATCCAGGACGCAACTTAATCACCCTCGGTTGGCGAGTTTCGGCCACTTTGGGCGTTTCGGCAAAGTAGTCGTTTGTCCTGACCGGCCCGCTTGATTACTCTTCTGTCACAGCCGATTGGTGTGGATGTCGCGAACAAGGCATTTTGCGTCGCTCTGGCTGACTTGCCCCACCAGCATCAGCATCCGCGCAGTGATTCCAGCACGCCCTTTCGGCTGGATTGTCGCGTGGTGTTCCCAGCCAGCACCACCCCCTGCGGGGCGGATTGCAGGGCGAGATTTCAGGTTACACTTCACATGCGGAGTTATGGAATTGGATAACGCATCTTCTCACGAATCGGATCCTCAACCCTTGGACGAAAACCCGGTTGATTTGGACGCAGAGATTACTGCTGCTGACGTCGCTGAAAGTGGCGAACATGGTGGTGCATCTGAAAGCGGCGAGGCTGCTCAGGCCGTCTCGACGGCTGAAGTTGGCGCTGCCGTTGCCTCTGAGGGTGACGAGGCAGTTATGAATCAGGATGCATCCGAGCTGGATGATCCGAAGAGTATCGAATTGTCAGAAGAGTACACCGTGCGTTGGTCGAGTTTGATTTCGACGACCAATTGGGAGAAGGGAAAAATCATCTGCCAGTGGCGTGAAGCGTTGATGGGTTCACAATCGCCCGCTGCGGCCTACAGTGATGAAGCATGGAGTCGGCGGGTTGGTGGCGTCACTCCGCAGCATGTTGGGCGACTGCGACGCGTGCATGAGCGATTTGGCGAGTCGTATACTTCTTACGAAGGCATTTACTGGAGCCACTTCCTTGCCGCCCTGGAATGGGACGACGCCGAAATGTGGTTGGAAGGAGCCGTGCAGAGCCAGTGGAGCGTTTCGCAAATGCGACGTACGCGTTGGGAATCCATGGGGGGAAATGCCGCGGACGAACCCAAAGAGAACGAAGTGGTCGCCGTCTCCCAAGACGAAGACTACACACCGGTTTCTGAAGTCGAAGAAACGACCGGTTTTGCCGACAGCACGCGTGGCGTTGCCGAAGGCCCACGACCCGACGGTCCTGACTTTGGCGATGAAGATCAATTTGACGCGTCGGGAACCACGGCCGTTTCGGACACCGACGACGATCTGCCCTGGGATCCAGAAAGCAGTGGCGGAAGTGAGGAATCGCCGTTTGCCAAGTTGCCGAGTTTGCCAGTCGATGTTTCCGAGGCTCTCGAGCAATTCAAGCTCGCCATCATCCGCCATCGCGCTGACTCATGGGGCGAAGTCTCGAAAGACGACGTGCTCAAGGCGCTCGAAGCACTCCGCAATTTCACCATGCTGTCGTAGGACCGCAGTGCTTTCCAGATAGCAGTGCTTTCCAGATAGTCGGTAAAG
>CAYPLE010000069.1:21503-34213 GCA_964411445.1 uncultured Pirellulaceae bacterium
GCTTTCCAGATAGTCGGTAAAGATCGTACGACTCTCCGTCAGCGGACGCTAGCTTTCTATGAATTGCAGACAATGAGCTTCGAAAGGAGACCATTTTAGCCTGGGGCTCGCGAGTAGAATGGTTGGGGTAGAATTGCGGGAGTCGCGGATGTCTCTGGACTCGACGAATCGCCGCACCAACAAGGTTTTTCTCCTCAAAACAGCCAAGCTGCATGCTTCATAATATTCAAATAGATGAATCGGGTGTTCGCGGCGAAGAGATGGCGAAAGCGGTTGGCACGTGTGTCCACTGCGGATTTTGCCTTCCAGCCTGTCCGACCTATCAGGAACTCGGCAGCGAAATGGACTCGCCGCGTGGGCGCATCCTGCTGATGAAGTCCGTCTTGGAAGGTGAACTCACATTTGAGCAGGCGAGTGAGCATATCGACCGCTGCCTTGGCTGTGTTGCCTGTGTGACGCATTGTCCCTCTGGCGTCGAGTACGGTGACTTGATCAGTTCTTTTCGTGATCGAGCCCGAGAGCAAGGAAAGAAACCGTGGCAGTTGCGTGATTGGCTGGCCATGCAAACCTTGCCCTACGCGGGACGTTTTCGATGGGCCATGCGAGCGGCGAAGTGGACGAGCTTTCTACATCGCTTTATGCCGTCAAGCCTTCGCCCTATGCTTGAGCTTGTTCCGGACGACCTGCCGCCACGATCCGATTTGCCAGAGGTCATCCCGGCCGAGGGGCGACGGCGTGGACGAGTGGCTTTGCTCGCGGGATGTGCGCAGCAGGTTCTTGCGCCTGAGATCAATGCCGCAGCCGCTCGAGTGCTCAGCAAAAATGGTATCGAAGTGGTCGTACCGAAACGGCAAGGCTGTTGCGGCGCGCTTGCTTGGCACACTGGCCAAGGCGCTCGAGCGCAGAAGTTTGCTAAAGCGCTGATAGACACGATTCCTGGTGACGTCGATTGCTTGGTGACGACGGCGGCAGGGTGCGGTTCCGCCATTGCTGAATATCCGTTGCTGCTCAAGGGCACGGCTGACGAGGAGGCTGCTGTTGAACTGAAACAGAAAACCATGGACGTGTCGGTTTACTTGACGCAACTTGAGCTTGTCGAATTCCCAAAACTGCAACGTCCAATTCGAGTTGCCTATCATGACGCTTGCCACTTGGCTCATGCCCAGAAAATCCGCCACCAGCCACGCTGGCTGCTTGGTCAGGTCGAGGGGCTTGAAATTGCCGAGTTGTCTGACCCGGACACGTGTTGCGGCTCAGCGGGAACTTATAACATCGAACAGCCAGAAATTGCGGGAAATCTTGGACGACGTAAGGCCGAAGACGTGGCCGCGACGGGGGCTAGCCTGGTCGCAACGGGCAACATCGGGTGTTTAGTCCAGATTCAAAATCACTTGGAAAAAAGTGGTAGTCAGGTTCCGGTTCTGCACACTATGCAGGTCTTAGATTTGGCGTATCAAAGTAAACTCAGTTAGCAAAGTTTACCTACTCTTCCAGCTCAACTTGTCTTGCCTTGCTTGCCGATACGATTGCCTGTTGATCAGATCTGGCGTGGTTCACCACCGGTCCAAATCCCGCAATGATTCAACTGCACTTTTTTTCGTGCGGTCTGTTTTTTCCGCGGTGGCTGGCCGGTTGAGCGGCGCGATCGTTCCCCCCCGAAGTCAACAGGAAACTTAAAGATATGTCGATTACAGACGTTGTAGATACGCATCAGTTTGATGAAGTCCGCGAGTACGTGCGGGCAGAACTTTGTAACAAAAACCAACTCGAAAAGGACGCCTTTCAGATGTCTGAGCAGGTGCTCACTCGCGGCGGCGCCCCGGTTGGTTTTTACTTCTGTATTTATGGTCCTCGTAGCGTTCGCTTGACCGCTGTTTGGGACCTGTCGAAGAATACGATTTTCTTCTACGACTCACTTGGGCGGCGAGCAATGTGCAGCCCGATTCCGGGGCGAAATTAGCCCACTTGTGTTTCGGTTCAGTCCCTGGGTGCGAGTCGGCCCGTTGATGAGTGGATTGTCCGGAATTTTGCCCTGACACATGGAATTGTTTTCGAACAGTTTGTCACGAGAGCGAACAAGCCCCATCGTCGACGGCTGTACGCGAGAAACAATTTTGCTGACTGCACTCAAGGAGGAGTATAGTGCTTATTCTATCCCGTCGCGCCGCGGAGCGGATTTACTTAGGTGATGACATCGTATTGACGATCGTTGCCGTCGGTGCCGACAAAGTGCGGATTGGTGTCAAGGCACCAGCAGGAGTGCGGATCCTGCGAAACGAACTCGATTGTATTGACATGCCAGAATCATCTGGTCAAGAAGTCACTGAGGTGGTTTGCGATACCCCCGCGACTTTGCCGTTCCAGTCAATTTCGAGTTCGTCAGAAGATGACGCAATTGAAAATATCACCAAGCCGAGTGATTCGGACCGGAAGGGACCTCCGGCCAGTATTCCAATGGCAAGCAAGTCTGAGCAGACCGCTCCAAGAGCTGCAGGACTGGGTGATTTCATGCGTGATCGAAAAGCGGCTTGACCAGCGAAGGTGCTGCTCGTTGTCATTAGCTGCTCTGTACAGGCCCGCGAAGCATCCGCATGTTCGCTTCGCGGGATCGGCTGCAAGCAAGTTTCTTAGGAACGCGTTAGGCCCATGAAGAAGCTGAATACTTGCCGATCGTCGGTGTCAGCCGAATTGACTGGGAATGCAAAGTCGAACGCAAGTGGGGCTGGACCGAGCGCCGGTACAGCGATCCGGAAGCCAAAGCCCGGTGCGACTCGAAAATTCTCTGCATTGATCTCGAGATCGCGTTCGACGGTACCATAGTCGACAAACACGATGCCTCGCAGCATCTCGTCGGCAGTAAGCGGGAAGACATATTCTAAGCTGCCCAAGAACATCAGTTCACCACCGACTTGAACGTCGCCGACAACTGGGCTGGCACCGCGGAAGCTAAATCCACGCATCGTGCTGTACCCACCGGCGAAGAAGTTTTCAAAGATCGGGGTTTGCGATCCCGTGACACCTACTCGCCAAGTGCTAGCCAATGTGTGACGTCCACCGCCATCGGCCCGTTCACGCATCAAGAAGTATCGGCTCAGATTAAATTGAGCTCGTTGGTAATCGTATTCGCCGAACACTTGGTCGAAAATGACCTCCGTCAAACCACCTTGAGTCGACATGAACGGATTGTCGCGAGTGTCATGCGCGAGGCGGAATCGGCCGCGATAAAGGTCGGTGCTACCAAGTGCCTGATCGAGCTCGTCCACTCCGCCGACACGAGGATCGAAGAGTTTGACGTCTTCCATTCGGAGCTCGCTACTGATCGAAAGGTCCTTCGTAATTTCGTACCCCAAGGCAACTCGGCCGCCAAGGCGTTGTTCGGTCCAGTCGCGAAATTGGCGTGTGAATAGGAAGCCGCCGATGGACAAACTGTACGGCAAGTCGCGGAAGTGGGGATCTGTCCAGCTCACCGTGTATCGTTGGACTTGGCTTCCAGGCATCAATTCGGCACGGAAGTTCTGCCCGCCGCCGCGAAACGCGCGGCCACTCCAAACATCGGCCATCGAGCGTGGCATGCGACGGATGTCGAAATTGCGTTCTTCGATAATCAACTGGCCTGAAACACCCAAGTCGCTATTCACGGCTCCACCCAAAATCACGCGTCCCGTGCGGGCTTCTTGCACATAGACGTCGATTGGAGCAATGCGTTCTTGCGGTTGATACCCGCCCATGTCCGGAGCGGTGATATCGATGCCTTCGAAGTCGGGGCCAGGCGTCGGAAGAGCCCCCGGAGCGATCGCTGACTGTGATGCATAAGGTGAAATCGTTGCACCGGGAGCGACGGCCGATTCATAACCATAGCCGTTGTACTGTCCCTGCGGAGCCGCATAGCCAGTCTGCGGAGCGGTGTAACTGCCAGCAGGAACGTCGCCATAGCCCAGTTGCTTTTGGGGGGCAGAAGTTTGCGGGTTTCCTACTGAAGTGCCATTGGCGGGCGTGCCAGGAGGGGGCTGATAGGCCGGTACTTGATAGTCTGGGGGTTGATAGCCGGGTGATTGAAGACTTGGAACAGAGCTTCCACCGGCTTGGCCGCCAACTCCGACGGCTTGGCCCCCAGTGGTCGGATAGGCCGGATCCCCACTCTGGGCACGGACGACCGAATCTTGAGTTTGCTGCCCAACAGGCGGAGCGTCGCCTGTGGTGGGCTGTCGGAAAGCAACTGTGGACGCTGGCGGGGCGATATCCCCTGCAAAGGTGCGAGTCGTTTCGTTGCCGGCTGGATCGGTAAACTGCGTTGTCGGGTCGATAGACTGCGTCGTCAGGTCGGTAGCATCTGGCGCATCTGCGACCCATTGCGTTAGCGATTCCCCCGAGACGCCGGAGATAACAAAGGGCTTGTTCATCGCCTGGCATCCAACGAACACACTCGCAAACAAACATGCCATTGGCACGGTCGCGATCGCGTGGTTGCTCTGATTTGATTTGGCTTTCACCATGCGTTTGATCCAGGTCAGACTCGGGTTGCCATGCCGCGGAGCGAATCGCTCGGTCATGGACGTGAATGTTTTTGCCGTGCCGCGTTTAGTAGGAGGGTTCCTGCGGTGCATCGATTTGGTCAGGCGGACGCACAACAATGCGAGGAGGCTCGCCCATTGCCGGTTGCGTTTCAAAGATCTGGGAAAACTGCAGGCGTCGCTCGGACGCTTCTAATTCCTGTAGATCGATGTAGTCACCGGGACGAATTCCCAAGCGATTCAGGACGACGGAGCGTTTCGTGTGACTGGAGTCTCCGGCGATGTGCACGTTAATGTCGCCCGCGCGAACCCGTGCACCTTCGGAGATTTTGTAGACCAAGTCGACTTGGCCGGGTTCTTCTAGGAAGCTCAACTGGGGCGAGATTTCGACGTACACGAAGCCTTCGCGTCCGTAGTATTCGTTGCGGAGCGTTCGGACGTCGCGATCCATGCGAGCAAGGTTGAATGTCTGCCCGGGACGAGTTTCGGTTGCGTCCATCAGCACGTCGGTCGTAAATGGCTGATATTGGTTACCGACAATAGTCACGTTTCGAACAACGGATTGCACGCCCTCGTAGATAACGAACGTTACGTCCAGAAAGTCGCCGCCTTCGTAGTATTTTTTGAAGTAGTCGACTCGAGCTTGAAAGTAGCCGAGTGATCGATAGTATGCGATCAGTGCCTCTTTGTCGGCGTCGATCTGTTGGCTTTTCGCTACGTTGCCGATGTGTGAAGTCAGGCCAGAGCGGGCATCACGCGAACGGATCTTCGTCTTCAGCAAACTGGTGCTGAAAATTTGATTGCCTTCGAATTTGATATCCCAAATGCGTTCAACTGGGCCTTCGTAGATTTCAAAGAACGCACGTCGGTCTTTGGGGTTGTCACCTTCGCGAATACGGATTGCCGCCTGATTCATTCCTTTTTCATGGTACAGATCAAGCAGGTGCTGCCGAGCCATGTCGACGGAGAACGGGTTGGCTGGATCTCCGACTTCGATGCCGCAATGCTTCTTCAGCATCGAATCTTCCAAGCGGGTGTTCCCGTGGAAAATGACCTCCGTGACGAGTGGGTTTTCGACCACATGCAATCGAACGATGATTCCGTCAGGTTCTTCGATGATGGATTGTTTAATGTGACGAAACAGGTCCGTGTGGTAGAGTTCTCTAACATCGCTCAGCAGTTGTCGCTCGTCGTAATGACGGTCGACGCGTGTTTGCATGTGCGATTCGATTTTGTGAGCACTGATTGTCTGATTGCCTACGATTTCGATCGCTTTGATCATTTTGCCGCGGCGAATCGCGCTCAGACGTGGCCCGCCGGCTTCCCAGACGCGGTCGCTGAATTTCGGCTCGTTGAAGGCTGGCATGTTGCCTTGCCCAGCCCCGCCCATTCCGGGCCCTTGGGCAGCGGCACGTTGAGTGGTCGTTGCGGTGCAGCAGAGGCAGACGCCTAGTACAAAAGCGACTCGCAGAGCGGGCGGTAGGCAATTGTCTTTCAAGGTCACACTCCTCCGTGGCGACTGACTGTTGAAGCGGCTTCGATTCGTCCGCATTGCGGAGCAACGTTGGCTGCAGAATCGAGTTCCGTTGGTGATGAGCCACGCCCACTTTGCTGATTTCTCGGAGCGCCAAGCGAGATTCCGAATCCGTGGAATACGCGTTGATAGCAAAACGAGGCTATTCACCTAATCCGTACTTAGCGAATCAGCCCCAGCGCCTCAAGGTGGATTTGTGGCTCGACATCAAGCAACAGCGTCTTCAGACGTATCTTGGGTTGTCTGAATGTTGGGTTGTCTACGGCCTGATCGGGTGGAGCAGAAATCGGATTTGCGGCGTGCAGTTTGAACAAATTGCCAGCATTGCTGCGTCCACAGGGTACGTGAAGTATCATCGTGAGTTCGAGGCAGGGCTAACTTTGCTGGGCCGAATCCTTATACGCTTGTTAGGAACGTGATTTTGAGTGCCGTCAATGAACTCTCCAAGCGGATCATTGCCAACGTAGAGAAGGCGATTGTCGGGAAGCGGAAGCAGTTGATTTTGTCACTGGTGTCCTGGCTGTCTGGCGGGCACATTCTGCTGGAAGACGTCCCTGGAGTAGCAAAAACGATGCTGGCTCGGGCATTGGCGAAGAGTGTCGGCTGCGAATTCAAACGCATTCAGTGCACGCCCGACTTGTTGCCGACGGACATTACGGGCGCAAGTGTCTTCAATCCAAAAGATGTCCAGTTTGAGTTTCGGCCCGGTCCGATCTTCACGCAGATTCTTTTAGCTGACGAAATTAACCGTGCCACGCCTCGTAGCCAAGCGGCGTTGTTGGAGGCGATGGCTGAAGCGCGGGTCAGTGTCGACGGTACAACGCACGTGCTTGAGCAACCATTCCTGGTCATCGCGACTCAAAACCCCGTTGATCACGAAGGCACGTTTCCGTTGCCCGAAGCTCAGCTAGACCGCTTCCTGATGAAATTTTCGCTGGGCTATCCATCCATGGATGAAGAGCTACGAATGCTCGAAATGCTGCAGCTTAGTCATCCATTGGACGATCTGAAGGCGGTGGCGACGGCTGAGGAAATGGTCGCAGCTCAAAAGCAGATTCGTAGGATCCGAATTGATCCGAAAGTCCAGCAGTACCTTCTGCAGATCGTGCACGAATCACGCGAGCATGAAGCCCTGGCGCTCGGCGGCAGTCCGCGGGCTTCGATTGCGTTGTACCGAACCAGTCAAGCAATGGCAGCAGTGCTTGGCCGGGAATACGTCATTCCCGACGATGTGAAGAAGGTGGTTTCAAGCGTCATGGGGCACCGGCTGATCCTCAAGCCGGAAGCACGCTTGCGAAAAATCACTACGGAAACGGTGCTTGACGAGATCGTTTCGGCAATTGCGGTACCGACTGTCTAGAGCGTTTCAAGCCTGGCGCGCGCGGTTTACTTTGCGGCTTCTAACAACTGCCAAACCAAGTAGCCGCCGATGAAGTGCATGCCAATGTTCGTGGCGACGGCAATCCAGAACCAAATCCGGTACGACAACTTCTTCGTCTTGTGCCGAATCCGCTGGCCGACTCCCAAGCCAGCGGGCCAGCCCCCAAGCATCGAAAAGACGAGCAGGCGTCGTTCCGGGACACGGTTGCTGACTCCTTTCTCCGATTGAGCCGCGTGTTTGTCCAGAACATACAGCAGGGCGGTAGCCGCGTTGATTAGCAGCATCCACACGATGTAGGAGACGAAGAGATAGAAGACCATAAGCATCGCTCGTGAATGTTGAACTTGGGGATTTGACGTGACCGGCAAGCTTTGTCGGTGGCGGTTTCTACGAAGTGGCAGTCTACGATGGGATCGGACAGGAGACTATGCCAGCCCGCTGCTGGTTCCCATCGTGCAGCAAGTGGCGGCCAAGCAGCAAGCCGCCAAGTTGTCGAGCGGTCATTTGGATCGTGCTAGATGGAGAGTGACGGGATAAAAACTTCTTTGTTGGTTGAAAAGGCGGGCAAGTGAGGTTTGCATTGCTTCACCAACCGCTAATATTTAAAGAAGTCCCAATCGTTTTCTTCGGTGGCTGGATGAGGCGGGTTTTTCGCGGCTCCTCCAACTCACTGCAGGCACGGCGAAACCTCGCTGGCGGTAACGATTGGGCAACGCGAGTGGACGTTTCGACGCGTCGCTTGTGAGATGACTCGGCGGCAAATTTGTGACTTTCGTATTACGTTTCTGCAACCTGTACTGCGGCCCAAGCGTGTTCAACCTTGCCGTCTCAACGATTGAATCCTCCCAATCGGGTTATGCCGAAAGTGACACCCCGGACGAATCGGAGTCTGCGGGTAGCATGAATTTCCGCATCTTGCCGAGTTTTGGCTGTCGCTCGACGGCCAACCGCCGATCCTCTACGGATGTCGACACGTTTCTGTTTGTTGACAACTCCCTTCCCCGCCACGACAAGGCAAAAGTGCTACGGACGCGCCTTCATGAATAGCTACAGCCTTGACTACATCGATGATCTTTACGTTCGCTACATCAAGGATCCGACCAGTGTGTCGCCCGGGTGGCGGAAGTACTTTGAAGAGTTCTCGCTAGCCAGCCGTGCCGCCGATCAGAGTTCTTCGGCGGCCGGACAATTGGAGTCTGGCGGAGTCGCCGTTGCCGAAGCAACTGGAGAGCCGGGGCAACACGCTCGCACCGTTCGCGACGAAGCCCTGTGGTTGGCCGAGATGCAGGACCGCGTCGACAACCTAGTTCGCGAATATCGGGTTCGCGGTCACCTGATGGCGAAGCTCGATCCGCTCAAGTTGGCGAACCGTGGCAATCCCGAGTTGGATCCGGAATCCTATGGCTTAAGCGAAGCAGACTTGGCGCGGCCCTTTAGCTGCGAAACGCTGCAGTATGTCAATGGTCAGTCGCTTGGCGATATCTTGAGCAAGCTGCGGAACACCTATTGCCGCAGCATCGGTGCTCAATTCATGCACATCGACAATCGCACCATCCGCGATTGGTTGCAGCGACGAATGGAGAGCTGCGAAAACCGACTCGAACTGTCTCGGGAAGTGCAGTGCCGAATCTATTCCCGGCTCACCGACGCGGCTATCTTTGAAGAATTCGTGCGGCGGAAGTTTGTTGGAGCAAAGACCTTCTCCTTAGAAGGCGCCGAAAGTCTTATCCCACTGCTGGATCTATCGCTAGAAAAGGCGGGCCAGCACCAGGTGGATGGAGTTGTTTTGGCGATGGCCCACCGAGGGCGGCTCAACGTCTTGGCCAACATTATGGGCAAACGCGCCCAAAGCATCTTCTGGTCCTTCGACGATCCACGCCCAGACATGCATCGTGGGGCCGGCGATGTCCGCTATCACCTTGGGTACAGTAGCGACTGGACGACTAGCACGGGTGCCAAGGTTCATATTTCGCTGTGCTTTAATCCCAGCCACTTGGAATATGTCAACACGGTTGCGCAAGGCCGAGTGCGGGCGAAGCAAGACCGCGTTGGCGACGATCGTCACTCAAAATTCATGACGATTCTGGTCCACGGTGATGCTGCTTTCGCAGGCGAAGGCATCGTGCAGGAAACGCTCAACATGAGTGAACTCCCCGGATACAAAACCGGCGGTACTCTGCACGTGATCCTGAACAACCAAGTCGGCTTCACGACACTGCCAGAGGAGGCACGTTCCTGCACCTACGCTACCGACGTCGCGAAAATGCTGCAGATTCCGATCTTCCACGTAAATGGCGAAGATCCTGAAGCGGTTGCCCAGGTCGTCAACCTGGCAATGGATTTCCGACGTGAGTTCCGACGCGACGTAGTGATCGATATGTACGCCTACCGCAAATGGGGCCACAACGAAGGCGATGAACCTCGTTTCACTCAACCGTTGATGTATCAGACGATCGACGAGCGGAAGAGTGTTCGCGAAAGCTACCTGAATCGCCTACTAAAGATGGGGGAAATCACGCGTCAAGAAGCCGATGCGATTGCCGAAGTGCGTCAAAGTAAACTCGAACGTGAATTCGAATTGGCCCAGCAAGAAGAGTATATCGACGACTTGCAAACCATGGGCGGCTACTGGCAAGGCTATTACGGTGGCCCCGAGCCAGAAAATGACTTGCCCGAAACATCCCTGTCGCAGGACACAGCCGTCGACCTGCTTGAGAAAGTGAGCCGTGTACCCGAAGGTTTCGCGATCAACCGCAAACTCAAGCGGTTCATGCAGTTGCGTAGCGAAATGGCGGCCGGAAAGAAGCCACTTGATTGGGCCTCCGCCGAAGCCCTCGCTCTTGCTAGTTTGCTCAGCGAAGGCCACCCGGTTCGCTTCAGCGGGCAGGACTGCGAACGAGGAACCTTTAGCCAACGACACGCCGTTCTGCATGATACGAACACCGGTGAGAAGCATACTCCGCTTCGGCACCTGAGTGATTCTCAAGCCCGACTGGACATCATCAATAGTCCCCTGTGCGAAGCAGGCGTGCTCGGCTTCGAGTACGGTTATTCGCTCGATTGCCCTGAGGGGTTGGTCGTCTGGGAAGCACAGTTCGGCGACTTCTGGAACGTTGCGCAGGTGATCATTGACCAGTTTATCACCAGTGCCGAAGACAAATGGGGCCGTCTCAGTCATCTGACTTTGCTTCTGCCACACGGCTTCGAAGGCGCTGGCCCAGAACACTGTAGCGCACGCCTTGAACGCTTCTTGTTGTTGACCGCCGAGGATAACATCCAAGTTGTCCAGCCCTCCACTCCGGCACAGTACTTCCATTTGCTGCGTCAGCAAACGATCCGGCGTTGGAGCAAGCCATTGGTTGTGTTGACTCCCAAGAGTTTGTTGCGACATCCTGACGTTGTTTCGTCGTTGGAGGATTTCACATCAGGCCATTTCAAAAAAGTGCTCGAAGATACCCGCGAGTCGCAAGAAAAAACGGACCGAGTTCTGCTGTGCAGCGGCAAGGTCTACTATGAACTTGCCAGCAAGCGTAAAGAACTCGAAAAAGATAATGTCGCGATCGTGCGGATTGAGCAATATTATCCGCTCCGCGAAAGCGAGCTGCTCGCGGCGCTTGAGCCGTACAAGGCTGGTACGGATCTTGTGTGGGTCCAGGAAGAACCGACCAATATGGGTGCTTGGCAGTTCCTCAAAGTGCGTTTTGGCGATGTCCTAAACGACAAGGGCTTCCGGCTTCGGCGACTCTCCCGAGTTGAATCGGCCAGTCCATCGACCGGATCGGCGAGTGCCCATAAGCTTGAACAAGACGAGTTGGTCGACGAAGCCTTCGAGAATCTATAGCAAGATCGAATTGCGTTAGATTCTTTCGAACGCTCCCGCGAGTGTCGAATTTTACATCTGGTTACTACTGAATAGACGCGAAACACGCAGAGAACAAAATGGTTGAGCTGAAAGTGCCGAGTGTTGGCGAATCGATCTCTGAAGTCCAAGTAGGAAATTGGATCAAAGGAGAAGGCCAGTGGGTTCGCCGCGACGAAGACGTCGTTGAGCTGGAAACGGAAAAAGCCTCTGTTCAAGTCCCTGCGCCTGAGAGCGGCTACATCCGCAATATCCGAGTGCCTGCTGAAGAATTTGCCGCTGTCGGCGATGTGCTTTGCGACATTGAACCAGCCGATTCACCAGCCGATTCCCAAAGCGATTCGGGCAGTGCTCCCGCCGCCAGCGATGCTAGTTCGACGGATTCCGCCAGCGATGAACCGCGTGTAATGCCTGCCGCTCGGCGTATCATGGACGAAAACGGGCTTTCAGAATCTGACGTGACGCCGACGGGCCCGGGCGGACGCATCTTGAAAGAAGATGCGATGAAGGCAGCCGACAATAAAAAGTCGGCTCCTGCCAAGCCAGCCCCTGCACCCGTTTCACACAGCTCCCCTTCGAATGCCATTCTGGAAACAGACTCAGGCTTTGAAAGCGGCCCGGTTAGCCGCATGGAAGAGGTCAAACCACTGAGCATGATTCGGCGGACCATCGCTGCCCGCTTGGTCGAGGCCCAGCAGACGGCGGCTTTGCTGACGACGTTCAACGAAATCAACATGGCCCCCATCATGTCGTTGCGGAAAAAATATCGCGACGCGTTCCAACAACGCCACGGCGTCAAATTGGGCTTCATGTCGTTCTTCGCCAAGGCCAGTGTTGAGGCTCTCCGTCGCTTCCCATCGGTAAACGCAGAACTGCGTGGGAACAACGTGGTGTATCGCAACTACAATGATATTGGCATTGCGATCGGTGGCGGCAAAGGGCTAGTGGTTCCCGTGCTTCGCAACGTTGAGCATATGACGTTTGCAGAAGTAGAACGAACCATTGGCGACTACGCAGCCAAAGCGATGGAAAATCGCCTCTTGCCAGAAGACCTGCAAGGCGGCACGTTCACCATCAGCAACGGTGGTGTCTACGGATCGCTGTTGAGCACGCCAATTGTGAATCCTCCTCAGAGCGCCATTCTTGGGTTGCACTCGATTCAAGATCGGCCCATGGCGGTTGATGGACAAGTTGTCATTCAACCCGTCATGTACGTCGCCTTGACCTACGATCACCGAATCATCGACGGTCGCGAAGCAGTCACCTTCCTCCGCGTCATCAAGGAAGTTTGCGAAGATCCAACTCGGCTGTTCCTCGAAGTCTAGCTCCATTACGGCACTTGCTTCACCAAGTAGCGCATCAACCAATTACACCCTCCCGCTGGGCCCGCAGCGTCCAACTACACCCTCCCGCTGGGCCCGCAGC
>CAYPLE010000070.1:0-2094 GCA_964411445.1 uncultured Pirellulaceae bacterium
CAGGCGTGATCGTACGCGAAATCAACTAAGTCTCACGCCAAGGCGCAAGGCTCGCAAAGGAGATCCGATGCAACAGGGGGCTTGGACGCGTGGCTTCCTGGCTGACCGTTGGTAAATGGGGTACGTTGTCAATGCAAATGGCCTTCTGGGGCGTCTGCTGCTATAGATGCTCGGTTGGTGGGTCAGTGGCGGCGAATCTACTTGCTTTTGTAGCGCAGGCTGTCTTATACTTCACACTCTCTAGGCAACCGCTTGGTGCTAACGGTGCTTCGTGCCCTGCTCAGACGTCGACGCAAAGCGCGAACGCGCTGGTCGAGCGGGCAATCATAAACAACCTAGGACGCGAAGTGATTGCTTAGTAACACACCGGCGTAACTTCTCGGCGCATCGCATATTCCGACTGCTTGTTTTGTTGAATCATGGTTTTCTTGCGGCGATTCGATAAACGCGTGCGGAAAGCGACAATTGCATGAGATCTAAGACGAACATTGATAAAGCGAAGAGGCACCTACGCGAAATCGGTGCAACACTGCGCACACTAGATGGCACGGTCACCGAATTGAGTTTCGACGAAAGCACCTTGGGTACGGTTCAGAGTGAATCGCTGTCTCAACTGTCCAATTTCCCTTCGTTAACAGACATTTGCTTCTATGGCACGCCTGACATGCCAATGAACGCTTCGCAGTCTCAATCTAAATTGTTTGGCCGTCCAGAACCGCGACATTGTGCCCGTCGATTTTTCTCGAACCTTGGTCGAACTTTGCGTTGCGTGCCGACGTAGAATACCCTTCTGCACTTACCGATACACTGCATACGGAGCTTCAGCCATTTCAATTAGTTCACTGTGGGGTATCGATGGTCATTCAAAATTCTGGCTAGCTCTTCCGTTTGTTGCGTTGACCTCTCTCTGCGTCGGGCAGGACATTAGCGCTCCGAGCCAATCATCTTTAGGAGTGGTCGAGACCGAAAACGGTGTAGTCGTTGCCAAAGGCGAGGTCGTTTCAGCGCTTAACGCTGCTATTTGGCATGTCTTCCAAGCAAGCAACAATGACTACTGGTTTGGTAGCCGTGACCACGGCGTATACCGGTACGATGGTAAGAGCCTCGTCAGATTTACGATCCAAGATGGATTGTGCGACAACAACTTGGGGCTAGGTTCGATCCAAGAGGACAAATCGGGAAACATTTACTTCAATACAAACAAGGGCATCAGCAGATTTGATGGCGAGTCGTTTGTCACGCTGGAAGTTGCAAGCAGCGGCGGCTCGGGCAACTCCGAGTGGAAGCTTAAACCTGACGATCTGTGGTTCCAGGGCGTGCAGAATGCAGGTGTGATTTACCGGTACGACGGCAAGGTGTTGCACCGTTTGGCGTTCCCCAAAACCAAAGACGGAGATGACCATTATCTGCAGGTGCCACGGGACAAATTCCCCAACGCGAGTTTCAGCCCGTATGACGTCTACAGCATCTTTAAAGACAGCCAAGGGAATGTCTGGTTTGGCACTTCCGTTCTTGGCGTCTGTCGTTTCGATGGCAATTCCTTTGCCTGGCTTCCCGAGCGGGAGTTGCAAAACGGTTCGTTCGGCACCCGGTCGATCGTCGAGGACCAGGAGGGTCGATTCTGGTTCTGTAACACACTGTTTCGATACGAAGTCGATCAAAGTGATTTGGCTGGGCCAAAGTTTAAGCGAGAGGAAGGAATCCGAGACGACAGAGATCCGAAAAAAGAACTCATCCGCGGAATCATGTCTAGCACCTTGGATAGCTCCGGTGCACTTTGGATGGCAACGTATCAGGATGGAGTTTGGCGATATGACGCTCAAGGTGTCACCCACTTTCCCATCAAAGATGGTGAGAAAGTGATCAATACCTTTTCTATCTATCTAGACCGTCACGGCATCCTGTGGCTTGGCACGCAAGAAGCTGGAGCTTACAAATTCAATGGCACGGCGTTCGAGAAGTTCAGGCCCATGACGATCCATGGCTTATCAAATTCGGTGAAGTGATTGCATTGCTCACTCATTTTCGCGTGCCCCTGTTGGGGCCGATCGCCAGCCAATAGAGAAGGCTCGCTGGACGGGCCAGCGAGCCTTT
>CAYPLE010000070.1:2194-10793 GCA_964411445.1 uncultured Pirellulaceae bacterium
TGGGGCCGATCGCCAGCCAATAGAGAAGGCTCGCTGGACGGGCCAGCGAGCCTTTGAAGAGCGGATTAGCTATCAGAGCAAGTCGCAGAAAGTGCGGTGGTCTCAGGTGCAACGATTAAGCGAATGGAGAATACTCGCCGGGTACAGGTACCGGATACTCGCCGTTCTCGTTCGGACGGGCAGATTCGGGAACCGGTGAATTCAACGTCAAGTTATCGATGTCTGGACAAAGGTTGTGTCCCTTGTCCCACAGGTCATCCCATTTGATGACCTGTCCGGAGTAGCACGCTTCACGACCTAGAATAGCAGTGAAGGTCGACTTCACACCGTATTCACCTTCGTTGTAGATTTCGCCTCTCATGAGCGTTTCGATGAGATCATGCTGCTCTTGCTGGTGGCCCGCTTGTTGTTGTCCGTCGAAGGCCCAAGGGTTTTCGCCGTCGATAACCCAACGTTTGTTCGAACCGCCGATCTTGCCGCGGTCATCGAGGTAGGCGACGCCCTTGGTGCCGTGAGCAACTTCGCCCACCTTAGTCCAGGCCTTCAAATGGCGTCCTTGGCTGAACATCTTCGTACCGTCAGCAAAGGTGTATTCGCAGAAGGTGTGGTCGAAGATTTGGCTACGCGTGCGATCGCCGCCTTCGCGCATTTCACGACCGCCCATACCGTTGCATTCAACCGGGTATTCGCCCTTCACCCAGCAGCCGACGTCCAAGTTGTGAATGTGTTGTTCACAAATTTGGTCACCACTGAGCCAATTGAAGTGGTACCAGTTGTAGCACTGGAATGCCATTTCGGTCGGACTGCCAACAACGCCAGCAGGCAATCCGCCGGGAGCCATCCGCGCGGCAGCATCAGCGCGAGTCTTCCACCAGATTCCGCCACCGTTCCAGTAGACTCTCAAGGCGGTTACGTCGCCGATAGCGCCATCGTGAATCCGAGCGATCTGCTCTTTGTATTGGTTTTCGTGGCGACGCTGCAGCCCGATACCGACCAGCAGGTTCTTCTTTTTCGATTCTTCGACAGCTTTCATAAACCTTCGACAACCAGCAACATCGGAGGCCACAGGTTTTTCGCTGAAGACGTTCCGGCCCTTGCTGATCGCGTACTCGAACTGCTGCGGTTTGAAAGCAGGCGGAGTTGCGATGACAACTAGATCGCAGTCAACGTCAATTGCTGATTTGAAAGCGTCTAGGCCAGAGAAGACGCGATCGGCCGGAACATCGACCTTATCCTTGTATTTTCGGCTGAGCAGATCGACCGCATCCTGGCCGCTCTTCGGAAACGCGTCCGCGACAGCAACCAATTTTACGTTGCCGCGAGTATTGAAGATGTTTTGCGCAGCGCCTTTACCACGACCGCCGCAACCAATGAGTACGAATCGGATTTCATCGCTGCCAGCCGCGTTGGCGGTTTTGGAGATGTTCGACGCCAGCGCCGCGCCTGTGGCGGCTACCGATGAAGTCTTTAGGAAGGACCGACGATTATCATTCGCCATGTGTGTTACTCCTGGGAGGGATCAATCAAGGGGAAAAAGTTTGCACCGCCAGTCTTTGTTCGATGACGATGGTGGCAGAATCTGAGATCCTGCGCTGATATCATGCTCGCTACGCGCATTTACTGCGATTCGAGGCCAACTTGTAGAGCGGAACTAGTTGGAATCCAGCGGGAAAGCCGCGACAATTGGGCGTGTAAATTGCCGAAGCAGTCGCCTACCGGCAGACCAACGGCCCTTCATTGTAGACATTTTCTCCAGTCGTTGCATCAGTCAGACTCATAACCTTTCCGAAAACGCATCCGCCATTCGCACTTGCCCGAAGGGTGTTTTCGGCTGAGCCAGAGTGTCTGAGCCCTCAAAGTCATCACTCCATCGAACCAATCCAATTGCGAGTCGATCATGAATCTTCATTCGAAACAGGCACTATCGCGTCGTTGGCCGAGATTGGCACCTGCCCGGAAGCTCGTGTCTGGGCCTACAGGTTTCGGCATTCTCATGGTCGCGTTTTTTGCTTCAGGAGCTTTGCGGGCGGCTGAAGAGATCACGATACGCGAATCCGATTACGAAGGTCGTCCGCATTTCGTGATTCGATCGAACGGGCAGGCTTGGTGGTACGACCGACGAGGAGGTGGATTCTCGCGACTGATCGATGGCAGTGGGGCTGATTGGATTGGGTTCAAAGCAAATCCGCTTTCGAGTTATCCAGCATCGGCTGCTGCGGGATACCGCGGACTGCCAAACTGCGTTTTCGTTGGTGATGACAAAGGAGCCGGTCATCCTGGATTCGATAAATGTAAGACTGAGAAAACGGGTGACGCTCAGATAACAACGACTTCCTTATCCGGTAAATGGGCTTGGCGGTGGACATTTTACGAGCGATACGCTGAATTCGAAATGCTCAGGGCGGGGGCCGAGCCTTGGTGGTTTCTCTACGAAGGTCCCATCGCGGGAAGCTTCAATCCACGAACGAAGTTCTGGGGCACGGACGAGAGAGGAAGAACAACACACATTCCCGGAGGTGGTGACAAGCACTTCGGTTACTGGAACACGCTTTATGTTGGCGACGAGGCAAGCGACCGGATCCTTGCAATCAAGCAAGTGCGTGGGGACACGTTGCCAGACACGTATTGGTACTTGGGCAGCAGCGATGGAGGCAGCACGGATGCTCAAGACGGGATGGTAGTCGTGGGTTTTGGCCGCGGCAACAAGACGCAGCCGATGTTACGCGGTGCAGGCATTCGCTTCCGAGTCGCTCTGTTTCAGTCGCTCCAATGGCATGGACACCAATCGACGCTTCGAGAGATCGCACAGCTCCTTACACCAGAGCAGCAGTAAGGACTTTGTATCTGCGGCCGCAAGGAGCCACCTTGCGCAGCTACGCCGGCCGTATCGAAGGCGCGAACCATTCATCGCCTGGCGTCCGCAAGTACGAACGAAAGCAGCAGCTTCTACTGATTGCCGAGAGGAGATCCTGCGCGACGCACCCGACAGCGCACGGACAATAGATGGTCCACGGTGAAACGCGACCTGACTCGGACCTGGCTCCTGAGCCTCCACAGCCTCGCGACGCCGACTATGACTGGGGCTGCAACACTGGACCTACTTCTATAATCGAAAGGCAGCGTCGAGCACGGGTTTGCAGGCGACGCGGAACAGGAAAAACTACTGAGGAAATGCTATGTCCGCTGGGACTTCGCCAACCGGGGCTCTGCCTGACATCCAATCCACACCGGATTCTCGAAATGTCGCAATCAACAAAGTAGGCGTGAGCGGTGTTCGCTATCCAATCTCCGTCCGGACGCCCGGCAACGGCGATGGAACCGGCGCCGTTCATACTGTTGCGAACATCAACATGTTCGTCTCTCTTCCGGCTGAGGCAAAGGGGACGCACATGTCGCGTTTCCTGGAGGTGCTAAACGGCTACGATGATGCTCTACACTCGGATCTGTTAAGCGATATTTGTCGCGAGATGAAGGAAAAGCTTGACGCGCGAGATGCATTCCTCGAGCTGTCGTTCCCATACTTCGTTGAAAAGAAGGCGCCAGTAACGGGAGGTGTCGGGAAACTCGATTTTGACGTGACGTTCGAGATGGCCAGCAATGGAACGGATGATTTCATCATGACGTTGAAGGTGCCAGCGACCAGCCTGTGTCCGTGCTCGAAAGAGATTTCGAGCTACGGGGCTCACAATCAACGCTGCTTAATGACCGTCAGCGTTCGGCTCGCCGATGGAGTGCACGTTTGGATCGAAGAACTCTTCAGCATGCTCGAACAGTGTGCATCCACGCAATTGTTCTCTGTACTGAAGCGGCCTGACGAGAAGTGGGTGACTGAGAAGGCCTACGAAAACCCCAAGTTCGTAGAGGACATCGTTCGCGACATGGCAATCCGATTGAACGCGGACGATCGTATCGTATGGTACCGGTGCAGCTCAGAGAATTATGAGTCGATCCACAATCACAACGCCTATGCTCTGATCGAACAAGACAAGAGAGACGACTGAAATAGCCTCTCTGAAAACGCCCATTTGCTCGCGCCCGAAAAAGCGAGCGTTCGACCAATCGGGTCTTCGTTGCGCGTCATGAATTCGCTGACTAGAGACCGAAGTCGGCGTATCCACGATCCTGCAGACGGCTGAGCAGAATTGCGAGCTCATTTGTATTCTTGAGCCCAAGCTTTTCGAGTATTCTTGCTTTGCGATTGTCGATCGTCTTGTCGGTCACTGAGTGCTGAGCGCCCAGGTGCTTAGCACTGTGACCGGCTGCTAAGCCAAGAGCGATTTGGCGATCACGTTCTTCGAGTGAGCGGAACTGCATCCAGCTATGGGAAAGCCCCAGTGAGCGGAGCGTCTTTTCATCTGGCCCCGTCGACAGAATTCGAGTTAGTCCAAGGATCGCAGCTTTGCCAATTCCGCAACCAAGCAAGGACCGCTTAGCTGTTCGCATCATGACTTCTCGTCCCGACGCATCTCGGCCAGCATGGTCAATCTCCACGACGTAGCAGGCACCAAGTATCAGTTGGTCGGAGTGGTAGGCGGCATCGGCCACCATTTCATCTAGAAAAGCGGAGCCGTTTCGTCCGATAACTGACTCGTCACCCCCAAAAAGTTTGTCGTAGCTTGCATTCGTAAAAAGAATGTGCCCTTCGGAACATTTGATATACGAACAATTGGACGTCGAATCCAAGATTTTGCGAATGGATTCAGCGTGCGCATTGCCGCGCGCAGCAATCTCACTTGCCAAACGATTGATTTCTTCGGTAACGGTGCCGACGCTCGGTTTGGGCAGGTCGCTCACGGCTTCTGCGTCTCCTCTGGCTCAGCGGCCTATCTTCAAACTCTGTCGAGTCGGTACGAATGGTCGCTGGTTCTTAGGGTGTTACGATTCATTATACTACACCGAAGCCCCCCAGACGAGACCTGCCGAAACTTGCAAAATACGAACATCTTAGTAAACGCGAGCGGGCAGAACACGCGGCCACTTTAGGTCAATGCCCGAAGCCTACGAATGAAAATACCCACTCGGAAAACTGTTCTGCTATTCCTTTGCGGCGGTTTAGTTGCTGCCGTCCTCTGCATTATCTTCGCCATTGTGACGACCGTCACGCAGATTGATGATGCCTATGCGCAGCTCGGTGCGGCGGAGATGGTCATGGATTACCTCGGGGATAACGAAGGAAGCTGGCCCAGTGGTTGGGAAGACCTCCGCCCCTACTTTGAAGAACACAATGGAATGGTGACTGGCTGGAGCTATGAGAAGTACCAGCAGCATATCTACATCGACTTTGCAGCAGATCCTGTTGAGTTACGGCAACAAGCTCGATCGCCCGAGCAAGCTACCTTTGACGTGATCCATGCAAAAGGCTTCTTGGCACCACATTTCGACCCGGGTCCAAACGCAATGTTGCACGGTTACTTGAAGAACAAATAGTCGCCTACAGCCGAAGCGCCGGCGCGGAAATTGGCTCGCCATACGCTGGCACGATTGCGGACCATCGAGGTCGCATCGATGTGCAGCGCTATGCAGCGGCGCTCCATCAAAATGACTCTTCGAAGTGGCCGTTTGCAACGCATTGAAGGAGTGCCCTCGCACGAAAAAACGCCGTGGCGGAGTGCCACGGCGTTTGAGTGTTTAGATTTGCTTAGCCAGGATGATTAAGTGGTTGACTAGGCGTTGCTGAGTGCAGCTTGGGCTGCGGCGAGTCGAGCGATTGGAACTCGGAATGGTGAGCAACTGACGTAGTCGAGGCCGACGGTGTGGCAGAACTGGATGGAGGCTGGGTCGCCACCGTGTTCGCCACAGATGCCGAGCTTGATCTTGTCCTTCACGCTGCGGCCCTTCTTGACGGCGATGTCGACAAGTTGGCCGACGCCGGTGGTGTCCAGCGACTGAAACGGGTCGACAAGCAAGATGTCTTGGCCAAGGTAGTCAGGCAAGAACGAGTTGATGTCGTCTCGGCTGAAGCCAAATGTCATTTGCGTCAAGTCGTTGGTGCCGAAGCTGAAGAAGTCGGCTTGGCGAGCAACTTCGTCGGCGGTCAGAGCAGCACGAGGAACTTCGATCATTGTACCGATCAGAATGTTGAGCTCACCGGTGAAGCCCTTGTCCTTCTTGGTGATCTCGATCGTCTCTTCTGTCTTACCGCGAAGCAGTGCCAATTCCGCTTCGGTGCCGACAAGTGGGATCATGATTTCTGGCTGAGGATCAATGCCCTTGGCCTTGCAATCGATGGCCGCTTCGACGATCGCTCGAACTTGCATTTCGAGGATTTCTGGGTAGGTGATGCTCAAACGGCAACCACGGTGACCGAGCATCGGGTTGAACTCGTGTAGCGAATCCACGCGAGCCTTGATCTCAGCAGCGTCGACACCCAGCTCGGTTGCAAGCTCTTGTTGTCCCTTTTCGTCGTGTGGAACGAACTCGTGCAGTGGTGGGTCGAGTAGGCGGACGGTGACAGGCAGTCCGTCCATGGCGGTGAAGATTCCGGTGAAGTCTTCACGCTGGAACGGAAGGAGCTTCGCAAGTGCTTCGCGACGCTTGTCTTCGTCTTTGGCAACGATCATTTGGCGGATGGCCAACGTTCGCTCACCACCGAAGAACATGTGTTCGGTACGGCAAAGTCCGATACCTTGAGCGCCAAATTCGCGGGCACGAGCGGAGTCGTCGGGCGAGTCGGCGTTGGTGCGAACGGCCAGCGTACGGTATTTGTCAGCCCACTCCATCAGTCGAGCGAAGTCGCCGGACAAGCTAGCTGGCAGGGTAGCAATGCTGCCTTCGGCAACTTCACCGGTGGTACCGTTGATGCTCAGTTCATCTTGTTCGCCGTAGGTCTTGCCGTTGATTTCGGCAGTCTTGGTCTTCATGTCGATCTTAACAGCGGCTGCACCGGCGATGCAGCAACGGCCCCAACCACGTGCAACAACGGCTGCGTGACTGGTCATACCACCGGTGCTGGTCAAGATTCCAGCGGCAGCGTGCATTCCGTCGACGTCTTCTGGGCTGGTTTCTTTACGGATCAAGATGACGGCTTCGCCAGCGGTAGCTCGCGCCTTGGCGTCTTCGGCGGTGAAGGCCAGCTTACCAACGGCTGCACCTGGAGAAGCAGGCAAGCCAGTTGCGATCGTCTCGACCTTGGCCCAAGCGGCAGGGTCGAAGCTTGGAAGGAGAAGCTGCGTCAAGTCACCGGCTGGGACACGCATGATCGCGGTCTTCTCATCGATGAGCCCTTCGTCAACCATTTCACAAGCGAGACGAACTGCGGCCATGCCGGTTCGCTTACCGTTCCGGGTCTGCAGCATGTACAGCTTGCCCTTCTCGATCGTGAACTCGATGTCCTGCATGTCCTTGTAGTGCTTCTCGAGCTTGTCCTTAATTTCCATCAGCTCTTGATACACGGCGTCGTTCCACTTGCTCATCTCTTCGGTTGGAGATGGCGTGCGGATACCAGCCACAACGTCTTCACCTTGAGCGTTGATCAGGAACTCGCCAAAGAACTTGTTCTCGCCAGTGTTCGGATTACGCGTGAACGCAACGCCAGTCCCGGAGTCGTCGCCCATGTTTCCGTAAACCATCGACTGGCAGTTGACGGCGGTGCCGAGCAAGCCACGGATGCCTTCGATCTCGCGATACTTGACCGCTTTGTTGGTCATCCAGCTCTTGAAGACCGCTTCGACCGCTTTGGTCAGTTGGTCCATTGGATTCTGTGGGAAGTCCTCACCGGTGTGCTTCTTGTAAAGTGCCTTGTAGGCTTCGCACAGTTCCTTGAGGCCTTCGGCCGGAACGTCGGTGTCTTCTTCAGTGTTGTACTTTTTCTTGATCGCGTCGAACGCTTCTTCAAAGTGCTCGTGCTCGACTTCCATTACAACGTCGCCGAACATGTTGATCAGACGGCGGTAAGCGTCGTAGGCGAATCGTTCGTTGCTGGTCGCTGCCGCCAAGCCCGCAGTGGAGACGTCGTTCAGACCAAGATTGAGGATGGTGTTCATCATCCCAGGCATCGACACGGCAGCACCGGAGCGGACCGAGACGAGCAGCGGGTTCTTGTCGTCGCCGAATTTCTTACCGAGTTCTTCTTCGAGCGTCTTCACGTTGGCTTCGACTTCAGCCATCAACGCGGGCGGCATTACCTTGCCCGCTTTGTAGTAAGCGTCGCAAGATTCAGTAGTAATGGTGAAGCCAGGAGGTACAGGCAAGCCGATCGAAGTCATTTCGGCAAGATTCGCACCCTTACCGCCCAGGATGGTTTTGCTGACGCCCGTTCCATCGGTCCGCGTCTTGCCGAAGTAATAAATCATCTTGTTCGAGCTGGACATGCCTGAAGGCCTCCAAAAGTTCAATTGAATCAGAAGGTTATTTGCTGAATATCAAGAAAGCCAGAAACGCTTATTGCGGCTGACTTTACGTCCTTAAAAGTAAGGCGGGAAGTGTAATCCCGCAGCCAAAAATCGTCAATTGGTAGCCCCAATTCGACTCAGGGCGAGCAGGAGAAGCGTTTTGGAAAAAGATAGTCCAACGGCAACATTATCCCCCTGCACCAGTCCGCCCCGCCCGTGGCACCAGCCCGCCGCTCCACGTAGCAGGTCGAATGATGTAGCAGGTCGAA
>CAYPLE010000070.1:10893-16607 GCA_964411445.1 uncultured Pirellulaceae bacterium
GTAGCAGGTCGAATGATGTAGCAGGTCGAACCAAGCTGAGGGCTAGCTTGGCGAGCCTGCCATGCTTGATACGGCGAGCTATTGAGGGAATTGGGGAACGCGTTTTTCGGAGAAGGCAGCCAGGCCTTCATGGGCGGCCTCGGTGGTGAGCGAGGTGGCGGTGGCGGCAGCTCCGCTGGACAGTGCCGTCATAAGCGATTCGCCGACCATCTCATTCAAGACGCGCTTTGATAACTGCAATGATTCGTAAGCCGACTCGGATAGCCGACCGATCCAGCTACTGGCGCGGACCCAAATCTGGTCCTGGGGAACCATGTGGTGAATCACGCCCAGCTCCTTCAACGCATGCGCTGATAGCTCTTCACCGCCGATGGTCAGACGACCGGCCAACGATGCGCCGGCGCGGAACTGGGCTAGTGGAGCGACTAGTCCCGACACCAATCCCCACTTGCCGTCGCTACTGGCAAAGGAGGCTCGGTCGCTGGCGATCAACAAATCGGAAGCGAGAGCCATGGCGAGACCAAACCCAAGTGCTTTTCCGTCAACACAGCAAATCACCGGCTTGGGGTGCATCATGATGTCTGCGATGCAGCCCGACAAAACCTGAGCGTGTTCGTGCCACAGTTCGATTGCGTTCGGCTGCGACTTGACACCGTTCAGTTCCTCAAGGTCCAGGCCAGCGCAAAAGTTGTTGCCGGCCGCAGATATTACAACCCCACGCACCTTCTTTTCCTGACGGAGATCATCAAGAGCTTGACGTAGTTCGCCGATAGCCGACATAGACAACGCATTGGACTTCTCAGGACGATCCAAAATGATCGTACCGACCGGTGCGTGAACTTTGACGGTGATGCCGGACACGAAGCGTTCCTTCCTGTGCGTTGGGTATAGCCCGCGTCTTCTGTAGAACGCGTTTGCTAAAGTCCGCGAATACCTACTTGAGCACAACTGACGATTTGGTCGGCGGTGATCTTGAAGTGCTCGAACAGTTCTTGGAATGGTGCCGAGGCACCGAAGCTGTTCATGCCGACAAAGTGACCATCGTGGCCGATGTAGCGGTCCCAGCCTTGGCGAATCCCGGCTTCGCACGCGACGCGAACCTTGCAGGCCTTTGGAAGAACCTTCTCTTGATATTCTGGCAATTGGTCCTCAAACAACTCGATGCACGGCATACTAACAACTCGCGACTTGACGCCGTCTGCGGTGAGCGTTGCATGAGCTTGCATGCAGAGCTGTAATTCCGTACCAGTTCCGATCAGAATCACATCGGGAGTGCCGTCACAGTCAGCTAAAACGTAGCCGCCGTTGGCTGTTCCGCTGGCTGGAGCGTACTTGGTGCGGTCCATCGTGGGCACGTTCTGCCGCGACAGAACAAGTGCGGAAGGATTGCGGTCGAGCTTCATGATTGCTCGATAGCTTTCCGCAACTTCGTTCGCATCGCCGGGCCGGAACACATACATGCCCGGAATTGCTCGACAAGCGGCTAGGTGTTCAACGGGTTGGTGAGTTGGGCCGTCTTCCCCCAAGCCTATCGAATCGTGGGTCAACACATAGAGCACGGGCTGGTGCATCAGACTGCTCAGTCGCATCGATGGACGCATGTAGTCAGTGAAGACGAAGAAGGTCGCGCCGTAGGGACGCAAACCGGAGAGCGACATGCCGTTCAATGCCGCCGCCATGCCGTGTTCGCGGATGCCAAAATGCATATTGCGACCGGAGTAATCGCCGCTACCAAAATGCCCCTCGTCGCCCAGAAGTGTCATGGTGCTGGGAGCCAAATCAGCGGACCCGCCAATCAACCAAGGCAGCTTGGGAGCGAGCATGTTGAGGACTTTGCCGCTACTCACACGAGTCGCCAAACCCTTTTCGTCAGCCGGAAATTCTTCGATGCCACTATCCCATCCGTTTGGCAGTTGGCCAGCGAAGAGCGATTTCAGTTGAGCGGCCTTCTCCGGCTCAGCGGAAGCGTACGAATCGAACAAATCGTTCCACGCAGCAGCTTGCTCGGCACCTCGCTTGCCGACGGTTTCACTGAAGTACGCGGGCACTTCCGAAGGCACCAAGAACTTCTCATCCTCTGGCCAGCCATAGGCAGCCTTGGTGAGTTTGATTTCGTCGTCGCCAAGCGGAGCACCGTGGGCTCCGTGCGTATTGGCTTTGTTCGGACTTCCGAATCCAATTACGCTGCGAACAATGATGATGGTTGGCTTGGCATCACACGATTTGAAACCATCGATGGCCTTCTGTAGGGCATCAAGATCGTTGGCATCGTCGACTCGAATCGCGTTCCAGCCCAGGCCCTCAAAGCGAGTCGCTACATCTTCGCTGAAGGCGAGGTCGGTGTGTCCTTCGATGGTGATGCTGTTGTCATCGTAGATCCAGCACAGATTCGAAAGTTTCAAGTGCCCGGCCAGGCTGGCTGCCTCGCAAGCAACACCTTCCATGACATCCCCATCACCGCAGAGCGCGTAGGTGTCAAAGTCAAAGAGCTTGCAGGCGTCGGTGTTGTAGTTCGATGCCAGCCACCGTGAAGCGATAGCCATTCCAACACTGTTGCTGATCCCCTGGCCAAGCGGTCCAGTCGTCGTTTCAATCCCGGCCGCTTCACCGAATTCTGGGTGGCCAGCACATGGGCTGTGAAGCTGACGGAAATTCTTGATGTTGTCTAGCGTAATGGATTGTTCCGACTGCACCTTCCCTTTTCGGTCGACCGCTTTGACACCAGCGAGGTGCAAGACGGAGTACAACAGCATCGAAGCATGGCCACAGCTTAAAACGAAGCGGTCGCGGTTTGGCCACATCGGTTGCGATGGATCGAAACGGAGGTTTTCCGTCCAGACTTGGAACGCGACAGGAGCCAAGGCCATGGGCGTGCCCGGGTGACCACTATTGGCAGCTTGAACAGCATCCATGCTCAAAGTTCGAATGGTATCGATGGCCAATTTCTTAATCGCTGCAGTTCCTGCCGTCGTCGTTCCACTCATCTTTTGTCGTTTCCTTCCGTTTGGTTCATTTCGATAATTTCGGGACGCTATATTCAGACGAACGCTCTATATAGATTTCGAACCGCTAACCGGCCGTCCCGCCGACCGAACTCGTCTTTCGAGCCCCGCCGAGTTTGTCTTAATTTTTTAAGTGCTTGTTTCGTGCTCAGTCGACGCGAGGCGGCGAATGTGAATTCTCCATTTTCATTCGGCCGAAATTCCAGCCTTTCGCGGCATGAAGACCAGTCGATGCCTGTGTTTGGCTCAGACGAGTGAAGTGCAGCAATCTGGACGCTTTCAAGTTGCAAAAGCCTGCGGTTTTTGCTGCACCGGCACAAATCAGAGTCCTTCTGTTTTCACAGATTTCCGACGCCGGAAGCATACCCGCAATTGCAGCATTTCGCAATTACGCATCCCATCTGAGCGGCCCTGTTCAACCGCAGCGTACCGGTAAAA
Organism: uncultured Pirellulaceae bacterium; assembly: GCA_964411445.1. Classification (GTDB taxonomy): domain Bacteria; phylum Planctomycetota; class Planctomycetia; order Pirellulales; family Pirellulaceae; genus Aureliella. Next base: position 14,334 of record CAYPLE010000070.1, read on the forward strand.
AGGGCGTACACGGGAGCCGGTTGTCTTACCAGCCGCCGCGTTACAGATTGCCGAATTGACGAGACCGAAGGGCGTGAAAGAAGCCGATGACTTGCCTGAGCGGGAATGTGCCTCGTTTGACTCTAGCCGAACCTTTAAAATCCGGTTACGATTTGTCGCTTCGCAGTTGGGGAGGATTTCCCTGGCAAAGAAAATTGTCGAGCTGACGAATCAGCAACGATGGCACCGATGCCACGTAAGCTTTTGGCAAATAAGAAGTTTAAGACATTACTTTGGAGTTGCATGGCAATGGGTCCTGCGGAGATTCGCGACGAGATTATCGATATCCTTTCCGAAATTGCTCCTGACGAAGATCTGAGCGATCTGAAGGATGAACAGTCGTTCCGCGAGCAAATGGAACTCGACTCCATGGATTTCCTCGACATCGTCATGGAATTGCGAAAGCGGCATCGTGTCCAAATTCCAGAAGAGGAATACGGCGAGCTGGCAAGTATGGCCAGCACGGTAAAGTATCTCGAGCCCAAGATGGCAGATATCTAGTTCGCCCCGCTTCTATTGCTCCACCCGGCTCGGACGCGACAACCGAAACCGCGACAGACGCTACTTCGGCTGGGGCGGGCGTTCCGAGATTCACGGTTTCATAGACTAGCATCAATCGATGGTGAGCTGACGTGTACGACACCATCATTATCGGCGGAGGAATGAGCGGAATTGCCGCTGGCATCCGCCTGGCCCATTACGATCAAAAAGTATGCATCCTCGAGAAGCACTGGACGATCGGCGGCCTCAACTCGTTCTATCGAATGAATGGTCGAAACTACGATGTTGGCCTTCACGCAGTAACGAACTTCACGCCTCAGGGCACCAAGAAGGGCCCACTTGCGCGACTTCTTCGACAATTGCGATTCCGCTGGGAAGACTTCGAGTTATCGCCACAGGTAGGATCGGCAATTGCATTTCCGGATAGTCGGCTCAAGTTTAGCAATGACATCGACTTGCTCCGAAGTGAGATTGCGAGCGTCTTTCCTTCCGAAGTAGACAACTTTGAAACGCTGTTGACCAAGATCGCCGATTACGACGACTTGGACCAGGAAAGCTTCGAAGGCTCCGCGCGTGGCTTCTTGGGTGAGATTTTCGACGAGCCCTTGCTAGTTGAGATGATCCTGTGTCCGCTCATGTGGTACGGAAACGCACGTGAAAATGACATGGACTACGGGCAGTTCTGCATCATGTTCCGCAGTATCTTTCTGGAAGGTTTCGCTAGGCCGTTCAAAGGCGTACGGCTGATCTTGAAGCATTTGATCAAACGATTTCGCTCGCTCGGCGGAGAGCTCCGGCTGAGGAGTGGCGTGGATCGGATCGAGGTAGACGGCGATCGCGCGGTCGGTGTCACTTTAGAGGATGGCACAACCCTTGAAGGCAAACGCATCTTGTCCAGCGCCGGAGCCATCGAAACACAACGACTCTGCGCGGATTTGAGTGAAAAAGAAGTCGACCGTGCCGGACAGCTCACTTTCATTGAGTCGATTTCGATTCTCGATAAACAGCCCAAGGAACTGGGTTTTGAAGAAACGATCGTCTTCTACAACGACAGCGACAAATTTCATTGGCACAGCCCTGAATCGGAGCTGTGCGATGTCAGAACGGGTGTCGTCTGCAGCCCTAACAACTATCTGTATCCCGAAGCGGACGGGCAACTGGAAGACGGTGTGATGCGTTTGACGACGATCGCCGATTTCGACGCGTGGACAAGGATGGAAGACGAGGAATACCAGCGGAAGAAGTTGCGTTGGTACGACCGGAGTGTTGCCTCAGCGGTGCGGTTTGTGCCAGATTTTCGCTCGAATGTAATTGACACCGATGTCTTCACTCCAAAGACCATTCGCCGGTTCACTTCGCATGTCGGTGGGGCCGTCTACGGCGCTCCAGAAAAGAAGCTCGACGGCACAACTCACCTGCGCAATTTATTTCTCTGCGGTACCGACCAAGGATTCGTTGGCATCATTGGTGCAATCGTCAGCGGTATCTCAATGGCCAACATGCACTGCCTGCGTGACAACTAGATCGCCAATGATCGCTCGGCTCGCGCTCCAACAGTGGGAAGGACGCGCGGATTGATGGTCAATCCGCGGCCACAAGGCCAATCAGAATTCGAATTTAGGTGATCGGCCGTCAGAGGGCTATCAAGTGGTTTTCTGGGTGATCAACCGCGAATCGCTGGCTCACGGTTTTCGGGCTCACGGTTTTCGGGCAGAAACGCAGGTTAGCTTGTTA
>CAYPLE010000070.1:16707-33119 GCA_964411445.1 uncultured Pirellulaceae bacterium
GGCTCACGGTTTTCGGGCTCACGGTTTTCGGGCAGAAACGCAGGTTAGCTTGTTAGTGACTGATGGCCCAGCTTCAAACTGGATTGGCCCTATTAGCTGGTAGGAAGGCCATGACACGGCTCTAGTCATTGGTATAGAATGGGGCAGGATCTGACGAGGCCGCCTGAGGCTGAATATCAGCAACCGTACCGTTCTTGGAGTCGCCGGAACTTTGTGGTCTCTGTCAGGTTTCTTTCCCTGTCGGCGTTCGAAACGTATCCCGCCTGTTTTTGCCCCGACGATTTGCTGACTTTCGAATTGCAACGTACGAACAGTTCCTCTTACTGCGGCGTACTGGAATTTGTGTCGTCTGAACCGTTTGCCACTCATGACCGTTGCCGGTCTCACGGAGATGTTATAGTCGCATGGATACTATCGACTTTGAGCCAAGGACACGGCTGGTATTCGGCGAAGGCACCATCGGCCGGCTGGGAGAACTGGCGCGGGATCTGAACGCCCGCCGCGCGATGGTCGTCAGTGATGCTGGCGTCGTCGCTGCCGGACATTTTCAGCGCGGCATTGAAGCCTTGGCAGCCGAGCGAATCGAAGTTGAAGCGTTCCACGGAGTGCACGAGAATCCATCAACCGATGATGTCGCCGCCGGAGTGGCTGTAGCCAAAGAGTTCCAGCCCGACTTGTTGATTGGACTCGGTGGTGGAAGTTCGATGGACTGTGCCAAAGGCATTAACTTTATCTATTCTTGCGGTGGCAAAATGGAGGACTACTGGGGAGTCGGCAAGGCCACCAGAGACATGCTTCCCATGCTTGCTGTCCCAACAACGGCAGGAACCGGAAGCGAAGCACAATCATTTGCGCTCATCAGTCAGGCGGAAACCCATGTAAAGATGGCTTGCGGAGACCCGAGGGCGGCCTGCCGCATTGCCATTCTCGATCCGGAGTTGACACTGACTCAACCGCCGCGGGTCACAGCTCTAACCGGCATTGACGCCATCTCTCACGCCCTTGAATCATTCGTGTCTTCGAAGCGAAACACGCTCAGTGCTTGCTACTCTCGTCAGGCTTGGCAATTGCTCAGCCTGGGCTTCCCACAAGTGATCGAACATCCTGGCGATATCGAAGCTCGCGGTCAGACGCAGCTCGGTGCCTATTTTGCTGGCTTGGCAATCGAAACCAGCATGCTTGGCGCTGCACACGCATTAGCAAACCCGTTGACGGCCAAGTACGGAGTCACGCATGGGCAAGCTGTGGGCATGATGCTCCCGTCGGTGATTCGCTTCAACGGCCAAGAAGTTGCCAAGTGGTACGAAGAACTTTGGCGTGATGTTGCTCACACGCCGCTTGGTCAATCCGTTGCATCGGAGGATGCCACCACTTCTCTGAGTCGTTTCACCGGGCAATTAGTCGAACTGGCTGGACTGGAAACACGACTTTCACAAGTTGGCGTCGAAGCAAATTCGATTGATGAATTGGCAACTGCCGCAACAAAACAATGGACCGGCAACTTCAACCCCCGCAAGCTAACTCAGGACGATTTCCGGAGCATGTACGAAGAGACATTTCGTAAGGAAGCTATTTAGGCATAAGAGCTCCTCGACGTTTGAGGATGACCGAAATCATGAAACACCCAACAAAGTTCGCCACCATCAGTCCAATGCTCACCCTACTTCGGTGCTGCGTTGTGTTCCTATGCATCATTGGAACTGGCGTGCGGGCCGAAGACTGGCCGCAAGGTCGTTACGATGTCGCTGGAACGGGAGCCACCGCAACTGAACTGCCTGACGAGCTCGAACTTCTTTGGGAGAAGAAGCTCGAAGGAACGGGCTTTGATGCTGGGCCGATTATCGCCAAAGGGAAAATCTACTGCGGTGATGCTGATGGAGTACTGTGGGCACTCTCGTTGGCGACTGGCGAATTAGTGTGGAAACACGAATCCGAATCCATGTATATGGCCAGCCCGTCGTACCAAGACGGCGTTCTGTATGCGGGAGATATCGATGGCAAGCTGCGGGCATTTGAAGCCGATAGCGGAAAAGAGCTCTGGGAGTTCGATGCCGAAATGGAAATTGATGCAGGGCCGAACTTTTACAAGGAATCGCTCCTTCTGACGAGCCAGAATGGAACACTGTATTGCCTTTCCAAGCAGGGCGAACTGAACTGGAAATATAGTATCGAACAGCCGCTGCAGTGCGGTGCAACACTCGCCGGCGACATGACCTTCCTCGGGGGGTGCGACGAACAATTTCACATGATCGATGTGAAGAAAGGCACCGCTGTCGGCAAGCCACTTCCGCTTGGAGCTCCGACAGGGAGCACGCCAAGCGTTTTTGAAAACCGAGTCTTCGTGCCAACGTACGCAGGCGCAATTTTCGCTTTTGAGCCTGGGAAACCTGAGCCGCTGTGGATGTTTCGCGATCCGAAACTGGCTGACAAGTTCGAGAATACGTCCGTTGCGGTCGCAAAGGGCGTGATCGTTGCGACCAGCCGGACGCCGAAACGCATTTTTGCGCTCGACGCCAAGACCGGTAAGGTGAAATGGGAGGTGGTGCCTAGGAAACGGTCCGACGCATCGCCTATAATTGCGGGTGGCAGCGCATTCGTTGCCGCAGCAGACGGCCGCATTCTCCGCTTGGATTTGATGACTGGCAAGCAGCTTTGGATGTCCGAAGTGAAGCCAGCATTTCTAGGGGCTCCTGCCGCAGCGGACGGATGTTTGGTCGTCGCCAATGACCGCGGCACCGTATTCTGCTTTGGCAAGAAGAAGTAGCTGTCAACCGAACACTTTGAAACCGGGCAGAAACCGTAGTTGCACCGCCAAATGCGATTGTGCAGACCAAGATTCGTGTCTGAATCGCGTAAACGAACTAACTGAAGAAAGATCGAAATGACGGCTGAAGCGACGAAGACTGAAGTAGGAAGCTACTTCATTTCCAACTATCCGCCCTTTTCGCAATGGCAGAGCGATAGCCTTCCACAAGTTGAGAAGGCGATGGCGACACCTCCGCGCGAGGTTCCACTGGGACTCTATCTTCATATCCCGTTCTGCCGAAAACGCTGCAAGTTCTGCTACTTCAAAGTGTTCACCGGGAAGAATGCCAACGAAATCGAGCGCTATGTAGAAGCACTTTGTAAAGAAATTGAGCTCGTCAGCAAGCAACCCGCAATGGGCGAGCGACCATTCCGCTTCGTTTACTTCGGCGGCGGTACCCCCAGCTTTCTGGCGCCCAAGCAACTCACGAGCTTGGTAGATCGCTTGCGCGCGAATATTAGCTGGGATAAAGCTGAAGAGGTGACTTTCGAGTGTGAACCTGGCACGCTGAGCGAAAAGAAGATAACCACACTGAAGGAACTAGGTGTAACCCGTTTGAGCCTGGGAATTGAAAACTTCAACGACAAACTTCTTGAGGAAAACGGTCGAGCTCACTTGTCCAAAGAAGTTTTCAAAGCTTGGGAGTGGATTGAGGCTGCGAATTTTCCAAACGTCAACATCGACTTGATTGCAGGCATGGTTGGTGAAACGTGGGACAACTGGAAAGACAACGTTCGCAGGACGCTGGACCTTTCACCCGAAAGCGTGACCATCTACCAAATGGAATTGCCTTTCAACACTGTCTATTCAGAAGGCATTTTGAAAGAGTCGCAAGAATCGCCAGTCGCCGACTGGCAGACCAAACGCGACTGGGTGAAGTACGCTTTTGAAGAGTTTGCCGCCGCTGGTTACGCCCAGAGTTCCGCATACACGATGATCAAGGATCCTAATAAGGTCTCCTTCAGCTATCGTGACAATCTTTGGAAGGGCTCGGACCTACTCGCAACGGGCATCGCTTCCTTCGGGCATATTTCTGGCGTTCACTACCAAAATCGACCAGAATGGCACCAGTACATTGGCGCTCTGGATGAAGGCAAATTGCCACTGGGGCGGGCTTTCACGCCGACTGCCAAGCAAGCGATGATTCGCGAACTGATTCTGCTGCTCAAGCGTGGCTACGTGGAACCATCCTATTTCCAGGATAAGTTTGGCGTCGATATACGCAGTGAGTATGCCGAAGTATGGCAGCAGTACAAAACAGAAGGTTACGTCGGCAGCGATTCCGACGACCGCATTGAACTGACCATTGACGGACTCTTGCGCGTCGATGGACTCTTGCCAGCGTTCTTTGAACCTGAGCATCAGGGAGTTCGGTACACCTGATGCCCGATTCACTCGTGTTCATGATGGGCGAGTACGAAGCTCATTTTCCAAAGCATCTCCTCTATGGCAAGAACCACATGTGGGCCGCCGAAAATGCTGGCCGACTGCGGTTCGGACTAAGTGCTTACGCAGTTCGCCTTTTACAGGATGTCTATTTTCTCGACATCACGATTGAGCCAGGAATGCAGATCCAACAGCGAACAGAGATCGGCTCGATCGAGAGCAAGAAGGCAGAAAGCAGCCTCTACAGCCCCTGTGCCGGCGAGGTTTCGGCTATCAACGAAAGCCTGCTGGAAGACCCAACAGCAATCAACACCGACAAATATGGCGAAGGTTGGTTGTTTGAACTTTCTGGTTCACCGGAGCCGCTTTTCGATGCCGAGGGATACATGGTTAACCTTGAAAGTGCTTGGGAAGTCGCGCAGCGCATGATCAAAGGTCAGGCAAATGCTTAAGCATCGCACACTCACTGTGATCGTCTCGGCTGGTCAAAGTCGGAATCCTAAGAAACGTGAATTGGAGTCTTCTGTTGCTGAATTGGCATCGAAGATCCCCGGTGTTCGCGTCGTCCGCGTCCCCCACCTTTACGACTTGCCGCCGGGCGGTGAAACGTACTCGCAACTTGGGGCGATTGACGATGACCTAATTGTGATCGGCTGGCTGTACGACCGAGCCACACACTGGATTTTGGATCGCAATGGCGTCACGGGGCAGCCCGGCCAAGTCGAGTTACTTGCCCCTGACAAGCTCGAAGACGATGACGATGATGCCGAAGCGACCGCCGAAGAGGAACTCGAGCGAGTTACCGATATCCAACCGCGTCAGGATCGTGATATTTATTGCATTGAGTTTCGTGCGAGCGAGAAAGCCGAGGACTTTGCGGCTGAAATTGAACGCATCGTAGGCAGTTCGGAATTGGACGCTCAGCCGCGTGGGACGCCTTTGACGCTCGAAACTTTGACGCGATTTGAAGAGCCGACGAACGATACCTTTGTCGGAAGCCCGTCACTCGCTAGTCAGCCAGCAATTGTCGACAGCGATGCAGCAGCAGACGAGCCTCCGGCAGAATTGGTCGGCGTTGCTTCTGTGACAACTATCGAAGAAGCGTCAGGCAGGCGATGGTATCCCGTGATCGATTTTAGTCGCTGTACGAACTGTATGGAGTGCATCGACTTCTGCCTTTTCGGCGTCTACGGTGTCAACACCATTGAGACGATTGTGGTTGAACAACCGGACAATTGCCGCAAAGGGTGCCCGGCATGCTCTCGTGTCTGCCCGCAGAATGCAATCATTTTCCCACAACATAAAACGCCAGCTATCGCAGGCGCTCCCGTTGAAGCGGGCGGTCTGAAAATCGACCTTTCAAAACTCTTCGGTGCTCCGGAGAGTGACGAAGATGCCGCAGAGGTTGCCGCTCGCGAACGGGACGAGCAATTGATCTTGGCCGGGCGAAAGCCGCTTGCCGGACAATCGGAACTCGAACAACGCATTGCGGCTAGCAAGAAAGCGAAGCCCGATGAGTTAGATAGCTTGATCGATGAGTTAGATGCTCTTGACCTTTAGTCAGTAGGGAAGCGTATCGTGGCCGATTTTGCCAAGGTCGTTGGGCTGACGCTTCTCGCCGGAATGGCGATGCCGCTGGGGGCTATTCTGGCGGTTCGTTTTTCGCGGCGCGATTCAAGTCCGCCCGAAATCGAAACGGGAATCATGGCCTTTGGCGGCGGCGCGTTGCTCTCGGCAGTTGCCCTGGTGCTGGTTCCCGAAGGCATCGAAAACCTGAGCATCCTCCCTGTCGCCATCGCATTCCTATCTGGCGGAATTGGGTTCATGCTCCTGGACGTCTACCTGGCGAAGCACAAAAGTCCAGTCAGCCAGTTGGTTGCGATGCTGTCTGATTTTCTTCCCGAAGCCATTGCCCTTGGTGCTTCACTTGCCGTCGGTAGTCCAACGTGCTTGTTGTTGGCCGGGCTTATGGCCCTCCAAAACTTGCCCGAAGGCTTCAATTCGTTTCGCGAACTAAGCAGAGGAGGCCGCCTTCGCGATCGTCAAATTGTCACCGCTTTCCTCCTGCTTGCTTTGCTCGGTCCCATGTGCGGCATCCTTGGATTCTACTTGTTGTCAGAACAAACGACGCTCGTTTCTGTTCTAATGCTCTTTGCCGCAGGCGGAATTCTGTACGTTGTTTTCGGTGATATCGCCCCGCAAGCCAAACTGGAAAACAACTGGTTGCCTCCGCTAGGCGCCGTTGCCGGTTTTCTCCTCGGCCTGATTGGCCAAATGCTGACAGGCTAGGGCGAAACGTAAGCTTGAACATGGGAGAGAAACGTGCCTCGACTTAAGCAACACTCAGCCGCTTGGGTAGTTGGCCTGATTTGCTCCGTTCAGACTCTTTGCGGGGCCTACGCTCAAGAAACGCCACCTTCACCGGCAGCCAGCGAACGCACTATTGCAGCCGGTATCGATTCTCTTGTTATCGACGGCTGGACTAGCACCGCAGTTGCTTGGGAGCCAGACGTCGTTGACCCTGTCGCAGCGGTGTTTGACGAACAAGGGCGATTGTGGGTCGTTGAGATGCACGACTACCCATTCCTACAGCAAGGGCAATCGCCCAGTGGTCGAATCATCGTTCTCGATAAACCTTCGACAGATGACCGGCAGTCTATTTTCTCGAGACGAACCGTTTTCGCGAGTGGTCTCGACATGCCTACTGGAATTGCCATCTCCGGCGCAGGCATTGTTTGCACGCACGCAGGCAAGCTTACTTACTTCGAAGACACGGATGGAGACCTCATTGCTGACCACCGTGAAGACTGGATTGAGGGCTTTTCTCAAGGCAACGAGCAACTTCGCGCAAACCACCCTACGTTGGGAATAGACGGATGGTGGTACGTCGCAAGCGGTTTGCGAGGCGGCGATGTGAGAGTGGTCAAGCCGAATACCCCGCCAGCAGAAGCGGTTCCCGCTATTGAGCCACTCATGATGGGAACTCTGGATCTCCGGTTCAATGCGAACTCGGGTGCTCTTGAATTGATCACCGGTGCAAGCCAGTTCGGTCTCTCCTTCGACAGCCTTGGAAATCGTTATGCGTGCAGCAACCGAAATCCCGCAATTCAATTTGTTTTGGAACAATCAGAGACCTTTGAAAATGCGTTTGCTGGAATCTGGCCGTCCTTTGCCGATCGCCTTCCCAGCGGAGAGCTGTCCCGCGTCTATCCGCTTGTCAAAGCGTGGACAACGTCGAATCTGCATGCCGGGCAATACACGGCAGCCTGCGGTCTTCACGTCCAATGCTTGAAGACAAATAAACCGATGGAATCCAGTGCGTTTGTCTGTGAGCCCACCGCGGGAGTTGTTACGCGATCCATCCTTTCTTGGGACGGACATACCGGGCGTCTCGGCTATACTGGCCGCACAACATCGCACGAAACAAAGCGTGACTGGCTCGCGAGTACTGACGATTGGTTTCGCCCAGTCAACGTGTTTGCTACTCCCGGCGGAATTGGTGTGGTGGACATGCACAGGGCTGTAATTGAGCATCCGCATTGGGTTCCGAAGGAGCTTCAAAACCGTCCTGATGAACGCAACGGCAACGACCGTGGGAGAATCTACTGCTTTGAGCAAGACGGTGGCAATCTGCGAAGCAGGCTCAGAGATCTTGCAGAGGCTCCTTTGAACAGACGCACTCCGATGGAGCTGGTCGCTTTGCTTCGAAGTAGTGATAGTTGGACACGCAGCACCGCGACTCGCTTGCTCATCGAACGCATCGCAGTAGATCACGATGCCTTTCGCCGCAGCCAGTCCGCCTTGCTTGCTATCGCGATTGATTCGGACGCGAGTTTTGCAGCACGGTCGATCGCCACGCGCTTGCTCGCGCAATGGGGGTCCCCCGAGACCAGCAAAGAACTCTACGACCAACTTCCTGGACAGCCTTCCCTGCGAGCGGTTATGCTGCGAAGCCTCAATCCGAACAATGGCTGGCTACCAGAGCTGACTTCAACCACAGGCCCTCCAGGAAGCCTGTGGACTGAAACGCAAGCGACGCGTGAAGAAACACTACTGGCCATCGTTCGACGCTCCGAATTTTTGCGCGGCGATGAACAAGACGCACAAAGCAGCGGGCTCACCGCCGAGCAACGCGAAGCCGTCCTGCAGCACTACGATCGCCACCCTGCAGACCTAGCCTCTGCAGAACTGGAACTTCACGCGTTAGGGCACCTCTTTCGAGATGCGCCCCTCGCCATACTGCGGACTCTCGTTGAATCCAAGTCGCTTCGCATCGAGCTTGGGCACGACATGTCCCGTATGACTGCTGCCGTCAAGACGCTCATCAAAGATGCAGGGCCTGCAAATGCACAGACGATAGCCCTAGGTGAGGCGTTGGCGCGAGAACTGCTAACTCGAGTCACGCAGGAGAATGATAGCTCGTTGGACGATCCGCGTTCGGCCGCAGAGTGCCTGTTTGCACTTGAATGTATTGACGCTATTTCTAAGCTGAGTAATACACTTCCCACTGCAGCGGTGGAGTCGGCAATCCGGCTCTGCGAGTTAGATGTTGACGAAGATATCGAGAAGCTCGCCATCCAAATTCTTGCCAGGAGTCAGGTGGATGACGCGCAGGCTGCAATTCGAGGACGCCTCGACCGTGACGGAGTCATTGGAGCTGCCGCGTGGCAAGCGTGGGCTTTGCAAGCTTCGGCCGACGAGTTTGTGTCCGCAGCAGCCGTGCGACTGGTTGCGGCCGACCGCGTACTAGCCGAGGCGCTCGGTAAACTGATGCTCGCAAGTAGTTCCAGGCAGCGAAACGTTGTGGAGCTCTTGCTCTCCGGAAAATTGGATTCGCGGTTGCTCGGTGGCCAACGCGTGTTCCAATTGGTTCGTAGTGCCAAGCCGCCGGAGAAACAGCAGCTCCAAGAATTGCTCAAGTCGCTGCAGAATCCGGATAGGCAGGCAATTGTGGAGCGTTATGCCAAGCATCTCGCGGAGACACCGTCTCCAGAGAATGGAAAGAAAGTATTTGCAAAACACTGCGCTGGTTGTCACCGCGTTGCCGGTACGGGAGTAAATATAGGCCCAGAGATCTCGGACACACGAACCAAGCAACCTCGCGAACTGTTGACCGCCATCTTGAACCCAAATCTGGCCGTTGACAATCGCTTCTTTCAGACTTCAATCCTTACCGCCGACGGGCGCACTCTACAAGGATTGCTCGAAAGCGAGACCCTCGACAGCCTAGTAATTCGAACGACGGCTGGTGAACAGGAAATTGTTCGCAGAGCTGACATTGAACGAAAGCGCATCAGTCCAAAGTCACTCATGCCGGATGGTTTTGAAAACTCCATCTCTCCATCTGACATGTCGGATCTCATTTCCTTCCTGAAGAATTGGCGATACTTGGACGGAAGTGTGCCGGCTGTTTTGCCTGCGAGGAAACCATAACAAGCCCGAGCGCTGTGTTCGGTAGTTGACCTTTGTAGAGTCTTGTATGAAAGCCGATCTACGTACTTTGATCGTAGCACTCTACGCGTTGCAGGCAGTTGCAATTACGGCGTGGTGGCTAACGTTGATGACTGTCCCGGAGTCGATGCAGTGGTTTAAGCCTGAGAAATTTGATCGCGGCTTTTTCTTTGCGTTTTTGCCTCCCGATACTGTGATCGTTTTCGCCTCCATATTGACTGCAGTAGCCGTAGCTCGACGAAGCCAGGTAACTTGGTCGCTTGGGCTTGGGACGGCCTGCCTGGCAGTGTATCCGACGTTCTATTGTGTCGCACTTTCGCATCATACGGGCGAAGCATGGATTAGCTCAGGTCTCATGGCAACCATGCTCTTCGCAAATTGCATAGCACTTAGCATCCTTGGGACGGGCGACCTGTCTTCCGGAGGATCAGGGGAATACCGAATTTACGAAGCAAAAGAATTGCCACAACTTACGGCCATTTGCCAAACGCTGTTGCAGACATTTGTTTTCTGGTCCTTCTTTTTGTATATCCTGCCAAACACGATTCGTGAAATCGAGACGTTTGTGGGCATTCCGAGAATTGAAATGCGTCACCTGTGGCCATGGTGGCTGTTTGGTGCCGCTTCGCTGCTTGGTCTGTGGAGTGGCTTCACGATGGCCGCAGTCGGACGTGGAACGCCGCTGCCCACCAACACAGCCCCTCGTCTCGTCGTTGCTGGGCCGTATCGTTGGGTTCGAAATCCAATGGCACTTGCCGGACTGGCACAAGGGCTTGCCGTCGGAGCACTCATCGGCAGCCCTGCTGTTGTGGTACTGTCGGTCGTTAGTTGCGTAGTCTGGCACGTCGCGATTCGCCCGTCCGAGGAAGTCGATCTGGCCGAGCGTTTTGGAGATGCTTATCTTGAGTATCGTGCGTCGGTTTGGCTCTGGTTGCCGATCCGCATTCGATCCTAAATGCGTTCCTAAATTCGAGCCGATACGTATTCGCAGAACACTTGACTTCAGTCGCGTGTGTAGACGACTTTGCCGCCGAGTATCGTGTCGATAACTTCAGCCTTCAAGATGTCCTCCGCGTCGCATGAAAGCAAGTTTCGATCCCAGATCACGATATCAGCCAGCTTGCCGACGTCGAGTGACCCAATGTGCTCCTCCTGGAAGGACGCAATGGCTGGCCAAAGTGTGTAACTGAGCAAGGCTTCGCGGCGAGTCATGCATTGTTTTGGGTAAAACTGGCTTCCATCGGCAATGCGGCGGGTGACCGCCGCGTACAAGCTGACGCGCGGATCAATCTTCTCAACCGGAGCGTCCGTGCCATTTGGGATGATGGCGCCTGAGTCGATGAGAGATCGCCATACATAAGCCCCCTGTTGACTGCGACGTTCACCAAGACGCGTTGGCACATAGGGCGCATCGCTGGTGCAATGATTTGCTTGCATCGCTGGAATCACGCCAAGCTTCCCAAACCGCGGGATATCCGCAGGCGAAAGGTGCTGTGCATGCTCGACTCGCCAGCGATGGTCGGTCGAAATCTTCTCGCCGAGCGTCTTTTCGTACACATCCAGAACCTCTCGATTGGCTCGATCGCCGATCGCATGCACGCACAATTGCCACTCGTTTTGCTTACATAGCTCAGCAATCTTCTCGAGCTCACGAATCGCGACCGTATTTAGACCGCTCGTTGTGGGAAGATCTTCGTAAGGCTGCAGCAACCATGCGCCGTGCGGGCCAAGTGCGCCGTCGATTGAAACCTTGACGCTGCGAAGCGAAAATAGATGGTTCTCAGTAAGAACTCTAGCTTGAGGAGACAGCCGCGCGGCAAGCTCCTGCGCTCCTGTTCGAATCATCATCGAAATACGTACGGGTAGTTCGTTGGCGGTTGCAAGTAGCTCCATCTCTGCCGCCAAGTCGAAGCTACTGCCAGCATCATGCACCGATGTGATGCCATGCCTTAAGCACTCGAAACCGGCCAAACGAATTTGCTCCTTGAGCAGCTCTTTGCGGGTCTGTGGATCCGATTTCCGCTGGGTCCGCGATTTTGCGCGACGAACGAGCGACTGAGCGTTTTCGCGAAACACTCCCAAAACGTTTCCTTGTTCGTCTTTAAGAATCTCACCGCCAGCCGGATCAGGAGTCTGCGCATCGACGCCAGCAAGTCGCATAGCCGCCTCGTTGGCAAACAAAGCGTGACCACTGGCATGAGTCAAAACGACGGGATGGTCAGGAACCAAACGGCTCATTGCCAAATGCGATGGATAACCGTCAGCGCCGCCGACAGGTGCTGCCTTCCATTTAGATTGGTGCCAACCGCGTCCTTCAATCCAAGTACCTTTGGGGAGCGAGCGTGCGGCTTCACGAACTTGCTGTACGATCTCATCCCACGACTGTGCATCCCGCAGATCTAGCATCTGCAAAGACTGCCCGAGCCCAACATAGTGAAGATGACTGTCCGCGAAACCGGGCGTTACACATAACCCCTTTGCATCAATGACGCCTGTGCTGTCTGAATCCAGTAGTGGCCGCACGTTCTCGTCACCAAGGGCTATGATACGCCCATTCTTCACCGCAATTGCATCGGTGACGTCCATCGCTTCGTTGCATCGGAGGACGGTCGCGTTCAGAATGACAAAATCCGCTTGCCCGCTGACGGGCTGAGCACACCCCCTCTGAACAGCCGCGCTATTGATCAATACGGCAATCATTGCAGAAATCAAACAGGGCAGTTGTGTCACTACAGGTTTGACAATTTTGGTTCGAAACGTCCAGTTGTCTTGGTCCGACGGCATTGCGTCTCTCCACCGGTGAAAGCATGTTCCTAAGCAGGACTTCGGGCTGGCATTGAACAATCGCCGCCACAACCGTGAAAGTCACTTTGCATCCAAGATACCCTATTTCCGTTCGCTGGGAGTTTGCCAGCTCGAATTGAACCTGGCTCCGCCCGATGAGATTTGGGCTGCACAGCGCGCTCACAGGTCACGGACAAAAAAATGCCGCCCCCAGAGATGACTCCAGAGACGGCAATGGGACACAGTCTGCTTTCGAGTTTCGAGTTCAATGGCGAACCCGTCAGGTTGTTTAGCCGACGATCAACTAGCCTTCCGACTCACTTTGATCGCCTTCGGCGGATTCGTCATCCTGGGCTGGCATTTCTGCCGGCGTTTCTGGAAACTCAACGTCGCTCTTTCCGCCGCAACCGACGGCTGAAACGCTCGTTGCCAGAATCGCAACGCAAATCATTCGCTTCAATAAAGTGTAAATCATTGGTGACGACTCCTTTCTAGTAATCACCAAGAACTTCACCATCAGCAATGATGGTCAGGTTCCTGAACAGTGTTAAATCGATGTTCGGGGTGATCGTCCGAACGGAGCCATCCGCCAGACCAATGTTGATGATGTTACCAGCGTGGTAGCTGCCCCACCGTGAGAAGCGATCCCCAAAACCAAAGGCTGAACTGATCGGGCCAGCCGACATCCAGATATACACGCGATCTTGACCGGCTTGTGTTTCGCCGAAAAGCATTGTATTGCTCGTCCCGTCGGTAATCTCACCAAACTTCGTCTTTGAACGATTCGTGAATGCGCCACGCAATCGCGGGATAACAGCCCCTCTGCGTCCGGCACTTGCCACGTAACTGGTTGTTCCGAATCCGACATTGGTCAACGAAAAAGCCTGGTGGGTCATGCCGTTGTTGCTGTTGCGGTACATATGAGTCCTGGAATAAACACGGGCAGTTCCTTCGGCTTCGGCATCTGAGGGACAGATGAACGCGGACAATCGAGCTTGAGCCAACGCGTAGAGTTCCGGATTGCGAAACCAACGCTGATTCCCCAGTTGATCCACCCGCAGGTGGTCTGTTGGGATTAGATTCTGAACGTTCGCTTGTTCCAACTGAGGAAGCAAGAATGGGAAAACACCAAGGTAGGGCTGCTCACCGCCGTTCTGCATCGTTAGGGTTACATCGCGAGGATCCGGTCCGAGGTATCCCGGTGGAAAACGCTTGAATGACGACTCAAAATTGTGGGTCGCTAGGGAGATCTGCTTCATGTTGTTTGAACAACTCATGCGACGAGCTGCCTCCCGGGCTGCCTGAACAGCAGGCAAAAGCAGACCGACAAGAATGCCGATGATTGCGATAACAACTAGAAGCTCTACGAGTGTAAAACCGTAGGGGTGACGCCCGGAATGTGACTCCGAGCCAGAACGAAATCTGGTCATAAAGACGCTCCTGAGGAAGTGTCAGCGCGGAGAGTGCGCAGACTACAAAAGGAATAAAAACACTTTTGACCTCAGCGAGTGCCAGATGCTCCGGCGCGACTTAAGAGAGAGGTAAAGCCGCTTCGCTCGTCTCGCACTATAGCAATTGACGGCGTAGATTCAATCATCAATTTCGAATTTTCCTGACCCTGCATTCAGGATTGCCTAACAATGCGCCCTTAGCTGGCTGACAGAACCTTGCGTCCGAAGCCCCGTTTGGGGCCTTAGTGCGCCCTTGTCTTCACGGCAAGTTCCGACAAGCTGCCATAGCGGCCCGGACGCGCGCAAAGCTACGGAGACTAGCGGCAGCGTCGAAGAGAGTGAAGAAATCGCGAGAGACGCAAGCCTAGAAACTGCCTGCGCATCGTCCAGAGATCGCCCAGAATCTCAATAGTGAGGTGGTTTTTCGTCCTGCAAGTTTGGCGATTGAGAGTCCAAAGACGAGCGGAGTCGTTTTGATTCTTCGGCCAATGCGTGACACTGCCGCTCCAGACGAGTGATCGTCATGGTTTGCTCGGTGACGACACGGTTCAATTCGTCAAGCAGCTTTTGTTGGTGCGAGACCGCGATTTCAAGTTCAACGACGCGCTGCGGGATCTTTGATGCTTCGTCCGTCATTCTTGATGGCTTTCGGCAAGCTTTACCACTTTAGACCAAACTGTTCTCCACCGCTTGGCCGCCCAGTTCCGCCCTTGAGCGGTCCGCGGTGTTTCGGCAAGACTGGCTTTGGTGGTGGTTCGTCCGCCGTATCCTCTTCGGTTGCTTCGGACTGCGGGGCCGCCGTCGCTCCCTTGATAGACAGGCTGATGCGTTGCTGCTCTGCATCAATGCTGAGCACCTTGACGGATACTTCCTCGCCTTCGCTGACGACATTACTAACCGTTGCGACGCGATGATGCGCTAGTTCGCTCAGGTGCACTAAGCCTTCAACGCCGGTGGTAATCTTCACAAACGCACCGAATTCGGCGATGCGGGTAACAGTCCCTTTGACAACGCTGCCAATTGGAAACTTCGCGTCGATGTCGGACCAAGGGTTGTCTTGCAGCGAGCGATAGGAAAGACCAATCTTGCCTGTCTGTTCGTCGATCTTGTCGACGCGAACCTGGACTTGCTGGCCTTCTTCTAGGATCTCACTTGGGTGTTTGACGCGTTCCCAGGACAGTTGGCTAATGTGCAGCAATCCATCTAAGCCGCCGATGTCAACAAACGCACCAAAATCCATGATTTTGCGAACGGTTCCCTCAACGGCAGCACCAACTTCCAAGCTGGCCAGACGTTCGGCCCGCTTTTCGGTACGCTCGCGTTCCAAAACCGCTCGACGGCTGAGCACCAAGTTGCCACGCCGCTGATTGGCTTCGGTAACAACACAGAGCACCTTTTGATCGACGAATTCACCCAGATTTTCGACCCGGTACTCAGCAACTTGGCTCGCCGGAATAAAGCCGCGAATCGAGCCGACTTTACATTCAAGTCCACCTGTATTGGAGCCTGTTACCTGGACTTCGATGACATCGCCTTCCTTGATGTCGTCCCAGTCGCTCACATCGACGGCGTTGCCGGGGAGCGTCGCCTCATACATGCCCTCGTCGGCCAAATAGCCGCGGACGATCACGTCGACTTGCGAGCCGATCTCGGGAAGCGTCTCAAACTGAAGAGCTGGAATCATCCCCTCGTCAGGCCCCCCCAGTGAAACAAAGATGAATTCACCCTGCGTCTTCATCACTTTCGCTTGAACGCGCTGGCCTTCGGTGAGAGTACGTCCAACCTGCAGCATTGAATCGCCAACGAGCATGCTGTCGAGGTCCGATCCGGCAATTGCTGCCTCCAACTCGTCCTCGAGATCCTTCGGCAGTGCGTTTCGGATCGACGGGACGGCTACTTTTGGAGCGGGTCCGGCCGGCTTTGCCTTTTGAGGAGCGTTGTCGTCGTCACTTGGAGCTGGAGCAGCAGATTTCGGCCGCGGACCAGAATTGCCCGGCTTGCCGCCTTTCGAAGCAGCAGGAATGGCTGCTGGGCGGCCAAGCGGAGCGGATTTCTGCTGACTCTTGCGAAGCTGACGGATCTTCTCCAGGCTGATCGGTCCTCCTGCTTTTGATGGGCTGGCTGCAGGCGGTTCGCTTGCAGGTTGTGCCGTCGCGGCAGGTTCCGGCGTTGGAGTCGGGGCGGCTGGAGTTGGCTCAGCAACCTGCGGTGCAGCGGCTTCTTGTCCGCTCGAGGCACTTGGTGCTTCTGAAACTCCCTGGTCGCCTGAATTCGATTCCGGTGCGTTTGACATTGAGATATCCGAGACTGAACTGTCCAAAATTGAATTGTCAACGGCGTAAACCGCCGGACGACATCGTATTTTAGTGCGATTGCTCGTTCGGTAACACCAGCAAAGAGCCAGAATTTCAGTGCTAAAGTTCACCAAAGGTCAATTAATCCGCCCCTCCGGACAATCCGCACTGGCCTGAGGGATCCATTTGTGAGCTCAAGTCCCGCAGTCACCAATGGCGTCGAGTAGCATCTGACGCAAG
>CAYPLE010000071.1:0-6969 GCA_964411445.1 uncultured Pirellulaceae bacterium
ATGCGACTTGGACTTGTTCGTGCTGCCTGCCCGCTGGCGGTTTGAACGGCGGCGTTGGCCCGATCGGCACTGGCGACTTCTGGCTGCACGTAAGCTCGCCCGCGTCGGTAAAGGCCTAGACGCTGGGATAGTTCTTGCCGCTCACCAGAACTGGCCAATTCAATGGCTTCACTCAGAATCCGTGATGCCTCTTCGAACTTACCATTTGCGGCGGAGGCGGCGGCCAGGGTGTCGAGCAGTCGAGCATCCTTTTGCCGAGAGAGCGAGACAGCTCGTTTGGCAGCGCTCAAGGCTAGCTCCGGTTTGCGAAACTTTGCATCGGGACAGGTGGCCATGAGCCAAGCTGCGTTTTGATAGGCTCGGGCGTGAGAATTGTCGATGGCAATGGCCGCTTTGTACGTTTCGGCTGCACTCTCCCATCGCCCGACGTAATGATATGCGTCAGCGAGGTCGGTTTTGAAAACGACGCTTCGCGGGTCGAGCGTTGCAGCCTGTTTGTAGTCGCTGATCGCCGCATCGTATTGTGCGTCCATAAACTGACTGTGACCGCGACTGTTGAAAAACTGTGGATCCGAGTCATCGAGTTCAATTGCACTGCCGTAGTCACTCGTTGCCTTCGCAAACTGGCCAGCTTCAAAGTAGATTTCTCCGCGATTGAAGTAGGCGTTCGCATAGTCCGGCTTAAGCTCAATGGATCTTGTAAATTGCTGAATCGCGTTTTCAAAATCGGTGGCCATTGCCAACGAAATCGCGTAATTATGGTGCACTCGCCAGTTCGGTTGCCCATACTTGATGGCCGTCGCATAATCCTCAGCAGCCTTGGCATCCATCTCGGCAGCTTCGCGTAGTTTGCCAGCTTGTACGAGTTCACTAGCTTTCTCGTTCCGCATTTCTCCGCGACGATTGAGTGCCCAACCGAAAAGATTCGATGCGTATTCTCGGTCCGTCGAACTACGCGCCCGGTCTTGAATAACGCGGGAACACGCGCGAGCAATCGTGGAGACGGCTTCTTCGCTGTTTGCGGATTTCGTCGATTTGTAGATCGACAACAAATCCTGAGAGACTTGCTGGTTCGACGACTGAGCTGTCGCGACGGTCGTTGGCACGAACAAGAGGAGCATCGAAATTGCGAGCATTGACAAACGTTGCATCTGCTTCGTCCGAGGGCGTGATGGGTGTGAGTCGGTAGGTTGCTCTATGGGGAGGCAAGCCTGAGAGTGTGCGTGTCCCTTTGGCTATACCGTTTTTGACACCCCTGCGCGAAGGGCGATTGTTGCCAGCGAAGCCGAGCTAGCAAATGCTAATGCCAATTGCACCAACACCAAACGATTGCACTAACGCCCAAGGTGTGACACCATGAATTGCAGGCTCAAAGTGGGGCAGCGACGCCACCCGTGGGATTGAAACGCTCTAATGGCTGAGTTGCAAGCCGCCGATGGGCGTCGCACCAGGCCAGTAGCCAAGCAGATAGTGGTTTTTCCCACTTGAGATCTGCACCGCCTGCGTTTGAAGTGGACCAACGGGCCGGCCGGCAGTGATCGGTTCCAACGAAATTTCGTGGATACCTTCGGGCAGCTCGATACGTGCGACCTGGATCTCGCGAGGCAAAACGCCCCAACATCGCGTGTCGGCGGACTCTGTCGCTTCCCAAGCGACGCCAGCGATGTCGAGCGCCAAAGAAGCAATGTCGGAGTCGGCTGCCAATCGATCTTTCGCACCAACCATCGCGCCTTTCTTGAGTAGACGACGCACGACGGCACGTGCGATGGTTTTGGACATGTTTGCTTGCACGGCGTTTTCGGCGAGCACATGGAGATCGGTGATGGGCAGCGTCGTCGTGGCTAAGGAGCCGGTTTGAATACCGATCAAATCAAATGGCTTTGGAGGGCTCTGGACCCCTGGGACCTTTACAGGCGCCAGCGTCGGAGGCAAAGAGTACTCGCTGAATTGCGATAGGATTTGGTCAGCGAGTAGCAGCGCGTTGGTCGTCACCGGAGCGTCGACTTCAATTTTTGTTGGCCCTCTGCCAACCATGGCGAAGACGTACAGCACGCCGTGACCCGGTGCACTGTGTGTGCCGGTGGTCACCCGTTGGATGTCGCCCAGCAAGAATTCTGCCGTCGGCTGCAATTCCAAGGCTTGTCGGTAGGAACGCAGGGCATCGTCATAATTGCTGTAGGTCGCCTCGCGCAAAACGCCTCGCAGATACGGAGCGATGGCGGGGATGCAGTAGTGGGGAGCAAAACGGCCTTCATCGAATTGCTCATCGCCCGCGTTGCTATCACGCTTTTCATTACGACTTGATCGCTCGGATTTCTGAGCCCGCTCGAGAATCTCCTGATGTTTCTTGAGTGTCTGCAGAGAGTAGCTTTCGGCGTCGATGCCGTCGCCCATCAAACTCGACAGCGTCAGAAATACTCGCAGCAGTACTTTCTCGTAGTCTTCGCCTGCATAGGCGCGGCTCTGATCGTCGCGAACAGCCGACATCGCCGCTTCGGCTAGAGAAGCCTGTTCCATTCGATCCCATTCATCACGCGTCTGTCGCAGGCGCTGTTCAGCTTCCTGGGGGCGTCCTTCGACCAGGTCGAGCATCGCTAGGTCGAGCTCTAGGACCGACGTATCCTTATGGTGCTTTTCACTCAGCTTTGAAAGTTGTTTCCTTGCGGAAGTAAGATTGCCACGATAGAAGTCGCGGCGGGGCTCCGCAATCCGCTTCGCATGCGTCGCACAGCCAGACGAGGCGAGCAGCCCGGAAAAGACAATCAGCGTGATCAGCGCACGCCAAGAAGGCGGGCTGTTCGCCGCCATTGACGCTCTATGCTCGAAAGGCCGCGGGCCAAGCGGTGCGTTGCTTTTGTGACGTGGCTGATGAAGCATTCAATACGCCGGAAATCCAGTTCCATTCACGCGATGTAGATCTGGTCAAAGATCCCCAGTCTCACATCCAATCCGGTAGCAGATCTGATTACAGTTTCTAACTACCATCCCGAAACGCGATTCCTAACGTCCGGCTGGGAACAAGCTGTAATTGGCCAATTTGCCCATTGGCGATTTGTGGTAGCCCTTTCGAATCTCGGCTTGTTCCTTGGTAAATTGACCGGTTCGCACATCGACCAACTCGAGTGTCAATAAGTAGTCGCGCTGTGACGATTTGTTGCGCTCGGTTGTGCCGCTTGTCAGCTTGGCAAACAGCAAGTAATCGACGGGTTGAGAATCCTGTTGGAGTATTGCGGCAAATTGCTGCATATTCCGTTTCATCAGCAATTCGTCTGGTCGCAAGTTCGAGTTCTTTAGGCCTTCATCCACTAGACGCCGGCTAATGGATTCAAATTGATCGGCGCGATTGATTTGCGTATCGATCAACTCGTAGAGGTGATCCTTGAAATCACTCAGTTCTTCGGAGCTTTTGTTCTCTACGCCAACAAAGCACACTCGTCGCGGCGCAAGGAATCCTTCGGGGGTGTAGCTAGCCGTTTGCCCTGGAGCTTGACATGCTCCGAGAAGGCGTGCGACGGATTCTTCAACCAGCGGCCCATACACTTCACTGCCAGCAGAGTGGCTACCAACCATGTCCGGGCTGGAACCCTTGAGCAGATGCCCGTACTGGTACCCACGGCATCCACACACGGCAATCACACATACTAGTAGCGCAATATTGTTTCGCACCATCGTTTGCATCCCTTCAAACGTTTGACTGCGTTTCTAAACGGATTGATCCAGTTGCCCAACCCGGCAACCAATCCCAGGCGTTCAATCGCGGGTCCGAGCGAACTTCAAACGTTGGTTGGACCCAATGTTCGCTGCTTCACGCGACGACAATGCCAACGGGATACTCGCAGATCGTAGCCCGAGTGACAATTCAGATCTGCCGCGTTCGAAATGCTAGCAGCACCGGTTTCCCGGCGCTGTTTGCTAGCATGCGATCGGGCAGTTCATACAACCGTGTCATCGGCTGTCTCCATCGCGCCGCTGCAGCTTAGCCCCTAAGCTTGGCAGGAAGCCGCTTTGACGGCTTCGATCGTTGTTGGCGAGGTTTCCGAGCGCTGGATCTCTGACCAGATCCACGCCAAGTGCAAAATGACTCTGTGACCACACCCGGCGGGATTCGTTGGGCCTTGCTAGGCTTTGCTCATGTTTTTCTTAGAGAATGACGCTAGACCAACTGCCAGGAGAACGGCAAGGATAGCGATTGCAATCCATCCGATCGGCACGGATAGGTTGAAAAGAGTGATTTGCTTATCAACCAATCCCCAGACACTGGCGAAGGAGGCGACGATGGTTGCGGTGCCCATGAGTAGATTCCAACGCAGGCGACGCGCTCCGCGTGGCATCGCATCTCCCAACAACTTGGGGCAATTCATCAGCAACAAGAATGAAAGGTAGGCAATGGGCAACATCGCACCACCTGCAACACTGGTCGGCGTAGCGAGCGCCGGAGCAGCTTTGGCCCAGACGAATGGCCCCAACACTCCGACCGCTGGCAGCAAGCTCCCAAGTCGGTGCATGTTTCCTTCCGCCGGAACGCCCAGCATCTCGCAAAACGCGAAACCGTTGATCAGCATCAAAATGATGATGGTGGAAACCGCCATGCCAAGGACACCAACACCGAAGAGCTTCTGAGAAATATTGGTCCCGACCAAGGGCTCTAACGTCTTTGCCAGAGCCAGATTGTCACGCGCGGCTAACATAGCAGCCACTCGACGGTCCACCTCCGGCAACTCAGCTCGGGCTGTTGCTACTTCCGTCTCATTCAATTCCGCAAACTGCTCACCCATTTGATGTGCGAGCAATTTGTCGACCAATTTGTTGTACTCGCCAACCTCTTTGCCCTTTCCTTCTTGGAGCATGGCAAAGACATCTTCGCTCTTGGTATGAAACTGGCTTGCAGCCGCGATGACGACACACCCCGTTGCCAGCACGAATGGAACGATCAACCCAACCGACAAGTCGCAAATGGCCAGCCCGCGATGCGTCTTCCCCCAGCCCTTTCGAAGCATTGAATAGGGCAGAAGGAAAGTCATGTTGATTCCTACCGCAGTCGCAAATGCGGTAATGATCTTGTCTTTTTGCGTCTTTGCAATCAGATCCGTCCACCACGAAGCGGCTTCACTGCCTGCGACGGCCTCTTGCATCGATGGCACCGGTGTAAATAAGTAGGATAGGTTTGGAATGAAACCAGAACCGATGCGTCCCCAATCTAAGACCCCGGCCCAAGTCATTGCTATGACGACGCCAAAAAAGCTGAGCACGACAACGCCGACCATGATCTTCAAGATGATCTCAAACAGCTTGATTCCCCAACTTCCCGAGTTGTAAAACCAAACGACGATCGACGCGACAATCAACAACGACAAAGCCACGACTATTTTGCCGGTATCGTTGTTGGACGCCGGTAGCAAGTTTTGCTGCACCGCGGCCGTTCCAAGCGCAAATTGCGGTAGCGACCAAACTACGTTCGCCATCATCGTGGCAATCAGCCATCCCCACGCAAGCGCTGGGCTGATATGTTCACGAATCGCGGCAAACGGTCTCTGACCTGTAGAAAGCGTCACGAAGCTGATCGCACTGAGCATAATAACGCCTAGCACCATGGCGATCGGCTGCAGCCACATCATGTCGTAGCCCATGATGACGCCCAAATAAAGTGCGCCAGCAAGCGAACCTCCGCCGAGCGTAATCGCTCCTTGCAACCATCCAGGGCCAGAAAGTCGAAGGTAAGTGAGCCCAGTGGCAAGACTGCCCTTTTCCTGAGCAGAGAGAATCAGTTGTTCTTCTTGCGATACGTCAGAATTACTCATGGCGGGGTTGGACGATAAGGGGAGAATGTTGGAGAGTCGCTGGCACATTCACGCGCGACGACTGGTCATAGCCGTTCAGCAATCGCATGAACTGGCAGGCGACAACTTACCCCAGTTTCGCGCCAAAATCGACCGCCCAAGGTGGCATTGAAGCCCGTAAAATTGTTTCCAGGGGTGATATCGTCCGGGTTATTCAACACGGGAAAACTTGTCGCCGCCGCTCGGCGACCCAACGCACCACCCTAAAGACGCCTGGGCGGCCTCCAGACTGCCATCGAATCAGCCAGAAAACAGAACCATGAAAGACCTCTACATTACGCCGAGGCTGTCGATTCCCGCCGACCAATTGCAACTGACCTACTCGCGCAGCAGTGGTCCGGGGGGGCAGAATGTGAACAAAGTCAGCACGAAAGCAACACTACGATGGACACCCACGGAGGGCTTTTTAGCTCCAGGTGCTCATCGCCGTTTCGTACAACTGGCCAAACAGTACCTAACGCAAAATGGCGAAGTAGTGATTCAGAGCCAGGAGTTTCGAGATCAGCCTCGCAATGCAGAGGCCTGCCAACGCAAATTGGCCCGTCTCATCCGCCAAGCTTTGGTGCCTCCGAAGATCCGAAAGCCAACCAAGCCAAGCAAATCCTCCGTTCGGCGACGTTTGGACAATAAACGCAAGCAGTCGCAAAAGAAGAATCAACGATCCGGCAAATTCCTGGATTGAGATGCGTCGTTAAAGTAGCTTCGGACAGCCCAAGAGAGCTGACAAACGACGGAGATCAGGTCCCAGAATGGGAACCATCGAAAGAAAAAAGGCGGGGGACCTCACCAGACCCAGCGGGATACGCCCGAGTCCCACGCCGGATGATGAGGTCCGCCCATTTGAATTGTACTTTGCTGGCAACTAGTTCCAACGTGTCAAAATCATAGATGTGTTGGCGACAATGTCTATCGGCTATCCGCAGAATCAAGTTCATTCTGCGAATTTTTTTTCTCTGACCCATCTGTGAAGTGTCCATTGACAACCGGTCAGGTGGGTTATTCTGTGCATCTAGTAAGTAGACGTTTCGCAACTGCTAAAACTTACCCGCTCAATTTGAATATACACTCTATTTCTGGGCACCACACATCTGGGAACGCTTTTGCGGTCATCCACGACCCAATCGCGGTGCCA
>CAYPLE010000071.1:7069-14784 GCA_964411445.1 uncultured Pirellulaceae bacterium
AGCGTCAGATGTCTCCCAATCCCGCAACACTTCTTTGATTGTAAGCGATCCGTGAATGCAAATGTTGGCGTCTGAGCGTCAAATGTGTCTTTTTTTAAGCCACTGGAACATGGGCTTCTGTCGCCTCGGGTTCCGCCAGCCATATCAATTCGGCGAGGCCGTTGGTGGTTCGATCACCGATTGACCGCATCGCAACTCGCGTTATTCGCGGTACGCAATTCTCAGGCAATTTCGGCGCAACGGATTTCAAAAGCAACGGTAGAAACGAAAGCTCCGTATTCTCAGGCTGAGTGAATCCCGCGTAGCGACATGGCGAACATTCGTTGGAAATGACTACAATCGTTCCCCGTCGCATCCCTGCGCCAAGCGGCTCGTCGATCGCACCGCACACTACAATCGTTCCTGCAATCATCCTCGCTGCAGCACCAGCGGCGAGATTACCGTGGACGACTAGCGTTCCGCGTCGCATTCTATTCGCAGCCCACTTTCCGCAGTTGCCTTCGACTACGGCCACACCACCGAGCATGCCGGTGGCCATAGGATCCACTGACGAAGCTGCGTGTTCGCCGCAACTTCCTTTCACGACCGCAGTTCCCCCCGACATGCCACTAAACGCGTAGTCTCCAGCATCACCGGTAAGAGTCAATTGCCCGCCGGTCATTCCATTGGCCAAGTTATCGCCGACACTTCCGTCCACCAACATGCGACCGCTCTTCAGTTGTCCACCAACGTGGCAAAATTTCCGCGTTAGCCCTCGGACTAAAATTTCATCCCGATGCCCGTCGCAGATCGAAAAGATCTCGCCAAGCGGAACTGTCCCGTTGCTGGTCGCCAAAGTCATCTTGGCAATCTCATTAACGGTTCGGTCCATCAGTGTGTTCGGAACGAGTGAGGACAAGTCGATCCATCGTTGCGACAGGCCTTGTTTGGCGACAAATTCCATTGGGCTCATGCGAGCAACTCCCGCAAGTGGAAGTGATAGGGGCCGAGCTTTCCGCCATAATTCCCGCCGGTGATCGCCCGCAATCCCTTCCTTGCTCCTTCATCACACGCGGCTAGTATCCCAACCCGCATGGCTCGCGCGACGTCTTGTTCCGTCAAACCATCGATCACAACTTCAAGAGCCGCCGAGACTCCTTCCGGCAGAAGAGATTTTGTCAGGGGACGAAGTGTGGGACAGAAGGCATCGTTGGTCGAAGCGGTAAGCGACTTATACTTTGAACCGACCTTCGATCCGCTCCTCGCAACGCCACCGGGAAAGGGCATGATGCAGTTGTCGACTTGTCGCATCGCATCCATGGCCGACTCACATGCACTCAGCGCGCCGGCAAGCGTTTCGCTCAGCACCAGGAAATTTCCGCCTCCAACTGCAGAACACCGCGCGGTGGTATCCTGACATACGAATTCTCCATCCATGACCGGTATTCGCCAGTATCGAATACCATCAATGACTTTAGAGATCTGAAATCCGTCGCCAAAATAGCGAAGGTTGTTGCCCAGATCGAGCTTCTTTTCGCCTGTCATGCCAGCAAAAACACTCGTCGAAGGGCACGTCAGCACACACTGCCCGACGCGCCGAGTCAACTGCTTTTGAAGCTCTTTGCCGGAGACGCTAAAGATGAGCACCGCGATGCCAGGTCGACCGTCGGGGGTCGATTCGGGTGCAATTTCTCGTTCAATACCAGCTTCGCATCCGCAACCAATCACACTCGTCGCAAATCCCGTCATGCTCTCCGCGGCGCGGCGAGCCCAAAAACGATCTGCGGCGGTGATGATCAATCGCGTCGCCGTCATCGGAAACGCTTCTGCAAACGCGTCTTGAATCTCGATGCCGTTGATTTGCACGACGGAAAGTTTCAGTGTCCGAGGGATGCTTGGTTGGATCTAGTCGTGCAGCGACGAGCCTTCGGCGGTAACTAAGCACTCGCCCCGTGTCCGCCGACGGAGCTCTTTACTTGGTAATGCTCACTTGGCTGCCGACGGTTAGGATGTCATAAACGTCCGACGCGTCCAAAGGAGCGAGGCTGATGCAGCCAACGTTCTCAAGGTCAGGGCTAATTTTCTCAGGTGATCCGTGGATGCACACATCGCGTCCCAAATTCAGCCAAAAGCCTCCATAAGGGTTCATTGGATCTGTGCCCTGAATGATCTGCGTCTCGGTGTCGGCACCGAAGTAAGTCCGATCACGTTGGCGAGCGCCGACTTCAAATTTTCCAACCGGAGGATAGGGGTCATTGCCAAGTGAAATTCCGAATCGGCCTGCGTACATCCCCTTCACGAATAGGGTCAATTCCCTTCGTGAAAGGCTAACTTCCGCTGAAAATGGACCAGGAATGACCTTCAATACTGTGCCTGGCACCAGTGCTTGGGATTTACCCAGTCCGTTGATCTTGGCCAACAGCTCGGGCGTAATTGAGTAGCTTTTCGCAATCGAGGCAACCGACTCCGATGCAGTTGATGGATGGGAAGGCAACATCAAATGCCGCTTTGAGTAGATGACTTCGCGAGCGAGGCCATCCAAGATGTCGACAAGGTCACTGTGCTGAGCGTGTGTCAGTTCTGGGCTGTTGTAATAGCGGCTCAACGCTTCCAGTGCAGCACGTAGTTCACCGTTGATGGTGGCACGTTTCAACCACTCCTCGCGAGCAATCGAAAACTGAGGGATCGTCGCCGCGCTCGCCGAACCTTCACCCGGCGTCATGTTTGACTTGCCAGTCTCGGAGCTGAGGCCAGGGAAAACTGGCTCAGCCGCCGGAGCACTCTGCAAATCGGGTGGCAACTCCCTGCTAATGCTTGCATTCTGGCTGGACGCGGGGGGAGCTTCCGAAGTAATGGCTGGCGACACAGGCAAACCTGGAGACATCGCGGGCAGATTGGTGCCAACTGCCAAATCCGCGGCAGGATTCTGAGTAAGTGGGTCGCTAACCGGTGACCCCAACAATGCTGTCGCAGGTGGAAATTCAGGACTCGACGGCAGTTCTACTTCGCGAGCGATCGAGGCGTTTGAGTTGTCTTCGGTTGGAATGAGCAGAGGAGGCCCGGACGGCAAGTCTGGCACAGTGCTCGGATTCTGGTCGAAGGTTGGCAACGCAAGGGCATCACCTGAGGCACTGCCCAAGTCGTTTGTAGACGTCGAAGCCATGTCACCGTTGGAGGCAAAGCCAGGCGCCGCGCCCGTCAATGCGTCGAGGACCGACTCGGGCGATGCCGCAGTCAGGCCACTTCCGGGGACTTCGAATTCGAGTACGTCGTCCGATCCGCCAGCGTTAGCCCATTCCTGTAACTCAGGTGGTAACTGTGGATCTGGCGTGTTGAGAGCGATAAAAGCTCCATAACAAACCGCAATAAGCAGTGCGACGACTACACCTGTCTTGATCGTTTGCACGACCGTCCTCCTTGACCTGTCGAGGTATCCCAACGCGTTGTTTCAACGATAGCAATGCCCAGCAATTCCCTGCGCGCACGGCCATCCTAGGATGTTCGCAACCCCGATACTAGCGTTCCCCACCACCTGGCCGATAGAGCAATCCAGGTGTTTTCCCGAGAAGCCACTCCATCAAGCCAACGCTGAGCGTGTCGCAAACGGAGAACGCGAATCATTTCGCGCTTCTTGCGACTGGCCTGAATCATCTGCTCCGAGATGAATGTGCGCAGACTCGATTGGTGCCGAGTCACATGGGATATCCGCATTCCTTGAGTCAAGGGAGTAGGTCAGTTGTTGAAATATGCCGAAAATCAGGCGTCAACAAACAATGACTGGTGGTCTCGGCACAGTATTCGTATGACAGAATTCGCGGCATCTTCAGTGTCATACCAGTTGTTATCGAGTTGCTGCAAAGACTTGCCCCAGTTCGTCGATAGCGGTGAGAAATAGTCATCATCTATTCTGCGTTTGTGCTTGGACCGCCCCTTCAAATGGTAATAGTACACAATCTCACGCAGCAAGGTTGAAACGCCGGCAACACCAGCGACGTGCGCAGCCTCTTCCGCGTCGAGAATCAAGGACCATGTTGAACTGGAATAGAGTTGTGAGACTCCGCCGTTGAGTAATTCCGCTTGGACGTAGTGAAACGCAAAGCACAGCAAGTACCCCGTCGGCAGAGATTGAAGTTGCCGTCGAGCAGTCTTGTAGTTGCTGAACGGGGAAATCGCCGCGTCAATGCGATCAAACACTTGCTCCACGACCAACTCTTCGGGTGCCCTTTGGGCAGAGCGATGACACGGCACACACATTCCACTGCGCCGTTCCGCTGTTAGATGGCGGATTTCACGTCCGCACAACGAGCATGTAGTCTTTCCGTCAGCCATCGTTTCATAAAATTAGTTCTGTAGGATGGGTGAAACCCATCGCTCTCACTTTCACTTTCACTTTCACGCTTAACCGCTCTGCCAAATTCTGCCGCCGACCTCCGCCGCTGCGCTGTGGAAGTGGACACCGAGACGCAAATGGCGAAGCCTGAAAATGGCGGAAGCGGATGGGAATCGAACCCACCAGGCCCCTTTGCAGGTAGCCTCATCGACTTTGAAGATCGAGGCAGTCACCAGACTACAAACGCTTCCGAAATGATCGCATTGCATTGCGATGTGAATTCGCCAGTATAACACTCTCAAACGTGCCGCCACAGTCGCTATGACGTTTCTTTCCGCTGTTTGCGTTTCGATTTGGCCTTGAAGGGCAAGAGCCAAAGCCAGGCACCAGTCAACCACAGCCCAAACAAGGCTATGCCGCTGGGCAAGAAGATCCACAGCTTGGCAAAATCTGCAAAAAAGCTGCCGTCATGCAACGATTCGATCACGTCACTTCGCCGGGTGGCCACTTGGAGAACGCTGCCGTCAGCGAGATCAACTTGGACTTCCACGTTGTCTGGGCCCTGTAGCTTTGCAACGCCTTTGGAAAGCTGCACGTCGATTCGTTTTACGTCTTCCCAGCTTGCAATTCCTGAAGCGGGATCAGCACTGGCTGCGTCCACGATGTCGGCCACACTCAATGTCGTCAACCGATCGGGAGCAGAGCCCTTTTGTGTGGGCGGCTGAATCCAATGCAACTCCTTTTTAAGTTGCAAAAGCAAGCCACTTGTGATCACGATCATCATCGGAATTGCAAATCCAACGGCGCCCCAACGATGAAGTTTCCGCGACCACCAATTGACGTTCTTGGGCATCATGCACCTTTCGCGTGGTTTTGAACGCTTGAGAATCGACCTGATTCAAGCAAAGAGAGACTGCCGTCGCTAGAGCGCGGTAACTTCGCCACCGGCGCGAGTACCAAGGGCTCGATAAGTCCTCAGATCAATGGTTGAGGGGATGGGGGCAACACGGCCGGAAATGAATACAGCATACACAATGCCGCCGTGATAGCTCCGCGACGTAATGGCAGCTCGTGTTGCGATGTCCGCGGACTTGCCCTCTTGTTGGCTGGTGAAGTTGATGTCGTAGATCTTGCCATCCATCTCGTAGGCGACCATCGTGTTGGGTGCAAACGTCGTAGTGACGCCCGTATGATGCACTCGACCATCTGGCCAAACGGTGTGACCGGTCGATTTGAAGCCACCCGGTGCATCGACTAGCTCACCTGGTTGCGGAGGTCGATCGGGCAGAAAGTCGCCGCCGTTGCGAATGTAGGGCTGGTAAGTTTTAACCTCCAAGGCGGCGAAAGTATGATCCATTCCATCGGTGAGGCTGCCAGGACGCAAGCGGCCGTTGACCACAAAGCATCCTGTGCCCGTCGCGCCGGTCCGCGGGTCAAATACATCCCAACTTCCCGCGGAAAAACCGTAGCTGATCGGTGACACGTAGGGCGATCCGTCGCGATATCGTATTTCGCGATTGGGCTCTGAAGGGCACAAGTAAACTGGAATTTGATAGGCAGTAACGCCTGTGTTGACTTGAAGATGCCAATCGACGTCCGTCCGCACTTGTCGGTAGGCATTGGTTTGTTCGAGAAAGGGCATCAGCCTAGCATGCGCGCTCCAGGAATGATCCTGGTTTACCGACAAATGGCTGCGTTGCAAACAAAAACTCGGCGGCAAATACCGGTTTGCCAGCAGGTAGTTCTGAGTCGCTAGGCCGATTTGACGCATGTTGTTCTGGCACCAAGCTCGACGAGCTGCTTCGCGGGCCGACTGTACCGCTGGCAAGAGAAGGGCAACCAAGACACCAATGATTGCGATCACCACCAACAATTCAACGATTGAGAATGCAGGATGACTGTGTCGAGAGAGAGGGCGAGGCTGGAGCATGATGTGCCGCTAGTCCAAGAGGTACATTTAAATCTGTTCGTCCGAGCTACCCAGCCTGTCGAAGTATCGGCACTGCCAAACTTGACTCGTGCGAGCCCCAGGCTTCAAACGCTCTATTCTCGTTGCAACCGCCTCGTTCTGCAACAAAACTCCGGGCAACTTGCCTTTCGGAACATGGGTTTTTTTAACACTCTCGTCCATTGCTGCGGCGTTCACAGAGTGCTAACGCGGGCTAACGCGATCGAACCACCAAGCCCGGGGGCAAGGCGGATTAGCGTAACCGCCCGATGTATTGAATAAACTCCTTGTCCAGTTCTTCTGCTGAGCCAAAATGCCGCTCGAAGACTTCCATTCGTTCGGCTGGTTTACTTTCGCCAAGTGGCGGCAGTGCCCGAAGTTCTTTTACGTATGCGGAGTACTGCTTGCCTTTGGTTTTCATTAAGTAGTAGGTTAACGCCCAACTTTCGGCGTAGAATTGCCCAGCAGAAGTTCCCTGCTGAAACTTGGTGTCATCAGTCAAGAGTTCTTTCAATCGTCCTGCCGGGCGACTGGGCAAATCTTGCATGAATAGCCGCAAGTTGTGGTAGTTGATGTTCCCAATTCCGCCCCAACCTGTGCGACTTCGCGGGTCCGGGGCCTCGAAGAACATCGCCATGCCTTCGCTGAGCCAGAAAGGATTGTCCGCCAAGCGAACTTGCAGACCGCGGTTGTATGCGAGCTGATGCACGGCCTCATGCACTACGGTCGCCACAGTCCGTTCGGCTTTGGGTTGTCGAAGGACTTGGTTGATCACCGCTGCCGTTGACACACGCCGCCCGCCAGGGACCATTCCATCCACTCCAGTCAGGTCGTACATCACCATCCGGTTCGTTTTCATATTGTAGTAGCCAATCATCGAATTGGCCGACTCACCTATCTCGTCCTTGGCGTAACGAAGATAAGACGCCCGATCGCTGAAGACGAGTGCGACCATCGGAAACCGCGGTTCCTCCAGGCGAACGCCTCGGGATCGCCAGTAATTTGCAAAGCTCCGGTGGATGCTCTCGAAAAGCTGTCCAACCCACTGAACGTACGCTTTGCTAGTGTTGTAGACAAGCACATAGTTTTTCGTTTTGTAAACGGAGAAACCTTCTGGCAATTCCTCCTTGAACCGTTCATAGGCTTCGTCCATGCTCAGCACCTTCAGCTCACCAGGCACCTCAACCGTCGAGACAAAATCCTCTCCCTTGACGGTCCACAGTTGGCCATCGTCGGCCTGAAGGAGCATGCTTCCATCGGCATACTCGATCAGCCGTTCGGCGGTCACACTGATTGTCTTTCCTTTGTGGCGGAACTCAGCGTCGATGACCTGCGGCGGCTTGGGTTCTTGAGCTTCGACGCTGGGAAACATCGCAAGGGTAGCTGGGATCGCTACTGCGCAGGCCAGGACACAGCAGCGTGCTAAGGGGCAGCGCCGGGCGAAAGAGCGGCCGAAAG
>CAYPLE010000071.1:14884-31162 GCA_964411445.1 uncultured Pirellulaceae bacterium
CGAAAGAGCGGCCGAAAGTACGGGAGCGCGCGAAAGAACTGGAGAGCGCGAATGAATTTGCGAGACGTTGTATCACTGCGATGGATTCCTCCTGAAAACCAAGTACTCACCCAACCCAGGCTGAGCGTACCCGCTCCAGCATGGCACTTCTTGCACGGATTCGTGCCCAGTGCAGCTTTCAAGCGTGATGAACGGACGGCTCGAATTTCTACAGCGGGTGTTCATGCGGACGCGATCGGCGACAATCAATCTTAACAGTTCTGGCATTGCGGCGTTCCATTTTAAGAGCTCCGCATGAACCAAAAAGGTCGCGGATACCCCTCAAGCGTGGCGTCTTCGCTACAATCCCTCGCTTTCAAGCGTCAAAAATGAATGAAAATTGGGACATGATCGAAAGCGTATTGGTTATTGGCGCTGGCTGGGTCGGCCGGCAGATTGCAGCCTGTCTGCATCAGGCTGGATTTGCAACCTACATTCACGACACCTCTCCCGAAACCGCATATGATGCGAAAGCATGGATTGCGAAGGAACTCACTTCCCTGAAGGCTCAGCCCTTTGACATGGCAACGAGCACGATGGGGAGCGTTGAACTGGACGTGACGGACATTGCTGCCAGCGAATTGGCGATCACTCTGGAAGACGCGGAAAGCAACGCTGCCGACTTGAAGATTTTCAAAGGCAACGAAGACGAAACGCTTGATCCACCCACGCAGGCGACTGACGAGACGGCATGCTATGAGGAACCCAAGCCGCTTGAAGAAGTGGACAATATCGCTTCCCAAGTGGCCGACGACGTCATGCCGCTCAAGGTGATTGACGAACACCAAGTGCACGTAATTGAACAGCTCAGCGAACTCGATTCAGTTGACCTGGTCATCGAGTGTGTTCCAGAGATGATCGGCATCAAGAAACGCACTCTTCGGACGATCAGCAAACAGTTTGGCAAGCCGACGATCATTGCGTCCAACAGTTCCTACTTTGTTCCATCCATTCTATCGAAATTTGTCGCATACCCGGAACGCTTTGCACATTGCCACTTCCACGTGCCAGTCCTGCGCCCAAGTGTTGTGGATATTGTTGGCTGTGAACATACGGACGCTTCGGTGTTGGACAAGCTGACGGGCTTGGTCGAAAAGACTGGGCACAAACCGATTCGGTTGAAGCGTGAGCACCCGGGCTACGTTTTCAATTGGTTGCTTCAAGCAGTACTGAAGGCCGCCTTGGAATTGAAGGTCAACGATGTTGCAGAAATCGAAGACATCGATAACGCTTGGGCAACGGTTACGGGTATGCCGCTGGGACCGTTTGGAATCATGGATCAAATCGGCTTGGATGTTGTCGAACACACTCTGCACAATTCCAAGTGGTCAGACGACCAGAGCCCACAGGTCGACGAACTGCTCTCCATCCTCAAACCGCTAATCGCAGAGGGACGGCTTGGCAAGAAAACACTTGGCGGCTTCTATCAGTACGGCGAATGAGTTTTCCGGTGCAGCTCTCTTGCCGCAGGCTTGCCAAACTCAACTGCTACAGAGTTTTCAGGTAAGCAATCAGTGCCGAGAGTTGCTCGTCGTCCATCTCCATGCCATTGCCTAGTTCAGCAGGGATGTGCCAATTCTCTAGAAGATCGCGAAGCGACTTCGAACGCCCGTCATGCGAGAGCCGCGGTTTGCGATACACGCTGACTAAACTAGGTGTATTGTATCCCTCGTAGGCATCGTCTCTCGATTCGAGTCCGACAATGTGGATTTGCCCATCAGTGTGCAATGGGCCGCTGTGGCAGTCGATGCAGCCCGCTTGACGGAACAGCTCCTTGCCTTGCTCTATCAAATCGGCCGAAGTCGATTCTCGAAACGGGTTAGGCGGCTCTCGCAAAGTGGCCAAGAACTCAGACAGGGCGTCAACTTCCTGCGGCTGGGGCAAATCCCCTTTCATGGTTGAAACGAACGAGTTCTCCAGCGACTTTCGCAAGTCGTTTTGCCAGCCATGCCAGGTCCATGGAGCCGTTTGCATCACGTTGTACAACGGCAAGACCGTTTTGGTGGTCAGCTCCGTTGCATCGTTCCACGTATCCATGGCTTTGGCATTCGTCCCGCCATTTTCGTGGCAAGAGTGGCAACTATACCACTGATCCAGCGAATAGCGTGCGTCGTAAAAAATCGCGCGTCCTTGATGCACTTTTGCCAACTGTTCGTCCGATGGCTGATTCCCTAACGACAATGTCCCCTGCACTTTTCGTTCAAGCAGCGAAATGGTGTGCAATTGATCGTTGATAAAGTCAACAGTCCAAGCGACCTTGCTGTCGGTCGACGATTGAATAGCCATTGGGCGACCGCCGACAAAGATGCGCGAAAACCGTTCACGATCGCGCTCGAGGGCGGTATTGATTAAATCGCCTGGGCCGCCATTGGTTTCGAAAGGAATATCATGCAGGCGGTAGAACAGGATTTCGCCAGTACCGGAGGAAGTGCTTACCAGCAAGTCTGCTCGCTTGGCGAGAGCAATCCCGTAAGGATCCGACATCGCTTTTCCGCGAACATCCAACGAGATTGCCTCCCGGTAGGCTTCCTCAGATGCATCTACTCGTGCAATACGACTGGCCAGAACCCAGCCGCGTTGGATATCGCGCGGTGTGATTGGATTGCTACGGTAAATCATCCACGGAAAGTAGACTTTGGAGGAGCTCTCGTCGACCGCGAATTGGCCGTAGTTGATCGAGCCGCTAAGCAAGTTGTCGTGTGCTTCCTGCCATGAATCCAAGTCCACCGTGCTAACACGGCTTTCACCGGAAAGTGCAACCACGATGCGATTGAGCTTTGGCAGCAGAGCAATCGAGGTCGGCCAACGTCCAAGTTCGAGCCGTCGTACGATTCGGCCGGTCTCCGTCTCCACTTCTACGACTTCACCACTTGCATGCAAGGTAACGAAAAGCCGCTTCGCATCACCAACGACCGAATGTGGGTGCATGCCGATCTTGTAGACCCGCTGGCGATGAATCGCTTCACCTTGGATCGTCAGCAACTCCAGTGTTCCGCTATCGCGACAAACGACAACGAAGAGTTGATCACTCAGACGGCAAATGTCCGTGGGGTGAGCGCCTACAGAAATTTCCGCCAACAGACGGGATTGCTTGAGACTTACCAAGCTGACGGTCGACGACAGTTGATTCGCGATCAGAGCCATCTGCTCGTCGGCGGTAACCACCAAATCGACTGGGCCACGGTACATCGCCTGATCTTTCACGTCCTGTGCGGGACTGGCGGCATGAGCCGCGCAGTGGGCACAGACCATCATGCAAATGAGCCCAGCGGTCATGCGTGTGAATTGCGTAGCCACGGCTTGGTGTATCTCCAACGGTGAACAGTTTCAGTGGTCGAAAGGCAGCGCTTCAATAGTCCAAAGGCAACGCGTGCACGTCGGAGTCGCGCCCGCCTATGCGATCATTATTGCAATTTGGCTACCAAAGATGATGCAAGCAATGATGGCTGAGGTAACGCAGGCAACCAAGACAGCCGCACTCATTATATCCAGCGCCTTGCCGACCAGACTGTTGTGTTCATTACAAAGCCCTTTCGCTAAGTGTTCCAAAGCAGAATTTGCGTACTCGAGCGACAGGACACTGCCAATGCACATCAACAGCGCCACCCACTGCCAGGCTTCGCACTGCAGAACTGCTGCGGCAACGATGACGCCGACCGCAGCTAGATAGTGGATCGCAAAGCTTGATTGCCCGGCAGCGCCAGTCAAGATTCCCTTGAACGCACATCCAAATTTCCGGCACCAGTGCTCGATCATGGATTCAAGACAATCTTTCCGGCCAGCAAGCTCTGCTGTTGGACCGTGTGCCGCTGCTGAAGATCATGCGCTTCAGCCGCCTGGCTCAACGGTAGCCGTCGATCGATAACACTCTTCAATCGTCCGTCGGCAAGCATGTTGGCAATGT
Organism: uncultured Pirellulaceae bacterium; assembly: GCA_964411445.1. Classification (GTDB taxonomy): domain Bacteria; phylum Planctomycetota; class Planctomycetia; order Pirellulales; family Pirellulaceae; genus Aureliella. The sequence goes on from CAYPLE010000071.1 coordinate 18,828, forward strand.
CCTCAGCGGCAGCACGCTGGGCGTCGGCAGTTGCTTTAAACATGACAACGCCATGCAACGAAAGCCCTTTCACATAGAAGGGCCCGACGGGAAACGGCGGGCGAGCGTCGCGACCAGCCATCAAGACCATCCGTCCAGATTCGGCCATGCTCGAGACGGCCAAATCGAAGTTTGGTTCACGCAGTGTTTCCCAGAACACATCAACGCCGTCAGGAGCCAAACGCAAGAGCGCTTCGTCAACGGGTTCATTGTTGTACTGGATCACTTCGTCGGCACCAAGTTGCTGACAAAGCTTCGCCTTCTCCGGACTACCTGCAGTCGTGATCACGGTTGCCCCCACAGCCTTGCTCATTTGCAAGACCATTGCTCCAACTCCACCAGCACCGCCGCGAACGAAAATGGTCTCTCCGGACGCTAGTTGCGCTTTGCCGAATAGTCCCAGGTGCGCGGTAATGCCCACCAACGAGCAAGCCGCCAAGTCGTCATCGGATACGCCGGCGGGAGACTTGTAAGCCCACTGTTGGTCCACGCAAGCGTACTCGGCGAATGTACCCTGGCGACCCAATAGTCCTTGATTGCTTCCCCAGACGCGATCCCCAACTTGAAAATCGGTGACCTCCGCTCCGACGGACTCAACGGTACCTGCAAAGTCGCAGCCTAGGATAAATGGCGACGGCAAGGGCCAGTAGTTCGCACCGCCGCGGATATACGTATCAATTGGGTTTACCGAAACCGCTTGAACACGTACGAGCAATTGCTGTTGCTCGGGCGAAGGAGTAGCCACTTCACCGAATTGGATGTTTGATGGCGGGCCAGGCTCACGAATGTAGGCAGCTTTCACGGCTGACGATCCTGCAGAAACGGTGCATGAAGTTACATGATCGAGACGCAGCGAAGGAACCGTAGCGGCCCCATCGCCGACTACAGATCGTAACCGAATTTGCCTCAGCAGTCGCGGTTGTGGCCCAAGAAAGGTGTGTTGGCTTGCAGCCGCAGTTTGCCAATACGCTAGATTACCGATCGCGGAGCGCTCGGGCGACTATCAACACTGATCGCGGAGCGCTCGGGCGACTATCTGGCTCTACTCAGCAGTTCTACTCAGCGGCTTCAGCAACTGCTTCAGCAACGTCATCGACGTTCGGGGGCTGCGTTGATTCAGCAGATAGCGTTGACTCAGCAGATAATGTTGCGCCAGCAGACAATTCGGCTTCTGCTTGTTCATCAGTAGGCTCCGCAGCAGAGATAGCCTGGGCGTTGTCAAAGTCTGAGATGGTAAAGTCCTGGCGATTGACAATCGGACTATTGCCTGTCTGCAATTCGGTGGTGACTTTGTAGTTCCCGGGCGGAAGTGGGCCCGGCATCTTGAACTCCAGGTCGCGCGATTTCCCTGGCATGAGCCATTCGCCGTAGCCAGCGGCAACCGCAAAACGTTTGCCTGCTTCGGAGACGACAATCAGACGGGAATCCAACGGCACATGCACTGAGCCAACGTTCTTTACGAGTGATCGGAAAGCTGGTTTGCCGCCGTTGTCGACCCAGCGAACCGGCTCCAGCTCGAGAGCTGGCTCTTGCGTCTCGCCGTATTGGATCGCAACAGGAATACTGCCCGTCGTATCCAGTTGGCCGCGAATTGCTCGTGAAGTAACTGCCATGGCGCCGTAGCTGACCGCTTCGCTAAACTCTTTTGTCCTTCGCAAGGAAACACTCAACCGGCGGTTTCGTCCCGGCGAGAGCGTAAATTCACTAGGCTGTAGCATGAGACCTGGAATGGGTGTACCAGCGGCATCCAAGGGCTGCAGCATTACCGTACGCGCCTCAGCGGAATTGTTCTTGAATTCTAGCGATAGTCGACGGCTGCCTCCGCGAAGTTGCGATAGTTCGATTCGAGCAGGAGTGACGTAAATCCCTCCGCCCACCGCGGCAATTTGAGCGCTTTGCGCGGGGTAGTCTTCTGTATTTGCGGTTACGACGAAGCTCTTCTTGTTTGCTTCCCTTCCCCCGACCAACATGGCTACTTCCATTTCATAGTCGCCATCCATCAGCGGTTCAGGCACAATCTCTTGCATCTGTATTGTACTGCCAGGCAGGATGCGAGCGATAAAACGCTCTTCCGTCTCAACGCCTTGCCGTACGGGCATGACCAACCGTACGGGCTTGAAAGAGCGGTCACTCGGCGAGCGTTTGAGGCGGGCGCGCATTTCGAACTCAAAAGCAGTGTCCGTCGGGTTGCGAATCTTCGTCGTCAAACCGGGAAAGCCATTTGCTGTCGTAAGACGACCGTCTTCGATCAACAAAGCGTCCGCACGTTGACCACGACTGCCCAAGACTTCCAAATCGATGCGCAGGACGTACTGTGTAATGAAGTTGATCCCGGCCGACGTCAGTGGTTTGCCTGAAGCGTCGACTTGATCGCCCGCGTTGCGACGTGTCCCAAAATCCTTGACCAAGACACCGTAGGAGTGAAATGCAGCATTGCCGCTGGGGACGCGAACGATACCTTCGATGATATGAGGCTGATCGCGTTGAATGAGATAGCGGCCCGGATTGACCAGTTGAATCACGTTGCCGTCTACTTCAGATTCGTCGTGCAGAATTTGTCCCGACAATTCTTGCCGCAACCCAACCAACAGAACTTCAATGTCTGCTTCTTTGTTTTTGGGCGTGACTTGAAACTGAAACTGCAGCACATCACCGCGTCGACCTTGCAAGCGATGAACCAATGGCTCGATGCTAAAAGCGGGTTCAAAGGTCTGCGTTACACTGACTTTTCGTTGACCAAGAGCGGCTGAATTCAGGCTGCTCAAAATGCAAAGTGCTGCAACGAGGATTGTGGTAGAGTTTTTTCGTAGCATGGGGGCTGCCTAAGTTTCCGCACTATTGATACGGGACAATTCGTGGCGAGATAAAGATCGCCACCTCAGCATCCTGCTCTTGTTTCTCGATTGTCCGAAAAAATGATCCCAAAAAGGGAATCGATCCGAGGAAGGGGATTTTGTTGACTCGGTCAACAGTCTGCCGCTGAATCAGCCCACCAATAACGATGGTGTGCCCGTCGCGAACGTCAACTTTCGTCGATACCTGGCGGCGGTTAATAATAGGATACGGATTCGCATTCAGTTCCGGATTTGAGCCATTTGTCCGTATGTCTTCACTAACCTCAGCGCGCTCTATTTCGACGCTAACGATATCACCGCGTATGCGGGGAATGATCTCTAAAGTAATGCCCGCGTCTACTTTTTGAACATCTTGACGGAAAAGAACATTCGAAGCGGTAGGTTGAAGTGAGAAAAACGTTTCGCGGGCAATCGAAATCGACGCCTTTTCACCATCCTTGGCAGTAACACTCGGCTGTGCACGAATCGTAACGTACCCCTCCTGCGAAAGCAGCTTCACAAACGCGCTGGTTACGGCAAATTCATTGAAAGCATTGTTCAGTCCGTAGGGACTAGCAGAAGCACTTAGCGCCAGCCCGCTGAGCCCCACATTCACTTGGTTCGCGTCGTTCAGCGAAAGCACATGGTTCCAGTCCATCCCGAACTGGAATCCACTGTCAGGAGACGTTACGCACACAATTGCTTCGAGCACGACCTGTTGAACCGGACGATCCAGGCTCTCCAGCCGCCCAAGAATGTCGTTGGCAATCTGCTCGGGAGCGTCAATAACCACTAAATTCCGTTCATCGGAAACCTGATAAAAGTCGCGGTAGCGGGCCGGCAGCAGTTCAACCAACTTGCTTGGCATGTGCGAATTGGGGACATATTGCTTGTTTTTCGAAACATATCGGAAAAGAGCCGCGTCAGGGTTCGGCGGCGAGACAATGTAGGTGCCTTCGTGTTTGGCATAGACGTAGCCCAGCGGCAGAAGCACTCGCTCCAGGGCCTCTTCGAAGGTGGAGTTGACGATCTCCATAGTGATGACACCGCCGACTGTGTCATCAACGACCACTTTGTCACCCGTCATTTCAGCCAAGATGGCGATGGCTTCGCGGACATCGGTCAAGTCGAAGAATTCGCTTATCCGAATTCCTTGTTTCGGATCATCCAATCCTGGACCTCGACCTGCTTTGTCGCGGCCAAGTCTGCTACCTCCAGCATCAGGCAAAGGCAACGCTTCCTGAACGATGGGCTCACTGGCAGAAGCGAAACTGACGAGCGGAAGGGGCTGGATCTGCGAAGTATCGAATGCCGCGTTCAGATTCAATGGATCGTTAGGAATAGGAGCGACTGCTTGGTTCGGATTTGCAGCGTTTGGATTCCAATCGCTTAACGATTCGTTGACAGCACGAATGGGCAAATCAGTAGCAGATTCAGTTGTGAATTGCTCAGGTGCATCCGTCATTGTGGCCGTGGCTTGACCGTCGATATCCAACCGTGTCGTGGTTGTCATGATGCTGCCAGAATGAACCGCTGGACGGGCCACGTTCATTGCATCTTGGTAGAGGTCAGCAATACTGCGACGCTGAATTTGCGCACTCTGAGCACAGCCGACCAGGGTCAGCCCAACTGCTATCAGAGCAGTCTGTTGAATGCGTTTAAGGGTTCGCGGCATTGCCTGAAAATCTGACGCTTGGGGGCTTGAGGAGCAACCACCACATCACGGAGACTCGCCGAAGGTCATGCAACGACAAGGCAACTTGGCGCAGACGCGACACGGAGCGTAGCAACTGTGCTTTCTTGCACGTGCTCGGGCAACGCAGCTATCTCTTCTGCAGGTCCATCATGATGCGATTGCTAGCAAAGCCGGCGGTCTGACGAGTCCAGGGACTCGGCCATCTCGCATAGCTCAGCAGCGGGGCAACTCTTCGTATAGCCGCAAAATGCACTCGATGACAATAGCAGCCATTGTTGTGCCAGCATTGCCGCTGGAGAGTTGCCTTGAGCAGGCCAGTCTGATTGGATCTCAGGCTGATTTAGGCAGTTCAAACGCTGGTGGACTTGAAAGAAAGCCAATAGGATCTGCGAAGCTGGGGAAAAACAACGCGACTCGCCCTCGAATCGGTATTGCTGAGCCATGGTTGATGATGACTCACGTAAGGTTAGGAACCGTGGGTTCGAATTGCCTTTCCGCAGATCCGACGATCAGTATTGGTTTGCCAGCAATGGGGCGAGGTTGCAGGACTTTTTTGCCAGCAATCAACCCTCGGTGGCGGTGTTTGAGTCAAGCCGTTGGGGAAATGGCTTTTACTCACTGCCGCCGAGGGATGTTTGCTATGGCGATCATTTCTCGTGCAGGCTGACCTGAGTCGACCGGCGACGTCTACGCGGGAGCGTTGGTTGGCCAAGAAGCCAAGCCACTTTTGGCAATCAAGCGGAAGCGTGCTTTGGTTCTTGACTGCATGTGCTAGTTGGCGGCAACGGTACCGACAACGGTCATGTCGTAGTCACCGGCAGCGAACACACCGAATTCTTCCGTGATAAAGCTAACTGTTAGATCGATGTTCGCACGACCAACACCATTGCTAGATGCAGTTACTTGAGCAACGGGATCGTTGTTCACGTAATCCGTCTGGTCAGTCGCGGTGCCGATATTCCAGGTAGCAGGTCCTTGTGTTGTGCCGAGAGCGATTGCAAGACCAGCATCACGCTGGAAGTTACCGCTCGAGTGCTTGAAAACGTCTTGTGTAGCGAAGGTAACCGTTAGACCGTTGGACGCGTTACCTTTTACGACCCAGGTCTGTGCGGGAAAGAGGTTGTCGTTGTCGGTTTCATCGTGCACGATCTGGGCAGCCCCAGGTGCAACGATGCTCAAACCAGTCGGAACGACAACGCGAAAGCCCTGTGAGTCGTTTTGGGCGAAACCAGTTCCGGACAGAAGACTGAATGCAGCGAAGGTGGCCGTGATCGTTAGGATTCGGTTGATCATGATTCGGGGGACTCCAAACAAAGTTCATCAAAGTGGGGGGCAACTTGGTGAAGCAGGGCCCTCGCTTCACGTCAAAAACTTAGTCCACCAATGCACCGGAACGTCGGGTGCACCACTAAAAATGAACCACAAAATCGCCTAAAACCTGCCGAAGTTGGGCTAGTCCCCCCGAGCTTAGGTATTTGGAGTTTCATGCTGAGTAGCCGCATGCTCAAGCTGAAGCGCAGGCGTGGTGCACAAAATGAAGCGCTGGAGGATTTCAGTGCACAGAGTTGATGTCGCGGCACCCCTCAGCGCGTCATTTTGCACTCGAAGATTCGAATCGCGACGCGATCATCGCCCAAATCAACGTCATGCTGCGAGACGTTCCAGGGCAGCTTCTTGATATACTGTGCGAAGTAATCGCCCGTGTGTCGATGAGGTTCGCTCAATAAGAGTGTCCCGTCCTCGGCAAGATGCTTGGCCGCGCAGTCAAGCAACGACTCGAAAAGAGAAATGTCGTATACCAGGTCGCTGCCCAAGATGACTGGGAACTTCCGCGGTAGAACATCCTTCGCCCAATGCAGCTTCTGGAATTCGATCCGTGCTCGGACTGGAAAAGCATTCAACTCGGCAACCTTGAGCGCCAAAGGCACCGCGTCGGTCATGGTTACTCGCCCACCGCGCGTCGCCGCCCCCACGCCGGCTTGCCCAGATCCGCAGCCCAATTCCAGGAATTCCACATCCCTGCAGTTCATTCGCTCTAGGAATCGATCCAAACCAATCGCGGCTCGCCAAGTAGCTGCCCAAAACGGATCCAGTTCAGCGATCTCAGCATCGCCTGAGTCTGCCGACGCCAAAGCCGCTTGGTCCAGCAGCTCGCTGGCGTCGCGAACACGATACCAGCAGTATTCCTCGCCGCCCAGCTCAATTGGAATAGTCGTCAAACTCACCACATCCATCACTTCCCGAAGCAAAGTGTTGTGGCGGTGATTGGCTTGGCCGTTCGCTTTCTGTGGCATTACTTCCCCAAGATGTTTCCGGATTCACGTCACATTGTTTAGTCGTCAAGAAGCGCGTCTGAAACAGCATTCTCGTCTTCCGGCCAATCATCCGGAGGGCTGTCAGCCTCATCGTCTGCTTCCAACGCAGATTCACTTACGAACTCGCCCAGGATACCAACAATGTCGAGCTCTTGAAAATCGCGAATCGAATCCTGCGTTGGTATCTCACTCAGCAGAATGAATTGATCCAATAGTTCTCGCCTCTCGGCTGTTGTCAGTCTACTCGCAATTTCCCTGAGTCGAGTTTCATCCAGTTCGTCATAGCCGAATCGTACGTAACGCGAGAGCAGCATCTCGTCGGCACGATCCAGCAGAAGATCACTAATCCAAATTGCCGGACGTTCTGCGTGAATCGTCCGAGTCAGCCCGGCCATCGACTCCCCATAACCGCCGCGCACCTTAGGCTCCGGATTCCAGATTGGAGGAAACGCGTCACGCGAGCCTGCAGAAGTCATCAGTTCAATTGCCGCTGAAAAGTTCGATTTGCGAATTAAACGGTCAACTTCTGCTGCTCGATACATGCGTGGTTGGAAGCTGGTAACACCGATGATGAGAACGGCAAAAACCAACGCACTCACGCACCAAAGATCCCAGCCAACACCGGCGCCCGGTTGCGCAGTGTGAGGTTGTGCTTGCTCAGTTGCCCCACGTACAGATCGAAGGATAAAGTAGCCAATGCTGATCACGATGCTTGACCAGAACGCCCAAGAAGCAATCTCAAGTACGTTGCCTGAGTAATCGTGCACCACTTGTTCTGCTGCGGTCAGCCGCACTCCTCCCATAATGCCCACCAAGCTGATCTGCTTTTGAATCAGCCCAACGAACGCAACGGCCGCACAAGGAATCGTTATCCATGCAAGGGCCGCAATGTACGGCGTTCGGTAGCGAACAGAAATAAATCGTGAGAACAGTGTCACCCGCCAAAGCGAGACAATGCTCAGAAACGTCAGGTTGCAAACGACGGCCTGGTATTCGTTGAGGAAGGTTTCGACCGGAATTGCGTACAACCAAGCCAAAGGCGCGGTGAACCAGTAGGCGGCCAAGAATACACAGTAATCTTTGAGCGGCTCCTGCGACGTTTGGTTCACACGTGGTAAACACTTGCACCAGACAAATAACACCGAAGCAAGTAGCGTGCTGGCGGCGAAAGGAGCCAACAAGTCTTCTGGATAGTGCCAGAGGCTAACGGCATCGTATTCACGGCAGACTGCAGCCGTGGCGACCAAGACCGCACCGAACAGCAGTGTGCCTGGGCAGCGAGCTAGTTTCTCGATTGCGGCACGACTACCGAAAAGAAACTTGACCAGATCGAGAACGCCGAACGTTTCCTGTTCAATCGCCGCGGCATGGGCATAAGTAGGCTCGGTAAGCATATCTTTGGTGGTCGGAACATCTGGCTTATCCAGTTCGCCACCTTGGCTACGGCTCTCTTTCGCATTTGTCATCGTGAATTGACCGACATTGTCGTTCCCCAAACTGGTTGTTGCTCGGATTTGTCCCGGTAGCATTGCTGCGTGCAATTATAGCGATTCTTCTGATTGTCAGGTTGCGTGAATGAAGACCATGACGGCCTGTCGTCAACTCGCCAGGCAGTTGTTTGCTTGGCTGCACAGAGTGAACTACGTTTCGAAATGAATACGGGCGCTTCAACTTTCATACTTGGTCGCATTACGCCGATTCATGCAGCAGTGGACGCCGAAGTAGTGGGTTGCCCCAAACGGTTGTTAAATCGAATCCCCGCCTGTGTTTTGCAAAACGAACCCGGAGCAAGCAATGTCACTAGCCACCGACAAATCAAACATCGACATAGATCACATTTTGTCGAACGTACAGATCCCGGCGTTGCCTCAGACGGCAATCACCTTGCTCGAATTGTCGCACGACGCGAGCAACGGGCCTCAAGAGTTTGCGCGTCCAATTGAAGCGGACGCTGGGCTGATGGGCCAGATTCTTCGTTTTGTAAACTCGAGTTACTTTGGGTTTGCCCGCGAGATCGCCAGCATACGCCAGGCTTTGGCGTTGGTTGGTGTGCGTACGATCAAGAACTTCGCGCTGTGGAGTGCCGTATTCAGTTTGGTTCCGGACCCAAAGTTCGGTCCGTTTGATTTGAAGAAGTTGTGGCAAGACTCTTTGCGTCGAGCCGTATTTGCTCGGATTCTTGGTCGTCAACTCAAGCTAGACAATGCCGAAGAGCTCTTCGCAGCGGCGCTGTTGCAGGATATGGCCATCCCATTGCTGCTCAAGGAGCTGCCCGAACATTACGAACAACTGATTGCTCAGCGAGCAGATCAGGGCCTGCGGCTTTCGCAACTTGAACAAGACACGTTCGGCTGGGATCACGGCGAAGTAGCTGCGGCGCTGGTCCGCAACTGGCGTTTGCCCGAGGAATTCGCTGTGCTGATCGAACGTCACGCCAAGCTCGATGAACTTATTAACTCCACACCGCCGGCTCGCGATGCTGCCTGTGTTGCACTCGGCGCCTTGCTGCCAAGCTGCGATTCGGACGAATGGTCCGAGCGCGACGAGTTCTTGCAGGGCCTTAAGCAACTCAGCTCAGCATCGGCTTCGTCGCTGAACAAGCTTATTGCCGAAGCGGACACGACCTTTGAAGAATTCGCACCAATGATGCGTCTTCCTGTGCCTGACCGCAGTCTCGCCGACTGGCTAGAACTCAACGGATAGGTTCTTTCGCCCGAGAATTGCGTCTGCGAATTTGCGTCTGCGAATTTGACGCCTAGCGCCCAGGACCAACGGCGGCAGCCACCAAGTCATACTCCTTGGTGCCGACAATCTCCGCAGGAACAATCTGCCCGGGGGTGATGATTTCTCCAGGCTGTCCGGTCAGAAAGACCAATGCGTCGACGTCCGGTGCATCAGCATGAGAGCGAGCAATCCAAGCATTGTTGGCTTCGTCGAGTGGTTTGTCGACGATAACTTCGATGCCTCGGCCAACTTGCTTTCGCGCCCAGTCGAATGCAATCTCTTGTTGTACTTGCATCAAATGAGCTTGGCGCTCTTTCTTCACGGCGTCGTCTAGATGCCCCTTGAGCTTGGCAGCCGGAGTGTCAGGTTCGAGCGAGTAGGTGAAGACGCCCAATCGCTCAAAATGTGCCTCGCGAACGAAGTCCACCAACTCTTCAAAGTGGGCGTCCGTTTCACCCGGAAAACCGCAGATGAATGTGGTTCGCAAAACGAGTGAATCGATTCGATCACGCAACTTAGCCACGATTTCGCGTGTCCCTTCAGGGGTGACTCGCCGTGACATTCTCCGCAGCATTTCACCGTTAATGTGCTGCAGTGGCATGTCGATGTACGGAATAATCTTCTCACTGGTCGCGATCGTATCGATCAGTGCATCGTCGATGTACATTGGGTAGAAGTACATGAGACGAATCCAGTCGATTCCTTCGACCTTCTCCAAATCCAACAGAAGTTCGGTGAGTTTGGATTCGCCGTAAATATCGCGTCCGTAGTACGTCGTGTCCTGAGCCACGATGACCAGTTCGCGAACTCCCGAGGCAGCCAGTTGCTCAGCTTCGGCGATGACCTTTTCGTGAGTCTTGCTCGCGTGTTTGCCTCTCATTTTCGGGATCGCACAGAATGTGCAGAGCCGATCACAGCCTTCGGAAATCTTTAGGAACGCAAAGTGCTTGGGGGTGATCCGCAGGCGGTCTGTGTCGTCGAGCGCCCGGATCGGCGCTGGGCGGAAAACGGTCCGCTGCTCGACCAGTCCGTCTACCAATTCGGAAGCCAGCTTCACGATATCGTCGCGTCCAAATACTCCCGCCATCGAATCGATTTCAGGTCGAAGCTCAAACAATTCCTCACGCTGACGTTCGGCCAAGCAGCCCGACACAATCACGCCCTTCACCTTCCCCTGCTTTTTCAGCTCCAACATCTGGTCGATGGCTTCCAAAGACTCCTTCCGCGCGTTATCGATGAAGCCACAGGTATTGATGACGACGAAATCCGCGCCTTCAGCATCTTGAACCAATTCGAAACCATCGTCGCGCAGCAAGCCCAGCATCCGCTCGCTGTCGACCAAGTTCTTGGGGCACCCAAGACTCACAAACGCGTATCGTCCTCGCGCATTTTCAGGAGCCTCAATTTCAGGCGCCACGCTTGTGGACGGATCAACAATGGGTAGCTGGAGAGCCATTTCGGGACCTTGGCGGTAAAGAAAGCTTGGAAAATCCGCTTCCAGCCAGGCTGAGACGCGAATAAGCCCCAATTGTAGGCAGGAATTTCGATTCCGCACGCCCAATTCCGCCAGCTCGGTACTTCAGGCGTCTCGTAAGAAGAGCTTGGCTAGCTATCAGATTCTGTGATGCGGCCTTTGTCACGCGATAATCAAGCCCTGTCGCGCGATAATCAAGCCGCCTTGCTGGATTTGCTTTCCAAAGCAGCCGTAATCCAGCTTGAGATATCTTGGCTCGCCGGCGGTTTTGCGCTGCGCAAGATGCGTTGACCGTCGATACCACGCGCGACATGAGCGACTCGCTGGTAGAGATCGGCTGGAACGCTGCGAGCCAAATCGCGGCTCGTACGACAACCAGCAGCTACCAGCAATTGGGCCTTGTAGCCGCACAGAACAGGGACTTCACAAACCAATTTCGCTTGGTCCTGCCACTCGCCAATGAGCTGCTCAGTGATCCAACGGGTATCCAAGCCGCGATGCATTTCAGCCGGATCCGCTTCTACAAACTGGCGAATCGAGTGGATGCCTATCTTCGCGAACCGGGCGGCCGTTTTGGGACCAATGCTCGGCGCGTCCACCAAATCGCTGTCGAGCGTTACGCGCGTGTTGACCGAAACATTGGGCGTTGAACGACGTCCGGTCTTTCTCGGCGAGGTTTGAACATGCGAGGTGTGAACATGTTTGGATTCAGCGTTTTCGCTGCTGGCAATCTCTGACAAAGGCGCCGGAGCGGGGGGGGATTGAGCCGTCGCTGATTGGGTAGTCGTTTCTGACGACGAAGCGCTTTCATCGCGGGGCACCGAAGCGACTTTTTGTTCCGAATCCTGCTGCGCTTGCACTGTCTTTTGAACGTAGCCAGCGGATGCTTGAGCACGCGCTTCGGACAAAGTCACTTTGTTAGAGTGGCTCGAGGATTGGTTGCTTGGAACAACGTACGGCGCAGGCTCTCGCGTCGGCGTGGATTCCTGCAAGCTGTTGTTCGCTGCCGCTGGAGACGATGCCCGATCAGGTGGTGCAGTCGTTTGATTAGTTACTGCTGTTGACGGGCTTGAGGGTTCCGTCCTTGACGCGTTGGCAGTATCAGCAGGGCGGGTAGTTTGAGGTTGCGGGGCCAATCCCAAAGTCGAAAAACTGGACTCAGGCGGTGACTTCGGCGGCGCGTATGAGGAGGACGTTGTCGGGGATGAAATTGTTGTGGCTTTGTCGCGCGTTGTGGCTTTGTCGCGCGTTGT
>CAYPLE010000071.1:31262-32835 GCA_964411445.1 uncultured Pirellulaceae bacterium
GCTTCTGGAGTGGCCCGGAGTGTGGTCGCTGGCTGGGCTTTCGCTAACTCCATCGCCACCTTCTTCACCTCGGCGGGGGCATTGCGCCGAACCGTTCCGGTAGACTTATATTCCCTGAAAATGCGTTTCACAGCCGCTTGTTCGTTTGTATCGGAGATTTTCCGCACGATCCAAGCAAGTGGCATGTCGATCGTTGCAAGCAGCGTTGAGAGAGTTAAGGAAACGTCTGGAATCTCAACGTCAGCAGCATCGGCAAGACGGATGAGAACGTCAGCCCAACTGCGTAGCGTCAGTCCGATGACTTCAGAAAGCCCTTCGCGGCTGGCAGCGCCGAGTCCCTCTGTGGGGACTTTGCAACCACGTTCTAGGTCGTAGTCGTCAATGATCGTCGAGTAGATAGCATTGCTACGGCGAGCCCCCTCGGTGACCGCTTCACTTATCCAATCGTCGGAGTTGGACAAGGCGATGGGTTGGATGCGTTTTTCATTCGAGCGAGCAAACAACGCCTCGTACGACTTGCAAACGCTCCACTCGAGCGGACGATGCACGATCGATTCTCGGTCGCTCTGGGCGGTGTGCAATGGCATGAATGGATCGGTGAAGTAGTGGCTGAGCACCCCACACGCGTACGCTGCCTTCTTCCATTTTTTCGCCGCCAGCAGATCGACTGCTTCGTCATACCATTTTTGGCAAGCCTTGGGGGCACCGCCCCAATTGTTCTGATTGACGTGCAGGACATGATTTTGAAAATCACGAAACGCTTTGTCCGGCGCTTTAGCGCCCACCAAGTATTCGTCGTGGTATTTGAGCAACAACTGCGCAAGGCGTTGGCCACTGACCGTCGCTATCAAAGGCAGTGAATCGATGGCGATGTAGTGGTGGGTGCTGCGGCAATGAGCAGCTCTCAAAATCGTGACAAGACGTGACATCCTGGCAGACTTCCCTTGATAGTGACGCAGTTGAGTTTCCATCGGGCAATCCTGATCAACCAGACCGCAAGCTTCACGCCATGTGCTGAGACCAACTGTCAGTCGGCTAGCAGCAAATGTGGCTTTGCGGGTCGGGGTAAATCGTAGTCAAATCGATGCATGCAGAGTGAAGCCTTCGTCCTACGGCTGCCCAAACTGTCCACCGGGATGTGGAAACGCTTGGCCAAGCCGCTGAACGCCTCGGCAGAGGGGCTCACCTAGCGGAGATTAGGAAAAGCTCGGTGCAGTCGCCACACCGATTCTGCCAGATCGCTTCGACGCGGTAGAGCGGTGGCTTCCAGCCGTCATTGTTGCGCATGCGAATTGTTGCGCATGCGAAAATTGCGGTGCAGAGAGAGTTGTGTTTCGAGTTTTGGGAAATCCGACACGCTAGCGAGGAGCCAAGCTAGCAATGCCGTCTCGGAACGACCCTATTCTAAGAAACGCTACTGTCCGCGATGTTACATTGCTGTTTGAATAAGCCAAGCGGCTGGGGCGCCGCCCAGGGCCACTCATTTATTTAAAGGTCGATATTGTACGATGGCCTTCCAGGCCGTCGATTGACGCAAGTCGCAGGGCGACGGCCTTGGAAGGCCACTTTACGA
>CAYPLE010000072.1:0-32435 GCA_964411445.1 uncultured Pirellulaceae bacterium
AAATAAACATTGACTTTGGTGCCATCCATTGACTTTGGTGCCATCCATGGTGCTCGCTTTAGTGCCATGCGGGAAAAGGCACAGATGCTGGCTATGAGAGCTGGACTTTTTGGCCCGTCTTGGCGCTTTCGTAGATGGCGAGAATCAGTTCGACACTACGTCGGCCCTCGTGTCCGTCGATCGCAGGTGCTCGGTCGTCGCGTATGGCTTCCAAGAAGTCGCGAAAGAGCTCCGCGTGGGCATGGTGCCCAATTGCCGCTGGATCGGCAGCCCCACCGCCTGTTGTCGTCTTGCCCATCATCTCTTCACGCAGCGCTGCATCGGATTCGTTCGGCTCTGCAAACTCCCACTTGATGATGTCTTCTTCTTCCAAGATTGCAGTTCCGGTTGAGCCGGTGAGCTCGATCTTCTTGAGCGATCCTGGGAAGCCAGCAGTGGTTGCTTCGATGACGCCAAGTGCACCATTGGCGAACCGAACGGTTGCCGTCGCCACATCTTCGACTTCGATTCGCTCGTGCGCGAGAGTCGCTGTGTGAGCCATGACCTCGGTAGCAGGCCCCATTAGCCATAGCAAAAGATCAACGCTGTGAATCGCCTGATTCATCAGAGCTCCGCCGCCATCCAACTCCCAAGTACCACGCCAAGCGCCACTATCGTAGTACTCTTGCGTTCGGAACCATTTAACGTACGCATCGCCCAGTGCCAGCTTGCCAAACCTGCCATCATCAATTGCTTGCTTCATCAACTGACTACTGCGGTGAAAGCGTGATGGGAAGATAGCGGCCAGTTTGACGCCTGCCGCTTCGCAAGCTTCGATCATAGCATCGCACCGCTCGAGAGTGACATCGAGCGGCTTTTCAACGATGACATGCTTACCAGCCTTTGCTGCTGCGACACAGGGTTCCATGTGAGCACCGCTGGGCGAACAGATCGTAACAATATCAACTTCCTCACTAGCCAGCATCTCGTCGAGACTACTGTAAGCTTTGCCGCCGTACTCCTTCGCCAGCGCTTCTGCGCGATCCAGATTGCGGTCATAGCATGCAACCAGCTCGGCCCCTTCGATGTCCGCGATTGCTTTCCCGTGAAAGCCTGCAATCATGCCGCAACCGATGATGCCAAAGCCCTTAGTCATTTCCGTCTTCCTATTCTCGTGCTAAATGCTGATTCAGATAATGATACTTCAGTGCATCGATACCGCTATTATTCGTCGGCCGATGGTTTGGGAGCCATCGCTTCGTGCAGATCCTTGGCGGTGATCGCCGCTTCGCTGGAGGTGTCATCCAGCACATTGAGATGCCCCATTTTGCGTCCTGGCCGTGCTTCATGTTTGCCGTACAAATGCAAATGTGCGCGACTGGCACTCAACGCGGCTTGCCAATTCGGTTCGCCATCCTCCCAAAGATCGCCAAGAATATTGATCATGGCTGCGGGCTGCCTCGATTCACATTTCTGAAGCGGCAGGTTGCAGATGGCCCGAACTTGCTGCTCAAATTGGCTGCAAGCGAAAGCATCCATTGTCAAATGCCCCGAGTTGTGGGGGCGAGGAGCGATTTCGTTGATCATGAGCTCTCCGTCGCCGGTAACAAAGAACTCAGTGCAGAACAAACCGATTACCCCGAACGCCTCAGCAATACCAACCGCAATTTCCCTGGCTTGTTTTTCAACGTCACGCAGCGGTGAACTAACCGGACAACGCGTTACGTTCAAGATATGATTCGCATGTTCGTTCTCAAGCAGCGGATAAGTCTCAATTTGGCCCGATGCATTGCGAGCCGCTATGACCGACACTTCCGCATCGAAGGCGATCATCTTCTCCGCAATCGCTTTCTTGGTCGCTAAGCTCTTCCAAGCCGCTTGTGCGGCCTCGGCATTACGAACAACAACTTGCCCCTTACCGTCGTAGCCACTGCGCGCGGTTTTGACGACCAGCGGCCATTCGAGTTCTTCGCCCGCTGCTACGATATCTTCGGCGCTTTCAACGGCGCGGAACGGGGTGACGGGAAAGCCTGAGCGACTCAAACGAGTCTTCTCGAGGATGCGTTCCTGACACATCTCGAGAAAGTCCGCTCCGGGCGCAACCCGCGTCACGCGGCTTGCAAGTCTCAGGAGGCTTACATCAATATTTTCGAATTCCAACGTGATCACACTGCAGAGCCTAGCCATCTCTTCAGCCAGAACCTTCGCCTCAGCGTCCGAGGACGGCATCATGTGAACATCCGCACACTGGGCAGCGGGGCAATCTTCTTCAGGATCAAACACAATGACATGATACCCGAGCCGTTGAGCCGCGTGCGTGAACATACGCCCCAATTGCCCACCGCCAAAGACACCGACCCAATTTCCAGGCAGGATTGTTTCGTGCGTTACGCCAGCCATGATCGACCTTTCCGAACTTCGTTCAACCTTGCATTCCTAGTCGCCCGCAAGTCCAAGCCTAGACTTACCGGCTAAACACTCAGCTCGTTGTCGTCCATCACTGCTGACGTCTGGGCTGCCATCCAATTTCTTAGACGTTCGCGCAATTCGTCGTCGTTTCCGGCCAAGATTCTCGAAGCAAGAATCCCTGCATTCTTGGCTCCCGAAGTTCCGATGGCGAGCGTTGCTACCGGAATTCCGCCCGGCATTTGAACAATGGACAGCAGTGAATCCAATCCGCTGAGAGCTTTACTTTGCACCGGAACACCGAGCACAGGCAGGACGGTACTTGCCGCCACCATGCCCGGCAAGTGGGCCGCTCCACCAGCTCCAGCGATAATGACTTTCAACCCTCGCGACTCGGCCGATTTGGCATAGTCTACCATCCAATCCGGCGTGCGGTGGGCGCTCACCACACGACACTCATGCGGCACATCCATGCTCTTGAGAAACTCTGCCGCCTCGCGCATTGTAGGCCAATCCGACTTGCTGCCCATGATGACACCAACAAGTGGTTTCGTTTCGCTCATCAGTTCTTCCTGAAAGTTGGGAAACTCAAGCTACGGATCCTTTGTGGGCGTTGAACAGGATCGTTGCAACAAGGAGACTTTTTGTCACGCAAGCCACCGACAGCGAACTCAAAGAGATCGAGCCCTAGTAATCCGAGAACTAGGCATTGTTGCGAAGCAGCGGAAACAGGATCACGTCACGAATGCTCTTCGAATTTGTCAACAGCATCACTAGTCGATCGATTCCAATTCCGAGTCCTCCAGCAGGGGGCATGCCGTTACGCAGTGCAAGGACAAAATCATTGTCCATCTTTGCCATGGAATCTTCGTCCGCCTGCCCTTCCAACTGTGTTCGAAACAGCTCTTCTTGCAAGATCGGGTCATTCAATTCGGTGTAGGCATTTGCTAACTCCATACCGTGAATGAACAACTCAAAACGCTCAGCGACGGCAGGATTGGATTTCTTTCGTCGTGTCAGCGGACATATGCTGGCCGGGTAGTCGATAACGAAGATTGGACCAACCAGTGCATCTTCAACTTTCTCTTCGAAAACCTCACTCTTGACCACGTCAGGATGCTTACCGTCGGTATCAATTCCAATTTTCTTTGCCAGCGCGATGATCGCCTCCGCGTCCTGTGGATCGACGCCCGCATGCTCGGCGAACAAATCGTCGTAAGTTCGACGCGCGAATGGTGGAGTGAAATCAATCTCTTTGTCTGCCCACTGAACTTTGAAATCCTGCCCGGTCGCCTTCAGGGCGTTCAAGATGATCTGCTCGGTCAAATCCATCATGACCTCGTAGTTCCCAAACGCTTCGTAGGCCTCCATCATGGTGAATTCAGGATTGTGTCGCGGGCTGATGCCTTCATTTCGATAAACACGTCCTAGTTCGTAGACGCGTTCCATCCCACCAACCAGCAGGCGTTTGAGGTGCAACTCCAGAGCAATACGCATCACTAGAGGCATGTCGAGTGTATTGTGATGCGTTTTAAAAGGCCGAGCCGCCGCGCCTCCAGCAACAGTGTGCAGCGTCGGGCCTTCGATTTCACAGTAGCCGCGGTCATCCAGCGTCTGACGTATGGATTTGACGATTTGAGTTCGGGCCAGGAAGGTATCCATGACGCCTTCGTTGTAGGCCAAATCGAGGTACCGCTGACGCTGTTTGAGTTCAGCGTTTTGCAAACCCGCGTGCTTTTCTGGTGGTTGCTCGAGCGTTTTGCACATCAGGTGCAGATTAGCGGCGAAGACTGTAAGCTCGCCAGTATTGGTCCGCCCAAGTCGTCCTTCAACGGCCAGCCAATCGCCAAGATCGAAGTTTCCTGCGAGCTCGAAGTCAGCGTCACCGACCTGAGCTTTGCCGATAAAGATCTGAATATCTCCAGTCCAATCACGGAGCTGAATGAAAATCAGTTTCCCGGTTGGCCGCATGAGCACGATTCGTCCCGCGACACGAACGCTGGGCCCAATCTCTTCGCCTTTGCCAACTTCCGCCTTCCACTTCCGATAGTCAACACGGTCTTCCCGGTCGACGTCGAGCTGCGGCAGGTCCATTTCGGTGCCGTCTTCAAGCCGATATTTGACCTCGGCAGCGCGAGCTCGGACGTCGCGGTTCCAGTCGCGGTCCGCAAAACGCTGGCCCCATGGATCGACGCCAAGCGATTCAATCTTCTCCAGTTTGACAATACGTGGATCTACTTCCGACATGCCGACGACTTCTCGCTAGAGTTGATGCGTACCAGACAATCCTGGCCTAAGTTGCTTTTTTGCGTCGCGGCAGGGTCCAACTGCTCGCGGACTGCTGACCAGAGATCGACGCGTTTGCGCTCGCTAAGGCCGAGATTCTAACCGCGAGCATTTAGATCGACGAGCGGGGATTGCCGATCGGTCCATCTGTGCGATGCGGAAAGCGGCAGCAGCCCTAGCCGAGCAGGCGGAGAAGGCGATAATCGGAGAAGCATCCATTCGGCGTAACTTTCAAAAAGTTCTCAGAAAGCACAGCCGAAATGCCACATACCCGCTCCGAAATCCGCGGCTATCGAAGTTCAGATCGCTTGAAAGCTCAAAAGTAAACGCTATGTCCGACGACCAATCTCAAACGCAATCCGCTCCCGAATCCTCTCACGGCCGCCCAAGCAGCGCGGCTGGAGGGCGTCCAGAAGGCAGTTCTGCCGGGCGGCCGGCGGGAGAATCCGGTGGTCGACCGGGCGGCAGGCCGGGTGCTGCCGTGAATCTACCCGAGCCCAGTGTTCAACCTTCCTCTGGCTGGCACTGCTCTCACTATTTTTACGCTTTCGACCGCGCGAGGCTGCGAACGCTTTCTGCGGCCGAAATCCGCAAGGGCCGCTCCCAGCTCGACGCGATCCTCCGAGCTCCAAGTGAAGAGACCTGCGACAACTCAACACCGACTCGAATGCAGAGCTACATTGTCAGTGGACACAAAGCAGACTTTGGAACCCTCTTGCTCGACCCAGATCCGCTGAAAGTCGACCGAGTCCACCAACGGCTAATGGCTAGCGAGCTGGGGCCCGCGCTCGTGCCAACTTATTCCTTTGTTTCGTTCACAGAAATCTCCGAATACGTTCCTTCTCCTGAACAATATAGGGAAAGGTTAATTCACGGCGGTGAACCCGAAGACTCACCAGCGCTGGTAGCCAAAGTCGCTGCCTATGAAAAGCGGTTGCCGATGATGAACAAGCAACGCCTGACACCCGAGCTTCCAAAGTGGCCGTCGTTGTGCTTCTACCCGATGAACAAAAGTCGCGTCGTCGGTGCAAACTGGTTTACGACGCCCTTCTCAGCTCGTAACAGCATGATGGCAGAACACGCCCAAAGCGGCATGGCCTTTGCCGGCAGAGTCACACAAGTGGTAACGGTTTCCGTCGGGGTGGACGATTGGGAATGGGGCGTCACCTTGTGGGCTCGCAATCCTGACTACCTGAAGGACATCGTCTACAAGATGCGATTTGACGAAGCCAGCGCGAAGTACGGCGAATTCGGGCCATTCTATGTCGGCTACCAAGCCTCTGGCTCTGAAATCGCAGACCACTGCCTGATCAGTTAAACGCGTTGGCACTGACCAATTTGGGCCGGTAGATAACAGTTGGGCCGGTAGATAATCGGTTGAGCGGGCTCCGCGGTAGCGGCAGAGCTCGCCAGCTACGTCGCAACTCGCATGCTACGCCGTCAGCGGAAGTTCGCTGTCTGCAAACTCTTCGTACGACTCAGCGACTTGTTCAACGGAAACTTCGCCAGGAAAAGCGTAGAAACGCATCCTGCCGCGGCGAATCACTCCCTTTTCCATGAAGTGTCCGAATAGCCCAATGCTTGGCGTCGCACCATCCGCATTGAGATTCGCGTGCATTTGGTCGGAAGGTTCAATCAACCAGACCGCCGAGCCCTGATTACTTCGAGAGACGAGTGCCGCAACGTGGCTTCCGTTAGATGCACCGGTGCTGCAAAGATCCGCGTGCTCATAAACCTGCCAAGAATCTTGCTCGCTGCCGCAAACAACATTCAACAGCGGAGTTGAATCCAGCAGTCCAGTTTGGACACCAAGCCACAGTTCAACCCCAAGACTTGAGGATTCAGCAGACGCACCACCATGGTTTCTGCTGAGTACTCGCCAGTACAAGTGATAGCGATATGTGTCATCCATGCCTTCGCCGTACTGGGCAATCAAGTCAGCTTGCCGCGCGTACGCCTCGAGCACTTTCGAACCATGCTTGGGCATCGCGTGGACAGCTAGAGCTGGCCAGTCCAATTCCCCGTGGCGAATCTTAGCTCCCTGAGCTGGCTTGGTTGGATCGACGCGAATCTCGCCGCCGGGTAACGACGCAATCGCTTCACCGTTCGAAAAATGCCAATACTCGCTCATAAAATACGCCGTTCTTCAGAAAATGATTTGTATCTTGCAGTCGTTGAATCTTGCAGTCACCGCATCGTGCCATCGCAGGGCGACGCTATCTTGCCATCTCAGAGTGAAGCAGGGACGCTAAGTCGGATCGACTCTAGCAAGTCGGCTATTATGCCCCCCTGGCGAATTTCCTGCTACCATAAGTTCATCTTCGAGGTGGCCTCGTGGGGCGTTTGCCTTCCCGCGCCGCTCTGAAAATTTTCCTCCTCAACTTGCCTGCCCAATTGTTGTGCTCCATGTCCCCTCAGCCAGTCCAGCTCGGTACTCTTCTGCAACTAAAGCGTTGGAACACTCCGACGATTTATAACGGCTGGGAGCAAATCACAGCCCTTGATGCTGCCGCCCCAGTCACCAACTTAGAAGAGACTCACGATTTCATGGTCCAAATGGGGCCCATGACGGGTTACGCGGTAACGTTAAAGATCGAGCCAAGTAATCGTGACCACAAAGCAAACACGAATGCTTGGCACGAATATCGAGAATACATCGCATCGGTGCCGGGGCCCAAAATCGTCTGCGTCCAGGACCTCGACAAACCGAAAGTCGTCGGCTCTTTCTGGGGTGAAGTCAACGCGAACGTCCACCGCAGCCTGGATTGCGTTGGAGCAATTGTCGACGGAGCGATTCGCGATGTCGACGAAATGACCTCTGCCGGATTCAAAGCTCTCGCACGACGCTTGTGCGTGGGACACGCTCACAGCACGCCGGTTTCCTGGGGCGAGCCGGTCGAAGTATTTGGAACCCGAATTCAGCCAGGGCAATTGATTCACGCCGACAAGCACGGTTTTATCGCCATTCCACTGGGTGAAGAAAGTCGTCTATTGGATGCCGCCATTGCGATGGACATCAACGAATGTGAGACAGTGATTGCTGCCGCGCAGCATACGTCGCGCGAAAGCATGGACGCCACAGTAAGCCGGCTCCGCGACGCTTCAGCGAATTTTGGTCGACGCGCAGCGGAGCAATTCGGAAAGTCTGGCGAGCACCAGTGAGCGATTCAGCAACGCGAGCGCTCGAAGTCAAGCGCATGGACTTGTTCCGCCTGGCAGCGGGCCACTTCATCACCAAATACTGGTTGTGGCTTCTTATCGGCTGGGTCATCGTCGCCGCCGCTTTGAGAACCGTTGCACCAGCCTGGGATGATATCGCGGCCGACGGCGATCTGCGTTTTTTGCCTTCAGATACTCGGGTTGCTACCGGACGCCGTGCGCTCGAAAATGCCTTCCCCGGCTACCAGTTTGAAAGCCAGTTGGTCATCATCGCTGCAGGTGATGGGAAAACGGCCATGGCAGGCGAGGCGGTCGCTCAAGCTCTGGATCTCGCGCGTCATTTGCACTGGTACGTTGCCCAATCCGCCTGGCAAGAGCTGGACCAAGTAGAGAATGCGAGCGATTCGAAAGCTGGCGGTGAAGAATCCCGCAAGCTCAGCCGACAAGAGAATTTTTTGGCGGAAATCGCCTTCGACAATGTCGATGCAGTCATTGGTATTGATGACGAACTTGCTCGTTTCTTAGGCACATCCCACCCAGATTTTCCGTTTGCCCGCATCGACGGCACTTACAAACTGCGAAGCCAAATCCTCACGCTTCAAGGGGCCGAATCGGACAACATCGAAGCCGAAACGATCGAAGCGGACATTGAGACAGCCCAGATTTTGGAGGAACAATCCTCTGCGGGCCTCACCCAACTGCTCGAATTGCCGCTGCCGAAGTGGTCAGAGCCCGTCCAAGATGTGTGGACATGGCGCGACCCTTTGCTCGGGCACAAGTTATTGCATAGCGAAGAACTCGCGCGTGTCATCACGCTCCAGTTGTCGACCGATTTCACCTCCACTCGAAACGTCGAACTGCTACAACGAATCACTGAACTGACGGAGCAGCTACGTGACAAGTATGCACCGATCGTCGACACGCCTCTCCGCATCGAACTGGCGGGATCAGCGGCCGTGGGATCCGATCTCATCCAAGCTGCAGCCGGTGGCGTGCGAATCACCGAAGTGGTCACCATCGCACTTGTTTGCCTGATTCTGATCGTGCTCTACCAATCCCCCCTGTTGATCCTGATTCCGATGCTCAGCATCGCACTTAGTCTGTCCATTTCCACCAGTCTGATCGCTCTGCTCGCTCAAAGACCTGAGTCGTCCATCGGTTTCTTACAAGTCTTTACGACGACCCGGATTTTCATCGTGGTCCTGCTATTCGGGGCCGGGACAGATTTTTGCTTGTTCTTTCTCGCCCGCAACCGCGAGCTCATCCTTGCCAAGAAGAAACTCAATCGCAAGCAGGTTCAGCGAAGCGTGGCCTCCGCGTGGCTCAGCGTTCACCGTGCACTGATCGCGAGCGCGGTCACCACGATGGTTGGCCTTGGCTTGATGTGGTTCAGCGACTTTGCCAAGTTCCAATATTCTGGCCCCATTATTGCAATCGCATTAGGTGTCACTCTTTGCGTTTGCCTCACTTTTACCCCCGCTCTCTGCGTTGCATTTGGAAGAGGCGTGTATTGGCCCGCCAAACTGCAGCAAGCAGGCTCCACCACTCCGGAACGCCGAAGTGTATGGACGCGTATCGCGAGATTCGTAACGTCTCGTCCAAAGCTGGCGTTACTTTCGTCAGCCGGTTGCCTTGCCATCCCTGCGACCTGGGGATTTATCAATGTCCAGCACGTCACCTATGATCTTCCCAGCGAACTGTCCGCCGAAGCTCCCAGCCGGCGAGGCCAGGAATTGGCAGCGCAGTTCTTTCCAGTCGAAAATGCAAATCGCCCAGTAACCATCATCGCTGAACTTCCCGCAGCGATCGAGTCTGAAGAGGCCCTTCGCGAGGCGTGCACTGCGCTTGCCGAAAAACTGTACATCGAAGGAGTGTTGGCCGTTCGCCACATTTCCGATCCACTCGGCGACTACCCTCCAGGTCGACGCAAGGGAATGTTCGATCGCGACGCTTGGCGGCAACGCATCCTGAAGTCCCACCGCCTGACGTTGCAACGATATGTCAGCTCCACGCCAGGGTTCCAGCAACGTGTCGCCCGATTCGATGTCGTGCTTGACGCCAGTTCTTTCTCCGTTCAAGCAGACGAAATCGTCGGCCGCATCGAAGACGTTTTGAGTGAAGAATCCGAACGTCCAGAATCGAAGTGGCACAACATGACGACCACCTTGACCGGAACGGCAGTTGGTATTGGTGACCTTCGACGAGTTACGCAAGCCGATCAGAATCGCATTCGCCTGTTGGTGACCATCGGCGTTTGGCTTGTGCTGCTGGTCATGCTTCGCAAACCACTTCTGACCGCTTACTTGATTGCAACTGTACTATTAAGCTACTTGGCCACACTTGGCATCACGCACGCCTGGTTCGCGTTCATGATGGGCGAGGCCTATGTTGGACTCGATTGGAAAGTCCCGCTGTTTTTGTTTGTGATTTTGGTCGCCGTCGGCCAAGACTACAACGTCTATCTGGTCACGCGAATCATCGAAGAGACGAAACATGCGAGCTCGATTCCCGATGCAGTCAGCCGGGCGTTGAGCGCCACTGGCGGTATCATCACCAGTTGCGGCTTGGTGATGGCCGGCACGTTCATTGCGATGACCAGTCCAGCAATCCTGAGCTCGCTCAGTGAGGTCTTGCCAGAGCAGTTTGGATTTGCGAGTTCATTGGTCCTCAGCGGCATAACCGAGCTTGGCTTTGCGCTGGCGTGCGGAGTCATGCTAGACACGCTCATTGTCCGCAGTATCCTGGTGCCAGCGTTCGTGGTTTGGCGCCGCAAAGTCTGATCAATCTTGTCCTGTAAGGAATACTCATGGACCGTCGCACTGGCACTCGTTCTCCACAAGAGGTCATGTCTCTCTGCCGTGAAAGAGACGTGCGAGCGGTCGACCTCCGGTTCTGTGACCTGCTTGGCAGGCAGCATCACCTAACCATCCCATCCAACCAGCTAAGCGACGCAACCTTTCAAGATGGTATTGGGTTCGACGGGTCCAGTATTCGCCTTTGGCAGACTGTCGACCAGTCTGACCTTCTGCTGATCCCTCAGGCCGAAGACGCCTGGATTGATCCGTTTAGCGAGATCCCAACTGCAGTATTAACGTGTGCCATCGAGGACCCGATCACACGCGAAGCATACGCGAAAGACCCTCGACAGATCGCTCTTCGCGCAGAGAACTACCTACGCAGCTCGGGCGTTGCCGATGTTGCCGAATTCGGGCCAGAAGCAGAATTCTACATCTTCGATAGTGTTCACTTTGACCAACGCGCCAACACATCGTTCTATCAAGTAGAAAGCAACGAAGGCTGGTGGACCCGCGGGATCCCTCAACCAGAAAACTTGGGGCACAAGATCCGTCGCGGTGAAGGCTACATGCCCAATCCGCCGTCTGACCAAACGGCGCACTTGCGCAACGAGATGATGCAGACGCTCATTGGTTGCGGCATTGACGTCGAATGTCACCATCACGAAGTTGGATCGGCGGGGCAGGCGGAGATTGACTTCCGCCACAGCACACTTGTTTCCATCTGCGACACGCTAATGGCGTATAAGTACATTGTGAAGAACGTTGCCAACAGACACGGCAAGAGTCTAACGTTCATGCCCAAACCGTTGATGGATGAAAACGGAAGTGGCATGCACGTTCACATGTCTTTGTGGAAGGGCGGTGAGCCAAGTTTTGCTGGACATGGTTACGCAGGCTTGAGCGACGATGCCATCCACGCCATCGGCGGAATACTAAAGCACGCTCCGGCACTTCTAGCTCTAACAAACCCGACCACCAATAGTTACAAGCGGCTTGTCCCTGGCTTCGAAGCCCCTGTGAATCTCTCTTATTCGCAACGTAATCGCTCGGCCGCTTGCCGAATTCCAATGACCAGCCCCAGTCCGGCATCGAAACGTTTGGAACTTCGCTTTCCGGATCCAAGTTGCAATCCGTACCTTGCGTTCTCGGCAATTCTGATGGCTGCCATCGATGGCATTCAGAACAAATTTGATCCAGGCGCAGCCATGGATGAAGATTTGCACAAACTGTCCGAAGATGCAGCAGAAAAAATGCAGCGGATGCCCGCCAGCCTCGACGAAGCACTGTATGCGCTCGAAGATGACTACGATTTCCTGCTCAGAGGAGACGTCTTTACGGAATCGCTACTCAAGGAATGGGTGCTGTTCAAAAGAGAACAAGAAGTTGCTCCAATGAACGTGCGCCCGCATCCCTATGAGTTCTGTCTCTACTATGATGCTTGAAACGAAGCGATTGCTTCCGCCACTACTCGCTCTTGGCTTCGTCGATCAGCTCCAATTTGCCTGCAGCCCAGAGGCTCCCGCGGACAACCGTTCGCTGGAACACCTTGTCGGCAAACGTCTCGTTGCTATGACCAAAGGTGGTACCAAAGACACGCGACTTTCCGTACTCGTTCACCCAAAAACAAGCGTGTGAGTCAGAGGTGTTTTCACTTACGCTCGTTGCCAGCGGCTTTGCTTTGGGCCACACGTTTTCGATGATGTACAGTTCATCTTTGGGCGTTACCCAATCATTTGGAAAGCCCTTCATGACGGGGTGCTGCTTTGCAACAACTTTTAC
The DNA here is from genome assembly GCA_964411445.1 of uncultured Pirellulaceae bacterium. GTDB lineage: Bacteria > Planctomycetota > Planctomycetia > Pirellulales > Pirellulaceae > Aureliella. Next base: position 12,408 of record CAYPLE010000072.1, read on the forward strand.
CGGATAGTTTGACTGGTGGTCATGCTTTCTGCTCGTGACACCCAAAAACTTCCTCCAATCGTCCGATTTGGATGCTCGATAAGTATGCATCGCGCAGTGGATCACAACAGCGTTGGCCCCCTCTTTGTGGGCCTTAGTGATTTTGCGAATGTACCCAGGCTCAGCAGTGTTCGCGAAGCACTCATTGTGAATTACGACATCGTAGCCCTTGGCCCATTCGGGGTCTTCGTAAAGCTTGATTTGTGCTTTGGTTCCGGTGCCCCCGTCGTCGACGATCTTCCAATCAACGCTAACGCCCGCTTCCTCAAACGCAGCCTTCAATTGAGCGGTTTGGTATTTGTAGTCATGGCAACAGCCACCGGTGATCAACAAAATACTAACATCGTTGGCCATCGCAGCCGATGAAGCCGCGAAGAGGAAAGTGGTCGCTAGCGTGGCCAAGGTTCGATTGAGCAGCGGCATAGAGGAGTACTCCGGCAGGTTGACGTGGGAATCGGGCAAGAGAAGTTTGCTACAAGATTGCAGCATTCGCAGACGCACCATTGTAACAGCCCAAGCTGGCTGGTTCCAAACCGGGTTGTTTGTCACTCGATGCGGCGGGTATCGAATCGCGGTCGGGGGCGTCAGTTAGCGCCAGAAAACCGGCGGGGTGGGCAAAATCTCCAAATTTGAACTGGCCGGGGCTCTAGGCAGCAAGCATGGAGAGGACTTACGGCTCGTACCGCTGGCTGAGCTCTTTGACGATCCTTGCGATTTCAGCTCGGCAACTATCCGGCGCCAGCAACTCTGCCTCCATCCCCAGCCGCATAACACGCTGAATGATCTCGGTGTCGTGGAATGCTTTCACAGTCAAAATGACGTGACCATCCTTGTCGGGCTCAATCTTTTGCTCAGGATGCCATGGGTCTTCTTCAATCCATCGAGCCGCCTGTGGCGACAAGCGAATAACATAGTCTTGCGTCTGCGCACCACTGAAAATCCCAACCGATTGCCCCAAATGCTGTGAAAGATCGACCGTTTGGTCTGGCTTAAACCACTTGTCGAGCGCTTTTGCAGTCTGGAAGCGATCCAATTTCCAATGGCGAATCTGAGCAGTCTCACCTTCTTGGTCAGACAACACAGCCACAACGTAAATGCTGGACTGGTAAAGCACCACCGCGTACGGTTCGATAACGCGGGTCGACGCCGGCCGTCCCGGCACCTGGTACTCCATTTCTAACAATCGATGTTCCTGAATCGCACGATTGACGGTCTTCAGAATCCCTTGATGCTTTTCGTAGGTCTTGAATGGCAATCCAAGAACGTACATCGTCCGCCGATAGCGTTCGTAATGCTCCCAAACAGCACTCGGCAATTGGTCGCCGACCTTATTCCAGAAAGACTCAATCCCGATCCAAAACTGCGTTCCGACAAGCGGAAGCATGAGATCACGGCCCATTGATAGTGCGATCAATTCACTGGCGGTGATGGAGATCTTGTGAAGCCCCTTGTCTGAACGACTCAGTTTCCAGACGCGTCCTCGAGCATTCTCTTCTTGGGTGATTGGAATGCCTGCAGCCGTCAATGCTTCCAAGTCGCGACGAATGCTGCGCGTATGCAAGGACGTCAGACCGAGCTCTTCAACAACGGCATTGCGCAGCTCTTCCAAGGTTGCACCAAAGCGCAATCGTTCCAAGATCTGAAGGATCTTGTGTTGTCGGATCAGTTGTTCGTTTCTGGCCATCCGTGAAAACTCCCCTGGCAGCTTCAATGACTGGCAGGATTATTCACGTCAGAGCTTAGATCGGCAAGTCGCCGGAGGTCATCTGATCACGTGTTGCAGCAAAACAGCAGAAAAAACAGCAACCACATTTGAAACGTAGCCACCATTAAAGCGGCTGTTGTTGCCAACGCGCGATTCCAACTGCTTACAAATTCGATGACCGCCAAGCAAGCAAAATTGCCACCAAACTTTAGCGTGATAAAACAGGCGGCTTGCTGCAGATCACACCTTGGTCCGTCATCAAGACTCATCAACCACCGACCGATAGGATTCAATTCCATCTCTGGCAAGTACTCGACGTACTTGATTGTTTGATGGATGTCGTAGGCAGAGACCACTCCAATGATGATCTTGCAAACCAGCAGTGTGTATGGGCTTTCCGTAACCCTCTGCCGAACTGCTGCGAACTCTGCAGCCAACGAAGAGGAAGCCAGTGAGGAAGTCGCCAAGGATAAAACAGCGGGAAGTCGAATGCTATTCATCTTCCTATGTTCCTGAATCTTTCGAGATAATGCCGGCGGTGTAAGGTAGGGGGCCCAAAGATGTTCCGGCGACACTCCCGGGCACTTCCCAGTCTAAGCAAAGGCCGTGCCAACTCCCTTACCTCGCAAATAGAGAATTCAAGGGAAACCATCGCCCCATTAACGCCAAACTGCGGCTTGCGGGTTCCAGCACTTTTGGCATGCTGCCTACATTCCGAGCATGCGTTCAACGAGTCCACGGGGCGTTAGTTCCGCATTGCGCACCGCCCATGGTGTTGCAGGTCGCGAAATCGCGAATCTGCTTGCATTCAGCAACGCCAAAGCGCAATACCTGGGCAAGCCTTGCAGCACACAGCCTCCCCAGTCTCGCTGCCTTAGTTCAATTGCCAGAAATCGCCCCGTTAGCCGTTCCGTCAGAAGATAACCGACGACTGGACGTAAGAGTTGTTGCATCAAATGGCGAGCTCGATAACAGCAATCAAATCTATTGGACTCGCGAGTTGGTCGACCAGATCGCGGCAGTCACATCTATGAAGTGGAGTATGCTCGGCCTAAACAGAAAAGCTACGTGTTGTTTGACCGGCCGTTGCGGCCCACTTCTGCAGGGGTCTAGCGGGAGCGAGCTGTGCCTTCGTTCGCGAGTTTCAAAGCCAACGTGACGTCTCATCCCTTTGTAAGGATCAGTTCGTGTCGAATGTTCCTTGAGGATAGCTTTTGCTTCCGTGCGAGCTCGGAGATCTGACAATCATGACTTGGCGGATCGGAGTTGGATCACTTTGATGTCAACTCGGCAAGTGCGTTGGCGAACTGACGGCCGAGATCCAAGTAACCGGCGGAATCATAGTGGGCTGGATCCGAGTAGTTGTAATTTTTGGTTGTTGTAACCAATCGTGCGGCTTCATCATCACGAACAAACTGCTGTTGCTGATCCTGGAGGATTTCGAGGTGTGTCCACAGTCGCCCACGAGCGTTTTGTCCAGAATCTGAAATCTGCCCGATGACTACCGGCAAATCGTCGTGGCGGAAAGCAGCTCGCATTAAGTCCATGAGGCGTTTCAGATTCGCACCGTATGCCTCGGCCACTTCTTTGCTTCCAATTGCATCACTTTCGCCCTGCATCCACACAATGCCTGCCGGTATCAGTTGATCGGCCTGGCCATCACCATCGATGTCTCCTGGTTTGAGAGCCGCTTTGACCGTGGCAAGAAAATAGTCGTATTGGTTGATCGCGTCGAACTCGCCACCTCCCTCGTTGAAATCTGGCTCCCAACATCCCCATTGTTGCTTTGCTGGTGCATCGGCAGAAATGGAAGAGCCGTTTCGAGCGTATTTGATGATCGCGATCTTCTTATCTGGATAGAGTTCTTTCATTCGCGCGGCAAAACTCACTTCGACGCCAAACCGTGAGGATAGTTGGATATTGTCGCCGTTGGCGCGATACTCAGTACCGTGCCCCGGTTCAAGCATCTGCCAAACGGTTTCACTCGGAAAGTTCTTCCTGTCATGGGTCGACTGGGTGTGATAGATATAGACATCATCCACGGGCCCACGCAATGATTCAGGAATTTCTGCAACGCGGCCGAAGCCTTCCATGTTCGATTGACCACCCAGATAGAACAGCATGAACTCCTCGGCCTGCGTAGGGTGCGTCGTAAACGCTATAGAACACCCCCAACAGACGCCCCACAGAACGCACATGCGAGTGAACCGGACAATCGAACTCAATCTTGGATACACGCGACAATCTCCTCAACAGGCAGCAAACTTCATTGGCTAAATACGCAATAGGACGCAAGAAATTCTAGTGCGAGCCACACGAACGTATAGCGTGTTACACCCAATGAAATCGCAAACTCCAATCGCAGCAGCAACGCGACCGCGAGCTTGAAACGCTCGCACGCTAGCAGAAGGCTCTTATCGCAATAGCGTCAAGCCGTCTCCAACTGGCAAGTCAGTTTTACAATCTAGCGAAAGTAAGCCGTTTGTTCTGCCCAAGAATTGATTGGAATTGGGTCCGATGGCTGAGAAATCTGTCTTCTGCAAATCCAAATTCTGACCAGTGTGAAAAAGCCGTGTGCAAAGGCAGCGAGCCTGGTCGGATCTTGGTAAGATACTCGGTCCATCCAAGATCTGTTCCCTGCTGACGCATTCGGGTGAGCGGCACAAACGCTCAAAATTATTGCTTCGCAGCGTGAATTTATAAGGACGCATCGTGAAAAGCAAAGCCTTTAGTCGTGATACCGTTAATAGCAACTCAATGAATATCAACTCACTGAATAGCCACACCTTGAAACGCATCTATTCTTGCCTTGCCCTTTCCCTCGCAAGCATTTTGTCAACGACGGCCAATGCTGAGCGTCCCAACATCGTGTTCGTCTTCAGCGACGATCATGCTCCTCATGCCATTGGAGCTTACGATGGTTTGTACAAGGACCTGAACCCAACGCCGAACATCGACATCCTCGCTCGCGACGGGATGGTGTTTCGCAACAGCTTCTGCACAAACAGCATTTGTGGCCCAAGCCGCGCTGTGATCCTGACTGGCAAGCACAGTCACAAAAACGGATTTATGAACAACGGCAATAGCTTCGATGCTGACCAGCAAACTTTCCCAAAGCTGCTACAGAAGGCAGGCTATCAAACAGCCATGTTTGGCAAATGGCACTTGAAGAGCACTCCGCAAGGATTTGACCAGTGGAAAGTACTGCCAGGCCAGGGCGAATACTACAACCCCATGATGTTGTCTGCCGAAGGTAAGAAACGCTACGAGGGCTACTGCACTGACATCGTGACCGATTTTGCACTTGAGTGGCTGAAGGAGGGACGCGACAAAAACAAACCCTTCATGCTAATGTGCCAACACAAAGCTCCTCACCGGTGCTGGATGCCGCCAACGCGCTATCTGAATCTGTACGACGACGTTACCATCCCGGAGCCAGACACGCTGTTCGACAACTACGTTGACAATGCCTCGCCTGCGCGAAATCAAGAAATGGAAATCGACCGCCACATGCACTTGGTCTTTGATCTGTTTATGGATCCGCCAACCGGATTTGATCCAGAGGCAGAAAAGGGCACTGACAAGTCCGCGTTTCGCAACATGCAAAAGATGACGCCCAAGCAACTGGAAGCTTGGCACGCTGCATATGGCCCAAAAAACGAGGCCTTCCGCAAAGCAAATCTCCAGGGCAAGGAGCTTGTTCGGTGGAAGTATCAGCGTTACATGAAAAACTATCTTCGCTGCGTGAAAACAGTCGATGACAGCGTCGGTCAGCTCATGGCTTACTTGGAAGAAGCCGGGCTAGCAGAGAACACCATTGTCATTTACTCATCCGACCAGGGGTTCTACTTGGGCGACCACGGCTGGTACGACAAACGCTGGATGTACGAAGAGTCGCTCAAGATGCCGTTTATTGCCAAGTGGCCCGGCGTGACCAAGCCCGGCTCCTCAAGCAACGCCATGATTCAAAATTTGGATTACGCCGAAACCTTCTTAGAAGTTGCCGAAACAGAAATTCCAAGTGACATGCAGGGCAAGTCGCTTGTCCCGCTTCTCAAAGGGCAAACGCCAGATGATTGGCGGAAGAGCTTGTACTACCACTTCTACGAATACCCGAGTGTCCACCAGGTTGCACGGCACAATGGAGTACGTAACGAACGGTACAAGCTGATTCACTTCTACCAATTCGACGAATGGGAATTCTACGACCTTGAGAAGGACCCTGATGAACTTCAGAATCAATATGGCAATTCAGACTACCAGTCGCAAATCAATGAAATGAAAGCAGAGCTCGATCGACTAATTAAGCTCTACGACGATGATTCCGACATGACGGTCAAGCCAGCGGAATGGCAGGCCCAATTCCGCAAAGTTCCGTAGCAACCTTCACGCGGCTCGCTCGTCGGTCTCGGGCGCTGCACTGAAGCTGGGATCATCACTACCAACAATGTCGCCAACACTACTGGCAACGTCGTTACTGCCGAGCCGTTTCAGCAGCGATCTTGCCGTTCGCTGGGCGGCTCCCGGTGTTGCGAATCGATCGTTGAGTGCCTTCAATTGTTCGCGTTGCCTTGTCAGTTCATCAGGATCTGAAAGCAAGCGATCCATCGATGCAATGGCCTGTTCAACAGCTTTTTGCGACTTCCCGACAGCCAGAAACTCTGGCATGATCGTTTGCTCGGCGATTAGGTTCGGAAGAGTCATACTCTTCAGCTTCGTCAGCAGTCGACTTGCCGCGTAGAGCGTATAACCAACGTGGTAGACGACGACCGCCGGCGTTTGACGAGCCATCATTTCTAGGCTCACCGAACCGGATTTCATCAGTGCGCAGTCGCAGGCCTCGATGACACTGCTCGTCATGCCAACGTGAAATCGCAAGCGATCCTGCAAGTGTTGAAACTGCTGCGACTTGAGAATCTGCTGGCACAATTCGTGATGCTCTTGTCGCAAACAGGCAATGTGGAAGGCTGCCGACGGATGTCGCTGGGACAATTCGTCGATAATCTTCAACTGCATCGGCCAAATCGTTTTTACTTCACGATTTCTTGAGCCAGGCAGTACCGCTATGCTCGATCCACTCTCAGTCTGACACTCGGCCAATAGCCTCGCGTCCACATCGTGCTCAGCAACTTCATCAAAAAATGGATGGCCAACATATTCGTTGGGCACATCGTTTTCAGAATACCATTGAGCTTCGAACGGCAAGTTGCAAAAAACATGGTCAACTAACCGCCGTAGCTTCTTCACTCGCCAACTCCCCCAAGCCCATAGCTGGGGGGGCAAGAAGTAAAACACGGGTATCCCACGCTCTTTTGCTCGCTTGGCGATATGCCAATTGAAACCAGGAAAATCCACCAGTACGACTGCGTCCGGCCGTTCTCGATCCATCATTTCGGCAGCCAAGTCCGCAACCCGAAAGAACTCGCGCAGCTTCGGCACAACTTCGACGAATCCAACGACCGCCAATTGCGTCAGATCGTACTGCACATCGCAACCAGCTTTCTGCATGTGTTTGCCGCCCAGCCCCATCGTTTGGACGTTCGGCGCAGCTTTTTGCAATTGCTCGATAAGCTTGGCTGCATGCAGGTCGCCGCTTGGCTCGCCAACGGAAAAGAAAAACTTCATGCCGGATGATTCCATTCGATCCTAAGTGTGCTCGCAGTAGCGAGTGCCTGTGCAGGTCAATTGCTTCCCATGCCCACGACTTCCTGCCACATGCGCCCCGGCGAACCATGTTAGGTTTTCGTCGCTGACGAAGCGGGGTTACTAGTTGAAGTCAACCAACAAACCAGACGACTGCGGGTCATTTTTTCTGGGCCCGGACTTTACCCAATTTCAACCGTTGGCGTCGAGCCCACAAGAAGTTGAGCGTACGCCCTAGTCTGCAATTCGGCCTGGATCACTACCGTCGCTGCCTTTGACTTCTGCTCCAGGGGAATTGCTAGCACTTTCGCCTCCCAGCCGTCCACAGCGTTTCAAAGCATCGCGAAGCAGGTATTCGATTTGTCCATTCATGCTTCGCATTTCGTCTTCAGACCAGCGACGGATCGCTGAGAGTATCTTCGGATCAACGCGCAGCAGGAAGGAGTCTCGCTTAGCCATTGGGAGTACCCTTCATTGGGATTTTCCTGCACAGGATTTTGCCTACTCGCCACATGCCTACTGGAGGCAACCCATTGCAGGCGAGCAGGCAAGCTACTTTCGAAGCCCAAGGAATTCCCTGGGAACGATTCGATTTCCGCTAGTAAAGTGAACCTGTGTTCACGACCGGCTGCGTGTGGCGATCACTACAGAGGACAACCAACAGATTGGAAACCATCTGAGCACGACGCTCATCGTCCAAATCTACGATGTTATCCTTGGCCAGTTGGTCAAGTGCCATTTCGACCATGCCAACGGCGCCTTCGACGATCTTCGTTCGAGCCGCAACAACAGCCTGCGCCTGTTGCCGCTGAAGCATCGCAGCAGCAATTTCAGACGCGTACGCCAAGTGACTGATCCGAGCCTCGATGACCTTCACCCCGGCCTTTTCAAGCCTTTCCTGAATGTCGCTCGCGAGTTGATCAGAAATCTCCGACGTACTTCCTCGCAATGACACCTCGTGATCTTCACTGTCGTAGGGGTGCCGTGATGCGAGGTTACGCAGCGCTGCCTCACTCTGCACCGCAACAAAATCCTCGTAGTCATCGACCTCAAACATCGCCTCGGCCGTATCGACGACTTTCCAAACCACGACAGCAGAAATTTCAATTGGGTTTCCATCGCGGTCGTTCACTTTCGATGGGCGGCCCGGTGAGCGCGATTTTTCGGAGATCACTTGCCCCGCTGCATCCTTCTTCTGCGGCGTCGTGGTGGCTCCCGTTTCAAAATTGCGAACTCGCAAGGAAATTTTTCGCTTTGAAAGGAATGGATTCACCCAGTAGAAACCTGATTCGATGACACTGCCCCGATACTCACCGAACAACAACAGCACGCGTGCTTGATTCGGAGCGATTGCCATTAAACCGCACAGGCAAATCAGGCAAGTGCCCGCGGTTGCAATTGCTGCTATCACACCAACGGCGATCAATGGCCCGCCGAGTTGATTTTCGTTCGCAATCGTCAATATGAACAACACGACGGCTCCGACCAAGCAGAGCAACATTCTCAATAGCGGCCCCCAACCGGCGATTGGCTTCACGATTTTCTCGTGGTAGACCATCTTCTCTTCAGTCATCCCTAGATTCCCCTTTACGCTATTCGCATCAAGCGATTCAACAAATACGCTTCTACTCAGCGACGAACTCAGCCCAGAGTGCTGCCGCCGCCCGGTATCACGGCGATACCGAAGTGATATCACATTGCTATAGGCCTGTCTACCAAGCGAAGCGGGCGCAGAATTTTAAGAAATCTGCCAACAAGCCTGCAATTGAATCTCCCAGAAGCCCCCGCTGCAGCGGCAACCTATGCCAGGCAACCGCCGAAATAAGACCTGGCGGCCGCTAGAATTGCCAAGCTGAACGGCAGGGCTCCTCAATGATGGCGTCCGCGGCGGGCAGATCGCGAGCCGTCATGTTTTGAGCGTCCCAATCGATCCGTTTTCCCGTGCGAAGAGAGAGAGCACCCAAAAGCGCGATTTCGGTTAAGCGGGCCCCATAGCCAAAATGACTGCCTGGCTGGTGAGAATCGGCCGAATTCGCCGATGCGTGAATTGCATCCAACCAATCGCGAGCGTGGCTGGCAACCCGCGGAATTGATGCTTCAACGGTCGGTTGCGACGCGGCTCCAAGTAGTCTTGGCGCTCCACCGGCACCGCCGCAAAACAGTGTTCCATCTGTTCCCTCAAGCAAAATGCCTCGACCAGGCAGCGGCTCATTGCTTGGCCATGCGTCAGGGCGCCGAGGCAGAATCCCGCCATCGGACCAAGTCACCTTCACCGCGCAGCGTTCCTGCGTGGCTGGAAATTCATAGTAGCCTACGCAACCATGCGGTCCAATGTCGGCATTGCATGGCTGAGTGGGATGAAACTCAATCGAGCTTGGCGAATCCAGCCCAAGTGCCAGACAGGCTGCATCTAAATCGTGACAACCAAAGTCCCCAATATTCGAGTTTCCAAACGCCCAGAAGTCGCGCCACGCAACAGGAAAATACTTCGCCGAGTAAGCAATATCGCCCGTACGAGGCCCAAGCCATTTATCCCAGTCTAAACCATCCGGGACCGCCTCGTTCTCAGCCGGCAATCCGGTGAGCGATGGATTCCACCGGTGCCCACTTACCCAAGCGTGAACATGCTTGACGTCACCAATCACTCCATCCCAAACCCACTCGCAGGTCTGGCGAAGTCCATCCGTGGAGTGTCCTTGGTTGCCCATCTGTGTCGCTAGCCCCGATGCTTTGGCAAGTTTTGCAATCTTGCGTGCTTCACTAATATTGTGTGTCAGTGGCTTTTCGCAGTAGACATGCTTCCCAGCGGCTAGGCATTTTGCGGAGACGTACGCGTGCAAGTGATCCGGCGTCGCACAGATAACCGCGTCTAGATCCGACTTCTCGGCCAACATCTCTTCAAAATCGATGTACTGAGCACACTTTGAACGGGAATTTAGCGCTGCATAGTGTTCATCAATCAACTCCGCGGTGGGAACGCGCCCCCCGACATCGCGGTAGTAGAAATCTTGCAGGCTAAATTTTTCTGCTGGGTCGGCAACGGCGACGGCACGCACATCGTCTTCAGCCAACATTCCTCGAAGGACTTTTCTGCCTCGCCCCCCGCAGCCGACCAAAGCCACTTGGACCTTCTCACTGGGGGCGACAAACCCGGGACCACCGAGCACACTGCGAGGAACAATGCTGAAAACCCCAGTTGCCGCTGCTGCACCAAGAAAATGCCGTCTTTTCACTGTGTTGCTCCAGTCTTGATTTACGAACTTACGAAATTGAGTTTCGCGGCCATTCCTGCGACAAAGCCCGCCCGGGGAATGCATCGCTGCTTGTCTGTACCGCAATTGGCTACTAATCAAGCGTGTGTTAGCTCAATCCTCTAGGCCAAGATGTCGGTGATAACATGCCCAAACTCTTTTTCCAAGCGTTTGCGTCCGGGAAGCGCCATCGCACGCGGGTCGAGCCCAAGTTGATTCAGGACGGTCGCATGCACGTCGGTGACATAGTGACGATTTTCAACGGCATGAAACCCGAGTTCGTCTGTAGCACCGTGTGCAACTCCCCCCTTGATGCCGCCACCAGCCATCCAGATGGAAAACCCGTAGGGATGATGATCGCGACCGTTGCCATGTTGCGAACCTGGCGTACGCCCAAACTCGGTAGCCCAAACAACCAGCGTTTCATCCAATAGACCGCGTTGCTTAAGGTCTCTCAGCAGCCCAGCCACAGGTTTGTCGATTTGCCGACAAAGCTTCGTATGGCCAGCCTTCAGCCCTTTGTGATTATCCCATTGCCCAGCGCCACCGTTGCTGCCATGGTAGACCTGAACGAAACGAACGCCGCGTTCGACGAGACGTCGCGAGGCGAGCATTTTTCGTCCAAAATCCTCTGTTACTGAATCGCCGATACCGTATGCAGACAAGGTCGAGGCAGTTTCCTGAGAGAATGCGATCGCTTCGGGCACGGCGGTTTGCATTCTGAAGGCCAGTTCATAACTCTTGACGCGAGCGCGAAGCATTTCGTCACTGGGATACTCTCGCTGCGCAATATCGCTCAACTTCCTCAACAGCTCAAACTCACTCTTTTGTTCTTCTTGGTATACGCCCTTCGGCGGTTTGGCAAAGGGCAGGGGAGTGGAAGAGTTCAGATCAAGGGGCACACCATCGTATTGCGGGCCAAGATAATTCGCCCGATGACACTCCTTACCACCACAACAATCTGCCACTGGAGTGCCCATCACGACAAATTTTGGGAGTTCATCGTTGAGAGTTCCGAGTCCATAGCTGGCCCAGGAGCCAACGGTCGGAAAAAACCCGTCCACTCGGTGTCTTCCAGTATGAAATTGCAATTGAGCACCATGATTGCTATCCTCGGTCCACATGCTGCGGACGACGGCAATGTCGTCAATACAACCACCGATATGCGGCAACCAGTCGCTCACCTCCAAACCGCTCTGGCCCCGTCGCTTAAACCCAACTTGCATCGGATAGATTTCGTTTCGGATAAAACCGTTGTTAGGGTCAAAGGCGACGACTCGCTCATTGGCCAAGTAGGGAGACTTTAGCGCATCGGAAAACGGAGACTCGTCAATGGTCTTACCGGCATGTTGATTGAGAGCAGGTTTGGGGTCAAAGGTCTCCATGTGACTGGCACCGCCAATCATGAATAGCCAAATGACGCTCTTGGCTTTGGCGACTGCATTTCGCGTGCCCTCCGCCTGCGTATCGTCGGCCAACAAACTCGCCAGCGCGACACTGCCAAGCCCCATCCCCATGTCGGCCAAGAACTGCCGCCGAACGGGAACGTCCAATTTTGAATTCTCTGAATGAGTCATTGTCAGGCTTTCAAGTTTTCGTCGCCCTAAATCTGCAGGATGTCTCAAATGCACGTTTGGAATGACCTCACATTGCGGGGTTATCGCAATGTGATGAAGTCATTGTGATTCACGAGCACATGCACGAGGCTTTCGCGAGCTCGCAGCCAAGCTTCTTTGGCAGGAGCTACGGTGGGTTTCGAATCACTTGCAATTTCTATCAATCCCTGCGACGCAAGTCGTTGCTCTTGATCGACGACAAACTGCAGGCAGACTTTCACTTCATCATCGGTTGGAAGTCGCGAATACAGTGTCCGGAAAAGCTCTGAGAGGTGGGTGGCGTCGTACCGGCACGCGCGTTCGTCAGGCCAAAAACGTCTTGCCAGCAGTCGTGCCTGATCGAGGGCCAGGGGCGAATTTGCTAATGCAAGCGCCTGTTGTGGGACCACACTCGTTGAGCGACGGTAGCATTCAGTGGGTGCAGCAGCGTCGAAGACTACCAGCATCGTCATCTGCTTTTCGTAGGCGTGCTGGAAGTAGAGACTTCGGCGTAGGACCGTTTGCCCCTTTACGAACGGAATGTCCGGCCCCGAAAGCTGCCGGTCAAGAGTCCCTGCCACCGCCAGGAGGCTGTCCCGAACCGCTTCGGCGTCGAGCCGCCGAACGTGAGCCCGACCAAACAACTGCACCAGCCGTTGGTGTTCTTCGACTGTATCGTCGGCGGAACGGCGTGAACTTAGACTATAAACCCGCGATGAAATGACCAGCCGAATGATGTGCTGCAAACTCCAATCGTTTTCCACCAGTTCGACTGCCAAGAAGTCCAGCAGCTTGAGATGCTCAGGAGCTGGAGATCGCATACCGAAGTCAAACGTGTTTTCGACCAAAGGCCGTCCCATTAGGTGCATCCACACGTAATTCACGGCCACTCGAGCTGTCAATGGATTGTCCGGATTGACGATCCATCGCGCCAGCGCCAGTCGCCGTCCGGTACTTGTATTGGCAAATACTTTTCCGACGGGAGTGTAGTTTGTGCGTTTGGCTTCCTGAGCCTTTTGAAGGGCTTTTTCTTTCTTGACCACTTCCGCAGCGGTATCGTTGACCGCCTTCTCCACGGTTGCCAGATTTACCTCAGATGTTTCCGGTTGCAATCCTCCCGGCTTAACACAATCCGCGGCAGACTCCTTTGCAGCTTTTCGCAGTTCATTTTCGGCCTGTCCGTGTTTTCTCTCGGCCTCGGCGAGTGCAAAAGTTGCTGCTAACAATTCAGCAGCCTGCTCGGCAGCCGCAGCTTCTCGGCTCAATTCTTGCCAGTGTGGGTCGGCGGAAGCTCTTGAGGCGTCGTTCAATTCCAAGTATCTGTAGCGCTCGGCGGCGTGCCGCGCAGTGAAGGAAAAGAGCCTAGCTTCTGCGTGCTCGACCGCCAAATTTGCGACCTGCATTGCCGAGGCACCTGTGCTGTCGCCCGACGCCTTCTGCTCCTGGTCTTTCGATGGCGAATTCAGTTTTTCAACCGCGGCTATTTTCTTCGCCAAGTTAGTTCGTAGCCCCTGCAACTCTTGTTGGTAAACAATCTCACTCAAGCTCGGGTAGAAAGCCTCTGGCGGCAATTCCACTGGATTGGGCGAATAGTCGACATCCAACACACCAAGCACGCCTGGCTGCATCGGATTCTCTTTGTCGGGCTGTTTTTCGTTGCCGCCGATGTAGAGAAACGTCTCGGCGGTTGGTTTTTCATCGAAAGCCCTTACAAGCCCGTCTTTGTCAACATCGGACTGCCCCACCACACGTTCAGTTCGAACATGATGCGGTTCGAAAATAGCGCGGAATCGATAGTATTCTTCCTGGGCAATCGGATCGTATTTGTGATCATGGCAGCGAGCACAGTTGATCGTCATTGCCAAGAATGCTTTAGCCGTGTGCTCGACGGTTGCATCCAACCAAATGTCTCGGTTGCTCTTGTGAAAATTGCGAGCCAAGAAACCAGTGGCCCGTAACGCATTCCGGTTTCCTGGGGAGAGTTCGTCTGCGGCTAACATCTCCAGCACCATCTGGTCGTACCCTTTGTCATCACAAAGCGATTCAACGATCCAATCGCGCCACCGCCAGATATGTCGCTGACTTCCGCGAAGTTCGTTCTTGTAACCATCCCAGTCGCTGTATCGCCAAACGTCCATCCAACGTCTGGCCCACCGCTGACCATACTCGGGTGAAGCAAGATAACGCTCGATGGTGGAACGCCAAACTTGTTCATCTCCATCGAAGCCATCCAGCTCATCAACTGAAGGTGGCAAACCCAACAGGTCGAAACTTAGCCGGCGCAGGCGAACATTTGTGCTGGCAAGCTCATTGGGCTTTAGCCCGTGGCGCTGCAGATGATCGTAAACAAGTGCATCAACCGGATTCGTCGTCCATTCCGCTGGTACATTAGCAGGAATCGACGGTCGAACTGGCTTCTGCCATGCCCAATGCTCATCGGGTCCAGCCGGGATGGCTTCTTCGATGGGTGACTTGGCCCCGTCAGCAATCCAAGTGCGAAGCTGTGAAATTTGCGCCGCGGTAAGTCGTTCGCCTTCTGCCGGCGGAGGCATCAAAATCGATTCGTCTTCGGTGGTCACCCTTGCCAGCAACTCACTTGCCTCGGTATCCGACGGAACTACGACCTGTCCAGAGTCACCACCATTGCGCAACAATTCGCCGTGATCGAGTCGGAGCCCCGCCTCTTGCTTCAAGGCACCATGGCATGACGCACACTTTTCGTGAAGCAACGGTTTGATATCCCGCGTGTAGTCGACTTCACACCGAGCGTCTTCAGCGGCCCCGAAACTGACCGAAATGATACTAATGATTGCAAGCGTCTTTTTCACCGGTCACTCGCTTCAGATACTAAATGGAATAGCAGGCCATCCGGATTTTCCGCCAAAAGACCTGAAATGCACTTCTACCAGCCGACTGCCACAATGAACCGCCTAAGTGCCTCTCGCGCGAGCAGTCGAACAACGATGACCAGCAAGCATCGGTCGCGGGTGTCGGCAGGACTCGACGGAATCGCGCAGGTCGGAATCCGCAAAGTGCTCGAGGGAGAGCGCCCGGAAGGAGGGAAAGTGGTGCAGTTGGCGGCATGAAGGCTAAACAGCTTTCCTTATTCTAGTGAAATCGACGGCAGCTTGTGGGATCGAATTTCGCAACCACCCAACCTTCGTTCTGCAGCACCTGCGCAGGTTTGGATCTAGAACGTATAATCGCGGGCGCGCGAGTCGGATCGCTACAACGGCGGTCGCATTTGTCAGTTTTTCGTTTGAACAGAATTAGTAATGATCAACGTTGGTATCGTGGGCTGTTCGGGTTACACAGCCATTGAAGCAATTCGATTGCTGTCCAGGCACCCTGGCGTCGTAATTACGGCTGCGACCAGCCGGCAAGCGAATGGGTCGACCTTGTGTGATATGCACCCGGAATTTACCGGCAGAGTTAGCTGCTTGGTTGAGGATCTTTCCCCCGCCGAGGTGGCTTCGCGCTGCGATATCGCACTTTGCTGCTTACCCCATGGCGCATCGGCACCGATCGTCTCAGGCATTCTTCAGCACGGTTGCAG
The DNA here is from genome assembly GCA_964411445.1 of uncultured Pirellulaceae bacterium. GTDB lineage: Bacteria > Planctomycetota > Planctomycetia > Pirellulales > Pirellulaceae > Aureliella. Next base: position 28,197 of record CAYPLE010000072.1, read on the forward strand.
AGTCGTCGACTTGAGCGCCGATTACCGCTTGAGCAGCCCAGAACTGTACGAGCAGTGGTATGACCAGAAGCACGCCGACCCAGGTCGACTAGGTAACACACCGTATGGTTTGCCCGAGTTGTTTCGCGAACAAATCATCGCATCGCAACTGGTCGCAAATCCCGGCTGTTATCCGACGAGTGCCATTTTGCCGCTCGCTCCCATCCTGCGCGAGTCACTGATCGAGAGTGAAATCATTGTCGATTCCGCAAGCGGCGTCAGCGGAGCCGGTCGGACACCGAAGCTTGGCAATCTGTACTCCGAGGTCAATGAATCCTTCTCCGCCTATGCGGTCGGCACCCATCGCCATCAGTGCGAGATGGTTGACATTCTGCAACGTAGCGAGAACGCGAAAACGACAATCGCATTCACTCCACACTTGGTTCCGATGAATCGCGGTATTCTGTCGACCATTTACGTGCGACCTCGGTCCGACGTCACTGCCAACCAAATTCGCGAATGCTTGCTGAACGCCTACTCACACGAGAGCTTTGTCCGCGTCGTGTCGCACCTGCCTGCGACCAAGCATGTGTCCGGCACAAACTATTGCGACATCACCGTTCGCGAGAACGGGCCTTGGATTGTTTTGCTTTCCGCGATAGACAATGTGGTCAAAGGCGCCTCGGGTGCCGCAGTCCAGTGCATGAATCTCATGACTGGACAAGAAGAAACACTAGGGCTGCTTTAAGAACTGCGACCAATCTCCCCCACGCTAACGCTCAATCAATTGCCTCACATGACAAACACTCCCATCGCTCTCCCCAAGGGCTTTCGTTTCGCGGCGACCGCGTGCGGAATTAAAGCATCCGGGAAACTAGACGTCTCCATCTTTGTTTCGGATCACCCCTGCGCTGGGGCAGCCGTCACAACGCAAAATAAGGTGGTCGCCGCGCCCGTTTTGCTGTGCCGCAAACGAACGCCATCCGACAATCTGCGTGCGATCGTCGTCAACAGCGGAAACGCAAATGCATGCACCGGCACACAAGGTGATGCGGATGCAGTCAGCATGTGCGAACTGACCGAACAAGCTCTAGGTATCGAAAGTCATTCAAGTCTAGTGATGAGCACCGGTGTCATTGGCCGCAAGTTGCCCATGGACAAGGTCAAGCTCGGTATCACCACCGCGGCGGCTGCAGTTGGTGACTCTGAAGAAAGCTTCTTGGCCGCGGCTGACGGCATCCTGACCACGGACCAAGGACGGAAGGTTCACACCCGCAAGTTGTCCATCGGCGACTCAACCATTACGATCGCGGCCGTTGCCAAAGGTGCAGGCATGATTGGGCCAAACATGGCGACTATGTTGTGCGTCGTCATGACCGATGCTTGCTTGAAAGCCAATGACGCTCAACGGCTCCTGCAGGCAACGGCTGATTTATCTTTCAACAACGTTTCCGTCGAAGGCCACACTAGCACCAATGACACGATGGCCCTGCTTGCCAACGGTGCCTGTGGTGGCCCGCCGCTGTCAGGCGAGGACCTCGAGACGTTTCACGCAGCATTAACAGAGGCTTGCATTGAACTGGCGAAGCTTATTCCCGCAGACGGCGAAGGCGCATCACGTTTGATCGAAGTTCGCGTCAGCGGAGCAGAGGACAATGCTTCGGCACGAGCGATCTGCGACTGTGTAGCCAGCAGCAATCTCGTCAAGACGGCCATTTGCGGTTGCGATCCCAATTGGGGAAGAATCGTCTCAGCGGCCGGGTACGCGCCGGTGAACATCGAGAACCAAAATATCAGCTTGAGCGTCAACGGCATTGAACTTTACAAGAACGGGGAACCCATCGCCTTTGACGAAACGGCCGCAAGCAAAGCGATCGCTGCTAGTCCAACTGCCGTGATCGAGTTGACGGTCGGGCACGGCTCCGGTCAGTGCACACACTGGACCAGCGACTTGACGGTGGATTACGTTCGATTCAACTCAGAGTACACCACCTAAGGTTTCAATTCGCATGTCTGAAACGAACGAATCGCTGGACTCGGATGTTCCCAGCCCCGTCTTGGAAAACACCATCGTTCTCGGTATTGGCACCGATATCATTGAATGCCATCGCATCGATGACATGATCGAGAAACACGGGCAGACCTTTTTAACGCGAGTTTATACGCCGGACGAGATCGCTTACTGTCAAGCACGCAAGGCATCCAATCAGCACTACGCAGGGCGATGGGCCGCCAAAGAAGCGGTGCTGAAAGCCCTTGGAACCGGGTGGGCGCACGGCATCCAATGGACCGACGTAGAAGTTGTCAATCAAGTTGGCGGCAAGCCAACAATTGTTCTCGCCGGAGTTGCCCTTAGAATCAGTCGAGAGCGAGGCATTGATGAAATGATGATCAGTATTTCCCATTGCCGCGATTACGCAACAGCATACGCTACCGCTACCGGCAAGACGAAGCCATGACGCGGCGCATGATTCTTTTGACCTGGGGGCACTCCAATCCCCGGACTGCTAAAACCGCAACCGGATTGTTGCGATGGTGTCCCGATGAGTGCCTGGCGGTATTTGATCCGGAAAACGCGGGAGGCAATACGCGGGAATTGCTGGGAGTCGGGAAAGACGTCCCCATTATCGCGAGCCTAGACGAAGCAGCCTCGGCCAATACGCTTGCCATTGGCATTGCACCTCCAGGTGGCAAAATCCCGGCTGCTTGGCGAGCAGTGATCTTGGAGGCAATTCAGCGAGGAATGAACATTCTGAGTGGCCTGCACGAGTTCCTGTCCGATGATCCTGAGTTGGTCGCAGCCGCTGGACAAGCAAACGTCACATTGACCGATGTGCGAAAAAACAGCTTCAAAGAAATCGCGACACGGCGTAACTTAAACGACACGTGCTGTCGACTCCACACGGTCGGGCAAGACTGTGGCGTTGGCAAAATGCTGGTTAGTTTGCAGGTGGCGCGAGGCCTCAAGCAGCGTGGGTGCGATGCACACTTCATTGCAACTGGACAAACCGGCATCATGATCAGCGGCGAAGGCCTACCGATCGATTGTGTGGTTTCTGACTTTGTCAACGGAGCCGCCGAAAGTCTAGTTCTTGAACAACAACATCACGAAGTCGTCGTCGTGGAAGGGCAGGGTAGTCTGGTTCACCCCGCCTACTCAGCGGTCACACTTGGGCTGCTGCATGGCTGCCAACCTCACGGACTCATCTTTGTGTTCGACGCGGACCGCGAAGCTGTCGGAGGACTTGAACATGTTCGACTTCCTGACATTCAAACACAAATTCGGCTCTTCGAGACGATGGGCCAAATCTATCAACCCTGCCGAGTGTTTGCGATTGCGATGAACGGTAGTAAACTACCCAGCACTGAAGCGAACGGCCTGGCAAAGAAACTAGAAAACCAACTGGGCCTGCCCGTCGTAGATACGGTTCGCGATGGGCCTGACCGGTTGCTCGGTGCGACTGAGGCTTTTATCGCCGCGTGGCGGGACACCAACTGAATCGCCTGGCATCATTCACCACTGAGATGCACACCGTTTGGTGCGTCCACTCCTGATCTATCGAAAGCTCTTTTATGTTGACGCGAACCCTATTGACGACTTTAGCCGTAGGAATTGGTTTCACTGCGGGTTGCGCCGAAATGCAGTCGGGCGTCTACAAAGAAGGGCTGCGGACGCCCTCCGGCGAACCGGCTTACATCACCGTCCAGCACTGCCTGATCGCTAGCTCAGAGACGTTACCGGAAAAGTCGATGCGAAGTATGCAAGATGCTGAGCAGTTGGCCAACGAGCTGTTTGAAAAGGCAAAGGCCGGTGCGGACTTCGAAGCCATGATCCGTGAGTTTACCGATGATTCGCCGCCAGGAATTTACCAAATGGCCAACCACGGCCAGCCTTCGGACATGAGCAGTCGCCTGACCAGCAAGAAGGTCTTCGCTCGAGGCGGAATGGCGGGTGCCTTCGGGAACGTCGGCTTTCAATTGGAAGTTGGCGAGTACGGACTCGCTCCTTACGACCCCGACCAAAGCCCATTCGGCTGGCACATTATCAAACGCATTCGCTAGTGTTCTCGGGGCTTCCGCCCCGAGCTATTGATGGCGGCCCCTCCAGGGCGATTGGCGTGATGGCATTGCGGTCTCAGGGCGATTGCCGTGGTGGCTTTGCGGTCTCAGGGCGATTGCCATGGGCGGGTTCGTGGTCTTAGGGTGATTGGCTCCGGAGGAGCCCTCGTGAATAGCTCGGGGCGGAAGCCCCGAGAACAC
>CAYPLE010000073.1:0-32069 GCA_964411445.1 uncultured Pirellulaceae bacterium
GCACTATTTAGCAGCCTCAGAGAAAACGCGTGCCATTGTACGGTGAGCTGTGGGCTTCAATGGGATGTAACCAGATCCACGACTAGACCAAGCCATTCGAAGGACTAGCTAGTCCAAATGTTTGACGAATTCCGCTACGATGAAGGTTGGTCGTCGAGTTCGTCCCTTAGATTGAAAGTAACGCAATGGATTCAGCCGTTTCGCGGATTCAAGCCGCCTCGTCCGACGAGGCTTGTAAGCACTTTGAGAACCGTTTGCGATTCGAGACGGACTGCTGGGACGTTCATCATTCCATTGCCAACAACAAGAAGGACTTTGTATTGTTGGATGTTCGCAGTGAAGAACTGTATAACGAGGGTCACGTGCCTACCGCGGAATGCTTGCCGAACTGGAAGGTGAACGAAAACAATGTGAGTCAGTATCCGCCGGAGACGCTTTTCGTTGTCTACTGCGCGGGGCCTCATTGCAACGGAGCCAATAAGGCTGCTCTGTCGCTCGCGCGACTGGGGAGGCCAGTTAAAGAAATGATCGGTGGTGTCACCGGTTGGCTCGACGAAGGTTTTGAGCTCGAGGCCTCGTAATGGAGAGCAGCGGTCGAACTGTTGTCCATTCCGATGAGCTAAGCGTCGGGACGTGCAAAGCGTGAACTATTTCCCGCACAGCCTGAATTCGGTGCAACAATGCGTGTAATTTTACAGAGTCACTCAGCTCGCCTGGGATGGTATGCAAGCTCCAACTCGAAGCGGTAGGTGCGCATCACGGCTATGCACGGCCGTTTTGCTACTCCCAATTCTCGGGGCGGCTTGGTTGCTGATCACGCACGTTCCGGTCGGTCGCAATACGCAACAGATCGAATTAGCGCAATGGGAGGTCAGAGATAACTGGGTTGTTCGAAGCGAGGAACTTTGGGGGCAGCCATGCACAATTGGCGTCAACTGGAAAACTGGGGCAACCAACGTAAGAAGCCAAGCCGGCGATCTGGATAGGATTCGCCCTCATCAGAGTTACTCCAATAGCAGAGGTGATGCGGTCTATGTGGAGTATCAAGCTGGTACCGCAGAATACTCAGTTCAGGTTATCGGGACGTCAGGGGATGTGGTATTTGATAAATTGCTAGCCTTGCCCCGCTATCCAGTCTTGGTCGGAGATGACTATCTAATTTGTGCCGAGGGGCGTCGGTTCTTTATAGCGAATGTGCGCACCGGCGACGAACAAAATAGCGTTCCATGTTCGTTGCGGGGCGATGATAGCGTCGTTGCAGTTGACCAGACCAATCGATTCGTAAGTGTCGCGGTGATCAAGAATCGTTCAGTCGCTGATTGTACGAGGTCGTAGATGGTGTTCCTCGGCAACTGCACAGTTGGGCAGTCGCGGCAAAGACTCGCCCCGCATATTTTGCCGGGAAGATCTACACGCTGGAGCCCTTCGCAGCCAAGCCGCTGGAGGGAGTGACCATTAGTGTTCGCGACCAGAATGGAAAACTCGAGAAGAGCATTGCTGTACCCAAGGGGTGCGTTAACCTGGGCGGCTTCGTTTTCAGGGGCGATGTGTTGTTCAACTACAATGATGCGACGAAGAGCTTGCGTTATTTCGATCTAAGGTACGAACGCCCGATTGATACCGATGAGTGGTTTATTGTCGATGGCGGTTCGATCAAGGCTGGTTACAATAATTTGCGGTTCATCGGCCCGTACGACGATTTTGCGTCCCGGATTGTTGCACCTTATCAGTTGATTGCCTACGACCGCAGTGAAGGAAAATCGCAAGAACCCGTGACCTTGGGCGTGCCGTTCACGGCCGTGGAGGAGGCCGAACCGGGGACATGGGTCGTTCCGTCAACGGCCTACGGATTTTCTATTGCAGTGGTGAACACACAGGCAAACCGCTTGGAGCGTTTCGTAGCCCCCTACCGTTGGGTAGCCTTGGTGTTGCCGGTGGTGGCTGTGGCGTATCTGATTTGGGCTTGGCTATGGCTTCAAGCTTCCTTGAGCGATGGAGGCTCGGCGTGGCTCGATAGTATTGTGCTCGGCGGACTCCCGTTGATTTGCATGGTGGTGCGGGCGGAGGCAGTGCAATCTGGGCTAGCAGTCCATTTGTGCGTCGTAAGCATTTGTACCGCCGCCGTTGCTGTGGCCGCAGTTTGGTTGGTGTTCGGGAACACACGCCTGCCGATTCGGTGTGTTCCACTCGCAGTAGTTTTTTTATTCGTTGTGCGTTGGGCGATGATTTACGGTTGGCCAGAAGAAGAATTCGACGTTGGACAAGTCGCCTTTTTCATTGGCTCCACTTTGGGCATCCTAGCTGTGCTAACGCTCTTCAAATGCTTCGGGCTTCGTATCAAGAACATAACGGAAGTGCAAATCGAAGCATCAGGAGGCCCCGTCAGACTGCTTGACTACTGTGGGATGACTGCAATTGCGGCTTGTATGGCCTCGTTGGTTGTTCCCATGCTGAAGTTTGAATCTTCGGTAATGGTCACAGCAGCGGCACTTTTTGCTCCAGTTGGGGGCCTCCCTCTTCTGGCGTTTGCTTTCGCGTTGATTCGCGTGGGTTGGCTATTCTGCGTCGGACTCTTTCTTGCAGGGCTTGGCTACTTGCTGCTCGTGGGAGGACCGCTTTACCAATTCTGTACCGGTGAGCTTCGAGGTGATGGGTACTATCTGATCATATCAGGGGCCGGTTTAGCTGGCCTATTCGTCTGCACCTTTGCGGCATTTCTACCCTTCAGATTGCGAGGTTGGAGAATCGTAGTCGGTCGCGAAGGACCTTGAGCGCTTCAAGCTGCCTGAAACGTTTCATCGCCGATTAGAGTTTGCGAATCGTAAGGGGGAACACGTTATGCGTCCGTGCGATTTGCCCTCCCAACTGGCTAGTCCTTCGTCGTGAGGTATCCGTACAGCATGTCAGCGCACTGGTCTGCGAAGCGGTTGCCCTTTGGTTTGAAGAGTGTGCCGGGCGGTTCGTCGCCGTAGAGCCCCTTCTCGATCATGATTGCATTGAAGAAGTATGCCGAGAAGGCGGAATAGGTAGCCGTGTCGGTCCGTTTCACTTCGGCAGCAAAGAGCCCGATCAATTGGCGGATCGACTCGGATGACAATCGCTCAAATTCCTGCCAAGGCTCGTCGTCGGCCAACTCAGGGTTCATCCGGACGTGAAGATGCACAGCGCGAAGCAGATGCGCTTCACGTCGGAAAATGGTCCATGATTTCCGAAATACTTTACGAAGCGCTGTGTGCAACGTGTCGTCTTCACCGAGCTCAATTCTTCCATCTTTCTGCATCCATTGCTCGATCCTGCCTTGGTAGATTTCCAACAAGACAGGCAGCAATGCTTCTTTATTCTTGAATCGTTGGTACACAGTGCCCACCGCCACACCTGCCTCGGCGGCGATTTCAACTACTGAAAGCTGATCGAAGGGCTTGCTCTTAAGCAGAGTTTCCAGGGCCTGGACGATCTTCTGGCGGGTGGCTCGAGAGCGGGATTGATGAGTGGGTAAGTCGCCGCTGGGCATCGTATTGCTTTAGATGGAGACTGATAGCTGCGCGAAAGAAACGCTTGATTCTAGCTCTGGATAACTGAACGCAAAACCACAGAACGCACTTGCCGTCGATCTGCCTGAAGCTTAATATGAATATGAATTCAGGTTCAGGTATAAAGGAGATGGAAAATGGTTGCGAAAGAAAAGGCCGGGGGCAAAGCGGCAAACAGGGTGCATGCAGCTCAACGGCAGATTCCGCCGACGCGTTTGAGGGCGATTGGCAAGTGGTTGGTCGCGCCCGTCGTCGCCTACTTGGCCTATGACATCATCTTTTCGAACCTTGTGCCCGAGCTGGAAGATGCTGACATCGGGCTGCTGATGTTTCAGGCTGTGCTCTGCGTTTTCGTCATCGCCTGGTTGGCATTGATGGGGAAAAGACGCGAAGCAGGATGGGTCCGGCCCGTCGGCTTCATTGCGCTGCTGGTGGCGGGACCCATGTGGTTGCCAATCCTCACTCCGCTGCCCGCAGCTTTGGAATTCTATCAATCTGCGCCGCAGAAGTTGGTACCCCTCCTTTTGGTATCGATTTGCGTTGCGATTAACGAGGAGACGATATTCAGAGGGATCGTGTTGAATGGCCTTTGCACCGCGTTCCGTCCTTTGTACGCGGTGCTCCTATCGTCGGCAGCATTTGGCATCATGCACTTTCTCAACTTGGCAGCGGGCGGTGATCCCGTTTTTGTTGCAGCTCAAGCCGTCGCTGCTGCCGGCACGGGGGCAGTGATGGGGGCGATTGCGCTCCACGCAAGAAGCGTCGTCCCGGCGATGGTCTTGCACTTTGCAGTAGACTTCATCGGCCTGGGAGCATTAGGCGGATTTGCCAACGCGATTCAATCTCGAGAAATTGCACCATCGTTAGTGGTGAGCGGCGGAATCGTATTCATTTGGGGCATCTTTTGGACGTGGCGCTTTGAAAGGAAGCATGGCTTTTCAAATGCCCGCGCGCTAGCACAGAATCAAGCGCCTGAGACCACCGGAAACGGCCACAAAAACGACGCGAAGGACGAAAACCAAACCGACTAACTGATTTGACGAGCGTGCCAGGAGGGTTCGTTGCCGTTCGGCGCGATCAGCGACTTAAGCGTGTAGCCGACGAGCGATGGCTTCGGTTGGGATAGGCGTGATGGTGGGGCTGCCGATTAGATCCGTGCGCAGGATGTCATCCGGTTGCACCGACTCATTGGGTACATCGTACTGAACGATGTAGGCGCCAACCTGCAGGTAATTCTCTTGATAGACCGGCGGCCAGAATTCTTCGCTACGACTGGAGAGGGTTCTCGCGAGTAAGCGGGTGGCTCGTCCGCTGAAGCCGCTTAGGACCATTTCAAGTCGGCCAAGGGATTCACGATAGATGTAGAAAACCAACGCTGTGTCTTGACCACCAGCGTATGTCCACGATCCATCAGCTTGTTCGTAGTAGATGCCTGGTTCGTCGGACTTCTCCGTCTTGCTCAGCACGTTTCCCGCTGACAAGCTCTTGATCTGAGGATCGTAGGGGCGGTAACGCAGGAAGAACGGACACTTCCGGTCGCTGGCCTTTTCCACGTGGTCCTGCGACTCGAAGGGCGTACACTGAAAAGCGTCGGCGAGCATCAGTTCAACGACTGGATTGCTTTTCACGCTGCCCAAACAAATCATGGCTTTGTCACCGGCGGTCGACACAAATTCTTCGTGTACTTCGGTCGAACGTCCAACGGCTTCGTTAAACTCTACATTCCCTGGACTCCACACCAGGGTCTGCTTAAGCATTTCGGGGTGAGAGACATGCTGGCTTTGCTGTGCGTCATCGGAATGCGATGGCTTGATCAATTTGTCAGTGCCGCCGAGCGTCGAAACTCCATTGAGCACTTCGCCCATCAGGACTGCATCGGAGGCGACAACCCAGGCGGATTCAGGATTGTCCTGCTCGTCAGGTCGGCGAACGCCAACGCAGATTTCCAGCTTTTTACGCCGAGCGATGACTTCCCAGAAATGCTCTGGGCGCACAGCAAACAGTGCTCCGGGCAAATCGTCTCCGGATGCATAACCATGCTCAACCAGGTAATCGCAAAGGCGGGAAAGGGCTTCGAGCGGAATGTACTTGGCTTCGTTCTTCAGCAGCGACGCCACTTGATGGCGGTCAAGTCCGGTGTATTCGACAATCGCCTTGATCGTGCCGGGCCGTTTCCGGCGGTCAGGGTTGTATCCGAGTAACTCTGCCAGTCGGAATTCGTAGCGCATGAATCGTCTTTTGTTGGAAAGGGAGTCTAAGTCACTTAACTGAGTGAAAAGTCCGCCTAATGTCAGATTAGGGCCCCTTGCAGCCGATTTCTAGTGCTGCGTGCCAAAAACAGGCAAAATTAAGGTAGTTTTCTCATTTCGCCTGTCATGGCATTGGCCAACCGCCCCTGGCGAGTAGTCGTCAAGCCACCACTCGAGTGTTAGTTGCACGGACGTAGGGTGTGCTACCGCCCGTGAATTGCTGACTCTGATAGGCGCAGAAACGCTGCCGCCCGGATTTGAACGGCTCTAGCTGCCAATAATCTGCGCGATCGCCTTTTTTGCTTCTCCTATTTCTGTTGTACCCTCCACAATGGTTCGTCCGCTGGCGAAAACAGTAATGCGATACGGGTCTGCGGAGACCCGCATAAAGTAAGCATTTAGAGTCACCTCAGCGACCGATTTCAACTTCTCGGCCAACCGCCGCAGACCTTCTTCGGGTAAAGCTTGTGACTGCACCTGAACCGCGTTCTTGCCGCACAGGATCGTCGTGGCCGAGCGTATCTTACCGGAAAGAAATGGAAACAGGCCTTTCCCGCAGGTTGGGCAATTCGCTTGCCGGGCGAGTTCAACCGTTCGCAGCGAAGTGTTCCAACTGTCGATGCAGATGAGATTGCCCGCTACTGACCCGCGGTTGTTCGAGAGGATTTTTAGAGCCTCAGCCGCTTGAAAGGATGCGATGATCCCGATAGCCGGACCTAGCACTCCGGCCGTATCACAAGTTTCCAGTGAATCGCGTGAGGGCGGGTCTGGCAACAAACAGCGGAAACAGGCGGTTTGACCGGGGATCACTGAAAGCACTTGTCCACTTGCGCCTAGGCAGCCGCCATGGATCCATGGGATGTTCTTTTGAACCGACAGGTCATTGATTAGGTATCGCGTTTCAAAATTGTCTGTGCCGTCGCAAATTAAGTCGACGTTGGCGGCAAGCGATTCGATGTTTTCATGTGTTACATCGTCGATGACGCAGTCGATTTGGCAATCGGAATTGATTCGAAGAAGATGGTTCGCGGCAGCGACACTCTTAGGCGTGGCTGCTTGAGCGTCAGCTTCGTTAAATAGCGTTTGTCGCTGCAAATTGCTCAGCTCGACCCAGTCGCGGTCCACAATGCGAAGGTGCCCAACACCTGCTCGACACAATCGTTCGGCGATCATCGACCCGAGTGCTCCACAGCCAACCAGTAGAACGCGTGATGCTAGCAAATTCTCCTGCCCTGGTTCGCCTAGGGCTGCAAAGCGGGTTTGGCGGCTGTATCGACTGCTTTTCAAGGGAGATTCACTCACGATTATCAGTCCCGTTTTCCCTGCTCCACGACGCTACATTTCCACTAGCAATCGAGGTCGAATTTTCAGTATCGTTCCCTGTCGAACCCGATGCGGTTGACCAATTGTCCCTTGGCTACGTCCCCTCGCAAGGGAGTCGATTGGCGAAACAGCCCTCGAAAAACACCCGAAGAGTAAGCAGCGTTGAGGCAGCTTGAAATGCGAACCAGCATTATTGTTCCAATTTTCAACGAAGTAGAAACGATTCCTTTGTTGATTGAAGAAGTGTCCAAGGTCATGGATTCGCTCTCTGGGCCGAGTGAGCTGGTGCTTGTCGACGACGGATCAACGGACGGTTCCACAGAATTACTTTGCAACTACGCCGCGAAAGACGAGCGCCTAGTCGTTGTTTCCTTCCGCCGCAACTACGGTCAAACTGCCGCCATGCAGGCTGGCCTGGAGGCTGCTCAAGGCGAGTACCTGGTGACGTTGGACGGGGACATGCAGAACGAACCAGGCGATATTCCGCGCATGCTCGAATTGTTGGACGAAGGTTACGATTTGGTCCACGGATGGCGACGCGATCGGCAAGATACGTTGCTGACTCGAAAGATCCCCAGTCGCTTAGCTAACAAACTCATCTCCTACGTGACTCGGTTCCCAATTCATGATCTCGGTTGTACGCTCAAGGCCATGCGCCGGGAAATCGCAGAAGAATTAGAGCTGTACGGAGAGATGCATCGGTTTATCCCCATCTTGGCCTACTCACGTGGTGCGAAGTGCAAGGAAATGGTGACGCAGCATCATCCTAGGAGGTTTGGCGAAACGAAGTATGGGCTTTCGCGAACCATTCGCGTTGTTCTGGATCTACTCACGGTCAAGTACATGCTCGACTACTACAGCTCGCCAATGAAGCTGTTTGGGAGGATCGGTTTTGGGTTTCTGGCTGGCGGCTTCGCTATGTTGTCGGCAACGGCGGTGATGAAGATCGCTGGTGGCTTTGACGTAACCGGAAATCCGTTCTTTCTTCTGGGGGCCTTCTTGTGCATCGTTAGCGTCCAGCTCTTTAGCGTTGGACTGCTTGGTGAAGCCAACACGCGACTCTACTACCAACGCAATGGCCGTCGCCCGTTCACGATACGCAAAGTCATTCGCAGCGCAGCGCGTGAGCCCGAGACGCCGCGAGTGTCGATTCGGCACGCGGCTTGATCTCGCCAGCTCGGTATCCGTAAGTCGTTGGCACACACAGCACACACTTGCCCCATAGTTTGCGGTGGCGGATGTTCGCCAGGCTGGGGCACCTCAATCGTTACAACTACAATCGCTGGCTGCGGTTGAACGCAATGTGCAGGAATTGAGGAGGCGCATCGTCGCCATTTCATATTTCGTAGCTCGCAAAACCATCAATCTGAACCGCCGCGAGCTAACTTTCTTTCGCACGCGTCGATGATCACACACTGGAAATCGCAAAACGGCGTTCGCACGATTCACACGAGCGCAACGTTTCATCCGAAGGCGTTGCGATGCATCGGTGCTTGTGCGTGAGCAATCTCGGGCAGAGAATGTTCGGCAAAGTGCAAGAATTCAGTAAGGGCAGTTTGCTGGAGATCCACCATCATGCGTTCAGTTATGCGCTCAAGCGCGCCGCGAGCAGCGTTTAGTCTCATTGAGATGACTATCGTCGTCAGTATCATAGCGGTCTGCGCCTGTGTTGCGCTACCCAAACTGGGCGGCGCTTTGCAGCGTTCGGAGCTGCGAACCGCCAGCAACCGGGTCAAGCAAGACATTCAACTACTGCGGCAGTATTGTCGCCAGCAGTCGGTGAACGTTCTAGTTACGGTTATCGAAGACTCATCAGAACTTCAGCTTGAACCCTCACTGCCTGAGATCCTCGGCAACGCGTCAGGACAAGTTAGCTACAAAGCGATTTGCTCAGATTGCGTCTTTACCAGCGTGAACTTGGACGGCACAAATTCACTGCGCATCAATCATTGCGGCGAGCTGCTAGATGCGTCTGGAGGGCAGTTGGGCGTGGCAAGAATAGCCATTTCCAATTCGCAGCAGCAGCAAAATTTTAGTTTGAGCGACGTTGCATTCGCAAATTAGGGCAAGGCCTAGATGTTAGAAAATCGCGCAGGCGTGCAATTGCTGGAATTAACCGTAACCATAGCGGTAGCTGGGATTCTCATCGCTGGCAGCAGCAGTGCAATTTTCATTGCCGGGCAGGCAAATGAGAAGGCCTTTGCCGCCGCCGGGACCGGATCGGAAAACGCGCACGTAGTCAATCTGATTCGAAGTGATCTGGAATCGGCGCAGCACATTGCTATCCACGGCAATGACGTTTTGATCCACAACAAGAACAGCGATGGAGGTACTGAAGTGATCGGCTACTCGTGGTCAGGTCCTGGCGGTCCACTAAAACGCACAATCCAGGGCTCCGGACAAGCGATTACCGGCAGTCTCGATCACGCTCCCTTGCTCTGGCAGACGGCACGGCCACAGAAATCAGTTCCAACCACGAACGCCGCCTTGGAGATTACACTCGCCGCAACCAGCGAAAAGACGGAGCTCCTGGCTCGCTCGATCAACGCGGTGATACCGGAAACCTTTGTAGGAGAAGGTTTGCTAGTAGCCTGTGTGGCGGTGACGGGCAATGTGACAGATTCACTGGTCGTCACTCCTGGATGGCAGAGGGCGACCGTCGAGTCTGGTGGCTCGTGGTTGGGTCGGGTGACATTAGGTATCTTTTACACCACGACGTTGCAGGAAGCATGCCAGATTCAGTGGAGTGGCTTTTCTGATGCTTCAGTGTGTGTGTCGCATTTCTATACTTCTAAGCAACTGATGCTGGTCGACAGTGTTACCAAACGTGGTTCGTCGACTGTCTGTCATTGTCCCGAAATTGTTTGTCCGGAATCATGCGGGTTAGTCCTAAGGGCTTGTGCTCTGGTCATGGCTACCACGAGTGAGGACGCCACGTGCTTGCCCGACAGTCACAGCGTTTGCATGTTCTCACCCGGACTTGGGCCGACCGTGGGACTGTGCTACCAAACTCAGGCGGGCAACCTACCTGAGGCAGCGTTTGCGGTTCCCATTTCGACAAACTACGTGACTGCATCGATTGCGTTCGGGCCGTAATGCGATTCAGTCCACTCGATTCAACAGGCATAAGGACAGTGAAGTGGCTCAATTGCGAACCGTCTGGGGTAGAACAAAGCGTCGAAGCGGGACAAGCTTAGTCGAGTGCGTCTTGGCGACTTGCATGGTGGGCCTCGTCTTAGTCACTTCTCTTTCATCGCTGGCGATGGTGAACCAGGGAACACGCGCGGGAGAGCAGGTCGACACGGCGACTCGGTACTTGCAAGTTCTCGCCGCGGAAGCACTCGCCCTGCCATTCGAAGATCCTGAAACGCCAAGTGACAAGCTTGGACCTGAAAGTGGAGAAGGTGGACGGCCGACGTGGGACGATTTTGATGATTTCGAGAATTGGCAAAGTAGCGATCTGGCCTTCTTAGGTGGTGACTTGATTGAAGCGCTCAAGGGCTGGAGTGCTAGTGCCACCGTTGCATATTGCTACGCTGACAAACCTGCTGTTGATGCGGTCGTTGCCACAGACCTGAAGCGGATCGAATTCAATCTTGAGTCGCCATTGGGCAAGACATATAGCTGCTGCGTTTGTAAGTCGCGCGACGGTCCACATCAGCAGCCTCGTCTTCTCACGGGGCCACACGCGGGACAGTTCCAGATTCAATTGGGGCGAGATAAGACGAATTCGGCGGCGAGTCGAGCGCTGGGCGGTGTGCGAGTCACAGGAGTAGAATGATGGGCAGTCCAGCGGCGGCGCGAAACCTTGCGAGTATCTATCTGAGCGTTTTGATTAGCAGTTTGATCGTTGCTGCACTGGCAATGTCAGCCCTGGTGACGTCACACTGCATAACACGCCAGCGCATCAAGAATTCTGAGGAAAGACTGGTGCAATTGGCTGCTTCTTCTGGATTGGACCTCGCCGTTGCGGCCATCAATTCAAGCACCAATTGGCGAAAGGACCACACGAGCGGCCTCGATGTGCAACCCGTTGGGTTGCCAGGGATGCAAGCGGAAGTGACGTACCGTATCGTCGATCCAGACGGGGATCTGTTAAACGATTTGCAACAGCCCTGCCGTTTGTTGGTTACCGCTCGCAGCGCAAACTGCTCTTATCGACTAGAGTCGCTGTTGATCCCCGCTGGCCAGCCATTGACTTGCTGCGCATACGATCTTGCCAGTCACGAGAAAATAAGCACTAGTCTTGGGTCTTACTGGCACATTCACAGTTCCTTCGGAACGAATGCGAGCATCGAAGTTTGGGGAGACGGCTTAACGGGGAATGCCTTCCGACGTAGGTCCGGCTGGGAAGTAAATATGCATGGTGAACGCGGCGCGATAGCCGAAGATATCAAATTCCCGTCCCGTGATGTCATGGACTACTACCAGCAGCTCGCTACTTCGATCGAATACGCCAGTCTAAGTAGCGGACTGGGGACTCGCGTCATGAAGAACGGAATGCTGTCTGCATCGCACAATAGTTTTGGTGTCGCTACCAACCCCCGAGGCATCTATTCGATCGACTGCAAGGGGCAAGCGCTCGAGGTCAGCTTTTGTCGGCTCGCTGCGACGCTGCTCGTTCGCAACGCCTCGCGTTTGACTGTGAAAGGGAGCGTGCATTGGGAGAGCCCCCAGGCGAATTATCCGGCCATCTTGGTCGAAGGAAACTTGGATTTGAAGATGAGCAAGGATGTGCTCCGAGAAGTAGAACTGCCGGCGAACCTGAATCCACCCAACTTTCCGTTTCGCGGCCAAGGTGACCTGGACGAGTTGGACGCTTACCCCAGTATGGTCAACGGACTTGTCTTTGCGACCGGTTCGATATCTACTGGCGGCCTAGGGCATGACTCAAGGATTTTCGGACCCGTGTTTGCTCTGGGAAGTATGAGCGGAAGTGGCGATCTCCGCGTCGCGTCCAACCCGTGGGTGGTTGCAGCACCTCCGCCAGGATTTCGCGGTTTTGAGAAAGTGGCGATTCTTACGGGGACAACCCGCCGCGTGGCTATCGACTGGCCATAACACCAACTTCTCCTAGGGGATTTATCTTCACCCTGCCCTTCTTGTTGTTCAAAAGCAGGTTAAGTTTGCGGACGGAGGACAGCGTCCAGTGATTCGTCTTCAATCTTCAGGATGGCTCGAGCTCCAGACGGAATTTGAGCGTAGACCGTGATCGATTTAAGTTTCTGGCTTTCCGGTGGATAGTATTGATTGCCTTTGGTGTGGAAGAACTTTAGTGGAATCAAGACTTCCTCCTGCGGCCCGACAATTTCGGGATGGTAGAAATGGAATTGGTCATTGACGGATAAGTTGACGTTCCGCCAGGAGTCTTCAGTGGGGTTGGTCAGGGCCACACAGGGGACCATTCGAGCGTCTGCTGCGTTTTCACTGGGCCAAGCCCGCGGGCCTACCTCGACGCCAGCAGCCAGAGTTGGGTCGCGGAGGTCGGGCTGAGTCATGTACAGGACGACGACGAGCCCGAAGGGGACCAGCGTGACCAAAATCAGCGCGGCAGTCAGTTGACCTCGGGAAAGCGTCCGGCTCGGCAGTGTTCTCGGTTCTGTCATGAGGGTGCCAATAAACTTGCGAATAAGAGACCATTATTATGTTTGGCGACGGTGAATTACTCTAGCGCTCCGTGTAGTGGAACTGGTTACAGATCCCTCCCAGCAACCGCAGTGGAACTGGTTACAGATCCCTCCGCCTGAGCCTCTCGTCGTTGACCCGCTTGCAGATCCTTGCCTGCTGCCCTAAATCGCCTCCATCCGGCGACGATACTCCTGCTCGCTGATACGGTCTTCCAAGAATTGGTAACTCAGGATGTATTTCTGGATACGGTGAATATCGCGTTGAAGATCGTCTTCACGATAAAGTATTCGGTGCAGTCCAGCGTTGTCGCGCAAGTCCGATAGCTTGGCGGCTCGCGCGGCCGCATTCGGTTTCAGTCGTACGACATACTCGCAGTAGCTCACGTCAGCGGTGTGTGTGATTAAACCAACTGCTTCCACCACGGCAGGCGAAAAGCCAGCCGATCGCAGCGCATCCAGGGTCACCGGAGTGTCTTCCACCAAGTCGTGCATGAGAGCGACCAGCCGAGTGTCCGGGTCGTCACCAGCGTCTTGCATCACTCGCAGACAATGCAGCAGATAGGGCTCGCCATCTTCGTCGAGGATGCCTTCGAAGTGCTGGGTGACGAGCTGTAGGGCCACGTCAATTCCGGCGAATTGTGACATTGGAATGGAACGTTTTGGGTGGGAGCGAGAGGATCTGGCGCTAGATTGACGACGGCAAGGTTTGAGGTGTGGATCTGTGACCAGATCCACTGAGAAAAACTTTGGGGGCGATCTGTTAGTCGGCAGCGGGGCGGGCGGATTCGTCGAGCTGCTGGATGTAGGTGCGAAGACGTTGGTTTTCGTCGGAGATGTCCTTCAATCGCAGCATGTTCTCAACTCGCTTGAGAAACTCAGCTTTGTTGATTGGCTTGGACAGGAAGTCATCCGTGCCAGCCTTGACAGCTCTTTCGACGTCACCCAGTTCGTTCAGGGCCGTTACCATCAGGATCATGATGCCTGAAGTGGCAGGTTTACTCTTGAGCTCTTGGCAAACCTCAAACCCGCTGAGTCGCGGCATCATCACATCGAGAAGAATTAGATCGGGTTGGAACGAATCCACCTTGTCCAATGCGTCTTGTCCATCGACGGCAAGTTCGATTTCGCAATCAACGACCGCCAAATAGGCTTCGATGAGCTCTCGGTTCGCGACGTTGTCGTCGACAATTAAAATCTTCGGCATGGCGTTACTCCTTGCGCTAACCGACGGAAATATGGTCTGCTGGGACGGGGAAGTTTTGGCAGAGTACGCGGATTTCCTCGCGGACCTTCGCCTGCGTCTTCTCATCGTCGGGGCTTCGAAGCGCCTGTCCAATCCATTTCGCAATCAACTTCATTTCGTCCGTTCCCATACCACGCGTGGTGAGAGCAGGCGTTCCAATGCGAATGCCACTTGGGTCCATCGGCTTACGCGTGTCGAATGGAATCATGTTCATGTTGACTGTGATGCCACAGGCGTCGAGAGTCTTTTCAGCAATCTTGCCGCCCAGTCCGATGCTGGTAACGTCGACCAGCATGAGGTGATTGTCGGTGCCACCACTAATGAGGCGGAAACCATCGGCGATTAGGTTCTCTGCCAGTGTTTTCGCATTGTCGATCACAGCTTGTCCGTAAGATCTGAATTCTGGCTTCAGTGCCTCGTCAAAACAAACTGCTTTCCCCGCAACAACATGCATCAGGGGGCCGCCCTGGAGGCCTGGGAAGACTGCACTGTTGATGGCTTTGATATGCTCTTGCTTGGCGAGCACGAGTCCCGATCGTGGGCCGCGAAGGGTTTTGTGCGTTGTCGTGGTGACGTAATCGGCCACGGGCACGGGATTGTCGTGAACACCAGCGGCAACAAGGCCCGCATAGTGGGCCATATCGACGAGCAATTTAGCGCCGCAATCGGCGGCAATTTCTGCAAAGCGAGCGTGTGGAATCTCACGCGGATAAGCGCTCGCTCCAGCAACGATCAGCTTTGGCTTGTGCTCCTGCGCAAGGCGAGCAACTTGGTCAAAGTCAATGCGATGCGTCTTCGGGTCGACACCATAAGGAATGAATTTGTAGAGCTTCCCCGAGATGTTCAGGTGCATACCATGCGTTAAGTGGCCGCCTTGGGCAAGATCCAGACCAAGCACCGTGTCGCCGGGATTGAGACACGCCACGTAAACAGCCGTGTTCGCCTGAGAGCCGCTATGTGGCTGAACATTAGCCGCCTCAGCACCGAATAGCTGCTTGGCACGGCTGATGGCCAAACGCTCGACCACGTCGACATGTTCGCAACCGCCGTAGTACCGACGGCCGGGATAGCCTTCTGCGTATTTGTTGGTCAACACGCTTCCGACGGCTTCCATGATGGCTGGCGAAGTGTAATTTTCGCTGGCAATCATCTCTAGGCCATCTTGCTGGCGAGTGAACTCGGATTGCATGGCTGCCCAGAGCTCTGGGTCTTGCGTTGAAAGAATGCTCATTTTTCTCGCTGAAATCCAAAAGAAACTCGCGAAACCGGCGAATGCCAAGTGCCTGTAGTCAGTGTTGCAGGGCCACCGGAAGCAATTGTCGATGCCCGCGCGGGAATCGTCAACGGTCCGCCGGGCTGCGCACATCGTTCGCCGGTGTTTGCTTGACAGTGGTTCCGGCCGAAGTGCGCCGTTGGTGCTCGAATGTTGATGATGACGTATTCGCAGCATTGGTACTCGGATCGCAGTGGAGGTAAATCGGCTCCTGCGATGCCAAACACGTCTTACTCATATTAGACTACCTGCACGAACTACCCTGCGAACGCCCCAGTTTTGCGGCCGCCTTCGAGAGAGAACTACCCAAAATAGACGCATGGACATCGATAAATCCGCAATTTCGCTTCGCAATATCACAAAAGCCTACGGCAGCCGCACCGTTTTGAAGGACGTTTCCTTGGAAATCGGCAGTGGCGTGACGGGGCTGCTGGGCCCAAATGGCTGCGGCAAAAGCACGATGATCAAATCCATGCTTGGCCTGCTGGCTATTCAAAAGGGTGATGCGACCGTCTTGGGCTATCAATTGCCTAGTGAAGCTCGGCAAATACGCGATTCGGTCGGCTATGTCCCCGAAGACGATTGCTATATCTCGGGTTTGACCGGAATTGAATCGGTCAATTTTCTGGCGCGACTTTCTGGATTGCCGGCGACCGAAGGGCTTCGGCGAAGTCACGAAGTGTTGGATTTCGCCGACATTGGCGGCGAGCGCTACCGCCCAGTAGATGGTTATTCGACGGGGATGCGCCAAAAATTGAAATTCGCCCAAGCCATCGTTGGTGATCCCCAGCTCCTGATCTTGGACGAGCCGACAACGGGGCTCGATCCGCAGCAGCGAGTTTCATTCCTGACCAAGATTCGCAATTTGGCAGTCGAGCACAACAAGGCTGTTTTGATTAGCACACACATTTTGACCGACGTCAAAACCGTTTGTGATAGCGTCGTTATCATGAGCGGTGGACGTATTCACATGGTTCAGCCGCTTGAAAAACTAATGCAGCCCGCCCGCCAAGGCGTTCAGGTTTGGTTGTCGACCAAAACGACTCCCGCGCAAGTGCAGTCTTGGGAGTCTACTCTGGCTGCTGCGGGCTTGCAATTTGATTCAAGTCCCGACATGTTCAGCTACTGGGTTCACGATATTGATCCATCACGAGTCAAAGAAGTATGGAAAGTTGCTGAGGAAAGTGGTGTCGAGGTGCAGCGAATGTCGCAGGCGAAAAACTCGCTTGAACAAATCTTCTTCGACGTAGTCAAGGAGGCCGAAAATGCCGCTGCATGATGTAGGTTATCGCGCTTGGGAAGGGGCCAAATCCTCCCCACTGCTCCGGTGGCTGGCGATTACCATCACAGGTATTCAGATCGCGTTTCGATCTAGCTGGCTCGCCCGAACTTTGATCGTATCCTGGGTGCCTGCCATAGCGATGGGCATTGGTTTCTTCATTTACGAGCAATCGATTGTTCGTCCGGAGATGCGGCAAGTTGGGGCCAATATGTTGGCCGTCGCCGGTGCCTCGCAACAAGTTATTCAATTGGCTGTCTCTGATCCGGAGGAAGCCAGGCATGAGGTGTGGTCAGCGATTTTGATGGCTTTTTTTCGGTACCCGCAAGCGGTCTTGATGGTCGTCGTTGTCGGTATTGTTTCTCCACGTTTGATCGCCTTTGACTTAAGAAGCAAGGGCTTCCTGCTCTACTTCTCACGACCGATCACCATCGCCGAATACATCATTGGCAAACTGCTGGTCCTGTGGTTTTTCCTGGCGATCATCACAACACTGCCAGCATTGATCTTGTACATTCTCGGCCTCGGTCTCGCCAGCGAGCCGTCCGTGGTTCTTTCGACTTGGGATCTTCCCATTCGTATCATCGTTGCTTCCCTGGTCTTGATGCTGCCCACCGCCTCAGTGGCTTTGGCGTGTTCAGCGTTCACTGTAGAGAGTCGCTATGCTGCATTTGCATGGTTTGCTCTGTGGGTCATCGGATGGGTTGTCTTTTCAGTCTTGTCGGGCGGTGAATTTGCCGAGCAAATGCGAGCGTCGCGTGGGCAAGAAGAATTTCAAACAGTCTTTGATTTCCATTCGCGGTGGGAAGTGCTTTCGCCATACCACACACTCGGCCGTGGCCAACAGTGGGTGTTCGGGCTTCTGCCGCCCGAACGAAGCGTTTTACCCGTTGCAAGCGTTCTGACTCTGGTCACGGTTGGGTCGCTAGGCTTCGTTTATCGACGTATCCACAAGAGTATGTCAGCATGAGTGTATCTTCCGAAGCGAATGCGACGAGCGCTGAATTGCTCGACCTCCAACACGTATCACGGTTCTACGGCACCGTTATCGGCATCGGTGATGTCAGCCTTAAGCTTGAACCTGGGGCCTATGGGTTAATCGGGCCCAATGGCGCAGGCAAAACAACGTTGCTGAACGTGGTGACTGGCATGCTGAGCCCGTGTCTGGGAAGCGTGAGAGTTTTCGGACATGACCCGCAGAAGCAGCGGAGTGTTCTTCGAAGGATTGGTCGTTGCCCAGCCAGCGATATTCTGGTTCCGAATGTATCAGGATTTGAGTGGGTCAGTTTTCAAACGGCCCTGCACGGATTTCCTCGAGCTGAAGCCGAACACCGCACGGAGAAGGCGATGGAGCGTGTCGGCCTGACGGAAAGTATGCACCGCGCTATTTCAAGTTACTCACTTGGTATGAGGCAACGGGCCAAATTGGCGCAAGCGATTTCACACGACCCAGACCTTCTCATCCTAGACGAGCCCTTCAATGGCCTGGATCCAATTGGCCGCCACGAGTTGACGGACTTTCTGAGGCAATGGTCTGCTTCTGGGAAAAGCTTGATGCTGGCTAGCCATATTTTGCACGAAGTCGAAGCCGTGACAACTTCGTTCTTGTTGATCCACGGTGGTCGGATTTTGGCAACCGGCAATGCTCGCGAAGTCGGTTCGATGCTCAGCGGTTTTCCTGTCGAGGTGAGAATTGCCGGCAGTGGATTGCAGCAAATGGTCGCGGAACTTGTAACGAAGGACTGGTTCGATAGTTGCCGGTTTGATTCCGATTACCGCAGCCTTCGCCTGAGTGTTTCCGACAGCAGTCAACTGCTGGACGAACTCAAGCGGCAGGCATTGCGGCCGGAGGTCACCATCGAGTCGCTGGAATCTCCAGATGGAACTCTTGAAGCAGCCTTCGAATTGTTGCTCAAAGTACACCGCGGCGAGTTGACCGCTGCGTCGGTGAATTGAAGCATACGAATGATTGTCAATCTAACAAAGATCTGCAACTCAAAATTGGAAAGCCTGTGATCGACACAATCAAGCACGTTGTGCGATTCGAATTTAGTAGAAGTCGTTCGCGCGGTCGCATGGTCATCATGATGGCCATTGCATTGTTGCCTGCACTTCTGGTTGGTCTGTTTAAATTGCAGGTCCGCGGTCTCACTCCTGATGGACCAGTTGCACTGATTGCCTACTTCTTGGTCGCGCAGATTGGATGCATGCTTGGTCTATTGCTGTGGGTGACGCCAGTGGTCGGCAGTGAGGTTGAATCGCAAACGTGGGTCTATGTCGCAATGCGCGAGCGAGGAAGAATCTCGCTTGTTCTGGGTAAGTTCCTGGTGGCGGTCGGTTGGGCAATCGCCTGCGGGACCATCGGGTCGATCCTGGTTGGCCTCGTGAGTGGTGTTGCTGAACCGGTGCGATTGAGCCTTACGCTTTTCGGTTTAGTGCTGATATCTAGCTTCTGTTACGGCTCGCTCTACTTGTTGATTGGCGTCGTTTTCACTCGGCGGTCGACCGTCTTTGCCGTTGTGTATTCGCTCATTATGGAAGGCGTGGTTTCAAACATCCCGGCAACCATCAATCAACTGACCGTCGCGTATCGGCTTCGAGCATTGCTGGTCGAATGGACCGGAATGGAACGACTAAGAAGTGACGCAGTGGAATACTTTGGTGCGGAACCGCTTTGGCATCACTTTCTGGCCGTAACGCTCTTTGTGCTCATCACACTGACAATATCCGTCATCATCATCGATCGCAAAGAGATTGCCGGTGAGGCGACGAGCGCTTGAGGCTCTCATACTCCGCCAATCGACGCCCGCGTCTATAATCGCACCTAGAACCGATCCACGACAGTTTGGGTAGGTTGGTCCCTGCGCCATCATGGCGAGCGGATGGATCCTTGATTGCAACGACGCCTGTGCACATTTGATTCTGAAATCGGAGTTGAGATGGCTTTCCATGTAAAAATACTGCAGCAGCTTGCAGGTTGGCAAACCAGTCACCTAGCCTTCTTGGTCGCTAGCACGATCGCGTTGGTTCCATCGGCGGGTACAAGCGAGGCCGCTGTGCCGCAATTCAACAAGCCGAACATCGTTTTTGTCATTGCCGATGACATGACGTTTCGGGATCTTGGGTGCTACGGTGGCCAGGCGCATACTCCCAACATCGACCAGCTAGCCCAAGAGGGCATGCAGTTTTATCGGTGTTTCCAGGCCGCGCCCATGTGCTCGCCTACTCGTCACAACATTTACACGGGATTGTACCCTGTGAAGTCGGGTGCGTATCCGAATCACACTTTTGCGAATGATGGCATCAAAAGCGTTGCTCAGTTCTTGGGCGACGCGGGCTACCGAGTCGCCTTGTCGGGAAAGCGGCATATTGGTCCGGAATCCGTTTTTCCGTTTGAATACTCGGGGAAGAAGAACCCCGACATGCAGGCTATCGAAACGCTAATGACGGAGAGTAAGGCACAAGGAAATCCATTCTGCCTGTTTGCTTGCTCCAACGAACCCCACACGCCGTGGAACCTGGGGGATGCATCTCGCTATCCGCCCGAGAAAGTGCTATTACCACCTTACGTGGCGGATACACCAGTCGTTCGAGAGGGCTTCAGCCGCTATTTGGCAGAGATTACCTACTACGATTCCCAGGTTGGCCAGATTCTCGGCTTACTCGAGAAACACTCGCTGGTTGACAACACGATGGTGGTCGTTGTTTCCGAACAAGGCAACTCTATGCCCTTCGCAAAATGGACCTGCTACGGCAATGGCCTACAATCGGCCATGATCGTCCGCTGGCCGGGGCGAGTGCAGCCAGGCTCTCAGACGCAAGCAATGGTGGAGTACGTTGATCTCCTGCCTACATTCCTTGACGTTGCGGCTGTCGGCATTCCATCACACCTTGATGGGAAGAGTTTCAAGGGCGTGCTGGAGGGGGAGACGGATAAGCACAAGGATTTTTCGTTTGGAATCATGACGACCCGCGGCATCAATGATGGTTCCGACATGTTTGCCATCCGAACGGTGCGTGACGAGCGATTTAGGTTGGTGTGGAATCTGAACTACCAAGCGACCTTTACGAATGCTTGCACGGAAAGTCCCGAGTTTCAATCCATGGTGACGGCTGCCAACAATGGCGATGACCAGGCAGCGAAATTGGTGCACGCTTACCAACATCGGTCACAGTGGGAGTTGTTCGACTGCGAAGCCGATCCGTTGGAAATGAACAACGTAGCCGATGATCCGAACCATGCGGATCGATTGGAAACGCTCCAGGCGAGACTAAAGCAATGGATGGATGAACAGGGGGACCTCGGTAACGAGACGGAGCGGACTGCGTTGCTCCGCCAAACTCGCTATCGAGGTAAGTCGCTCGAAGCAGCCGAGAAAGTCTGGGCGAAGCGGAATGAAAATCGCACCGGCAAGAAGCAATAGTTTTAGCGAAGCAAAATCGTGCCACAGATTCGCATAACGAATTCTTGCGAGGGGTTTGACTGTGGTTCTGCAGGGGGTTCGTGTCGAGATTCTCTGATGGATTTCCGCAATGTGAAATCTACCGGGTGGAGATCGGTCTGCTACAATCGGGGGGATTCGGTTGTTTAAGGTTGGAGCAGATGACGTTGTTTTGAACCTAGTCGCCAACCGGTTACATATCGTTGACCGGTTTTCGGGTGGGTTCATCGTGCCAACCGTGAGGACCCTACACACTTAAGCCCCCAAGTGATGAAAGACTCCCAACACGAGGTGGTGACTGATCAGTTGCGCAAGGAACTGCGCGCACACCTAGATCAGTGTAACGCCTGTCAAGCAGCTTTGCAGAATCTGTCCGCAGACGCTGGTGAGAGCGGTACCCAGGGGCCGCATTGTGATTTGTTTGCTGGTCACGCTTCAAACAATGCATCTGAAGATGATTCCACCGTCGTTGAATCGTCGCCATACCGTGCCCCTGTTCCCAGAGCCGAGTTGCCGACGGCCTCCGGTGCAACGCTTGTCGAGACTCCAGCAGAGTTTGTCGAATTCAGCCGCGAGGCGGTTGCCCATGCGTTTCCGGATCCGCCGATGGACGGACGCTTTGTTGCCGCTGTAGGGCGATATCAAGTCAGAGAGTTGATTGCCCACGGCGGAATGAGCACCATTTACAGCGCTCTGGATACGGTCAGTGAGCGACCGGTCGTTCTCAAAGTGATGAGCACTTGGTTGGATGCTGAGGATGACGCGCGCGAGCGAATTTCCCGGGAGGCAGAAGCTGCCAAGCGTGTTCGTCACCCGAATGTGATTGCCGTTTACGATTTGCTTTTGCGGAAGGACCTGCCGCCGACGGTCGTCATGGAGCAATTGAGCGGTAACACTCTGCGGCACGCGCTCAGCGATCAAGTTCTGTTGGAGTCTCGTGAGTCAGCCAGTCTTTTGCGGGGAGCAGCTCGAGGTCTTGCCGCTTGCCATGACGCAGGCATCGTGCACCGCGACGTCAAGCCATCCAATCTGCTGGCTGAGGTGGTAGATGGCTCGATGCGACTAGTTGTTTCTGATTTTGGCATTGCTCGAGATGCAACGCATGACAGAACCCTGACTAAAGCTGGTGGACTGCTGGGCACACCCGCGTACATGAGCCCTGAACAAATCCGTGATCCAGCCAGTGTAGACGCTCGTAGCGATGTCTATTCACTGGGCTGCGTACTGTATGAAATGCTAACAGGTCGACCTCCCTTTCAGGGCTCGGTCCGCATGCTGTTGTGGCAAGCGACGCACGAAATTCCCCGACCGCCGCGGAGTCTCAACGAGAAGGTAGATCGCGCACTGGAGACGATCTGTTTGAAGGCGATTGCATCGAATCCGGCTCAGCGGTACGAGACAGCAGCCGAGCTGGCCGACGACCTGGATCGCTATTTGGCCGGCAAGCCGATCTATGCTCGGCCGGCCGGGCCAATCACTCGTCTGGTGAAGCTGTGTCAACGGTATCCCTTACGGCTGACGATTGCCGCTTCTGTCTTTGTGTTGCTGACGGGGGTGACTGTTGTTTCGTTGATTGCCGCCAACCGAATGGCCGATGCGCGACGCAAGGAGACCATCGCGTTGGGTGAGGCAAGTCGCAATGCGGAGTTGGCGAAAGAGCAAAGCAAGCTTCAGGAGGAAGCGGCGCGCGTGGCCGAGCAACAAAGTGAACTCGCTTTCCATACGATGACCCAGGTTATCGAGGATGTTCAAAGCGGTCTGCGGAGCTTGCCCCGTGGCAGCCCGATTCGCGAGCGGCTACTCAAAACATCGCTGGCAAATCTACAAAACGCGGCCGATGGGTTGATTGACCAAAGTGCAATCAACATGCATTCAGCAAAGGCCATGGTTGAGCTTGCGCAGCTTTACGTCCGATTCGGTAGTCCAGAGGAAGCGGGGGCCGAGCGAAGTGGAGAGGGCACAGCCAGTACTGAAGACGATATTTTGCACGATTCGGCTGACCGGCTCTTCACTCGGGCCTACGAAATTGCCTGGCAGACGTACCAGGAACAAGGCGAATCGCTCGAAGCCCTTCAGCTCGCCCGGCAGATTAAAACAAATCACGGCTATGCTCTGATGGCCGATTCTTCAGACATCGACAGGACGCAGGAAACCCTCCAGCGAAGCCTGGTCTTGGCTAGGATGGCTGTAGAAAAATCATGCAATGCACCTGAGGATATCGCTCGACTGGTTGAGCAGTTGGCCAATGTCTCATCCGTGCACCAGAAGCTGCAGGAGTACGAAACCGCTGCGGAGTATTTGTCGGAGTCCTTGGAGATTGCTGATTTGTACTCGCCGCTGGGGGAACCAAGTCCGTCGGATCCTCACTTTGAAACCTATCAACAACGACTCCTCCAGTACACACTGCTCGCTACCCTGCAGAGGCAGGCAGGAAAGGAAGAGGAGGCGTTGGCGACCTTTCGATTGGCGCTCGGCATCAATCGAGCGCTCATCACTGCCTGGGAGTCAGTAGAATCAAAGCGGCTTGAGTTAGCAGGAATTCACGTTTCCAGCACGTACTATTTGATGCAGTTGGATGAGCTTGATGAAGCCCTGGTTATGTCTGACCGCGCCGTCGAAATGCTGGAAGATGCGCTAGAAGACGACCCCGATGACCAGCAAACTAAGGGCTGGCTGATGGTCGCTAGGGACCACGCAGATAAGGTTCGAAAGGCAAAGGCGGATGGCGAGGTTGCCCAGGAAAGTCTAGCTAAATGATCGTCGTTTGAAGCGAGCCGATCTGCTCGATGCTGCAAATGACCTGCTGGTTCGGCTCAAGAAAGCGTCCTGAAGCATTGCCCACGCCCTTCGGTGTCCCCGTTGAAAGGATGTCTCCCGGTTCGAGGCGGACCCACTTGGAAATAAACGCAATCGTCTCGGCGACAGAAAACACCTGATCGGCCGTTGACCCAGATTGCCGGGGCTCACCGTCGATCGTCAGCGTCATCGCTAGCGATTGTGGATCGAGGATTTCGTCTGCAGTCACCAAACAAGGGCCACACGGGCAGGAATCATTGTGCCACTTGCCGTGGAGCCAGTCAAAAAATTTATCTCGCGGGCGATCGATGCGGTTTTCGTTGGGGTGAAAGCCTCGGTCGGAGATGTCATTAATAATTGAGTAGCCAGCAATCGCAGCGGCAGCCTCTTCAAGCGAGGCGTCTTGAATCGTCGTTCCGATGATAACGGCCAGTTCGATTTCGTGATCGATTTTGGGGGCGGGCTTGCCTGCAGAATCCCTGGGGATCTTGAAGACTCCCTTGTGCCCAGCCAGTGTAGTCGACGGCGGTTTCATGAACACGTACGGAAACGTGTTTGCAGCTTCTTCGGATCGGTCGCCCTGTTCGTGAACATGCTCAGCATAATTGCCAGCAAGGAGCAGGAGTTTCGAGGGTCGGGCAATGGGAGGCAATAGCTCGACATCGACCGTGTTCAGCTCGGCGTCGACCAGTCCCGCCGCCAGTGACGCGTTGCGTCGCCATTCCGCATAAACGTCTTGAAGTCCGAGCCAGCCGGGACCGTCGGTCGGCAGAAGATTTTCGAGCTCTCCGGCGTGGACTGCATCCGCGATTGACTTCTCACCCATGACGGCCGCCAAGTCGTCGATCGGCGTAATGGTCTGTTCGCTATAGAAGCCGCATCTCAGGCGATCGTGGTGGCGGAAGCGGCATAGCTTCATGGCTGGCTCGAATCAAAAAACGACAAGAGGCTTACACTGCGATCAACCGAGCTTATTCAGCCGTCGTTTCGCATGTCGTGACTTCAAAACCCATATCGCGAATCATCTGATAATCCGACTCGGGGGCTTGTCCCTTGGTCGTCAAGTAATCGCCCACAAAAAGGCTGTTGGCTACGTACAGACTCAACGGCTGAAGGGATCGAAGGTGCTTTTCGCGCCCTCCAGCAATTCGTAGTTCACTCTCTGGGTTAACAAAACGCATCATGCAGAGCGCCCGCAAGCAATCGTGTGGCGTCAGCGGACTTTGCCCTTCAAGCGGAGTTCCCTCAATGGCATGCAGAAAATTCAGTGGAATCGATTCGGCTTTGAGTTCGCGTAGCTCGGTTGCCATTTGCACCAAGTCGGATCGCGACTCGCCCATGCCAATGATTCCGCCGCTGCAAATCTCCAGACCAGCTTTTCGCACATTTCGCAGTGTGTCCATGCGGTCTTCATAGCTGTGAGTCGAGCAAATCTTGTCGTAATGGTCTTTCCCGGTGTTCAAGTTGTGGTTCACTCGATCGACACCGCACTGCTTCAGGCGTTGCGCGTTCTCCGGGCTGAGTAGGCCGAGGCAAGCACACACTTTGAGATCAAAATTCTCTTTGACTTGCGGGACGACCATTTCGACGGCCTTCATTTCCCGTTCACTGGGAGCTCGGCCGCTAATTACGATGCAATAAGTCTTGCTCTGACGCTCGGCCGCTTCGCGAGCTCCATCCAAGAGTTGGTCAGCCGATAACATTCGGTATTTATCGATGGGGGCAGAAGACAGTTTTGATTGCGAACAATAACCGCAGTCCTCTGGGCACAGGCCGCTTTTTGCGTTGACCAAGAAGTAAAGCTGCACGGTCTTGCCGAAGTGCTTTTGACGAAGTTGAAACGCCGCGGACACAACGTGAATGACTTCTTCGTCGGCAACCTCCAGGATGTCTTCCGCTTCGCGGTCCGAAATGGCGTATCCATCCAGGACGCGGTTCGCTAACTCGTTCCAATGTGTGACAGGGAGCTTGCTGGAGGTTTGGAGTATCATGAGATCTGCTATCTTATTTGCTTATCTGGCTGAGCAGACAAAAGTTCGCGTCGCCACGGGAGGGCAAATTGCTGCTGTTTCAGACTGATGATGCATCAAGCCGCGGGGAAGTCCCAGTCATCAGACACGGCCATATTACCAAGACGCCCTATTTGACTAAAGATGACCGAATTGGCCCAGTAGGAAAAGCGACAAGCCAAGTGCCTTGGTCGCCACTTCCATGACTTGGCATTCGCACGCAGTTTTGGCCCACTCAGGCAGTTTTGCTGAAGGCATGCAGCATGTTGGACACCCATCAATCGCAACTGTTCATCGTCCAGGTTGGTCTCGTCTCACAAGTTGGGAGATTTGCTCCGGCCGAGCCGATGCTCTTACGGCGAGGCGATCGAGTCATCTGTCGTACTGCTCGAGGAATCGAGGCTGGACGAGTGCTGTCGACCAGCGGAGCGGAACAAGCCCTGGCGGACGGACGAGTGCTACGCAAGTTTGCCTCAGAAGACGAGCTGTTGTGGGGGCACCTACGCACTTTGGCCGAGTCAACGCTTCAGCAGTGCCAGCGGATCATGGATGAGCAATCCATCGCCGCAACTCTTCTGGAAGTCGAACCGCTGATGGACGGCAAAACGCTCTATTTCCATTTCCTAGAAGATTCAGTCCCGCAGATGGATGCAATTCTGGATTCTCTGGTAGAAGCCTATGAAAAAGAAGTTCGCGAGAGCAAGTTTGCGAATTTGCTGGAGCATGGATGCGGTCCAGGCTGCGGCACGGACAAGGCAGTGAATGGTTGCGGATCCAAGGGGGGGTGTGCGGTTTGCAAGGTCGCGAGCGTGTGCAAAAAATAGCTCTGGGGCTGGCTCAATAAAAAAGGGCGCCGAGACAACTGTCTCAACGCCCTCGACTTGGTTATTGCAGGTCTTGTTTATCGCAGTCATTTCTCTGCAAGCGATTGCCGAAGCGACAGGCACGCAGATCAATCGACGACGATTGGAGCAAGTCGCACGGCGTATCGCGTGTTACACCCAATGAACGCAGGCTCAAAATTGGCGCTTCAGCGCGACACCCGGGCTTGAATCGCCCTAGTAGCGATAGTGATTCGCTTTGTATGGACCGTCGACGGGAACTCCGATGTAGTCGGCTTGCTCCTGCGAAAGCGTTGTGAGGCGAACGCCAAGCTTTTCGAGGTGCAAGCGAGCGACTTCTTCATCAAGGTGCTTAGGCAGAACGTAGACTTTGTTGCCGTATTCGCCGGTGTCCTTCTTTTCGTGAAGTTCCAGTTGAGCAAGCGTTTGGTTGGTGAAGCTGGCGCTCATGACAAAGCTTGGGTGACCCGTAGCACAACCCAGGTTCAACAAGCGTCCTTCGGCAAGAATGAGGATCTTGCGTCCGGTGTCTTCGAATGTGAATTGGTCAAACTGGGGCTTGATGTTGGTTCGCTTGACCTTGCCAGCCGCTTCCAGCTTGTGAAGTCCTGCCATGTCGATTTCATTGTCGAAGTGACCAATGTTACCAACAATTGCACCAGTCTTCATTTGCTTCATGTGGTCGGCGGTGATGATATCCTTGTTACCTGTGGTGGTAACGAAGATGTCCGCGAATTCAACCACGTCCTCGAGCGTCTTGACTTCGTAACCTTCCATGGCAGCTTGAAGTGCGCAGATGGGGTCGATTTCTGTCACGATCACTCGGCAGCCTTGGCCGCGAAGCGATTGGCAACAGCCCTTGCCCACGTCACCGTAACCGAGAACCACGGCAACTTTACCACCCATCATGACGTCGCTGGCGCGGTTGAGGCCATCGATCAACGAGTGGCGGCAGCCGTACACGTTGTCAAACTTTGCCTTGGTAACCGAATCATTCACGTTGATGGCTGGGAAGAGCAGCTTCTCGCCGCGTTCCATTTCATACAGGCGAGCCACACCGGTAGTGGTCTCTTCGCTGACGCCACGGATGCCCTTGGCCATTTCCGTCCACTTGCCAGGATTCGTTTCGAATTCTTGGCGGAGCAACTGCAGAATTACGCCCCACTCTTCTGGCTCGTTTTCAGCATCGAACGCAGGCACGCTTCCGGCCGCTTCGTATTCGACGCCCTTGTGAATCAAAAGCGTTGCATCGCCACCGTCATCGACGATTTGGTCTGGGCCGGTTCCATCGGGCCATACCAGTGCTTCACCGGTGCACCACCAGTACTCTTCCAGGGTTTCGCCCTTCCAAGCAAAGACGGGGATGCCTTGTGGGTCGTCTAGCGAACCAGTTGGTCCCGCAACCACGGCAGCAGCAGCGCTGTCTTGAGTCGAGAAGATATTGCAGCTAACCCAGCGGACGTCCGCACCAAGGTCGACGAGCGTTTCGATCAGGACAGCCGTTTGAACGGTCATGTGCAGGGAGCCCATGATCTTCACGCCAGCGAGTGGCTTTTTGCCAGCATAGCGAGCCCGAAGTGCCATCAGGCCAGGCATTTCTTCTTCGGCCAAGGTGATTTCATTGCGACCCAGGTCAAGCAACTCTTGTGCTTGCTCCCGCTTGCCCTCAGCAAGCAAGTCATAGGCTCGCACCTTGAACTTTGGCCGTGAAGTGGATGCAGACGTGTCGACTGCTGGTTTCGTAATCGTACTCATTAAACTCTCCGTTTCGGAATTTGAAAGTCTGGTGTTCTCGTTTGTAAATCGAATTGGCAAGTATCATTTGCCGCGTTGCAGCCGCGCTGCGAATAGGGCTGGACCCTTTGCCTCAGGGTCAGGTGGAAGCGTTTGATAGCTCACTAAGTTCAGGTTGATAGGAGCGATCCACTGTTCTAGTTCCGTTCGATCGACTCCCAAGCGGACGTGCCCCATCTCCTGCTGGTAGCCGGTACGTTCGTGAGGCAGCAGGTCGACGATGACCAATGCCGCATCGACCTTCAGCGTTCGAGACGCTTCGGCCAGCACTGCTTGTGGGTCGCTCAGGTAAGGCAGCACGACGACCATCCAAGCAACGTCGAGCGCCTGGTCGCTGATGCTCGTCTCCTCCAACGGTTCCTTCAGTAGTCGAATGTTGTCGTGTTGCTTAATTTTCTGTTCAGCCGCAGAGATCATGGCGTCGGAGTTGTCGACCGCAATCACTTCGCGAACATGTGGGGCAACAATTTGACTGATCGGAGCTGAGCCGCATCCGAACTCGCCAACACACGCGCTGGGCGACAGGCTGGCGGCTAGCACATATGCATCGAGTTGTTTTCCGAATAGGTCGGTTCGCAGGTTTTCCCACTGCTGGGCAGCGGACTGAAAAAATGCTTCACCGCGGCTTCGCTTTGCGAGCACTTGAGCAAGTCGTTCTTGATCAAGGGCCGTTGTTGGCGTGTCCGCTTCGTTGCGGACCCATTGCCATAGCTCTTGCTTGGATTGCGGATACTCAGCAATTGCAAAACTGTAAAGTTGATTTGTTCCGTCTCGTCGATTTGAAATCCATCCATCGGCCGACAAGACCTTCAAGTGACGGCTAACCGTGCTTTGCGGCAGTTGGACAACGCTACAGAGTTCCGAAACAGACAATTCGTCACTCTCAAGCAAACGCAGCAATCGGACGCGCGTCGCGTCTGCGAGTGTCTGCATCCAAGCTAGTGACGCGGTCTGCAAGACTCTTCATCTCCAATTGTCGTACCGGATCCAGCGACAGATCCTGAAGTTTCAAAATGCCCAAGCCATAGCGGGGCTGGTCACAGATCCCCATGCCAACCACCACCGATAGTGAATCTAGCCTCAAATCCCGCTAAAACATTGCGTTCCCGTCGCTGGCATTCGTCGATGACCAGCGAAAACGCTATCCATCCGTTCATCCGGATGCTTAATTATTTGATCTTGGCGGCTGAAGTCAAGCTTTAATTCGTTGGTTTCCGCGTCTTCGCTGCCTTATCAACCGCTTCGCTCCCTTCCGCAGCCAAGTTTGACCTCGTATGCTGGCCGATCTTGGTACGAAACTAAGTTCTAACGGCGTGGATTGGGGCGAAAGATGCAACTTGATGGACTAGGAGTCGTGATTGTTGGTGCTGGCACGGGAATGGGGCGGTATTCGGCCCGCGAGCTAGCAAAGGCGGGTGCCACGGTGGTGATTGGCGGGCGGCGTGAGTCGGCGCTTCAAGAAACGGCCGAGGGGACCAACATCGAAGTTCACACCATTGACGTTGCGGATCGAGACAGTGTTGCGACCTTCTTTAGCTGGGCGGCCGAGCGCGTAGGCCAGATAGACGTCTTCATCAATGCGGCCGGCATCAACATCAAAAACCGCAGCATGGCCGAGATGACGCCTGAGCAATGGGATCAGGTTCTGTCGATCAATGCGACTGGCGCTTACAATTGCTTGCACTCTGTGTTGCCAGCGATGCGGGAGCGCAAGGGCGGCTTGATCATCAATATTTCGTCGGTTGCCGGAAAGCGAGCCATAGCGTTGGGTGGGATCGCGTATTCGGCCAGCAAATTCGCGATGACCTCGCTGGGTACCTGTGTAGCCAACGAAGTTGCACCTGATGGTGTCCGCGTCACGAATGTCTACCCCGGAGAAGTCAACACGCCGCTATTGGAGCAGCGTCCTGCTCCGGTTAGTGAAGATCACAAGGCAGCGATACTTCAGCCCGAGGATGTCGCCCAGTTGATTGTCTCGCTGGTTGCCCTGCCCGACACATTGCACATTCCCGAGCTTGTTTTCAAGCCTCTGCAACAGGGATGGTATTAGTTCACGCATCGGGGGCTGCGCGCTGTAGTCGCGGTCCACTATTCAATCGCGATCTGTCGATTCGCCAAGAGTGTGCTCGATATGCTCGAGCAAGCTCTTACCTGCGTAGATTTCTTGACCAGCAGTCGTCTGCGCATGGTTGACATTTTCAACGAGTTGCGATGTTAGCTCGTCGATTTGTGCGCTGCGTTGCTTTCGAAGCTCGTCGATGTCAATTTCCGCGCCCAGGTGATTCTGAACCCATCTGGCTTCCAGTACCAAGCATCCATAGAACGCGATCGCGTGGCGAATGTAATCGTCTTTGAGCTTCCGCAATTCATCCTCGCTTAGTGCGGCGGCGAGTTGTCTGAGGATGTCTTCCTCCATCTTGCCTCGGTTGTCCTCAATGCGTCTTGCCGCACTCAGGTAAAACCGTCGGTAGTCCTCAGGCGACATGTGTTTGCGAATCTTGTCAAGTTGTCCCGCCGGAAAGCCGTTGCTGAGGCGAAATTCCTGTCTCGCCTTTTCAAGGATTTGCAAAACGGCGGGAACGTTTTGGTGTCGCACTTCCAACCACTGGACAAAGGTCATTGACTTCACTCCAATCGCACGCGTCAAGGTTGGCCTTAAGTGTTCATGGAACTCTCTGCCTTCCGAAACGATGTCCTTGAGTTTCGCGTACGAAGACTCTTCGAGCAGGCTAGCCAGCAACTCCATGTGTAAGTCTGCCGACAGAGTTTCCATCGTCTCGATAACATCCAGACGCATGGCTCGCAGTTTTGCACGTAGCTTGCCTGATTCGCGTATGCTTGCGATGGTGCAGGCTTCATCGTCTTCAAAGATAAATGCACCGTACTGTTCAACCGCATTTTCGAATCGAAATAGGTCGAGTTGGTGAAGTTCGTTTTCCGACAGATTTTTATCGATCCAAGCGTTTGCAATATTCCCGGCTTGTTGCGGTCTGTTGGGGCCCCGAGGTAAACGCTTGATCGTTTGTCTTA
The DNA here is from genome assembly GCA_964411445.1 of uncultured Pirellulaceae bacterium. Classification (GTDB taxonomy): domain Bacteria; phylum Planctomycetota; class Planctomycetia; order Pirellulales; family Pirellulaceae; genus Aureliella. Next base: position 31,438 of record CAYPLE010000073.1, read on the forward strand.
GTGCCTCGACCTCCTCTCGGTGAGATGGATTCAACCACCAATCCAACCCGCGAAGGCTGATTGCATGACTCCGCGGGATGAGACGTGGGGGCGTCCGCAGCGAACTGATCGCAACATACGCGTTGCTCGGCTTGGAAGTCTCAATTGATTGACTAGCTAAGTCTAGGTCATATAGTGAAAACTGAGCGCCAGCCGTATTCGAAAACACTGCAAGTAGACTCAAGTTGATAACCCAAATGTATCCGTTAGTGTTCATGTGGCCACTCACAAGTTGAAAGTTCTGGATACTGATTTTGTCGCGATGATAACTTTTAGTACTGTTCTATCTCCCCCCCGGCAGAGAAGTCAAGCAAATTGTTGTGTTCGATTACTCGCGAATCGAGTGCCGTAAGAAACTAGCAAAGAAAAAGAGGGAAAGACCATGGAATTGAATCGAAAAGACTTCATTGCCTCTGTGGTTGCCGTATCGGCATGTTCTCTAGCGTCCTCGGCTGAGCAAGCTGCTGGTACCGGCAAAGGGGATTCAGAAGCGACCGAACAGTGGTTGGCCGAAATTGCTGCGAAGCCTATCCTGACGTTCGATCAGGATGTTGCTCCGGTGGTGGTTCGCGATATCGAACTGCTTAAAAACG
>CAYPLE010000074.1:0-18544 GCA_964411445.1 uncultured Pirellulaceae bacterium
TTGCCCGGCTTCGAAGCAGCCTCGTTTCCTTCAGCCCCGCCGGACTTCGATGCACCGGACTGCTCGTTCGCAGACGGTTCATTTCCGGACTTACCAGAATTGCTCGGTCCATTCTGAGAATTGCCGCTTTGTCCATCCGACCTCGGTTCGCTGGATCCCTCAGCCGCGTTACTTTGCCCAGTGCTGTTTTGCCCTGCTCCGTTTTGGTTGGAATTACTTTGACCTTCGCCGCTGTTCTGGCCGCTGGAGTTCTGCCCGCCAGAATCACCACTCTCTGAAACGCCTTGCTCGCCACCGGCACCTCCGGACTGATTTCCGTTGCTTTGGTCGCCGGATTCGCCCGATGTGCCACTTTGCTCGGATGAACCTCCGCCCTGGTTTTGATTCCCTTTTTGCTCATCGCCATTCTGCCCGGCAGCTTTCTGCTGGTTTGAGCTTTGGCCGTCCGAATTCTGCCCATTGCCTGATTTGCCGGCGTCATCCTGCGACTCTGCGCTGTCGGGATTATTCTCTCCTGCCTCCTGCGGTGGTTGCCCCAGTTGTTGTTCGTCGTTTGGTTGCTGCGGATCAACGATTTCGAGGTATAGCGGCTCAGCCTCAGCGGAATTCGGTGACAGTTTGCCGCGATGGTCGTGCCGGTTGTCCAGTGCAGTTGCTCGCAGTTCGACGACATCCCCAGGACGTACGCGGAGTGCCTGCACATTTAGAGGCTGCCGCTTCTTTTGTATTCCGGTCAAACCGTCGCCGGTGATCACGTCTACATGCGTGACATGCTGGTCGTTCTTCAAGACAGACAAGCGCACCGCTGTCAAACCGAAGTCAGGATCCAAAGCGCGAATGTCAATGTTCAACTTGGCAGTAGGTCGCACGCGCAGCCGACGGCTTGGCGGTCCTAGAATCTCTACCTCCGGTGGAAGATCAGCAAGTACAGATATCTGATGCAGTACTGGATCTGGATTCGTATCGCCTTTTTCGTTCTGCACACGAACTCGGTAACCGACGACTGACGGCGAACTGCGTTGTTCGTCTAGTTGCAGAACCCACTCGCCGTTGAGTTTCCGTTCGGCAACTTCCATTGGAACACGACGCTGGACGGCGACTAAATTTCCATCCGCGTCGATTTCTGGATTGACCTCGATCGTGGCAAACTTCATTGGGCTGTTACTTTGGGCTTGAACACGGACTCGCGTGCCTTCAACCGCTTCAACACTCCCCGGAACAACCGCCTGCTTGGGGAGCCGCGTATAGGCTGGATATTCCAACTCCAACATTTCGACATTCACACTCGGCAGCGGTTCGATACCAATCCGATAACTGCTGCTTTTTGCATCGCCCGCACGAACAAAGTACGAAAGTTCGTGCTCGATGCCAGTCGCTGCGGTCTTCAGTTCTCCAACGAACGAATAGCTCACGTTCGTCTGTTTAAGGAGCAGGATGTCGTTCTCGATCTGTCGATCACTGGATGAAAAAACCAGCTCGACCGGTTCTCCATCACGCGTGCCTCGCACTTCCGCTTGCACCATCAAGGGCTTACCAAAGGTGACAGTAGCATTCCCTGGGGCAACACTTACGATTTGCACTCGCGTCGGCGGTGCCGTTGAACTCCACGGCATCAACATTCGCTGCGCAGTATCCAGGGCACTTTTGGGACTCGCAATGGCGTACAAACCCATGCTTGCCGAGAGCAATAAGAACGCACCAATTAACTTGATCAACGGACTGGTGTCGACCGTGGACGATGGCTCTTGCCCACCAATGAATCGAATAGCGCGCCCTGTCAGACCCGCCATGATCCCCTTTGGTACACCACCAGGATTGTCCTGCAACTGAAGCCACGAGATGAGGCCGTTCTTGAAATTCGGCTCAACGTGCTCAATCCGCAGCGCGGCGTACTCTGGATTGATACGGCCGATAATCAGCGGCAAGAACTGACGCCATACAACGACTCCCAAAGCAGCACATCCGGCGAGCCAAATGATCCATCGCAAAATTGCGGGGATGGGCAGAACCCAGTGGTCGATGACACAAGCCAGCAGCCATGCAGCCAACATCACGACAGCACATGCGAACAAGCACACCAACAAATCTAAGTACTTGATGACCGACGCAGTCTTGCGAACGTGCTCAACCAATTGCCCCTGAGCCTTGGCATGCCTTGAGTTTTTCTCTGTCGCAACTGCGCTCATACCATCTTCTTTCGCGGTGAACGGACCGGTGCGGGGGCGAGTCAATAAATCCCCGTGTCGGCGTCTCTTCACAGTATTATAGATGGCTTCGTACTGCGGGGCTGCGAAAGTCCACCCGGCCAGCCATCTTTCCGCCTAGCCCTGCTCCCAATCGTCCCAGTTTGCGTATGATAGGGCCGCCCAAACAGAGAAATGAGGAAGCCACGTGAGCAATCCGACGGAATTCGGATAGCGAATCCGCAGCTTTTAACGACTTTTACGTGTCGCTTTGTCACTCTGCCCTGCGATCAAGACTGCAGAACGACCTGTTCGACCAACCAGCCAGCCGCCAACGGAACCATTGTGCCCAGCCATAGCCCAATCGTACACCTGCACGAAAAAGACTCTGTCGTCGTCGCGCTCAGGGATTTGAAGATTGGCGAGACACTTGACGTCTCGGGCATGGAAATCCGCGTTCGAGACGCAATTCCCGCCGGACATAAGCTCGCAATTCAAGCCGCTCGCGCGGGCGATCCCGTTGTGAAATTTGGCTGGCCCATTGGCATGGCTTCCCAGCCGATTGAGCCTGGACAGCACGTTCACACGCAGAATGTGCGTTGCGAACATCAAGTAGATTTGCAAGCCATAGCAACCGAGCTGCCTGAGATCATTCGCCCGACAAGTATCCCAACTTTTCATGGTTATCACCGTGCGAGTGGAAAAGTCGGCACGCGAAATTACGTAGCCGTCATCAGCAACGTGAACTGTTCGGCGTCAGTTGCTAAGATGATTGCCCGCCAGTTTCCGCCTGAGTATTTTGAACAGTTTGAGAACGTCGACGGGATCGTTGCCTTTCGCCATGAAGGCGGCTGTGCCATGAAGTGGGAGGGTTCTCGCCACAAGATGCTCTCGGCCGTGCTCGGCGGGATGGCAAAGCACCCGAACATTGGCGGCTTCCTACTTGTCGGGCTGGGCTGCGAACAAGGCACGCTTGACCATCTGGTCGGCTCGCAGAAACTGCACTCCATCGAGATGCCAACCGCTCCGACGCATGGTGACGATCACCCAGCCATGGCTTCTGACCTGCCAATGCTGACAATCCAAGCAGAAGGTGGAACCCAGGCGACGGTCAAACGAGGCACGGAGATTGCCGAGCAGTTGATTCGTCGAGCAAACAATGCATCGCGAAGCGAAGCTTCGGCGAGCGAGCTCATTCTGGCTACCGAATGTGGCGGATCAGACGGCTACTCTGGCATCAGCGCTAATCCCGCACTTGGCAACGCGGTCGATCGCTTGGTCGCCTGCGGAGGAACCGGGATCCTAGCGGAAACATCCGAGATCTTTGGCGCGGAGCATCTTCTCACTCGACGGGCGAGGTCGAAAGATGTGGCCGAACGATTGCTTGAGAAAATCCAATGGTGGCACTGGTACGCTGGATTGTACGGCGAGAACCTAGACAACAATCCTTCGGTTGGCAATAAAGCTGGAGGCCTGACGACGATCACCGAAAAATCACTGGGAGCAGTTAGCAAGGGTGGAACAATGCCGCTGGAGGCGGTCTACGATTACGCAGCTCCAGTCGACAAGAAAGGGTTCGTGGTCATGGATAGCCCTGGATTTGACCCTGCCAGTGTCACTGGTATGGTCGCAGGCGGAGCGAACTTGGTCGCGTTCACAACCGGGCGTGGTAGCTGCTTCGGATTCAAGCCGACACCAAGTTTGAAGATCGCTTCGAACACGTCGCTGTACGAGAGATTGCCTGATGACATGGACTTCAATGCTGGCCGCGTCCTTGAGGGTGAGTCGATCGAAAGTGTCGGTGCGGATTTATTCGACCAATTATTGCGGACTGCCAGCGGTGAGAAAACGTGCAGCGAGCAACTCGGATTGGGAGACGAAGAATTCGTTCCTTGGCTGGTCGGTCCGGTGCTCTAAGTAACAGTCGTCACAAAGACGCTCTTGCTCTGAAAAACTGTGCAGTAGGAATACGCAACGGCTAGCAGAGCCTTATTCGGCAGCCTTTCTTCTCTTCGGTGCAAGCGAAAATGGACTTTCGAAAAATCATCGTCGACCGCTCCCCCAGTCTTTCTGCCCGTGCGCTGCGATGGACACTGCGACTGGGCTCGCCCCTCTACCGCGCGGTGATGGGACTGCGGAATCTGTTTTACGACTTAGGCATCAAGAAATCGTATCGCAGTCCGATTCCAGTGATTTCAGTCGGCAATCTCTCGGTGGGCGGCACCGGTAAGAGCCCGGCTGTCATGTGGCTCACGCAGCAACTTCGCCAACAGCACAAACGAGTTGCCATATTGAGCCGCGGATACGGTGCGCTCGCCGACGGGCAAAACGACGAAGCGCTCGAGATCGAGTCCCGGCTTCCCGATGTGCCCCACCTTCAAAATTGGGACCGCGTTGCCAATGCCATCTTGGCTCATGAGGAATTGGACATGGAGGTGCTTGTCTTGGACGACGGCTTCCAACATCGCAGGTTGCGTCGCGACCTGGATTTTGTACTGATCGATGCCACCGATCCGGCCAGCGCCCACTGGACCTTGCCTGGCGGATTGCTGCGCGAACCCTTTTCGGCTCTGCGGCGAGCCGACTGCGTTTGTTTGACGCGAACCTCACAAGCAGATCCACAGGAACTGGAGCGTCTGCGACGCCGAATCAGCAAAATCGCGCCGAGCACACTGCTTCTCCACTCCAACCACGCTCCTTCTGCACTTTGGCATTCTGAAGAAGGCACGTTGCCGATCGAGCAACTGGACGGAGCAAGCGTGCTGGCGTTCTGCGGTATCGGTAATCCCGACTCATTCTTTCACGGGCTCGCCGAAGCGGGAGCTCAAGTCATTGCCACGCGGACTTGGCCAGACCACCACGCTTACACAGCCAAAGATGTTGAAGAGCTTCAGCGCTGGGGGGCCGAACACCCCGAAGCCGGTGCGTTGGTATGCACAATGAAAGACTGGGTCAAGCTGCAAGTTGGCCAGTTGGGAAATCTGCCGTTGAAGGCGCTGCTGGTCGAATTTCAGGTTGAACCAGGTGAGGAGCTAGATCGCTTCCACGAAATGCTCGCAGCCAAATGCTCACAACTGAGTGCTTGAAGACTGATTTAGTCAACGTTGACAGAGTTGACGATGTGCAAACCAGTACCGGCGCGACGAGCTGTTTCTTGCGCCATTTGCTTAGCGTAAAACGTTCGCACCTTGCCCTGCAACAAAAGACGCTCTCCATCCTGTTCGACGTGGATTCGCCGAAGTTCAGCAATGGGACTCTCGGCTAAAAGATGCTTGATGCGACCAGTAATGTCGCGAAAACCAGAGTCGATCATGTCGCCCATCCTTGGCGGAGTGCCGCCAGCATTTCCGATGAAATTGCGTCAGTCGAGTTTGAGTAAATCCGTTGAGCACATCATGTAGAAAGTCGTGACTCAAACTCCGTCTACTCAGTATGCCATTTTTGCCCGCATAGTCAATCGGATTCTCACAATCATCACAAACGAAACAAACTGCCGGCGCGACACGGCCATTCAATTTGCAGCGCCCTTTGCTAGCTTCTCCTTGCATACCAATAACCTACTATCGAGTACTTGAAATTCTCATTGCAGGCGCAGCCCTGCTGCTCGAAGGTGTTCACACATGCTAATTGAAGTACTTTTTACGCTTGCCGGAGTGATTGCTGGTGTAGTAATTGTCGCTTCGCTGATGCAACATCAGGACAGAAAAGCACAATTTGCGGCGCAGAAAGAGGAACCGCTGGACACCAGCAAAATCCAGGGCATCGCGCAACAACTCTCTGTAATCTCGCAGAAAGTTGCCGCCAATGTGTCTGCGCACAGCGAAAAAGTAGGCCAGTTCAGCGGCCAGCTCAACGATGAAGATACACCCGAACAGCTTTTATCAACGATCAACGAAATCATCTCTGCCAATCAAGCCATGCAGAGCCAGCTTGCCGACGCCCAGGAACGCATCGACCAACAGTCAACGATGATCGAACAGGCCAGCAAACAAGCTCGTACCGACGCGCTTACGGGGCTCGCCAATCGACGCGCCTTGGACGAATTCTTGACCAACAGCCTCGACTCTGCCCAGGCGGATGACAAAACTGCTCTGATGCTGCTCGATATCGATCACTTCAAGAAGTTCAACGATAGCTTCGGTCACACCACGGGTGACGCCGTTCTTGCTGCGTTTGCGCGTGCAATCACTGAAAAATCAAACGCAGACTGCTACCCAGCCCGCTTTGGTGGCGAGGAATTCGCTGTCATTATCACGGGCAAGAGCATCCTGGAACTGGTGGCCCAAGCCGCCGAGATTCGGCACTTCGTGAGTGAACAGGTCATTAGCTACGACGACATGCAACTAAAGATCACCGCCAGCGGTGGCCTCTGCTTGCTCGAACCGGGCGACGACATCTCTGCGGCCTACGAGCGAGCTGACCAAGGTCTCTACAAGAGCAAAGAAGCAGGGCGAAACTGCGGTCACTGGCTGGACGGCTCCAACTGGAAGCCATTCCCTGCACCGGAGCCTACTGCCGAAGAAGCGGAAAAAGCTGAATCTGCCGCACAGACCAAGATCGCCAAGCAGCCAATTGATGATGGTACGGGCGATACGCTCGAAGCAATCATGTCCGGATTCTCGACCGACGCCGCGAAGGAGCTTGCCAACGAAAACCCAGGAGACGATAGCGACTCAGCAGATGAAGCCGAGATCTGGGACCTGGCCACGTTCATGACACACGTTGAGGCCAAGACGCAACAACTGCGACGCGGCGGACACACCGCAACTGCCTTGATGGTGGAAGCTGTTGGGCTGGCCGAGGCCGATCCAGCCGAAGCGGCAACTGCTTGGGAGCACACCGTTACGCTAATCCAAGTCAACCTGCGGGGGCTAGATTTGGTTTGCACCTACCGCCCCCATGCATTAGCGATCTTCCTGCCCAGCACGACCTACGAGCAAGCCTTTGAACAGGCCAGCGTCATCCATGGAAGCCTTCCGAAGGCGAAAGAGGAATGGCCTGAATACGTCGCTCCAACGCGATTCGCTGTTGGCATCGCGACCTTGGACGAAGCCGAACAACCACAAGACTTCCTCAACCGAGTTGAGAAGGCTCTGGATGAAGCCGTCGCGTCGGATGCGGACCAAGCTTTCGTACATACCGGCGAAAGTTGCGAACCTCGCGGGTTCTAGCACTTAAATGCACCCGAACAAGCTCGCTATGACCAGGGCTACTTGCTTCGGTGCGATTATGGAGGCTCGCAAAAAGCGAACTTTCTCGCAGAGACTCTCGGAACGAAGCCCGCCTGTCTTGCCCGAAAAGCTGCTTGTTCACCGAACATCAGTTTGACTGGCAAACCGCTAGCAAAACGTCCTTTTTTGCGGCTCTGCGAAAACTCATTAACCTCTTCGCAAATGCACTTGACCGGACCCGCGCTCGGAGCGTAACCTCCCACTCATCAGTTGGAGAGGCCAACTGGTTGAAGCAGCGGGACGCACGCAGTGAAACATTCTGGCGTCCAGAGAAAAAACCGATCTTGTACACGGAAGTCAGATTCGGTTACTCTCCTGTTTATCAGCGAACGGAGAAGAGAGCAGCAGGAAGCGGCTCACTACTTCACCTCGACCTTACATTGCTCCCGGATTTGATAGCTCGCAGTCCTCTGCCCCCCTGGGACTCGTTCACAATCCGGGAGCTTTTTTTGCGCGCATCTCAATGCTAGCATTGGATTGCACCCGCACCTCTTTGGCTCGACGCGGCGAACAGGTTGCCTTGAAATCGCACCCCAGCGAAATAAAGGTTACCGCCCAAGTGCGTTCGAATGCCCGCAAACTCTACGCGAGCCACTCAAGGCGCATCTTCCAGGCAACATTCAATTGATCGTGACGCTTGGAACGATCTTTCCCTTCGTATGCCTACACACAATTGTGCGGGCAAAGCTATCAATGCTGGGAAACGCCAAACATGCTCCGGCTAAAAATGCAAAAAACGATTCCCCTGCTGGTTTGCTGCTTGTTCACGCAATCGGCTCTCGCCCAGCAGCATACGCAGCAATACTCATCGCAGTTCATGCAGCGCGCCCCGCGCGGCGCTGCCCCATCAAAGCTGGCAATCGGGAAAATTTCTGTATCAAGCGAAAGCCAAGCTAGCGAAAGCGCTCCAACTTTTCGCCTCGCAACCGTCAACCGAGCATCGCTAGCAAGCAAGCCTGCTGCGCTGCCGGCGATTACCGCCAGCGGTATCCAGACAGATAGTTATCAGGTCGTCCGCTTGGACGGCCCGGCCCTTGCCTGCACAGCCGCACAGAACTGGAGTCCCTCAAAGGCCCTGCGTGCTCACGGACGGACGATCGTTCGAGCGTACTGCGACGAAGATGAGTGTTCTCAAAAAGCAGCCGCAGCACTTGCACAATTTCTCAACATGCAAGCCGCGCATCAGAACGACGTTGGAGCGGCAGCCGCACTGCGAGCCTACTACACACGCATCGGCCTTGCCGAACAGGCGCAGTTGGTCAGTGAAGGTGTGCGACTGGTTGGAGAACAACAATCTGCACAGCAAGCCTTGGCGGCTGGCGGCATTGCCTCCGGTATCGACGCCACCACATTTGTTCGCAAACGCATTCAATTGCAGGACCAAGCCGCTCAGATCCACTCCAAGGACCAACAACTCAACCGGCTCCTGGAACACATCGCTTCGGCCAGCTTTACAGCCGACCAGCCAGGCGTGGAAGCTCTCGAGATCTGGCCACAAACCTTGGACTGCGACGCGCTCGTCCAGTTTGCCCATGCGAACCGACAAGACTTGTTGGCCTGGATCTACTTGCGCGGCCAAATCAACTCCAAGACCGCACCTGTCATCGCCAAGATGTTCTCCACCGCCGTCGGCGGCTTCGCCCTACCGTTTCCACCCGGCGGGCCGCTGAAGAATCTGTTTTGTGGCGACGACTATGAAGCCCTCGCCGCCAGCATGCGATCTGAATTGTCATGTGTCATCGAAGCCCATCGCGACTGGATCACCCAAACGGTGAACGAAAAATGCTACGAACTCCAACTGGCCTACACACGACACCAACTGGCTTTGGAGATGATCGAAAGCTGGCGAAGTCGACTCCAGCAACTTGAGCAAAGCTCTGCAACCGGGCGAGCAAACCCGCAAAGCACCTCTGAGGCGAAAGCTGGCTTGTTAGCCGCTCAAGTGGAAGAAGTCGCCCGACGTATGGAAGCCAAATCGGCCGAAGTCGACTTGGCGGAAGTCGTTGGTGGACTCGCCTGCCGCTGCTGCGACGGTCGCCCATGGCTGGTCACCGGCCTGTAAAGCTCAATGAGAAAACGTGGCTGTGTCGTGGGGCGGGCAAGCATCTAAAACAGGCTGGCGGGATCTGAATTGAACAACTTGCGTATCGCAAGGCTGCCGCTAATCGCACACATGAGCAGGGTCAGCGCCCACACTACGAGAACCCGCTGCAAGGTCATGATCATTAATAGTCCGCTGAAGTGAGCCAGCAACTGGTAGAGACCCAGCGAGACGATGATACCGGGCAAGAATCCAAGGCAGGCAAGGTAAAACGACTGCCAAAGCACGATACTCCAGAAATAGCCGGGACCGTACCCCATCGCCTTGAGCGTCGCAAATTCCGGCATATGCTCTGAAATGTCAGTGAACTGGATCTGGTAACAAATGATTGCTCCTACGAACAATCCCATGATGGTGCCAATCAAGAAGATCTTGCCAATCGGCGTCTTCGTTGCCCAGAATGCTCGCTCCTTTTCAATCAAATCGGCCGTCGGCATGACAACGACTTGACTCGGTGCAAGCGACTGAATCGCCCGGGCGACGCTGGCCACATCCGCCTCGTCCCTAACGCTCAACAGAGCGATATCCACGGCATCCGTCGGATCACCTGTCGCACTTCGCCATGGGAAATAGCTGGCAAGAGTCTCTTCGCTCATCAACAGCGTTCCATCATTCCCGAAGTCGGTTCCCAGAGCAAAATAGTCTTCCAGCGGAAGCCGTTTGCCGTTGAGTTCCGCGACGTGCTGCCGAAGTTCACTCAGGTCGCTGGCGAAACCGTAACTGGATTTACTTCGTGAATCGACGAGTGCACCGCCCTGCCCTCGAGCCTCCACTAACCGCTCGTAGACCTGCGATTGTTGAAAAAATGGTTGTGTCGCATCGGAAACATCTACGCCCAGGACACGAATCGGCCGAGCCCGTCTACCGTCTATGGCAATGCTGGCCGCGCCACGTTCTAAACTGACGGTCATTGCCGATTCGACGCCGCTGACGGTCAAAGCCACATCCACAACTCGTCGTGGAAATCGCTGTTCGGTGGCTACGTTGTAGCGAGCCCTGCTGATGATGGCGACCTTGGCCACCGAAGGATCAAACAACGAAAATAGCTGCACATTGTTGTCAATCAAAGCGTAGCGGAAGCCAATTTGCATGAACATCAACACTACGGCAAATCCAACGCCGATCGCAGCCAGGACGCACTTGCCCAAGCTACTGGTCAGATTTTTCCATGCCAGTGGAGTTCGCATATCAAACTTTTCGTCGACGCTTGCCGACTTCAAAAAGGGGACAGGTTTAGAACAAGTTCGCCGGCTCGGCCTTCCATAGCTTGCGCAGCGCTAGCAGTCCACTAACACAGCACATCACAACTCCCAGCACGGCAACGATCATGACGCGCACCGGAGTCATCTCCAGGGGAATCGCTGAAAAAGCAGTTGTCGCGCGATACAGGCCTTCCGCTGAAACCCACGCCAATGCAAACCCCAAACCACACAGCGCGAGCGCTTGCGTCATGACGATGCTGGCCAGGTAAAATCGCGAATAGCCCATCGCCAGTAGCGTCGCATATTCGGGCAGACGATTTGCAACATCAGTGCTCAGTATCATATAGACAATGGCCGCGCCAACGAGCAACGACAGCACGACACCAAGCTGAAAAATCAATCCAATGGGGGTCTGCCACAGCCAACGCTGACGTTCAAACTCGAGAGCCTGCTCTTTCGTCAGCACGTCGGCAACACAACCGTCTTCGCCACATACAATCCGCTGCACTGCGAGCTTGGTCTGATCAGCGTCTGTCGGATCGACTGAGATCAGCCCCAGCGACGCCTTCTCACGCACATCCCAAGGAAACACGCGTTGAAATCCCTGCGGATTGGTAATCATGGCTCCATTTGCAGCCAGGCCGGTGCCGAGTTCGTAGAGACCAACGACTCGAAATCGACTGCCACCAATCTCGGTTTCGCGGCCGACATCGCCGTCGGTGAAGTTCTTCCCGTTGACCGGCCCGTAGTCTGCCTGAGTGCTGTCGTCGATCAGCATCATGTCACTGCCAGCAACGCGGGCCAAGTCTGCATTGAGATTTTCCGCCACGAACGGACGATCCGCAGCGTAGGCCGACATGACGGCAATTGGCAGATAGACAGACTCCGCCGCATCATTAGCATCAACGAGATTCGCGTCACCGGGCTGCATGGTTCGCCATTGCTGGACGGTAACCCAAAACGGCCTTGAGAGCAGCACGCCCGGCGCGGACTGAATTCGATTCAAGAGTTCGCAATCAACCGTCCCTGGTTCATAAAGCTGCTCATAGCTGCGAGAGCGAACGACCAGCTCAAAATCCAAATTGCTAAGCACGTTGGTAGCTGTGTGAGAAACGGCGCCTTGGAAGCCTAATTGCATGAACACAAGCAGCAATGCGAACGCGACCCCGACGATATTCACAATCGTCTTTGCACCTTGATGCCACAGATTCAACAGTGCGAGAGGAGTCTTCATGCAAGCGTTTTACGTTGTTGGGTATCGGGCGTGTCAAGCGCGCTTACTTGATCGTGATTTCAGCTTTTACCTGAAGTTGCAGCCACTCTTTGGCACGCTCGGATGAGGCTGGATCAAGCTTGATCACCGCCGTAACAGTGCGATAATCAACCCGTGCCAGCGGGTCGAGCTGTCGCAACTGAGGCTTGCCCACCAGAGCATATTTCTGCTCAACCTGGCCCGTCATGGGTTCTGCAAAGGCGCGGCTGGTTAACGTCGCCTTTTGCCCCACCTCGACCAGCCCCGCGTCTTGTTCGTTGATTTCGACCTCGCAAACCAGTTGCGAGATGTCGGCCATTTCAACCAATGGAAATGCCGATGTGGCTTCACCTGGGCTCACGCGTACTGAGAGAATCTTGCCGCCGGTGGGCGATTCGACTTGAGCTGCCGCTACTTTTTGAGCCAGTGCATCCATTTCCTTTTCGATGACAGCCAACGACTGGTTAGCTTGAGCTGCTCCAACGGCCAGCTTGGCGTTTTGGACATCAACCTGGGCGGCGCGAATCGCAAACTCGGCATCACTGAGCGCGCGTCGATGTTCGTCGGCTCGTGTCATCTGCGATAGCTGAGCTTCGCCGACTTTTAGTTCTTGTTGTTCGACTTCAAGCTGGCCAACAAATTCCCGCGTGACATCGTTTGCAGCGATTCGCTTGAGCTTCGCAGTCATTTCTTTCCCAGCCGCAACTTGCTGCTCGGCGACATCCAGCAGAACAGCACTATCAACCATACTCTGACGAGCGGCTTTGGCGCGTTCAAGCTGTAGCTCTGCGGCGGCGAGCTGAAGTTTGGCAGCGGCAATGGCCCGCTCGCGACCCGATGTCGCTTGCTGATATCGAAGCTCCAACGCCTCACGCTGAGTCGTCAAAACTTCTTCGCTACGCAGCGTTAGCAGCCGTGTTCCCGCAGTTACCATCTGGCCAGGCTTCACATGGACAGCGGCGACGATATCTCCCGGAGCAGCGGCAAGCTGGATGATTCCGCCCTCGGGCAGAATCAAGCCCTGCGCGACGACACTGGTCTTTGCGACCTTGCTCATCTTCGTCTGGCCACCTTCCTGCTGCGAGGTGCAGCCGGCTAGAACGATGCAAACCATTGGAACAACGATCCAGCTTGCTAGACAAGCCACGACTTGGGGTGTTTTGTTGGGGCCGAACATTGCTCCACTTTCCGGGCTGTTTTGCAACTTTGACGGCAACGCTAAGACGATTGAATAGGGGCAGCGTCACCGGAGGAATGTCGATTCGATTCGTGGAAGTATAGTCTACGATTCGGAAGTGCGCTCAAAGCCGACGCCCCCCCATTCTTCCGACCCTCAATCACGACCGCGTTTCCACGTGCTAAGCTTGCGAGAACCTGCTCAAGGCAAAGGAACATCGCCGCCTGATGTTGAATTTGCGATCAAACCGAATTTGCAGGTTATGATGGACGAAGGAATTTCGACCCCAAGAAGCTGAGCAGCATGTCCGAGCCCCCATCCCACCCTTCTGCTGTGCGTTATGACCCGCAGTGGCGGCAACGTGTCTCCGACGGGGAACAGCCTGCAATCTCCGCGCTGGATCTACAACACTATTACGGTTCTGGTGAACTGCGCAAACAAGTTCTGTTTGACAACACACTTGAGATTTACCCGGGCGAAATCATCATCATGACCGGGCCCAGTGGCTCGGGGAAAACGACCTTGCTGACTCTGATCGGGACGCTGAGACGTGTTCAAGAAGGGCAACTCAATGTCCTTGGCCGCCCGCTCCACGAAGCAACGAGCAGTGACCTGCTGCAGATCCGCCGCGAAATTGGCTTCATCTTCCAAGCCCACAACTTGTTCGATTCGCTCAGCGCGACACAAAACGTCCGCATGGCCCTCGAACTAGCCGATCCATCTGGAAGCCGTCGCGACCAAACGAAACTCTCGCGAGAGATGCTGGACAAAGTGGAACTGGGACACCGCACAGATCACTTACCCAAACAACTCTCCGGCGGTCAGAAACAACGCGTCGCCATTGCTCGCGGCTTGGTTCATCGCCCGAGACTGGTGCTAGCCGACGAACCTACGGCTGCCCTGGATGAAAAAAGCGGTCGCACCGTTGTTAACCTCTTTCGCAAGATGGCTCAGGAAGACAAAGTCACCATCATCATCGTGACTCACGACAATCGCATCTTGGACGTGGCTGATCGAATCGTCAATCTAGTTGACGGGAGAATCCGTAGCGATGTCTTGGTGCAAGAGGCTGCTATCGTGAGTCAGATGCTCATGCGATGCGACGTTTTCAAGCACTTGACGCCACGCAGCTTGGCTGGCATGGCAGACCATTTGCAGAGCGAACAATTTGAAGCAGGCAAGCAGATCATTACCGAAGGCGACTCCGGGGACAAATTTTACTTGCTTCGTAACGGGGCTGTAGACGTCCTCCGCGGTGGTGAAAAAGTAGCCTCTCTCGGCGAAGGTGACTTCTTTGGCGAAATGGCCCTACTCACCGGCCAACCACGCAATGCTAGTGTAGTTGCCACCGAGGAAACGGTACTCTATTCACTCAGCCAAGATCAGTTCCGCACCGCCATTTCCGAGCAAGCTTCGTTCGAAGCCGAAATCCGAACGAGTCTCTTCGACCGTCAGTAGGATTCGTAACGACTTTGATTCACTGAATTGCTTCCGCGGCGCTCATCCCAGCTTTCACTTAGACTTGGCAAGCCACTGGCCCCTGAGCTGGATGAACTTGGATTGTTCGGATACGAACCTCTCGAAGGAGCAGTTGGAGGCAGTCGGGATTCTGGCTGATAGGTGGGTGGTGAGTCAAACGTGGTCTGGTTGGAGCTAGCTGGCGGATAACTTCCAGATGGGGGACTAGAGAAGCTATTGCTGCCTCCTGCGTTGCCCGGGTAATAGGGGCTCGGCTGGACTGGGACTCCGAAACCCATCCGCTGTTGCGGCTGTCCCGAAGATGGAATTGGAGGCGCGGCCGAAACCCCGTCACTGTGCAGGCGGGCGATCGTTACCGCAGCATCCACGTACTTTGCCTGATTGTCATTTCGCTGGTCAATCCCCATCCGAAGCGCAGCCATCTGCTCTTCTAATGCGGCAAGTTTTTTGTTTCGCCACCACGTCTCAATTGCGTAGTGGGCTTCGTAGTTTTTCCGCAATGCTGTGAGGATCAGCTCTTTTTTCGATTCGTCGGCCGCCTTCAACTTCTCGAGCAAGATCGGATGCCGCGCAGCGGTTAATTGCAGTACCGCAGAGCGAGTCCCATCGACGCCGAGATCTGCATCCAGGACATCCTGCCAAGTCATGTTGAGAGTCAGCGTTGCCTGTTGCGTTTCCATAACACGGTTACTCGGCAGGGGATTGCCGCGCGCGTCCAATTGTTGGACATCACGAAATTTGACGCTGCTAACTTGCATTTCCATCTCGGGATACTCAATTATGAGATCCCCCATGTCCGCTTGCGTAACAAACATGTCCTTCATTTGCCGGTGAAATTCGCTGAGAGCATCTTCGACTTCGCTATCAGCACTTGCTAGCGGCAGAGATTCGAGTTCATCCCCTGCAGAGTCGCCAGCATCAGCCAATCCAGCGCCAGCCAATGTAGTAGGG
The DNA here is from genome assembly GCA_964411445.1 of uncultured Pirellulaceae bacterium. Classification (GTDB taxonomy): domain Bacteria; phylum Planctomycetota; class Planctomycetia; order Pirellulales; family Pirellulaceae; genus Aureliella. The sequence continues at coordinate 15,577 of CAYPLE010000074.1, forward strand.
CTCGAGTCTGCAGCGACCTCACCCCGTCCTTGGCCAGCAGTTGTTGCCGCTGTGCCTGCGTCCAACCTGTCCTGAGCATGCACCAAAGCAGGCCAAAACAGGGCTGTCGTCGCCAGAGCAATCTTGATTTTCTTCATCAGACTATCCCCAAAAAACATTTCAATTCCGACAATCTAGAACACAGGGTACAATTACACGTAATTCTCGAACGAGCGGATCAGTACTGCAAAGCCTGAATGGTTTGCTCGATCCCTATCAATTCATTTTCAAAGCCCGAAACTGGTGCTACTGACCACACTTCGGAACGATGAGTTTCATTAAGCGTGTCTGTTTTAAATGCTTCCAACTGCGAGGAAAGTCGCTCCAAGCCCACGGCCCACTGACCTCGCTGTGAATCGAACTGGTTCTGAACTTCAGACTCCACCGCCAGTGGCGCTTGTACCGAAGGCGGAGCGTTGACTGCCGATGATGGTGGCAATGAGCCGCGGAACGAAGGCAGCGAAGGGGGTAGAGATGGCATCGCCCCTAAAGGCGCATGTGCAAACGATGACTCTGACTCCACAGACTGAGAAGTGTTCGGCAATGCAGGCGATGGCGCGGGTGACCAACCGTGAGCTAGCGTTTCAGGGCTCGCGTTGGTAGCTGGACGACTAGAGTTTGGCAACGAACCCACCGGACCGCTCCTAACATAGCCCGGAGACTTGCCGCGGTCATAAGACTTCGAACCAGCCCTCCCTGCCGCCTCGCTATTGGCACTGTTTTTGTCAGCCTGCCTTGTTACCGCCTGCCTTGTTGCCGCATGCTTGGCTCCTGGAGAAACAGCCGACGCAAGCAGACCAAGGAGATAACCCGCACAACACAACACCACGCACCCAGCCATGGCCACCAGCAGTTTACGCGATCCCGAGCGCTTCGCTTGACCGCTGGCTGTCTTCACTTTCTCCGATTCGACATCTCCACAGCTTTGGCTCATCAAACCAATGCACCTGCGGCAAACTTCTTCGGCAGATTCTGGGCGATCTTCGATGCGTTTGGCCAGTAGATCGTCGACCAACGCTGCGACCAGTGAAGGAACAGCCGGATTTAACTTGCGCACCGAGACGTGTTCGGCTTCGCAGATACGATTGAGTACGGCCAGTGTCTTCTCGGCACGAAACGGCGGATGCCCCGTCAACATGAAATACAAAACACTGCCGAGCCCAAACAAGTCGCTTCGAGCACAAACACTCGCCCCCCTGGCCTGCTCCGGCGACATGTAGTGCGGCGTTCCGGCAACAAACCCAGTTCGCGTCAATCCGACATCATCCACCGCGCGGGCCAGCCCAAAATCGGAAATCCAGGCGCGTTGACCAGCAGACTCGATCAAGACATTGGCGGGCTTCACATCACGATGAACGATACCACGTTGATGAGCGGCAGATAAACCGGCAGCGACCTGCGAAATGATCCTCAACGCCTCGGGCGTATCCAAAGGACCGGACTGCGCAATGATCTGATCGAGCGATGCGCCGTCAACAAACTGCATGACCAGGTAGGGTACATTGCGTGTCGAATGCACATGGTGAATCGCCACAACATTTTCATGTGCAACCGCCGCACACGCTTGGCCTTCGCGTGCAAATCGTCGCCGCGCCGCGTTGCTGACCGCCAAGTCGGGCGACAGCACTTTGACGGCAACGACGCGTCCAAGTTCAATATCTTTGGCACGGAAAACGATTCCGGTACCGCCTAGCCCAAGGGTCTCTTCCAGTTCGTAGCGATCCAGGCGACCTATCGAATCGCCGTCCCCCTTGACGATCAAGCCGGAATCAACCAACCGCTTTACAACGAATTCTGCTTGAGCAGCCCAGCTAAACTGGTCATGAAATTCATGCGTTTCTTCCGTCGGCGTCGCCAACATCTGCGGGAGTTCCTCCCACCAGGGCGCGTTGGCTGAAATTTGGGTAAGACGTTTTTGACAGGCCGCACAGGATGCTAGATGCACCGTCGCCCGCTGAACGTCTTTCGGATTCGCTTCTTCTCTGACCACCGCCTCTAGGATCGATGGATCACAGTGTCGACTACTGCCGAATCTCAGAAAGCTCATTTCCCTGGCTCCTTCTTAGCCACCTGCAACTTTTCAACTCCCTGCACCCGATCCGTCTTCCCGACATCTGGCTGTGAATGCTGTGTCCCCGAGCTACGATTCTCCAGTCCGTCATCGTCCGTGATCAACTGCACCTCTGTGCGCAGTCGACGCATCACGCGACAGCGGGCAATGTAAACAGCCCCAACACTCAGACGCAATTCAGCCGCAACGGATTCAATTGGCTGCCCCTCGACGGAAGTCCGCCAGAATGCCTGCCAAGTTCGCTCCTGAAAATCGTCGCGAATACGATCGGCGGCCCACTCAAACGCTCTCCTTCGATGCTCAACCAAGATCGCTTCACCGGATGGCTTGTGCACCAATTCTGCTGGATTCAAACTTGTAGCTTGACGTGCGCGATCCTTGGCTACTTTTTCCAGTTGCTGCAAACAGATATTCTTGCCGATTGCATACAGCCAAGTACGAAAGCGACCACGACTCTCATCCTGCTGAAACCGACGCACGGCCTTGCTTACGGCGACAAAGACACCCTGCACTACTTCCGATGCATCAGCATGCTGCAAACCAAATCGCCTGGCTTGGGCATAGACGAAGGGCTCGTAGATTTCAACAAAGTCGTGCCAAGCGTCTTGGTTGGTAGCCGTCTGAATGCTAGCAATTAGGCTGCTTCGCGTCTCTGGCGGTCGATTCATGCTCTGCGCTTCCTTTCGTTGCAATTGACTCCATCGCCGCAGCATATCCTTTCATGCTTTCCAGTGCGAATTCCTAGAAAATATTCCGAGCTGCAATTTCGAGTCGCCCGTGGTGCTTCCGGCGATCTCAGGTTGGTCGCTTCACCGACTGATCGTCCGGCATTGGTCGCTCGGAAGTGCTGATCGCTCG